>DATJXC010000060.1:0-8533 GCA_035500495.1 Gemmatimonadales bacterium
GACGTCCTGTTCCCCCGGCTCCAGCACCACGTAGCTGGAGTAGTAGATGATCCGCTCCAGCTCCTTGAGCGTGACGTCGAGCAGGTTCCCCATCGGCGACGGCAGCGTCTTGAAGAACCAGATGTGCGCCACCGGCACCGAGAGCTCGATGTGCCCCATGCGCTCGCGGCGGACCTTGCTCAGGGTGACTTCGACGCCGCAGCGGTCGCAGATCACGCCGCGATAGCGGATCCGCTTGTACTTCCCGCAATGGCACTCCCAGTCCTTCACCGGCCCGAAGATCCGCTCGCAGAACAGCCCGTCCCGTTCCGGCTTGAACGAGCGGTAATTGATGGTCTCGGGCTTCGTGACTTCGCCCCACGACCACCAGGTCCGCTGGCCCTGCAGCTCCAGGCGCTCGCGCTCCTTGGAGTCCTTGGGACCGCGGATCTCCTCGGGGGAGGCGATGCGGATCTGGATGTAATCGAAGGACGCGCTCTTTGGCTCGCGCCCGCTCCGGAAATCGATCATCGGTCGAGTTCCTCCCTATTCTTCAACGTCTTCGGTGGTTCCCAGGGTCACCCGCAACCCCAGGGCCTGCAGTTCCTTCACCAGCACGTTGAAGGACTCGGGAATACCAGGTTTGGGCAGGTTCTGCCCCTTCACGATCGCTTCGTACACGCGACTGCGGCCGTTCACGTCGTCCGACTTCACGGTGAGGATCTCCTGGAGCGTGTGCGCCGCGCCGTACGCCTCGAGCGCCCACACCTCCATTTCGCCGAACCGCTGGCCGCCGAACTGCGCCTTGCCGGCGAGCGGCTGCTGCGTGACCAGGGAGTACGGCCCGATCGACCGCGCGTGAATCTTGTCGTCCACCAGATGCGACAGCTTCATCATATAGATCGAGCCGACGGTCACGTCGGACGAGAAGAACTCGCCCGAGCGGCCGTCACGCAGCCGCACCTTCCCCGCCGGAGACAGACCGGCCGCCTTCAGAATCTCGACCACGGCCGCGTCCACGTCCGCTTCGGACATCGGACCCAGCAACCCGGCGAGCGCCGGCAGACCCGCCGCCGCCAGCACCTCGGCCGGCTTCTCGTGCTCCAGGAACTTCTCGATCTCCCGCTGCCCGGTCTTGAGGCCGGACTTCTCGGCCTTGTCCACGTCCGCGGCCTCGAGGCGCGCGGTATGGAACTCCCGCTCGACCTGTCGCTGGCCGCGCTCGCGCTCCGCCAGCTCCTTGGCCGCGAACTTGAGGAAGTCCACCAGGCGGTGGTGCACCTCGCGCGTTTCCTGCGACAAGGCGCGGGAGCCCAGCAGGCTGATCCCGGCCGTCGTCAGATCGGGCCGGCTCCCGTTGCTCACGGGCAGGTGGCGCAGCTCCGCCGCGATGCGGCGCACGGTCTCGGAATCGATATCGGGCGGCCGCACCGACAGGCGCAGGGTGTCGGCGGCCCAGGCGAGCCCGGACAGCCGCAGCAATACCCCGATTTCCGTTTCATCGGCACCCTGGAACACCGGGGTCTTGGCGTCGAAGCCAAGCAGGCGGGCGCACCAGCCGAGGTGGGTCTCGAGAATCTGACCCACGTTCATCCGGGAGGGCACGCCCAGGGGATTCAAGACGATATCCACCGGATTGCCGTCCGGCAGGAACGGCATGTCCTCCTCCGGCACGATCCGGGCGATGATGCCCTTGTTACCGTGCCGCCCGGCCATCTTGTCGCCCACCGAGATCTTCCGCTTTTCGGCGATATAGACCTTCACCAGCTGGATCACGCCCGGCGGGAGCTCGTCCGGCTGGAGGATCTTGTCGATCTGGTCCTCGGACTTCTCCTCGATCTTGGCGCGCTCGCCGGTGGCGGCATCGAGCACCGCGCGGAGCTTCTCGTTCACCGGCTTGCTCGCCACGCGGAGGGTCTTCAAGTCCACGTCGGCGAAGTCCACGTCGGTGAGCTGGGCCCGGCTCAGCTTGGTCCCGGCCGGCAGGTACTCTTCCACCGTTCCGGCTTTCAGCATCAGGCCGACTTCCTGGTTGGCCAGGAGGTCGCGCAGCTCGGCGTACATCGCCTCGGAGATCCGGCCCTTCTCCTCTCCCTCGAGCCGGCGCACCTCGCCGATGCGCTCCCCGCGGTCCTTTTCGACCACCTGGTCCTCGATGCGCGAGAAGATCTTCACATCGATGACGACCCCCTCCATCCCGGGCGGCACTTTGAGCGAGGAGTCCTTCACGTCCTTGGCTTTCTCGCCGAAGATCGCGGTGAGCAGCTTCTCTTCGGGCGAGAGCTCGGTTTCACCCTTGGGCGTGATCTTCCCGACCAGGATGTCGCCCGCCTTCACGTGGGCCCCGATCCGCACGATGCCGCGCTCGTCCAGGTCGACGAGCGATTCCTCGGCGACGTTGGGCACTTCGCGCGTGATTTCCTCGCGCCCGCGCTTGGTGTCGCGGACGTGCAGCTCGAGCTCCTGGATGTGGATCGACGAATACACGTCGTCCTTCACCAGGCGCTCGGAGAGCACGATGGCGTCCTCGAAGTTGTGGCCGTACCACGGCATGAAGGCGACGACCACATTGGCGCCCAGGGCCAGCTCGCCGCGGTCGGTGCCGGCGCCGTCGGCCACGATCTGACCCGCCTTGACCTTCTGGCCCGTGTGCACGAGCGGCCGCTGGTTGATGGCGGTGTCCTGATTGGTGCGCCAGAACTTCTTCAAGCGGAACCGGTCGTGCTGGCGCAGCCGCGCGAGCGGATTGTCCCCGGCCCGCCGGTCCTCGTCCCCCGTATCGATGATGATCTCGTCCGCGGTGACGCGCGTGACGACACCCGGACGGCGCGCGATCACCACAGCCCCTGAGTCGCGGGCCACTTTCTCTTCCAGCCCGGTGCCCACGAGCGGGGCCTGGGGGAAGAGCAGGGGCACCGACTGGCGCTGCATGTTCGAGCCCATCAAGGCGCGGTTCGCGTCGTCGTGCTCCAGGAACGGAATCAGGGCCGCGGCGATCGAAACGAGCTGCTCCGGCGCCACGTCCATGAAATCGATTTTGGCCGGCGGCAGCAGCGGGTAGTCGTCCCGCTTGCGGCACAGCACGAACTCCTCGGCAAAGCGCCCGTCCTCGGTGAGCGGCGCGTTCGCCTGCGCCACCGCGTAGTCCTCTTCTTCGGACGCCGAGAGCCAGCGGATGTCGCCCGTCACGCGGCCGTCTTTCACCACGCGATACGGCGTTTCCACGAACCCCAGCTCGTTGACCCGCGCGTAGCAGGACAGGCTGGTGATGAGGCCGATGTTCGGACCTTCCGGCGTCTCGATCGGGCACATCCGGCCGTACTGGCTGTAGTGCACGTCGCGTACCTCGAAGCCCGCGCGCTCGCGCGTGAGCCCGCCCGGCCCGAGGGCGGAGAGCCTGCGCTTGTGCGTCAGCTCGGCCAGCGGGTTGGTCTGGTCCATGAACTGCGACAGCTGCGAGCTGCCGAAGAACGCCTGGATCACGGCGCTCACGGTGCGCGCGTTGACGAGATCGTCGAGCGTGATGCGCTCGGGATCGTTGTTGATGCTCATCCGCTCTTTGATCAGCC
Source organism: Gemmatimonadales bacterium (assembly GCA_035500495.1). Taxonomy (GTDB): domain Bacteria; phylum Gemmatimonadota; class Gemmatimonadetes; order Gemmatimonadales; family GWC2-71-9; genus DASTHG01. The sequence continues at coordinate 3,549 of DATJXC010000060.1, forward strand.
GCGCCATGCGCGAGAGACCGACCGAGAACTGGTTGGCGATCAGCTCGCCCACCGACCGGACCCGGCGGTTGCCCAGGTGGTCGATGTCGTCGGTGGACCCGCGACCCTCACGCAGCTCGATCAGGTACCGGATGATCGCGATGAAATCGTCCTCGGTCAGGACAGTGTGGTCCTTGGAGACGTTCACCTTGAGCCGCTGGTTGATCTTGTAGCGGCCCACCCGCCCCAGGTCGTAGCGCTTGGGGTGGAAGAACAGCCGTTCCAGTGCCTGCCGGGCCGTTTCCAGGTTGGGCGCTTCGCCCGGGCGCAGCAGCGTGTAGATCTGCTCCAGTGCTTCGGCCTCGGAGTGCGTCGGGTCCTTGACCAAGGTGTTCTTGATCAACGGCGACTCGCTCCGCCCCGCCGGCAACAACACGTCCACCAGGTGGACGCCCGCTTTCTGCAGCTTCTTGCGCAGGGTGTCCGACACCTCGCGCCCGGCTTCGGCGAGCACTTCGCCCGTGTCCGGATCGGCGACGTCGAAGGCCAGAATCGGCACGCCCGCGCCCCCCCGGGTGGTCGTCGGCTGCGCGTCGTCGCGCAGGTCGAGGGAGGTGTAGCCCGCGAACACCTTGACCTTCTGGATCCCGGCGCGCCGGAACGAGTTGAACAGCTCCAGGGTGAGCTCGTCGCCCACTTTGGCGAGCGGCTCGCCCTTCTTGTTCTCGGGATCCGGTACGTCCGCCGCCAGGAGCGTGCCCAGTACTTCACGCTTCTGGGCGCGCCCTTCCAGCCGGCCCGTGACGTCGATCTCCTTGGTCGCGTAGAACAGCTTGAGGATTTCGGCGTTGGTGCCATAGCCGAAAGCGCGGAGCAGCGCCGTGGCCGGGAACTTCTTCTTCTTGTCGATGTGGACGTAGATCACGTCGTGAATGTCGATCGTGAACTCCACCCACGAGCCGCGGAACGGAATGATGCGCGCCGAGAAGAGGCGCTGGCCGTTAGGGTGCACGCTCTCCTCGAACACCACGCCCGGGGACCGGTGCAGCTGCGACACGATCACCCGCTCGGCGCCGTTGATGACGAAGGTGCCCAGCGGCGTGAGGATCGGCAGCTCCCCGAGATAGACTTCCTTCTCGATGATGTTCTTGGGGCGCTTGGTCTTGGTCGTCTCCCCCACTTCTTCCATCACCACGAGCTGCAGGGTGGCCTTGAGCGGCACCGAGTACGTCATATCGCGCTCGATGCACTCTTCCACCGAATACTTGGGCTCCCCGAGCGCGTACTTCACGAACTCGAGCGAGTAGTTCCCGTTCACGTCCTGGATCGGGAACAGGTCCTTGAACACCCGTTCCAGCCCGACGTCGGCGCGTTCGGCGCCCTTCCCGTCCGGCTGCAACAGCGCCTGGAACGCGCGCGTCTGAATGTCCAGGAGGTGGGGCATGGCCATCCCCGTCTCCAGCTTTCCGAACGACACCACCGGCAACGTTTTCGACGTAGTCATCCCTGAGCCCTCGCACTACAACAGGTCTCGTCCAGACGCACCAACGCCCAGACGCCTAGTGTCCGATCACATACAAAACGGCGCCGTCCCCCGAACTCCGGAGGAGTCCGGGGGAACCGAATGGCGCTCGTTTCAGAGCAGGTTGTCAGCAATCCGCGCATGTCGTGAACCGAAGAAGGCCCGAGCCGCGCCAGCGGACCCCAATGGTCCGCCGCGTCCGACCAGGCCTACTTCAGCTCGACGACCGCGCCCTGCGCCTCGAGCTTCTTCTTGATTTCCTCGGCTTCTTGCTTGGATGCGCCTTCCTTCACCGTGCCACCGGCCTCGACCAGATCCTTGGCTTCCTTGAGGCCCAGGCTCGTGACCGCCCGGACTTCCTTGATGACCTGGATCTTCTTCTCGCCGCCCGACTTCAGGACGACCGTGAACTCGGTCTTTTCCTCGACCGCCGGCGCGGCCGCCGCAGCGCCCGCCGCCGGGGCCGCCGCCACCGGGGCGGCGATCGTCACACCGAACTTCTGCTTGAACGCCTCGATCAGCTCGGCCAGCTCGAACACCGACATGTTGCCGATCGCTTCGAGAATCTCATCCTTGCTCAGACTGGTCTGCGTAGCCATTTGTGCTCTCCTACCCGTTAAGAAGCGGCGCCGCCGGGGGGGGCGCGCTTGGTCCGGAGCGCCTCGAGGGCACCCACCATGTTCATCAGCAAGCCGTTCAGCGCACCGGCGAACGTCGCCATCGGCGCCTGGAGCGCCCCGCCCAGCTGGGCGAGCAGCTCCTTTTTGGAAGGCAGGGCCGCGAGCCGCTTCACCTGCTCGGTGCCGAGCGCCTTCCCCTCCACGAGGCCGACCTTGATGGCCGGCTTTTCATGCTCCTTCGCGAAATCCGTCAACACCTTGGCCGCCGTGACGGGATCGACGCCCCCCAGCACCAGCGCCGTAGGGCCGTCGAGGTGGTCGTTGAGCCCCTGCACCTGGGCCGCCACCAGGGCCCGCCGCGCCAGGGTGTTCTTGACCACCACATACTCCACTCCGGCCGCGCGCAGCTTGCGCCGCAACTCGGTGGCCCGGGCGACGTTCAGGCCGGTAAAATCCGTGAGATAGACGGTGGAAGACCGCCGCAGCTTCTCGGTCAGCGCCGTCACCGTCTCCTGTTTCTGCGCCTTGGTCGCTTTCATGCGTGATACCCCGCCGGATCCAGGGACACGCCGGGACCCATCGTCGAGGACACCGTCACCGACCTCACGTAATGGCCCTTGGCGGCCGCCGGCTTGGCGCGCAGGATCGCATCCATGAACGCCTGGAGGTTCCCTTCCAGCGCCTCGGCCGAGAACGACTTCTTACCGATCGGGGCGTGCACGATCCCGCTCTTGTCCACCCGGAACTCGATCTTCCCGGCCTTCAGCTCCTTCACGGCCCGACCCACGTCCATCGTGACCGTCCCCGCCTTGGGGTTCGGCATTAGGCCGCGGGGCCCGAGGATCTTGCCGAGGGCGCCCAGCTGACCCATCACATCCGGCGTGGCGACGATGACGTCGCACTCGAGCCAGCCGTCCTTGATCTTCTGGACGTAGTCCACGCCGACGAAGTCCGCGCCGGCCGCTTCCGCTTCTTTGGCCTTGTCACCGGCCGTGATGGCCAGGACCCGGATCGTCTTCCCGGTGCCGTGCGGCAGCGACACGGTCCCGCGCACGACCTGGTCGGCATGCTTGGGGTCGACCCCCAGCCGGACCGCGACGTCGACCGACTCGTCGAACTTGGCGAATGCCGCCGCGCGGACCTTCTCTACCGCCTCGCGCGCCGCGTACAGCTTCCGCGCCTCGATCGTGGCGACGGCGCTCTGGTACTTCTTCCCGTGGCGGCGCATCAGTCCACCACCTCGATGCCCATCGACCGGGCGGTCCCGGCCACCATCTTCATGGCGCCATCCAGGTCCACCGCGTTGAGATCGGGCATCTTGATCTCGGCGATCTTCTTGACCTGGGCGCGGGTGACCGTGCCGACTTTTTGCCGGTTGGAAGTGGGCGACCCCTTCTCCACACCGGCTTCCTTCTTGAGGAGAACCGCCGCCGGCGGAGTCTTGGTGATGAAGGTGAAGGTGCGATCCTTGTAGATCGTCACCTCCACCGGCGTGATCATGCCGTTGGCGCTCTGGGTCTTCGCGTTGAACTGCTTCACGAAGTCCATGATGTTCACGCCGTGCGGCCCCAGCGCCGTGCCGACCGGCGGGGCGGGCGTCGCCTGCCCCGCGGGCACCTGCAACTTGACGACTGCGACTATCGGTTTGGCCATGCGTCTCCACCTCCGCGTCCCTGGTCAAGCGGACTGCCACGAACCCCGTGGTCGGGGGGCGCTCAGTGCGCCTTCAGCTGCAGATAATCGAGCTCGACCGACGTCGGCCGCCCGAACAGCGAGACCGACACCCGGACCTTGCCCTTATCGGAGATCACTTCCTCCACCGTTCCACTGAAATCGGAGAACGGGCCTTCGGTGATCTCCACGACCTGACCGATGAGGAACGGGATCTCCTCCTTCGGCTCTTCCTCTTTGACGGCCTCCTCGATGCCGAGGAGCCGGTTCACCTCATCAGGGCGCAGCGCCATCGGCAGCCGGCCCGTCCCGACGAACTTGATGACCCCCTGGATGCCGTTGATGGTGTGGATGGTCTCCTGATTGAGATCCATCTCCACCAGCACGTAGCCGGGGTAGATCTTCCGCTCCGCCGTGACCTTCTTGCCGTTCTTGATCTCCACCACTTCCTGGGTGGGGACCAGGGCCTGCCGAATGGGGCGCTCCGCCTCGGCGCGCGGATCTTCCTGAATCCGCCGCTGGATCAGCGACCGCACTTTGTTCTCGTGCCCCGCGGTCACCTGAATGGCGTACCAGCGGTGCTCCGTCATCTGAACAGTCGCGCCACACCCGTGACCAGAATCTGTTGCAGCAGCCAATCCATCACCCCAATGAGAACGCCGAGTATGCCGACGAAGATCACGATGTAGATCGTGGCCTTGCGCAGCTCCTCCCGGGTGGGCCACGTCACTTTGCGCAGCTCAGCCCGGACCTCGCGCAAGAACCCCGCGGTGCGCGCCAGCGCCCCCGGTTGACTCTGCTCTACGACTTCCGTGGCCACGTTACTTCGATTCCTTATGCGCCACGTGCTTGCCGCAGCGCGGGCAGAACTTCTTCCACTCCACCCGCTCCGGATGCTTGCGCCGGTTCTTCGTGGTGAAGTAGTTCCGGCTCTTGCAGGTGGTGCATTCCATGATGATGTTCTCGCGCGGCATGAAAGACCTCGCTATCAGCTGTCAGCGATCAGCTACTTCTTGATTTTGGTGACGACTCCGGCGCCGACGGTCCGCCCGCCTTCGCGGATCGCAAACCGCAGCCCCTCTTCCATCGCAATCGGCGTGATCAGCTCGATCGCCATCTTCGTGTTGTCCCCCGGCATCACCATCTCCACCCCCGCCGGCAGCTCCACCGACCCCGTCACATCCGTCGTCCGG
>DATJXC010000061.1:0-9977 GCA_035500495.1 Gemmatimonadales bacterium
CTACGTCCAGGGGGAAACGGTCCGCGACCGGATCACCCGGGAGAAGCAGCTTCCGGTGACGGACGCGGTGCGGATCGCCGGGGAAGTCGCCGCGGCGCTCGACTACGCCCACCGCCACAACGTGATCCACCGCGACATCAAACCCGAGAACATCCTGCTGCACGACGGCTCTGCCCTGGTGGCGGACTTCGGGATCGCGCTGGCCGCGAGCAAGGCGGGCGGGACCCGGATGACCGAGACCGGGATGAGCCTCGGCACACCGCACTACATGAGTCCCGAGCAGGCGATGGGACAACGGGAGATCACGGCGCGCTCGGACGTGTACGCCCTCGGCGCGGTGCTTTACGAGATGCTCACCGGGGATCCGCCATTCACGGGATCGACCGCCCAGGCGATCGTCGCCCGGGTCGTCACCGAGGCCCCACGGCCCCTGGTGCCGCAGCGGCATACGATCCCGGTACACGTGGAAGAGGCGGTCCTCACCGCGCTGGAGAAACTCCCGGCCGACCGGTTCGCCTCGGCCGCGGAGTTCGCGACGGCGCTCACCACTCCCGGCGCCGCGACCCGGAGTCGTACTGCCGCAACCGCCGCTCCCGGGAGGGCCGCAGGTTCGCGCCTTCGCCTGCGAGAACCGCTCACCATCGCCCTCGGCGTCGTGGCTCTGGGATCACTCGCGGTCGCGGCGAAACTGGCCCTCCGTCGCGAGCGGGCGACGCTGCCGCCGATCCGCTTCGTTCTGGCCACAACGGACAGCACCAAGCCGTTCGACAACTTTCCGTGGCCGGCTGCGATCTCGCCTGACGGCAGCACCGTCGTGTACTCGGTCGGCCAGAAGAACGGCGTCTCAACGCTGTACGCGCTGCGGACCGACGAGCTCGTCGCCCGTCCCATTCCCGGCACGGTCTCCGCCTATCAACCGTATTTCTCCCCCGATGGACAGTGGCTCGCCTTCGAGATGGCGGGGAAGGAACGGAAAGTCCGCCTGGACGGCGGTGCTCCGGTGACGATCACCGACGCCGGCGGGGCGAACGGCGGTACCTGGACCCCCGGCAACGAGATCATCCTCGGGTCACAGGGCAGTTTTTCCGGGTTGACGCGCGTCAGCGCCGCCGGGGGGACGGCCGTGGTGCTGACCCGAGCCGACACGGCCCGCGGCGAGCGCAATCACCTCTGGCCGGTGGCGACGCCCGACGGCAAGGCTGTGGTGTTCACGATCTGGTCGGGGAGCCTCGCGAACGCCCAGCTCGGCATCGCCTCGCTCCGTGACGGCGCGGTCGGCCGGCTCGGGCTCGAAGGGATCCGGCCGCTCGCAGTGCTCGACGGGATGCTGGTCTACGTCAAGGCCGACGGCTCGGTGATGGCGGTGGGTCTGGACGTCGGTCGCCAGCGGGTTCGGGGCTCGCCGATCCCCGTGCACGATCCCGTGTCGGTGGTCCCGGCGCTGAACGGGAACTCCGGCGTCTACGTTTCCCAGGGCGGTGCCATGGTGACCTCGGCCGGAAACACCCGTGGCCGCCTGGCGTGGATCGGCCGAACGGGACACGCGGTTATGATCACCCCCACGCCCGGCGAGTACGTCTCCGCCCGGCTCTCCCCCGATGAACGTCGCATCGCCGTCCTCATGAGCGAGAACCAGCAAAATGACATCTGGATCTACGACATCGGGCCGGGGACGCTATCGCGGCTGACGACGGTCAACACCGTCAGCTCGGTCGAGTGGAGTCCCGACGGATCGCGTGTGCTGTACACGGTGGCGGGGGAGAGCGGCAACGATGTGCTGCTGCAGGTCGCTTCGGGCGGCGTCCCTGCCCAGCGTCTGGTCGAGGAGCCATTCGCGATGGTGGCGGCCACCATGGCCCCGAACGGGAAGTCGTTGCTCGTCTCCGTGAGCCCGCACAACTTCTGGCAACTGTCCCGGGTCGCCCTCGACTCGGGCGCTGCCGTCAGCCCCTTTCTCGCCCCTGAGGCGAACGCGCACGCCCCGCAATTCTCGCCTGATGGCAGGTGGGTCGCAGTCGTCACCGACGAATCCGGCCAGGACGAGGTGTACGTGCGCTCGTATCCGGACCCCTCGTCCAAGATGCAGATCTCGGCGGGGGGCGGGTCGCAACCGATGTGGTCTCGTGACGGGCACCGGCTCTACTACGCCGCGGGGACCACGCTGCTCGCCGCCCGGATTTCGACGGCGCCCGCGCTGACCCTGCTGGGGCGGGACACCATCGTGGCGTCTCTCAACACTTCGGCCTACACTTCGGCGTACTTCTCCGCCGGGTACCAGGTCGCCGGGGACGGGGCGCGGATTCTCGCGATCCAGGCGGATCGGAACGACTATCAGCTGGTGGTGTCCCCGAACTGGATCACGGAGTTGCGACGGCGCATCGCTGAGAGTCATGGCGCCAAGTAATGATTGACTAAGTCGCATGACTTAGCTAATCTCTCCCCATGAAGAAGCGCTCCAAGTCGTACAACGTCCACGAGGCGAAGACGCATCTCTCCCGCCTGCTCGAGCAGGTAGCGGCCGGAGAGGAGGTCGTCATCGCCAAGGCCGGTGTTCCGGTGGCGCGCCTCGTACCGGTCGTGCTCCCGGCCGAGGAACGCCCGTTGGGAACCGAGGCTGGGCGGGTGTTCATCGCGGACGATTTCGACGCCCCGCTCCCGCCGGAGCTGCTCGACAGCTTCGAACAGTGAGGGTCCTGCTCGATACGCAGGTCTGGTTGTGGATGCTGGCGGCGCCCGAGCGGCTCTCCGAGTCCGCCCGGGCGCTCGTCGTTACGGCGGAGAACGAGCTGCTGCTCTCCGCCGCGAGCGCCTGGGAAATCGTGATCAAATACTCGCTCGGCAAGCTGCGGCTGCCGGAGCGGCCGGACGTCCTCGTTCCCCGGCTGATGACGCGCACCGGGATCACGCCGCTCCCCATTCATCACCGCCACGCGCTGCAGGTCGCGACCCTGCCGCTCCGGCATCGCGACCCATTCGACCGCCTGCTGGTGGCGCAGGCGCAGATCGAACGGCTGCCGATCCTCACCGCCGACCGGAACTTCGCGCTGTACGAGGTCGAGACGCTGTCCGCGTGATCGTCTCGCCAACCCGTGCCCCGGGGCGCATCTTAACCTGTCTATGACCGATCGGGCGCTCGGGTTCTTCATCCTGCTGATGCTGAGTCCGCCAGTGCGTCCGGTACTCGCCCAGTGTCCCGACGGCTCCGCCCCACCCTGCGCCCACGCTGCCACCGCGCCCGCGCCGGGTACGAACAGCGTGGGTGTGATGCTGTTCGACAACATCACCCGTGACACGGCCTACGCCTACCTCTCGGACGGGTTGGCGTCCGAGATCGCCACGACGATGGCGCGGGTGCCACGGCTCGAGGTGCGGAGCCCGGGCGCGGTCCGCAGCGCACAACGCGGCGTGGTCCCGGATCCGCAGGTGGTTGGTCGACGACTCAACGTCCGCTATGTCGTGGAAGGAGACTTCCAGCGGGGCGGGGACCGGATCCGGATCTCGGTTCGCCTGGTGGCCCTCCCGAGCGGCACGCAGCGGTGGAGCGAAGGTTACACGCGCCCGGTGGTGGACCTCCTGGCAGTGCAGGAGGAGATCGCCAGCGCTGTGGCGACAGCGATCGCCGGCCAGCTCCTCCCCCAGGAGCGGACAGTGCTGGCGCGGCGGCCCACTGACAATCCCCGTGCGTACGATCACTTCCTGCGCGCCAATTTCTATCTCGCGCAACGCTCTCCGGGTGGCGTGCTCCGCGCGATCGAGGAATACCGGGAGGCGCTCGCCCTGGACCCATCGTTTGACCGGGCCGAGGCGCGCGTCGCGCTGGCCTACGCGCTCTACGCCAGTTGGGGGTGGGACTACCCGGGCGTGCCGTTCGACACCATGCTTGCCTTCGGCTTCCGGGCGGCCGACCACGCTCTCGCGCTCGACTCCACGCTCGCCGACGGGTGGATGGCCCGCGGGATTCTGTTGTACCTGCGCTACCCCCGGACGCTGGACGGCGCCATCGCGGCGCTGGAGCGCGCCCCGCGGTTGGATCCCCACAACGCCGAAGCGTGGCACCAGTACGCGTTCCTGCTCGCCATGGTCGGTCGCTACGACGAGTCCGTCACCGCCTACCGGCGAGCCCTCGCTCTTGAGCCGAGGCGGGCCATCTCCTGGGGTGAGGTCGCCAACGCTTACGCGATCCTCCGCCTCGATACATTGGCCCTGGCGGCGTTGGACAGCGCGGTCGCTTTGGACGCGGAGATCTACTCGTCTTACGCCATGCGGACCTGGGTGCATCTGCGACTCGGGGACCGCGCCGCCGCGCGCGCCGACGCGCTGGCCGCAATGCAGGTGAGCCCGGTAGGGGAGGAGTACTTCGGCCTCGCGCCGCAGGCGGCTGTGGCGGCGGCGGAGGGCGACACGGCCGTGGCCCGCCGGCTGATGGACCGGGCGCTGGTACCGTTTGCGACGCGGCCGCTGGGACCGGTTCCAGCCCTCTTCATGGTCCCCGGTCTTTCTGCCGCCGGCGAGCGGGACCTGGCGCTGCACTGGATCGAGCGGGTCGAGCCGCGGGGTGCGCTGCTGTGGTTCGTTCTGCAGTTTCCTCAGTTCGAGGCATTGCGCGGGGAGCCGCGGTTCCAGCGGGTGGTCGCTGAGAGCCGGCCGCCGGGGGCCAATTGACTGAGTCACCGTCCGGTCGTCCGTATTGCATCGAAGCTTGTTGGGCTATGATAATATGGCTATTATAGCTAGATGAAGACCGAGTCCATTTCGAACGCCAAGAACCGGCTCAGCGCCCTCATTAAGCGGGTGCAGCGTGGCGAGCCCATCCTGATCACGGACCGCGGCGTGCCCGTCGCCAAGCTCGTCCCGGTGCAGCTTGGCGCCGGCGTGCCGGATCGGATCATCGCCCTGGCGCAGCAGGGTCTGGCGCGCCTCCCCGAGCGCGTGCCCGACGCGTCCTGGCTCGATCTGCCATGGCCCAAGGTGAAGCCCGGGCCGAGTGTCGTGGACCTCCTGCTCGAGGAGCGCAGGGAGGGGCGGTGAGGTTCTGGGATTCGTCGGCCTTGTTGCCGCTCCTCGTTCCCGAAGAACGGACGGATCGCCTCGTCGGGGTCATGCATGACGACCAGGCCGCCGCCGTGTGGTGGGCGACGCCGGTGGAGTGCGCATCGGCGCTGGCTCGGCTGGAACAGCAGGGGCGTTTGCTCGGCGGAGACCTGGATGCCGCTTCACGGCGGCTCGCCACCGCGGCGACCCAATGGACGGAGGTGCCTCCCATCGATCGGGTTCGCGACCAGGCGCGGCGTCTGGTGGGACTGCATCCGCTGAAGGCCGCCGACGCCCTGCAGCTGGCGGCGGCGCTCGTTCTGTCGGATTTCGAGCCTCGGACGCTGCCGTTCGTGACCCTGGACGGACAGCTCGCGGTCGCGGCGCGACGCGAGGGATTCGAGGTGCTGGGCGTGTGAACGCCCACGCAGCCTGCGAGTTCATGACGAAAGCGGTTCTCGCCGCGACCATGCTCGTCGCGGCGGCCGCACGTTCAGGTCGTCACCGTGGGGCCGGGTGTACGGCTCGAGGTTCTCGACTGGGGTGGCATGCGTTTCTCGAGTCGGACCGGTGAGCGCCGACCAGTGACTGAGAATGAGAGGGAATAATGGCTGATCCGAGGGCAACGGTTCGTCCGGCGCGCAGTGTCCCGACCACCACGGTGAAAGCCGGGACGGCAACGGAGATGCACGTGCTGGTCGGCCCCGAGCAGGGCGATACCAGCTTCGTGCTGCGGCGGTTCATCATGGGCCAGGGGGGAGGGATGCCGCTCCACACCAACCTGGTGGAGCACCAGCAATACGTGCTCAAGGGGCGGGCCAGGGTCCGCGTCGGCGACACCACGCATGAAGTGGCGCCGGACACGACGCTCTTCATCCCGGCGGGAATGCCGCACTCCTATGAAGTGATCGAGGCGCCGTTCGAATTCATCTGCGTCGTGCCGGACCGGCCGGACAAAATATCGCTCGTCGAGGGCTGCTAAGAGTGTCCCCTGCAGGATGGTTGCGGCCCGCGCTCCTGTGGGCCGCTGTTGCGCTGGGACCCTGGTCGGCCCTCCGCGCCCAGTGTCCCGATGGCACCCCGCCCCCCTGTCGCGGCCCGCGCGCGGCAACGCCGCCGAACAGTGTCGCGGTGCTCTATTTCGACAGCCGCTCGAGCGATACCAGCGACCTGGCCCTGGCCGACGGGCTCACCGAGGAGATCATCAACCGGCTCACCGGGATCGATCGCCTCACGGTGCGCAGCCGCTACCTCGTGCGACGCTACCGCGGCGCCGCCTTTGACGACCCGGCGGCGGTGGGACGCAGCGTCAACGCGGCATACCTGGTGACCGGGACGGTGCGGCGCGCCGCCGGCAGGCTGCGGGTCAGCGCGGAGCTGGTTCGGGCCGCGGGCGGGGCGCAGGTGTGGGCCCGGCAGTTCGATCAGACCGGCGACGACGTGTTCGGCATCCAGGAGGCGGTCGCGAGCGAGGTCGCCACGGGCATCGTCGGGCAGCTCCTCCCAGCCGAAACGCGGGCCCTGGCCGAGCGCCCCACGGCGAGCGCGGAGGCGTTCGACGAATACACCCTTGGCCGCTTCTATTGGAACAAGCGCACCGCGAACGACCTGGTGCGCGCCGCGCAACACTTTCAGCAGGCCCTCCGAGCCGACTCCACCTATGCCCAGGCATGGTCGGGGCTGGCGGACTCGTACGTGCTGTTCATCCCGCAAGAGTACGATGTCCCCGGGATCAACCCCGATTCGATATTGGCGCTGGCAGAGACCGCCGCACGTCGCGCCATCACGCTCGCACCACGTCTCGGAGAGGCGTGGGCGTCACTGGGGGAAATTCAGGGCTACCGGGGGAGGAATACGGAGGCCGGCCGAGCTTTCGCGCAGGGCGTCGCCTTGAGCCCGCGGTACCCAACGGCCCATCAGTGGTATTCGTACTGGCTGATGGGGCAGGGTCGCTGGGACGAGGGGGTCACGGAGATGGAGCGCGCCAAGGAGCTCGACCCGACCTCGCTCGTGATCACGATATCGCTCGTCTTCGCTTACGATGGCGCCGCGCGGTGGAGCGAGGCCGAGGCGATGGTGGATCAGAGCCGGGCCCTGGATGCGGAGCACCCGCTGACCATCGTGTTCGCCGAGCTGTTTCACGACATCGATCACCCGCACCTGGAGCGGATCCCGGCCGACTTCCGGCGCGCGATGCTGGCGCGATCAAGTGGGGATAGTGCGACCGCCTTCGAAATGGAGCGCCGACTTGCCGATCCGGCGCGACGTTCCGCGGCCATTCGGGAGATCGCCGGCGGGGCCGGCGCGATGATCGGCTACTGGCGAAACCCGCCGACCTTCGGGCTGGCACTGACCCTGGCCTACGAGGGTGACGACGCGGCGCTCGCCTACCTGAATGGACTCGTCGGGACGCCGCGCGCCGCCGACCTGGCTGACTACGTGGTGTACGGTCTGCTCGGGCCAAAGCGCCGGGCCGACCCGCGGTTCATCGCGGTGCTCACGCGTTTGGGGATCCCCCGGCCGTGACCGGGAGCGAACGGCTGGCAGCCGCCCTCGTGGACCGCTACACGATCGAGCGCGAACTGGGCGCCGGCGGGATGGCGACGGTCTACCTCGCGCAGGACGTGAGGCACCACCGTCAGGTTGCGTTGAAGGTGCTGCGACCCGAGCTCACCGAGTCGCTGGGCGCCGAACGGTTCCTGCGCGAAATCCAGATCGCCGCTGCGCTGCACCATCCGCACATTCTTCCGCTGTACGATTCGGGGGAGGCAAGCGGCTTCCTCTATTACGTGATGCCGCTCGCGGAAGGAGAATCACTCCGCGACCGGCTGCGGCGGGAGAAACAGCTCCCCATCGAGGAATCCCTGCGCTATGCCCTGGAAATCGCTGACGCCCTGAGCTACGCCCACAGCAAGGGGCTGGTGCATCGGGACATCAAGCCGGAGAACATCCTGGTCGAGTCGGGGCATGCTGTGGTCGCCGACTTCGGGATCGCCCGCGCGATTTCCTCTGCCTCGGATGGACGCACCACGCTCACCGAAGCGGGAGTGGCCGTGGGGACGCCGGGGTATATGAGCCCGGAGCAGGCGGCGGGGGAGAAGGACCTGGACGGCCGCAGCGATCTCTACAGCCTCGCCTGTGTGCTATTCGAGATGCTCGCCGGACAGCCGCCGTTCACGGGTCCCACGGCCGAAGTGGTGGTGCGGCAGCATGTGGCGGCGATGGCGCCTCCGGTCACCCAGTTTCGTCCCGCCGTACCCGCCGCGGTGGCCGATGCCATCGCCCGAGCCCTCGCCAAGAACCCGGCCGATCGATTCAACCCTGTGGGCCAGTTCGCCACCGCGATCAGCGGCGCCCCGCCGTCGGCGGCTCGACTCGCGCCTGGCGGGGTCCCGTGGCGCCTGGTCGTGCCGGCCGTCCTCGCCGTGGTGGCGATTGCGGTCTGGCTCATCGGCAGGGCGGCGCGTGGCGGACCTGGCACCTCGGCCGAGGCTGGCCCGTCCGTGGCGGTGCTCCCATTCGTGAATCTGGGCGGTGACCCCGCCAACGACTACTTCGGCGATGGGATCACCGAGGAAATCTTGAACGCCCTGGCGCAGCTCCCCGGGTTGCAGGTGGCCGCGCGTACCTCGGCCTTCCAATTCAAGGGAAAGCAGCTCGACCTGCGCGACGTGGGCCGACAACTCGGCGTCGCGAAGATTCTGGAAGGCAGCGTGCAGCGCTCGGGAGACGAGATTCGTATTACCGCCCAGCTGATCGATGCTCGAACCGGGTACCATCTCTGGTCGGGCAAGTTCGATCGCCGCGTGGAGAACCTGTTCGCGGTGGAGGACGAGATCTCGCGTATCATCGCCGACACGCTCAAGGTCCCCCTCGGGCTGCGCGGCAACGCACCGCTCGTAGCCACGGCGACGAGGGACCCGGCAGCGCACGACTTCTACCTCCGAGGACTCTCACTCATTGCCCAGCGCGGTGCGGCACTGGCCGGGGCGATCGCCAATTTCGACAGCGCGATCGCCAGGGACTCGAGCTACGCACCCGCATGGGCGGGGTTGGGGCAGGCCCGAGAGCTTTCGATGTGGGGCTCCGATGCCGACGTCTGGCGGCGGATGCTGCCGCTCGCGGAAGCGGCCGCGCGGCGGGCGCTGGCTCTCGACAGCACCCTCGCCCTCACGCATATGGTCCTGGGTAGTGTGCACCGTGACCGTTGGCAGTGGGCCGAGGCCGATCGGGAGTACCAGCGCGGGATGGCACTGGCGCCCGGAGACCCGGAGATCATGGATCAGTATGCACAGTTCCTGGCGAACGTCGGTGACCTTTCCCGGGCGCTGCATTGGGAGAAGCGCGCGGCCCGGCTTAATCCGCTCGCCCCGAACCCGCTCATGATGCAGGGCCGGATACTCGCGGGTCTCGGGTCGTTCGACTCGGCCCGAGTACTGCTGCGGAAGAGCGCCGCCCGGGTCGGACCGATACCTTCAGGACTCTGGATCGTGTGGACGTTCCTGGCCGAACGCCGCTTCGATGAGGCGGTCGCCGCCGTCCGGGAGTTCGGGCTGGGTGAGCAGGAGCACGCTGTGCTCGTCGGCGGAGCGGGCGACCCAGGGCGGCGAGCGACCGCTCTCGGCTTCCTTCGGAGCGCCGAAGCGGCGGACAGCACCTCAATTGCCGACATTGGCATTCCCCAGTGGTACGCCCTGTTGGGCGATACCGCGGGGGTCCTCCGTACAATGAAGCGATCCAGCCGTGCCGGATTCGGAGATCTCACGGAGCTCTGGATGCCGCCGCTCGGCAGACTGCGGAGCGATCCACGCTTCCTTGCCGCGCTGCGACCATATGGTTTGCCATACAACCCGGGGAGGGCCAATGAGAACTAGGGTCACGGCGCTCGCCCTCTCTGCGCTCCTGACGGCGGTCACCCCGCCTGGCGGCAGGGCACAGGGATCCGC
>DATJXC010000062.1:0-10138 GCA_035500495.1 Gemmatimonadales bacterium
CCCGAGGTGAACACGGCCGCCCAGCTGCAGGCCGCGGGGTTCGTCCGCGCCCTGATCGACGGAGCGGTCCTCCGACTCGATGCGGCGGACGCCGAGCGACGCGTGCGCGAGGCCGCCGAGGTTCTCGTGATCGTGGATCGCCTCAGCGCGCCGCTGACCGAGGCCACCCGCGGCCGGGCCGCCGATGCCGTCGCCACGGCATTCGGCGAGGGGGAGGGCGTGGCCGTGGTCCTGAGTGAAACCCGCCGCCGCTTCTCCGAGCACCCCACCTGCTCCAATTGTGGCGTCCCCGGACCGATCCTGACCCCGGCCCTGTTCTCGTTCAACAGCCCGCGCGGGGCCTGCCCCGGCTGCAACGGGTTCGGCGCGGTCCTCGAGTACGACGAATCGCTGATTGTCCCCGAGCCGGCCCGGAGCCTGGCGCAGGGCGCCCTCGATCCCTGGACCAAGCCGCGCTACGAAGGGCGGCGCCGCCTGCTCCGCGAGACGGCACGCGCCAAGGGCATTCCCGTCGACCGCCCGTGGCGTGATCTCCCCGAGCGGCACCGGCAGTTCCTGCTCCACGGCGCGACCGGCCGTTACCTCGGCGTGTTCCCCTTTCTCGAGCGCCTAGAGGAGAAGCGCTACAAGCAGTACATCCGCGTGTTTCTGCGGCAGTACCAGCTCGCCCGCACCTGCCCCGCCTGCCTGGGCTCGCGGCTCAAGCCGGAGGCCCTGTTCGTCCTGGTCGCCGGCAAGAGCATCGCTCAGGTCGCGGGGCTCACGGCGGGGGAGCTGCTGGCCTGGCTCGACGCGCTGCGCCTGAAGCCGCTGCAGCAGACGGTGGCGCAGCATGTGCTGGGAGAATTGCGGGCGCGCGTCGAGTTCATCGTCGACGTCGGCCTGGGCTACCTCACCCTGGACCGCCAGACCCGAACCCTTTCGGGAGGGGAGGCCCAGCGCGTCGCCCTGGCGAACGCCTTGGGGTCCCACCTGACTGACACCCTCTATGTCCTCGACGAGCCCTCCATCGGGCTGCACCCGAGCGACATCGCCCGCCTGCTGCGACTGCTGCGCCGCCTGACCGATGCCGGCAACACCGTGGTCGTCGTGGAGCACGATCCGGCGGCGATGGCGATCGCGGACTACATGGTGGAGCTGGGTCCGGGCAGTGGCGCCCAGGGCGGCGAGGTCGTGTACCAGGGGCCCGCCGCGGGCGTGCTGACCGCGGGCACGCTCACCGGCCAGTACTTGGCGGGGGAAAAGCGGATCGGCGTTCCCTCGGCCCGGCGGGCAACGGCCCGCTGGCTGACGGTGCGGGGCGCGCGGCTGCACAACCTCGAGGGGGTCGACGCGCGGATTCCCCTGCACGCTCTCACCGTCGTCACCGGAGTCTCCGGCTCGGGGAAGTCGACCCTGGTGCACGACGTGTTGTATCGCCAGCTCGAGCGACGGCTCCACGGCGGCCACAGCGCCAAGGAGCACCTGGGTGAGCCGGTAGGCGAGGTAGCCGGCCTCGACGGCTGGGAAGCGCTCGCCGACACGGTCCTGATCGACCAGACGCCGATCGGGCGCACGCCGCGCTCCAATCCGATCACCTACGTCAAAGCCTTCGACGAGCTGCGCGAGCTGTACGCGTCGCTGCCGCGGGCGCGCGAGCGGCGGTATACGCCGAGCACGTTTTCGTTCAACGTGGCCGGCGGCCGCTGCGACGTCTGCGAGGGCGCCGGGGCGGTGTTGATCGAGATGGTCTTCCTGGCGAACGTCTTTGTCCCCTGCGAGGCCTGCAACGGCACGCGATACAAGCGAGAGGTCTTGGACGTGCAGCTGGAAGGGCATTCCATTCACGCCGCGCTCGAATGGACGGTCGACGAGGCCCTGCGGCGGTTTCACAAGCAGCCCCGCCTGGCACGGGCCTTGTGGCAGCTGCAACAGGTGGGACTCGGGTATCTCCACCTGGGGCAGCCGGCGACCACACTATCGGGGGGCGAGGCCCAGCGGCTGAAGATTGCCCGCGAGCTGACGCTCGGAGGAGCGCGGGGGGGCGTGAGGGGAGCGCGCGGAAACGGCGGCGGCACGCGGCGCAATCTTTACATCCTGGATGAGCCGACCACCGGCCTGCATCTGGACGACGTCCGCACCCTGTGCCGGGTGCTGGACCGTCTCGTCGACGCCGGCCATACAGTGCTCGTCATCGAACACCATCTGGATGTAATCAAGCGCGCTGACTGGGTGATCGATCTGGGGCCTGGGGCGGGAGCGGCGGGCGGCCGGGTGGTAGCCGAGGGAACCCCCGAGCAGATCGCCCGAAACCCGGCCTCGGTGACCGGCCGCTTCCTTCAGGATCTGGCGTGAAGCCGGTCTCCCCCCGACGCGCCGACCTCCTGCTCGTCACGGCGACGCTGTGCTGGGGCGTGAGCTTCGTCGTCGTGAAGGACGCCCTGGGGCTGGCCTCGCCGCTCGCCTTCATCGGCATTCGATTCACCATCGCGGCGGTCCTCCTGGGGCCGTTAGCCGGGCTGCGGCGCCCCTTCGCGCCCGGGGAGATCAGAGGAGGATTGCTCCTCGCCCTGCTGCTGGGCGGGGGGTTCATCGCGCAGGCGATCGGCCTCGTCACCACCACGCCATCCCGCTCGGCGTTTATCGTCGCATTGTCGTCGGTGCTCGCGCCGGCCATCGCCGCCATCGTGGTGCGGGAGCGTCCCACCCGGTGGCTCGCGATTGCGCTGACGCTCGCCGCTCTGGGGATCTATCTGCTGACCGACCCCGAGGCGGGTGGCCTGAATCGGGGCGATCTCTGGACCATGGTCACGGCCGTGCTGTATGGCGGGCAAATCGTCGCCATCGCCGTCCTCTCCCGCCGCTACGACCTGTTGCGACTCGTGTGGATGCAGGTCGCCGGTACGGCGGTGCTCGGCCTGGTCGGCGCCGCGGTGCTCGAATCGGTCCGACTGGAGTGGGGCGCCCGGCTCTGGTTCGACATCCTGTTCACCGCGATCCTGGCGACCGCGATTCCGTTGGTGCTGCAGATCCGGGCCCAGCAGGTGATGAGCTCCGCCAGGGCCGCGCTGTTGTTTTGCTGCGAGGCGCTGTTCGCGAGCCTGACCTCCTGGCTGGTGATCGGCGAGCGGCTCTCCGCGGCGCAATGGCTGGGCGGAGGGCTGATCTTGGCAGGGATGGTGCTTGCGGATCTGCCGGCGACAGCCGTCAGGGGTCGTTGAAGTCCCTGAGCATCCTGACGATATTTCGGTCCCTGATGCATCAAGCTGACAGCTGATGGCTGACAGCCGCCTTTCCCGAGTAGCTCAGTTGGTAGAGCAGCCGGCTGTTAACCGGCGGGTCGGGGGTTCGAGTCCCTCCTCGGGAGTTGACCGCCTTGAGCGTCTGGCGCCGCCCCTATGCTTGTGCACATAGTAGGTAGATGAGTCGCCCCCCCTCTGCCCCGCCCGCCGCCGACGCTCCTTCGCAGGGATCGCTCGGCCAGGATCTGGTCCGAGCCCTCCTCGCCCATTCGTTCGAGGCGGTGTCCCTCCTCGACGCCGACGGCGTCATCCGGTTCACGACCGAAGCGGCCACGCGTCTGCTGGGCTACACGGCAGCCGAGATCGTCGGCCGCTCGTCGTTCGACCTGGTCGAGCCGGAGGACCGGCCGCGGGCCCGGGAGGCGCTCGCCCGGGCGCTCGGGCAGCCGGGGGTACCGGTCGTCGTGCGGGCGCGGTGCCGCCACAAGGACGGTACGACCATGATGCTCGACGTCGTCGGCGTGAGCCGGCTGCACGAGCCGGCCGTAGGCGGGGTGGTGGTGAACTTCCGGGCGGTCCCGGCGCGCGAAGAAGGCGGCGAGCGCTCGCGTCAGGCCGACTCGCTGCTGCAGTCCACCCTCGATTCGACCGCGGATGGGATCCTGGTCGTGGATCGGGGTGGCCGGATCGTCTTCAACAACCGCCGTTTCGCGCAGATGTGGCGCATCCCCCCGGATATCCTCGAATCCGGCGACGATGCGCGCGCGGTGGCACACGTCCTGGACCAGCTGGCGGAGCCCGATCAATTCGTCGCCAAGGTGGAGGAGCTGTACGCCAACCCGGAGGCCGGGAGCTTCGACATTCTGGAGTTCAAGGACGGCCGCATCTTCGAGCGTTACTCGATTCCGCAGCGCTTGGACGGGACTCCCATCGGCCGCGTCTGGAGTTTCCGCGACGTCTCCGACCGGGTGCACACCGAGCAGGCACTGCGCGAGAGCGAGGAGCGGTACCGGGCCTTCCTCGAGCACAGCTCCGAAGGCGTGTTCCGCGTCGAGCACGAGCCGCCGGTGCCGGTCGATGCCCCGGAGGACGAGCAGATCCAGGCCATGTACGCGAGCGGGGTCATCGCGGAGTGCAACCAGGCGATGTCCCGCATGTTCGGCTACGAGCGGACCGACGAGCTGGTCGGCCTGCGCCTCGCCGAGCTGCATGACCGCGCCAACGCGACCAATCGCGAGAGCCTGCGCCAGTTCATCCGCCGCGGCTACCGCCTGGAGGAATCCGAGACTCAGGAGCAGGACCGCGATGGGCGGACGCGCGTGTTCCTGAACACGAGCGTCGGCTTCGTGGAGGGCGGCCGACTGGTGCGCGTCTGGAGCACGCGCCGAGAGATCACGGAACGCCGCATCGCGGAACGGGTCCAGTCGGCCACGCTACAGATCGCGCAGGCCGCCAACACCGCGCAGAACCTGATGGGGCTGTTGCGCGCGGTCCACCAGGTGGTCAGCGAGCTGATGCCGGCCAAGAATTTCTACATCGCGCTGTACGACGAGCGCACGGACCTGGTCAGCTTCCCGTACTTCGTCGACGAGAAGGATCCCCCCCAGCCCACCCGCAAGCCCCGCCACGGCCTCACCGAGGTCGTGCTGCGGAGCGGCAAGCCGCTGCTCGCCAAGCCGGAGGTGTACCCGGAGCTGGAGAAGCGGGGCGAAGTCCGCGGCGTGGCCGGCACGCCGTCGGTCGATTGGCTGGGCGTACCGCTCAAGATCGGGGACAAGACGATCGGCGTGCTCGTGGCGCAGACCTACACCGAGGGGGTGCGCTACACCGAGCGGGAGAGCGTGATTCTCCAGTTCGTGTCCACCCAGGTGGCGGCCACGATCGAGCGGATGCGGACTCAGGAGGCGCTGCGTGAGAGCGAGGAGCGCTATCGGGCGTTCATCGAGCACAGCTCCGAGGGCGTCTCCCGTATCGAGCACGATCCCCCCGTGTCGATCGACTTACCGGAAGCCGAGCAGATCGAAGCGCTGTACCAGACCGCCGTGATCGCCGAGTGCAACGCGGCGATGGCGCAGATGTACGGGTACGAGCGCGCCGACGAGCTGGTCGGCACCCGGCTCGCGACTCTGCACGACCGCAAGGACGCGACCAACACCGAGTTCATGCGGCAGTTCATCCGGCAGGGGTACCGCCACGACGATGCCGAATCGCACGAGCTGGACCGGAACGGCCGCCAGCGGGTGATCCTGAACAACTCGGTGGGGTTCATCGAGAACGGCAAGCTGGTGCGCGTGTGGGGCACCCAGCGCGACATCACCGAGCGCAAGCGGGCGGAGCAGATTCAGGCGGCCACCTACCAGATTTCCGAGGCCGCCAACACCGCCAAGACCCTTCCCGAGCTGTTCCGGGCCGTCCACGAAATCGTCGGACAGCTGATGTCGGCGCGCAACTTCTACATCGCGTTGTACGACGCCGAAACCAACATGTTGAGCTTCCCCTATTTCGTGGACGAGTTCGACACCGCGATCCCGCCGCGCCCCCCGCTCCGCGGCATGACCGAATACGTGCTCCGGACCGGCCAACCGGTCCTCGCGACGCCGGAGGTCTACAACGAGCTCGTGGCGGAGGGAGAGGTCGACCTGATCGGCACCCCGTCACTCGACTGGGTGGGCGTCCCCCTGAAGAGCGGCGATCACACGTTCGGCGTCATCACCGCTCAGACCTACTCCCCGGGCGTCCGCTACGGGGAGGACGAGCGCCTGATCCTCCAGTTCGTCTCCACCCAGATCGCCATGGCCGTGGTCCGGCGGCGCGCCGAAGAGCTGCTGCAGGAGAGCGAGTCGAAGTACCGCATGCTGTTCGAGTCGAACGCCGAAACGATGTACGTCTACGATCTCGAGACCTACCAGATCCTGGCGGTCAACCAGGCGGCGGTGAATCAATACGGCTATTCCCGGCAGGAATGGCTCTCCATGTCGCTGCTGGACATGCGCCCCCCGGAAGAGGCACCGCGGCTGCGCGATTACCTGCGCAAGCGTCATATCGAGTCGGAGACCACCACGGGGTGGATCCATCGCAAGAAGGACGGCACGCTGATCGAGGCCGAGATCGTCTGCCATACGATCGAGTTCGGCGGCCGGCCCGCCAATCTGGTGCTGGCGCGGGACGTCACCGAGCGCCGGCGTCTGGAAGAGCAGCTCCGGCAGGCGCAGAAGATGGAGGCCGTCGGCCGGCTGGCGGGCGGCATCGCGCACGACTTCAACAATCTCCTGACCGCGATCCTGGGCACGGCCCAGCTCATGAAGCGCGAGCTGGGACCGGGCCACACCCTCGCCCCGGACGTGGAAGAGATCCGCAAGGCCGGCCTGCGCGCCGCCGACCTGACGCGGCAGCTGCTCGCCTACAGCCGCCGCCAGGTGGTCGCGCAGAAGGTGCTCGACCTGAACGAGGTCGTCACCGGGATGGACTCGATGCTGCGGCGCCTGATCCCGGAGAACATCGAGCTCAAGGCGCTCCCGACGGAGGCGCAGGCCACGGTGCGCGCCGACCGGGGACAGATCGAGCAGGTGCTCCTGAATCTCGCCCTCAACGCGCGAGACGCGATGCCGTCGGGCGGACAGATCCGCATTCAGACGGCCGTGGTGCAGCCCGACTACCGCGCGCCGGGAGGCGCGCCCCCGGAGCCGGGAGACTACGTGCTGCTCACGGTCACGGACACCGGCACCGGATTGACGGATGAAGCCCGCGCTCATCTGTTCGAGCCCTTCTTCACCACCAAGGAGCAGGGCAAGGGGACGGGCCTCGGTCTCCCCACGGTGTACGGCATCGTCAAGCAGAGCAACGGTCACATCTTCGTGGACTCGGAGCGCGGCCGCGGGACGACCGTGCGCATCTACCTCCCCCACGCGGCGAACGACGGCCCCGGAACCGGGGCCGGGTCGGAGCAGCCGGCCCAACCCCGCGCCACGGAGAAGCGCGCGGCCAACGAGACCGTGCTGCTGGTCGAGGACGAGGTGGCCGTCAGGGGGTTCGCCAAGCGTGCACTCGAAACGACCGGGTACCGCGTGCTCGTTGCGGCGAGCGGCGACGAAGCGCTGCGCCTCGTCGAAGACCATTCCGGCGTCATTGACGCCATGATCACCGACGTCGTCATGCCCGGGATGAGCGGCCCCGAGCTGGCCCGCCAGCTCAACCCGAAACGCCCCAGTTTGAAGGTCCTGTTCACTTCCGGCTATACCGAGGACGCCACGCTGATCCAAGGCGTCAAGGACGCCGGCACCGCCTTCCTGCAGAAGCCGTTTTCTCCCGATGAGCTCACCGACAAGGTCCGGCAACTGCTCGATAACTGATTGAAAAATAGCCACTTACATCAAATCGTCGCATTTTTTGACACCAAAACCGTGCGAGTGGGCGCTCACTAATCGTCATACCGATCAACCCCGTAAAGACTTAGGTCGTGACAAGTCCGGAGTCATTGTTCTAAGTCACTGTAAGACAATAACTTCAACAACGAAATCCATTACCAGGCCCGGCTCCGGGGTATCTTTCCCCCCATGCCGATCCACCCCCTCTACGGGCATGAAGCCCTCCGGCAGCGTCTTGCCGGAGCTGCCGCCAAGGGAAACCTCCCTCAGGTTCTGCTCCTCGAGGGTCCCCGCGGCGTGGGCAAACAGCGCCTGGCCCTGTGGCTGGCTCAACGGCTGGTCTGCCAGGAGGCGGGGGGTATCGAGCCATGTGGGCGTTGCCAGCCCTGCAGGCTGGTTCTGGCGTTGTCCCATCCCGACGTGCATTGGCTCGTTCCGCTGGAGCTGGCCAAGAAGGGGGCGGACGCCGACAAGCAGGTGGAGCTCGTCGAGGCGGCCCTGGCCGATGAAATGACGACCCGTCGGGAGCAGCCTCTGTACGAGCCCCCCAGTGGCATGGCCGGGCACAGCATCGCCGCGGTCCGGCTGCTGCTGCGGCGCCTCGCCCTGACGCCGGCATTGGGAAACCGCAAGGTGTTCATTATCGGGGACGCGGACCGCCTGGTGCCGCAGGCAGCGAACCCCGAGGCGGCGAACGCCCTCCTCAAGGCCCTGGAAGAGCCGCCGGCCAATACCGTGTTCGTGCTGACGACGGCTGATGGTGCGGCGATTCTCCCCACGATCCTGTCCCGGGTTGTCAGAGTGAGGGTGCCCAGGCTTTCGGACAGTGTCGTAACAGCATTCGCGCAGGCTCAGCTAGGACGTTCTGTAGCAGCGAGTTCCATCACCGCTGTAGAAGGGTGCATCGGCGAGTTGGTGGCCCGCCAGGGTGCCGGTGAGGCCCTCGCCAAGGCGGAAGAGGCCGCGTCGAGATTTCTCGCCGCCGCGCGTGGCAGCTCGGTCGACCGCCTCTCGCTGGCGCTCGGCCAGACGCCCTTCCAGGCACGCGGCGGGTTCGCCGACATGCTCGACGCCCTGCTCGGCCGGCTCCAGGCGGAGGCCCGTACCGGCAAGGACAGCGCGCGAGTGGTCGCGGCGATCTCCCAGCTGCTCGAGGCGCGCGAGCTGGCCCAGGGAAACGTGAACCCGCAGCTCCTCACCGCCGTTCTGAGCGAGGATCTGGCGAACGGGAAGGACCAGCGATGAACCTCTCCCACCTGGACGCGTCGGGACGCGCCCGCATGGTGGATATCGGCGCCAAGCCCGTCACCGCCAGGTCCGCGGTGGCCGAGGGAGCGATCCGGATGTCGGCGCCGGCGTGCCGCCTCGTGGCCGATCAGGCGCTCGCGAAAGGCGACGTCCTGGCGACGAGCGAAGTGGCGGGGACGCTGGCGGCCAAACGCACGGCCGAGCTGATCCCGCTGTGCCACCCGCTCGGCTTGGATCACCTCGCGGTCACGGCGACCGTGGACGAAACACTCCCCGGTGTGCGCGTGCGCGCGGAAGCGCGCGCGACCGGCCGCACCGGAGTGGAGATGGAAGTGCTGACCGCCGTGGCGGTGGCCCTCCTCAACGTGTACGACATGGTGAAGTCGGCCGACCGGGCGATGGAGATCGAAGCGATCCGGCTGGTCGAGAAAACCGGTGGCGCGAGCGGTGATTGGCACCGCCCGTGAACCCGGTCTCACGGCTGGTTGGCGCCGGTTTCACGCGCGATAAGTGACACTGCATAGTGGAGCAGTCCGTCGAGTCCCTGCCGCGAGCAGCGCTTGACGGTGAGTTGACTCCGGCACGCCATCGTAGTCGGCGCCTCGGAGCTGAACCGAACCTGAGAGGGGTATGAACGCGAACACCCGAAGACATTTGCTACAGGGCGTGACGATCGTGGCCTGCGCGCTGGTGGTCTCGAGTATCGGCGGATGGGCCCGGCGGGCGACCGCCGACGAAGACGTGACTCCGGCCCCCGTCGTGCTCGGCGATCTCCGCGCGCTGTCCCGGCAGCTCGAGACGGCGCGGGGAGAGTTGGCCGTCGCCCGGCTGCAGCTCGAGCGGGCGGACGCCGTGATCGATTATTCCACCCGATACGGCATTCCGGCCGATCTGGCCGGCGCCATCTACGACATCGCTCTCGCCGAGGGTGTCGAGCCGGCGTTGGCCTTCCGGCTGGTCAAGGTGGAGTCGCGGTTCGACGTCCGGGCCAAGAGCTCGGCGGGGGCCCTCGGCTTGACGCAGGTCTTGCCGTCCACGGCCCGGCTGTACGAGCCCGGCCTGGCGGCGGGCCAGCTGTACGACCGCGATACCAATCTCCGCCTGGGGCTGCGCTACCTGCGGGATCTGCTGGAGCGCTACGACGGCAACCTGGAGCGCGCCCTGCTGGCTTATAACCGCGGCCCCGGCCGGCTGCAGGAGATGCTCGATTCCGGCCTGGCTTCGGGCGACCGCTACACCCGCCGGGTCATGGGGAAGACGCGCTAACCAGCATTCGAGAGCGACTCACCAGAACGAGAGAAGCGG
>DATJXC010000063.1:0-5967 GCA_035500495.1 Gemmatimonadales bacterium
AATCCCACTTGCTGTCGCGCGAGGTAGCGCAGGGCCACTTCCGATCGCGCGTACGGAAACGCGGTCAGCGTGGCGCCGGCGTAATAGGCGACCACCGGGCCCGCGTCCACGATCCGTTCGGGTCCCTGCGAATGCTCCCGGATCCACGACGCGAGAACCAACTCCTGCGGGTCCGAAGGCTGGAGGTCCTGCACATCGGGGATGCCGCGCAGCGAGACTACCAGCAGTGCGGCGACCACGAGCCACGGAACCCCCCGCAGCGTCCATCGGGTAACCAGGCCCGTCCCCGACGCCGCGGTCGCGACGGCCCATTGTTGAATCAGGTCCACCCCCTGCGCCGCCGGCACCAGCAGCAGAGCGAGAAACGAGAGCCCGAACCGCTCCGAGAAGTGTTGCAGCGTCAGGAGGGGAACGACGACGAGGCCCTGCCAGGTGAGCAGGTATGCCTCGTGCCAGCGCCGGGGCAAGTTCCAGGGCGCGGCGAACCATCCCAGGAAGGCGAGCGCGAGCGCCACCGGAGCGCCGAAGACAGGACTCGAAATCAGAGTGCGGACAACGGCCTGCCCGTAGGTTCGGGTCGACTCCAACAGAAACCGGACGTGGGCTCCGAGCGGCGCGTGCAAGGTCTTGAGGGTCGCGATATTGGACTGCATGCCGAGGCCGGTTTCGGTGAGGTCATCCTCGATCTGGTGGCTGGCCTGCGAGGGCGAGAGCCCCGCCGCGATGCGACGGGCGTATTCGAAGTTGCTGGCACCCTTGGTTTCGAGATGTATCTGGCCTGTGAGCGTGAACAGCCAGATGACGTAGGGCGCCCCCATCACCGCGAAGCTGCCGAGTGCGACGGCGCAGCGCCGGGCCAGGGCAGCCCGCCGTGTCACCAGGCTGGCCACGCTCAGGCCGAGGAGGAAGAGGGGGAACAGCAGCGCCTCCGGGCGCGTCAGGTAGGCCAGGCCGGCGCTGATCCCGAGCAGAATCGGTGCGAGCATCCCCTCCTCCTCGATCATCCGCAGTCCCACTGCCCAGGCGCAGAGTGCGAAGAAGAGGTAGGTCGAGTCCGACAGTACGGCGGTCGAGGTCGCCACGAACAGCGGGTGCACGGCGGCCAGGCAGGCGGCCAGGATGGCAATCCGCGCTCCCGCCGCGCGCTTGGCCAGGGACCAGACCGGCAGCACCAACAGCGAGCCGAAGGCGAGCGATGCGAGCCGACCCGCCAGCTCCGCCGAACGAAATACCCAGGTTCCGGCGGCGAGGAGGAGCGGATACAGCGGCGGGTAGAACAGTTGGAGCCCCTGCTCCCGCATGCCGAGCCACCCCCGGCCCGCCGCCAGGTTTTCGCCCAGCCGAGCATAGTAGGTGCTCTCCTCCCCCAGGAGCCCCTGATGCGTCGCCAGCCAGGCGAGGCGCACCCCGAGCGCCAGGAGAACCAGCAGCACCCGCACGTCAGGTCGGCGGATCAGGACGGCGGAAGCCGATGGACTCACCAGCCGGATGCCGGATCCACGGCCTTCAGATCTCGATGGCCCACTGACCGTGATCCGTCCGATGAGCGGTGGCGTGTACAGGAAGCGCATGGTCAAGTGCGGGCAAAGGGGGCAAGTCCCGTGCCCCCCAGTGGTTGGCACAATGCCCGGATGACGCCGTTGTTCTCGCTGTCCCGGCGAGCTGAGTGGTCCATGTGGCGCCCGTGCAACAGATGCTCCAGGGGAACGTCATCGGGTGGGAGCTGAGGCCCCCGGTACCTCTGTGAGTAGGCCCGCCTTGATGAGCTCCTCGGCGGCTCTGCGGATGCCCCCGAACGCCGTCCCCGACCGTTCGGCGATGTCCAGCAAGGTGTGCTCCCCGTCGGAATAGTTGAGGACCCACAGTAGCGCGAATTCGAACCCCGGGAGCTGCGCCACCCCACCGGTGGCCCCGTACAACCCGCGCCGCCCGAGCTGCGGCTCGCCGCGTGGGCTCTTGTTCAGATACTGTCCCTCGCCTTCCAATACCTCCGCGACCTGCAGCAAGACTTCGAGTGAGCCGGCAAGGGCATCCGGCCGCACGAGATCGAGGTTGTCGGCCGACGTGTGATACTCTGGATAGCGCCCGTTGGGGGTCCGCATGAAACAGCCCACTGGCAGGTTGAACCCTGGTGAACAGTACTGACGCTCGTCGTAGCCATAGGGGACGAAGTCTTCGACCGAGTGACGGGCCCCGCCGTGCCGCAACACGTGCTGCACCGCCCGGTCGACCGTGGCGTCTCCTCGTCGGCTGCGCTTGTAGGTGAACCCGCCGTCGTCGCCCACGCACGACACCACCAGGCCGTGGCGGATCCGCGGAACGACTTCCGCGTGAGTGGCGAGCCAGGTGATGGACCCGATCGTTCCCGGAATGAACAGGAAACGCCACGTGTAGCGGAGTCGCCGCTCGCCGAGCGCCCGGGCCAGCGCCGTCGCCACCGCGATGCCTGAGAGGTTGTCGTTCGCCAGCGAGGGGTGGCAGGCGTGGCACGACACCAGAACCTCATCGGCCGTGGACCCCTTCACCACGCACTCACCATAGCTCAAGGACCCCGGGGCGAGCGTCGAGTCGATCACGACCTCGTATTCCCCCTCGGCCAGCCGCTCCAGGCGGCGGTGCTCCAGGCAGAAGCCCCAATTCTCCTGGTAGTACGATGTGCGGTAGGGAATCCAGTCCGGGTGCTCCGGCAGGGTGAACAGGTGCGGCCGCAGCTCCGTGAGGGTCATGCGCCGCCGCACCGGAGCGCTGTAATTCAGCACATGCAGGTTGGAGCGTCGAAAATCGATCACCCGTTCGCCGCGCGCGTCCGCCACCCAGGCGTCGCGGATGTTCCATTCGTTCGGCACCGTCCAGTCCAGCACCGGCGTCGCGGACGGCACCTCCACGATGTCGAGGGGAATGCGACTCCCCACGCGGCGCAGGGTCTCCCGCAGCCCGTCGCCGGTGATGCTGCGGCACAGGGGGTAGAGCTCCTCGATCAGCGCGTACATCTCGGCCCCCGTCACGCGGGCCGCTCCGGCACGAAATCCGGGTAGGTCCGGTCCCGCTCGGACAGAATGGGGTCGGCGATGGGCCACGCTATCCGGAACGCCGGATCGTTCCATCGCGCGCCCCGCCCGGCCTCGGGGAGGTAGAACTGAGAGATCTGGTAGAGGACCTCCGTATCGTCGGCCAGCGTCTGGAACCCGTGCGCGAAGCCCGCGGGCACGTACAGGGCGAGGCGATTCTCGGCGGACAGCTCCACGGCAAAGTGGTGGGTATAGGTTGGAGAGGCCGGGCGCAGGTCGATGATCACGTCGTGGAGCGCCCCTCGGACACAGCGCACCACCTTCGTTTCTTCGTATGGGGCGGCCTGCCAGTGCATGCCGCGCAGGGTGCCCCGCCGCCGGTTGTGCGACAGGCTGCACTGCGCGACGCGGGTATCCAGACCGTGGGCCTCGAACTCCCGGGCGCACCAGGTTCTGGCGAAGAACCCCCGCAGGTCGGCGTGCGGCTCGAGAGCCACGAGCCAAGCGCCGGCGAGCGGGGTGGCACTGAACCTCACGGCGCCCGGGTGGCCAGGTGATAGCGGAATCGCCACGCTGGCGACGCACGCTCCGGAGCAGTCACGGCCGCGCGGTCACACGGGCTCGTCCCGACACCGCCGCGTTCCAGCTCCATGCTAGGGGAGCACCTGGGTGGTCGGAATCGGCACGACGCAGCGGCCGCCCCATTCCCGCACGTATGCGAGCTGGGCGGCGATCTCGTCGCGCAGGTTCCAGGGCAGAATGAGAACATAGTCCGGTCGCGTCTCCCGGAGGCGATCGGGGTGGTGAATCGGGATGTGCGTTCCCGGGAGGAACTTCCCCTGCTTGTGGGGACTGCGGTCCACGGTGTAGGCCAGGAAATCGGTCCGAATGCCGCAGTAGTTGAGCAGGGTGTTGCCCTTGCCGGGGGCCCCGTAGCCCACGACTTGCTTCCCCTGGCGCCGGGCACCGATCAGGAAGTCGAGGAGGGCGCGCTTGGTCTCCTCCACACGAGGGGCGAAACCCTCATAGTAGGCGAGTCCGTTCAGACCGGCCGACTCTTCGCGGGCACGCAGTAGGGCGACCCGTGGGCCCACGGGCGGCGCCGCGGCCTCCACGTGCCTCGCGTACAGCCGCAGCGAGCCCCCGTGGGTCGGGAGCTCCGTCACGTCGAACACCGTCAAGCCGTGCTCGGCGAACACGCGTTCCGCGGTCAGGAACGAGAAGTACGAATAGTGCTCGTGGTAGATCGTGTCGAACTGGTTCTCGCTCACGAGGCGCATGAGATGCGGGAACTCGATCGTGACCACTCCGGCTGGCGCGAGCGCGAGCTTGAGTCCCGCGACGAAGTCGTTCAGGTCTGGGACCTGCGCCAGGACGTTGTTGCCCACGAGGAGATCGGCCTGCCGTCCCTCCGCCGCCAGCCGGCGGGCCAGTGCGGTGCCAAAGAACTCGACCAGCGTCGGGACCCCCTTCTCCTCGGCCGCCCGGGCGACGTTGGCCGCGGGCTCGATCCCGAGGGCCGGCACTCCCCGCTGCACGAAGTACTGGAGCAGATAGCCGTCGTTGCTCGCGACCTCGATGACGCGGCTCGTTGTCCCCAGGCCGAACCGTGCGATCGTCTCCTCGGTGTAGCGCTCGGCGTGCGCCAGCCAGGAATCCGAATAGGACGAGAAGTACGCGTAGTCGGTGAAAATCTCCTCCCCACCCACGTACGCCTCGAGCTGGACGAGAAAGCACCGGTCGCACACCCACACGTGCAGGGGATAGAACGGCTCCATGGCGTTGAGCCGGTCGAGGGTGATGTAGCTCTCGCACAACGGCGACATCCCGAGGTCGACGAATGTCCGGCTGAGCGCCGCACGGCAGAAGCGGCACCGGGCGGCCCCGGAGCCGCGCGCGAGGGTGTCGGGACCGGCGGCCTGCAGCGCCATGGCGGACGAAGGAGCCATCAGCGGGATCCGGGCGACTACCGTCCCGCCAGTTGGGCGATCCCGGATCGCTGCGGTCGCGGCTCCACGATCGACAGGTCTGCCGCGGGGTGCGGCTCGACACCCCGGACCGCTGCCCAGAAACGAGCGGCGATGCGGCTGAGCACCGGTGCCCGCTCGGGTAAGCGGTGCTCGTCGATGCGGCTGATCCGTACGATCTCCGCCAGCGTGCCCGCGAGCGCCAGCTCATCGGCGACGTACAACTCCGTTCGATCGACCGGCCGCTCCACGAATGGAATGCCGAGCGAGCCACACAGCTCCTGGAGGATCTGCACCGTAATGCTCTCCAACCGACCCTCCGAAGGGGGCGGAGTGATCACCGCTCCGTCGCGCACCAGGAGCACGCATGCGCCGGTGGCCTCCGCCACTCGACCCCACTGATTGAGGAGGATCATCTCGGCGAACCCCCGGCCGCGCCCTTCGATGCGAGCCAGACGCGCCACCTGGTAGTTGGCGCTGGTCTTGATCCGCGGCGGGAGACTGTCATCGGAGGATCGCCGCCACGTGCTCACGCCGATCTCGATTGGGGCGGGCGGCGCCTTGTCCTGGTGATAGGCCGTGAGCACCAGATCGGCTTTGGTTCCTTCGCCCCAGTGACCCTCCACGACGTACAAGGTGGCGCGGACCCACATGTCGCGATCGGGCCGGTACAAGGCGCGAACCAGGTCGTGGCAGGCGCCTTCGAACTCCTGGTAATCCACCGGACAGGGGATGTAGAGCAGTCGCGCCGAGCGCTGCAAGCGCGCAAAATGGCGCTTCATCGCCACGATTCCGAAGCTTGCCCCGTCCTGACGCCAGTAGCCCTTCAGCCCTTCGTAGACATTCAGGCCACGAGTGATTGCCTCGGTGGACACATGAAGCACCGCCTCATCCCAGGGGCGAACCTGCCCACGGACGTACACCCATTCCGGCCTCTGGAGCTGGACCACGTGGCCTCTCTTCCGAACGCGTCTAGTGAGATGTGCGCGCCG
>DATJXC010000064.1:0-73731 GCA_035500495.1 Gemmatimonadales bacterium
GTCCTCGATGCGCAGCAGGAACGTGCCCCCGGTATGGCGGGCGTAGAGCCAGTTGAACAGCGCGGTGCGGCCCCCCCCGACGTGGAGGTACCCGGTGGGGGAGGGGGCGAAGCGAACGCGGATGGGGGCGTCGGGCAAGAGCGGTATTGGGTGGAGGGTTTGACAGCTCTTGAGGTTTGACAGGTCTTACGGAGAGGGGGGGATTCGAACCCCCGATAGGGGTATTAGCCCCTATAACGGTTTAGCAAACCGCCGCCTTCAGCCACTCGGCCACCTCTCCCGGCGTTGCAGCGGCGTAACTTAGCGGCTAGGCAGGGACCGTAGAAGGGGGCAAACGTGCCGCAACTGTGCCGTTCGGACTGAAATGAGCAGCTACGGCCCGATCAAGTCGCTGCTGCCGTACGATCAAGTACCGCTGGAAGATCGACCGCGTCCGCATTCCGCAGAACTCACGCGGCGCTTCGACTAGAGGACCGCGATGGCAGGACGGTGATCGAAGTACATAGTGGAAACCGGCCGGACGATACCACAGGGTGCTTGCTCGTCGGCGCGTCTATTGACGGGGACGGCAATTTGGCAGGAGGAACTAGCCGGCCCGCGGTCGACGCGATACGCGCGTACATCGACAAGATCGCCGCCTCCGACGGGCGCACACCGAATATCAGTGTGGTAATTGTCAATCCGCCGAAGTAATCAGCGCGATATCTGCACACTCTCGCGATATCTGCACACTCTAATGAGGGTCGAATGCTTCGACTTAGAGTAGTGAACTTTCTCACATGCGCGTTGCTAGCGAGTTGCACTTCCAGCACTGTGCGCGCGCAGTCGCCGATTTGCGACGTCGGCAGCTCTGTTGTCGAGCTCCTCTATTTTCAGTCAACCGGGGCGAACGCAAAGATCGATCGCGCAGTTCTCGGCAGTTCGATCGTATTTCTGAAGGAGTGCCCCTCTAGTGTTATTCCGGCCTTCGAGAAATTGGCCGCTTACGACTCTGCACTTCATGGTGTCTGGATCGATGCTGTGCGATCGACGGCTCAGGACGTCTCGGATAGTTCAACGCGCCTGCTTCTCGCCGCAGCCAAACCGGGAATCGCTGAAGTCCATGATCCCGCGCTTGACGCCTTTCTCGACGGAATCTTCCAAAGTGGTGCGTCCATCCAAGTCGAAACGCACTCTCTCGCCTTGGCCTTCGAGCGCCAGGCGTTGGCTACCCTGAAGCAATCGGCAAGTTGCGATGGAGCAGCGTGCTTCAACGCGTCGGACAACGTCTTGTTCCTCTTGGGAATACAACCGATTGCCGTCCTGAAGGCGATGCACGCGGACTCGGTAGACGGCCGAAAGTGGCTGCGCACAGTAGCCGATCGGTCCTTTGCCGGCGACAAAGAGCGGAGCGCAAGTCGTGAAGCCGCCAGACGCGCTATTTTGGCGAGCCTTCAGCAGACTTCAGCCCCAGAGCTCGAACCTGAGCAATCTGTTGTCGAAAACGTCCTGCGTACGATTCGATACCGTCCAGTCGAGTAGAGGGGTGTAGACTAGTCGAGCGCGGGCTTCTGGTTACGCGGCATCACGATCGTCTTGGTCACCCGGGCCAATGAGGTTGTTGTCCTGGTGTGCGCCGCCGACCCCAGGCCCGCGCGAAATTCAGGCGCTACTGGAAGTTCGCCCGCTTCGGCATCGTGCTGATCCGGGTATTGCTGGTGTCGGCGATCCGCCGCCAGGCTGAGCGCCGCTGGCAATGACACCCTCTTGCCACAGCTCATGGAACGCGTAGGGTAAGGGGGAGGTATACACGCCCAATGGGGTAGCTCGCCGTCAGTATCCTCTGTTTGGTCCGATCGCGGCCGGCATCGTCGGCGCGACGCTTGCATGCGCCGACACTACGGCTCCCGGTCCGTCCCCGTCGGTTCAGGGCAGCTGGGACTACGTTGAGTCCTTCGCCGACAATCTGAATGGCTTGACCTGTGCCGACACCGGGACCTACGATCTGGTCGAAACTGCCGGGAAATTCACGGGGACATTCGTCCAGAATGGGGTCTGCCGCACCACCAACCATCAGGCCATCGACAATTCCAGTCACGGTCGGGTGACCGACGGCCAGGTGACAGGGCGGCACATCCTCTTCAATGCGACTGGCTGTTCATACGACGGTCTGATCCGGGTGAATGACGAGAACCATGTGGCCGGGAACGTGGTTTGCAGCGCGTCGCCGGGTGGCACCACCTTGCATTTCTCGGGTTCCTGGGCCGCGAGTCGCTGACACCAGCCCTCACTACAGCGCCTGTTATTGTTGATAGTACCAGCTGCTCCGGACCACCCGGGGTGGGCGGGGTACTGACAGATGCCGTCGTGGCGCCCCCTAACATCGTTGGCGCTCAAGGAGCGACCATGCGACGGACGGCAATCCCATTGCTTGGGCTCATGGTGCTCGCTGCGTGCACCCAGCTCATCCCCATCGTCACCCAACCGCCGCCCTATCCGCAGGTGCGAGCCGCCGACCTCAAGTCACCCGGCGTGCGGGCTCTTCATGCTGCGCCGACCGGGCAGCGAGGGTCGCCAGTGAAACGGCCCGCGGCGGTTGGTAGCCGCCGCGGGCCTGCGTCACGCCTCAATTACTGCGCATTCGCCAGGTCGCCCACCGTGTTGGCGAGCGTATGGACCTTGGCCCCGTCCGAGGAGCCCCCCATGTCGGCGTGCAGCGAGGTCGCCAGCTGCGTCAGGGCGTCTTTCCGCGCCTGACCCGACGCCTTCTGGGCGTCGGCGAGGCTCTTCCGCACCGCCTTCACGCGGTCGGCCGAGAGGCCGCCGGACCGTTCCAGCTGGTCCAGGTACGCCCCTGCCACGGCAAAGCTCGCCGGCCAGGTGATCTTCGGCTGATCCTGCGTATTGAAATACGCGAGGTGCACTGACTTGGCCGCGTCGATCTCGTTCTGCGAGATGTACGCGGAGGGCTGCAGCTCGAAGACATCGAGTCCGCGCGCGATCTCGGAGCTGTAAATGTTGCCGTTGTACCAGTACGCCGACCACGAGCCCGCGTCGACCATCTTGGTCGAGTCCATGGGGCCGCGGTCGAAGAAGCCGATCTCTTTGGGGTGCGCCGGATCGGTGAAGTCGAAGATCGAGATGCCGCCCTGGTACCAGGCCTGCACCATGACGTCGCGTCCCGGAATCGGGATGAGCGACCCGTTGTGCGCCACGCAGTTCTCATACGGCGTCTGCGCCGCCGGCATCTTGTAATAGCTCTTGAACGTCAACCGGCCGTTGTCGATCGTGAAGATCGCGTCGGCGCCCCACTCCTTCTTGTCGGTGGCGCGGCACTTGGGCTGGCCGCCGCCGCCCCACTCGTCGGAAAAGAGCAGCTTGGTCCCGTCGTTGTTGAATGTGGCCGAGTGCCAGTAGGAGAAGTTCGAGTCCGAGACGGCGGCGAGCCGCTTGGGGTTGGCCGGATCGCGGATGTCCAGGAGCAGGCCGTAGCCGGCGCAGGCGCCGCCGGCCAACCCGATCGCCGGATAGACGGTGATGTCGTGGCACTGATCCGGGCCTGGGCGTACGGTGCCCGCGGCGGCGGGACCCGCCCCCACGATCTTGTCGACGATGCCCTGCAGCGCGCCGCGCAGCGCATTGCTATCGGCGGCCGTCGGAGCACCGGTGCCGTTCCGCGCCTTGACGATGCTGTCCAGCATCGGGGTGATGAACCGGGGTCCGAGCGTGTATTCCATGCCCTGCACGGTGGCGGTGTAGCCGCCTTTGGCGCGCCACGCCTTGGCCGCTTCGGCGGCGGCGGCGATGTCCTCGGGCGCCTCGGCGTGGCGGGGGGCTTCGGTCAGAGAATCGAAGATGCGAGGTGAGCTCACGATCGCCGCCGTCTGCGGAGCGGCGAGCGGGACTTTGATCACCTCGATCCGGAAGCGCGCGCTGTTCGGGTTCGAGTCGGGCGACTGCCTGACGCAGCCGGCCAGCTCGTTCGGGGAGCGTACCGGCGCCTGGCCGGAGATGTACACGTAGACGTCGGCGGTGTCCATCGGATCGACGACCACGGTGTGCGTGTGCGACCCACGGCAGGTCTGCACGTTACCGATGTACTTCGGGTTCGCGATGTCGGCGATGTCGAAGATGCGGATGCCGCGCAGCCGCTCCGCGCTGACCGAGTCATGCACGCCCTGGGTGCCGCAATCGAGGCGGCCGCCCATCCCTTCACCCGAGACGAAGAGCAGGTTCTTGTAGACCGACACGTCGCTCTGCGAGGCGGGGCAGACGTAGCCGATCTTGAGCGTAGGCTGGGCGGGGTTCGAGACATCCCAGACCTGGAAGCCGTTGTAGTTCCCCTGAATCACGTAATTCCCCGTGAAGGCCATGTCCGAGTTCGTCACGCCGGCGAACTTCTCCGGCTCCGGCACATTGGTCACGAGCTTCAGGTTCCAGGCCGCCTGGCCGGCGTCGGTCACGCCCGCACGCAGTCCGACCCGCGGATCCGCATTGGCGGCGGACTTGTTCGCCGTGGGGGTGGGCGCCGCGGCCATGTGCCCGCCGGAGGACGACGAAGCGCAGGCGGCGAGCGACACGGTCGCGAGGAGGCGCGTGAGGGAGCGCAGGGGATGGCCGAAGGTGGTTCCAGATTCCATGGCGGATTCCTGTGAAAGGTGACGAACGAGTGATCGGTGGTAGGACGGGTGGCGCATCAGGGGTTGTTGCCCTGGAACAGGAGTGGCGCCAGCATCTTCTGCATGCGGGCGATCTCGGTGGTCTGGTCGCCGAAGATATTGGCGGCCATGCGATAGACGGTTTCTTCCTCACCGCTGCCGCGCGCGGCAAAGAGCTGGTTCACCATGGTGATGGCGCCCTGGTGGTGTTGAATCATGAACCGCAGGAACAGCTCGTCGAACGCCGGCCCTTTGGCGCTGTCGAGCTGAGCCAGCTGTTCTGCCGTGAGCATCCCCGGCATCATCGTGTGGGCCCCGCCCATCCCCGCCATCCCTGGCATCATCGCCTGCGTGGGATCGGGCACTGGTTCATGATGGTTGCGGAGCCAGGTTTGCAGCAGCAGGATCTCGTCCCGCTGGCCCACCACGATCCGCTCGCACAGCGCCTGGACGGACTGGCTCGCGCCGTGCGTCGGGGCCCAGCCGGCGATCATCACCGCCTGGGCGTGGTGGTAGATCATCCCGGACATGAAGTCCACGTCCCCCCGCGTGTAGGTCGAAAGCCGACTGGTGCTGTCGGGTTTGGCTTGAGCACGGAGGGACGGCGTAGCCAGGCATATCGCCATGACTACGGGGAGCAGCGACAGGCGTTTCATCCAGAACGATCTCCGATTGGGTCGTACCGAGCGGGGCTGGGGTGCCGGATTCGGCACCCCGATTCTACAGCCATCTGGGAGAAGGGAGAAGGGCAGGGGTTACGGCCAGGTGTCGGTACCCGGGGTCAGGGGCCGGTTTCAGAATGCACCGCAGGCTCACCACGGCTACTCGTCCAGCTTTCGTGGATCCGGTCGCACCGTGAAGGTCTGGGTGTAGCTCCTCCCGTTGACCGTGAGTTTCGCGGTGAACTCGCCCGGCAGCGAAACGACCGGCTCCTGGGGCCCGCGTCGCCCCCCGCCACCCTCGAAGTCGGGAGCCCTGCCGGTGTTGGGACGCCACACGGCGCGATGCAGACCGGCGGCAACCGAGAAGGACTTGGGCTCCGGGCGCCAGAGGGCGGTGGTGTTCGGAATGCCGGGTCGGGCTCGAGCTGGGGCCGGTGTCGCTGCGGTGGAGAAGGTGTGCAGGCTCGTGCCTTTGGCGTCGAGAATTTCGAGGGTCGCCGGGCCGGCTGCGGTCGCCTTCAGGTAGTAGTAGATGTACGCACCATCGTCCGGGTTTTCCGCCTGCGGCTCGTCCATTTGATACGGCGTGCCGTTGTCGTCCCCCTGATCCACGAGGATCGCGTCGGCCGGCTTGAAGAGGCAGGCGTCGGCTCCGAGTGCCTGATCGTTCAGCTGGCGCAGGGGACTGATGTCGTCGATCACCCAGAAGCCGCGCCCGTGGGTCGCCACGATCAGGTCGTTGCCGTAGATCTCGAAATCCCGCACGGAGGTGACCGGGAGGTTCAGCTGCAGCGGCTGCCAGTGGTCGCCGTCATCGAACGACACGAAGGCGCCCCGCTCGGTACCGGCGAACAACAGCCCCCGCCGCGCCGGATCCTCCTTGACGGTGTGCACGTACACCCCCGCCGGGAGGCCGGTGGTGACGCGCTGCCAGGTCTTGCCCTGATCCCGAGTGCGGTAGATGTAAGGGTCGAAATCCTCGAGCTGATGACGGTCCACGCTGGCATAGGCGGTCCGGATGTCGAAATGTGACGCTTCGAGCATCGTCACCCGGCTCCAGGGACCGATCGCATTCGGGGTGACGTCCTCCCAGGACTTACCGTCATTCACGGTCAGGTGAATGGCCCCGTCGTCGGTGCCGATCCACACCGCGGCCGCGACGAGCGGCGACGGGGCGATCGTGTAGATCACACCGCGTTGCTCGTTCTGGGCCGTGTCGGCGGCGGCCGCGGCATCGAGCGTGGGCGGTACTCCAGGATCGGGTCGCGTCAGGTCGGGACTGATCTGGGTCCAGGTCCGAGTGCCGTCCGAAGACTTGAACAGGAACTGGTCGGCGTAGTAGAGCGCGTGCGGGTCGGCCTTGGAGAAGACGAGCGGCTGGGTCCAGTCGCGGCGTACCGGGGACTTGTCGGCCGGCGCGGGCAGCGCGGTACCCGGGATCCGCCGGTTCTGCTCCAGATCCCACCGGCTTCCCGCGCCGCCGAAGATGATCCCCGGGTGGAGGGGATCTCCCGCCGTATACCCGCTCTCGCCGCCGGCGCCGATCGGCTCCCAATCGCGTAGCGAAATCTGGCCGAACTTGCCACGCGAGCGCACGGCGACCGCGCCCGAGTCCTGCTGCGCGCCCGTGACCCAGTAGGGAAAGCGATAGTCCACCGACAGGTGATACAGCTGGGCCGTGGGCTGGTTGAGCCAGGAGCTCCAGGTGACGGCCCGCGGGTCCTCGGTCTTCGCGTTGCGGGTGATGATGCATCCCTGATCGCTCGCCACGATCATGGTGTTCGGGTCGTCGGGAGAGATCCACGCCTGATGGTAGTCGTCACCGCCGGGCGAACCGCGCAGCGGGACCCAGGTCTTGCCGCCGTCGGTCGAGCGGGAGACCGAGACGTTGGACACGTACACGACGTCGGGATCGTGGGGGTCCACGACGACGTGCTCGAAGTACCAGCCTCGACCCCACAACGCCGGATCGGACGACAACCGACTCCATGTCGTTCCGCTGTCGTCAGATCGGAAGAACCCTCCCTGGCGCGGGGTCGTGTCGCGCTGGGGAGCGCCGGGAGTGGGTGCGGGTTGGGGAGGAGCTCCTGGCTCCGGGACCAGGCAATCGATGCACGCGTACACGCGCTGCGGTTGGCTGGGGGCCACGGCGATGCCGGTCCGGCCGATCCCGTCAGGGGGCAACCCTTGCGTGAGCTGCTGCCAGGTGTCGCCACCATCCGTGGACTTGTAGAGGCCGCCGCCGGGGCCATTGGTGGGCGCATAGACGAACCACGGGGGTCGGCGGGTGTTCCAGAGTCCCGCGTACACGACCTGCGGGTTGCTCGGGTCGATCACGACTTCGATCGCGCCGACGTTCTCGTTCCTGTACAACACCTTCTGCCAGCTCTTGCCGCCGTCCTTCGAGCGAAACACGCCACGCTCGGCGCTCGGCGCGTAGTAATGCCCGACCGCCGCCACGAACACGAGATCCGGGTTCGCGGGGTGCACGGCGACCTTGCCGATGTGGTGCGTGTCGTCGAGGCCGATGTGCGTCCAGGTCTTTCCGGCGTCGGTGGACTTGTACATCCCGTTGCCGTAGCCCGTCGAATCCCGCAGCGTGGATTCCCCACTGCCTACGTAGATCACGTCGGGAGCGGAGGGGGCCACGGCCAGCGCACCGATCGACGCGACGGGTTGGGAGTCGAACACGGGATCCCAGGTGCGCCCCGCGTCCCGCGTCTTCCAGACACCGCCGTTGACGTGGCCGAAGTAGAACTCGTTGAGTCGGCCGGAGACACCGCTCACCGCATCGCAGCGGCCGCCGCGGAAGGGGCCCAGCATGCGCCAGGCGAGGCCGGAGAGAACGCCCTCGGGGATGGGAGCGCTCAACTGGCGTCGAGAGCCGTCCCGCACGGGTGTCGCCGCGAGCGCGCGCACGAGGACGGGGGGCAGCGCGAGGCCGACGCCGCCGGCCCCCGCGCCCAACAGGAATCCACGTCGCGAGATCGAGTCCATCGGTTTCACGAGGTCAACCTCCTCACCAGCGGTCCAGGTCCTTCCCGATCACTACTCGGCCGCTATACCCGCCGGCGCGGACGCCGGCCAACAGCTCCTCATCGGTGCCACCCATCCGGACGATGTGCACGAGCACGAGCAACTTCGGAGGGGGAGTGATGCGCGCCGCGAGGGCGCCGAGCTCCCGGTCCGATGTATGGAACGCCCGCATGTACTCGGGCCAATGCTCGCCGCCGGGCCGAGGCTCCGGCGCGAGCCGCGAAGCGGGATAGACCTCGTGGATCAGCACGTCGGTACCGGCCGCGGCTTGCGCCAGCGCCTCGCTCGGGCGGGTGTCGCCGGAGATGGTGATCGAGCGGTCCGGCGTGTCGAAGCGATAGCCCAGGGCCTCCGGCCAGCTGCCGTGCTCGACGGGAATGGCGGTGACCCGGACACCGGCGGAATCGTAGATCACTCCGGGGGCAACCTCGTGCACGTGCACCCGGTACCCTTCTGGGGATTCGCGTTCCAGTCCGGCGGTCCGGATGTGAATGTCCTCGGACCAGGCGGCGAGCAGGTGATCGGTCATGCCGCGCAATCCGTGCGGACCGTACGCCTCGAGGGGCGCGCGACGTCCCATCACCCACGAGG
Source organism: Gemmatimonadales bacterium (assembly GCA_035500495.1). Classification (GTDB taxonomy): domain Bacteria; phylum Gemmatimonadota; class Gemmatimonadetes; order Gemmatimonadales; family GWC2-71-9; genus DASTHG01. The sequence goes on from DATJXC010000064.1 coordinate 8,927, forward strand.
TCAAGATCAGGTCCGGATATCCGAGCGTGTGGTCACTGTGGAGGTGCGTCACGAAGAGCGCGGTGACGCCGTTGACCGGGAGGCCGGCGGCCGCGAGCTGGCGCATGACGCCGGCACCGGCATCCACCAGGAAGACGCGATTGCCCACGAGGATCGCCGTCGCCGGACCCGATGCCTGGGGGTTGGGACGCGGCATTCCGGTGCCGAGCAGGACGATGGTGGTGGAATCGGTGGTGCGATGATCCGCCGAGGTGGCTGGGGTGTGAGGCCCGGAGAGCAGGAGAGCGACGAGCGACGCGAAGCGGGCACCGGCATCGAGCATGGGCGGGAAAATGTCCTCCACTCGGGCGCCGCGCCACCGGTCCATGTACGCGCGATTCCGGCCCTGTCAGCCGGCCCCGCGTGCTGGACCTCGAGGACCTGTTCCGGCCGGCGTAGCGCGAATCGTACTCACGCGGTCGCCGGTGCCAAGCCCGTCGCCTCCGCCGGCGGCCTGGCCCCTTTGATCACGAGCCACAGCATGATCGCCAGCTCTCCGAAGAGCGCGGGCTGAGAGTAGGCAAACACGCGATCCTGGTATTGCGGCATCAATACGCCCGTGAGGCTGAGGATCACATAGGCAAAGCCGTTGAGGGTGAGCCATACGGCCAGGAATCGCGGGAGGAAGCCCGACCGATAGACCAGCGTCGCCAACGGGAAGAGCCATAACCCCCACAGGATCTCGGCGGCGGTGTTCTGATGGTCGCGCAGGTGGAGGAACAGCATGGCCAGCGCGTCCCGCTGCGGTTTGTCGAACACGGACAGGAAGTCGCCCCCGCGCACAACCATGAGGGCGCCGAGGTCGCTCACCACCCCAACGAAGATGATGACGGATGGCATCACGCCGCCGAGGATCACCACCAGCGCCGCGAGGTTCTGGTCCACGCCCTTGAACAATCGGTAGAAAGCCAGAGCGAGGAAGATCAGGATCACCGCGCAAGCCAGGTCGGCCACGACGCCGAACCGGAAGAGCCACTCGTGCGCGGCGATGTTGACGGCCGTCGCGGTCGCGTTCCCCTCCACGAACAGCTTGTTGGGGATATACATGAGGCGCAGGGGGCCGAGGACGGTGAGGAGGAGGTACCACAGTCCAGCTACTCTACCGGGATTACGGGTCGAGCTCATGTTTCCTCGCTCGGTGGACGGGGCTGAAGAGAGCGTCCTGTTGGAGATACGCTGAAGTGTATCAAGGAGGTTTCGCCATATCTGGAGACCGGGACGGAAACGGCCACCGAGGTCGTCGGTGGCCGTGCGCTCAGTAGGGAAAGCGGAGGGCGCAGGACTCGAACCTGCAAGGGCTTTCACCCGCCGGTTTTCAAGACCGGTGCCTTACCATTCGGCCAGCCCTCCCGACCGGGCTAACCTAGCGGGCGCCGTCTCCCCCGGTCAACGCTCCGGGAGGAGCGGCGTGCGGAATGACGTGTTCTTGTTGGTCGAGTCGGCGATCATCATGGCGCGCAGCGCACTCGCGCGATCCTTGGCCTCGAGCCCCTGCGCCAACGCCCCGTAGGTGAGCCCGTAGAGGCCGAGAATTCCCTCCGAGGGCCGGTCCACCCAGCCGCGCGGCCGCGGGCGCGCCGCGGTACCGGGATGGTAGACGTCGAACGCCAGCGCTTTGGTCCGCGCGAGGTTGACGAACCCGAACCCACCCACCGGCTGGATCGAATCGCTCGCCATGATCGGCTGGGCCTGCAGTTTCCGTGCGAACCCCTGACCCTCGAGGTTCCCGGTGAGCCCGAACTCGTCGGCATAGGTGCCGACCGTGCGCGAGAAGTAGATCGGACGGCGGCCCAACTGGTCCTTGATGGCGGTGAGCACCGCGACGTCGGCGCGCTCCAGGTAGCCCTGGCCGCCCTGCAGCGGATGGATGTACTGGGGATCGAGGGTGACGACCACACCGCCCAGGTTCACCGTCTGCTTCTTCTCCAGCACGTAGTACAGCTGCAGCGCATCCAGCTCGGCGTCGCTCATGTTGAACAGCTTGCCGCTCGGTTTGGTCCAGACCTGGTTCCGGTAGATCGCGGGGCCCTTGGCGGCGTCGTAGTCGGCCAGGGGACGGCGCTGCAGCTGCCGCAGGTACCAGTCGGTGTTGGCGAGCGACAGATTGATGACCGTCACGTCCTGCCGGATCCCTTCGACCTCCTGCGCGTACCACAGCGGGAAAGTGTCGTTGTCGCCGGCCGTGACCAGGATCCCGTAGGGCTCGACCGAGTTCAGGAGATCGGCGGCGAAGTCGCGGGCCAGCGTCTCCTTGGCACGCGACGCCGTCAGATGGTTCCCGTACAGCGGAATCAGCGCGACCAGGAGCACGGGGGTGGCGAGGAGCCAGCGACGCCCCTCCTCGGGAACCCGCTCCTTCAACGATTCCTGCAGCCATTCCATCAGCGTGGCGAGTCCCATCGCTACCCAGATCCCCCACAGCCCGAACGAGCAGATGAAGAAGTAGTCGCGCTCGCGGACCTCACGCGCCAGCTGCCGGGGCAGGTACTCGGAGTACCCGTACTTGAAGTTCAGGTAGAAGATGAGCAGCAGGGTCAGCGTGAACATCAGGGCCGTCATCGCGAGCGCGTGGCGCCGGTCGGAGCGGAAATGCCGCCAGGCCCCCAGCCCGCCGAAAAAGAAGAAGAGTACGGCGAGGCCGGCCTGGATCGCATCCGAGAAATCGCGCCCCCACTGCCACCGGAAGTACTGCACCCACATCAAGAGCTGGGCCGCGAAATCGGCCTGCCGCTCCGTGACCGGGGGCTTGCCGTACTGCACCCGGGTCAGCACCGCCCACAGCGCGCTCCAGGTGGTCGGCTCGCCCTCGTTGATGGCCGGATAGTGCGCGGCGCGGATCGGCAGGAACACGTCCACCGACACGCCGGCGACGGCGACCAGCAGCAACGCGACGGTCGTGCGCCAATTCCCCGTGAGCGCGGTCCAGATGAGCACGCCGACGTAGGCGGCGCCCGCGACTTCCAGCATCGTCACGTTTTCCATGCCGGACGCGCCGAGCACGGTGAACACGGCACAGAAGGCGGCCCAGGTGGACCACTCGGTGGAGCGCCCTTCGTCGGTGGGGGAGCGGCGATCCATCAATGGCGGGAACAGGAGCACCGCCACCACCGGCCCCACCAGCACGCCCATCATGTGGTTGGTGGAAGTCAGGGCCAGCAGATACACGATCAGCAGGAGATAGTGATCGTGGGCTTCGCCGGCCGGCTGGTCGTCCCAGCGCACGATGAGCCACAGAATCAGCGCAATGGAGAGGAACGACAGCGTGTACACCTTCTCGTTCACGACCGACTGGTTCCACACCGTGAACGCGGTGGCGCAGACGATCGCGCCGGCGATCGCCGTCAGCCGCCGCACCAGCGTCAGGGAAATGATCGGTCGCAGCCAGCGCTCGGTGACGAGGAACCAGCACCCCGCGGCCACCGCGCTGGTGGTGGCGGCGAACAGGTTGATCCGCTTGGCGTACCCCGCCGCGAAGGGGATCATCCCCCACACATGCGCCATCAGCGTGAACAGCGGGTTGCCCGGCGGATGGGGAATGCCGAGGACCTTGGCCGCCGCGATGTATTCGGAGGTGTCCCAGAACTGGGTCGTGGGTGCCAGGGTCGCGACGTACAGGGCCAGCGTCGCCACGCTCACCGCGAGGGCGAGCAGATAGGGAGGGCGCTGGTCGTCGGTCAGCTGTTCGGGGTCGGTCATGCGATCGGGGTTTGAGTGGCCTATAAGGTAATGGACTAATGCCGGAACTGTCGTACCCCCGTCAGCACCATGGCGATCCCGTGCTCGTTGGCCGCGGTGACGACCTCGTCGTCTCGCACCGAGCCGCCGGGTTGAATGATGGCCCGCACCCCCGCCCGGGCGGCCTCGTCCACCCCGTCCCGGAAGGGGAAAAAGGCGTCACTCGCGAGCACGGCGCCCGCCGGGTCGTGGCCGGCTCGCTGCGCTTTGTGCACGGCCAGAAAGGACGAATCCACCCGGGACATCTGTCCCGCGCCGATCCCGATCGCCGCCTCGTCGCGCGCCAGGAGGATCGCGTTCGATTTGACGATCCCCACCGCCGCCCAGCCGAAGCGCAGGTCGTTCCATTCCGCGTCCGTGGGCGCGCGCGTGGTGGCCACCTTCCACGACGCCTCCGCCGCGGTCCCGCCGTACTGGTAACGGTCCTGCACCAGGAACCCGCCCCGCACCCGCTTGAAATCCCAGGACGGCTGTCCATCCGGGGTCGGCAGCTCGACCACGCGCAGGTTCTTCTTGCGCTTGAACACCTCGAGGGCCTTGGTGTCGACCCGCGGCGCCACGACGACCTCGACGAACAGCTCGTGCATCGCCTCGGCCGCCTCGGCGTCCACCACCGTGTTGAACGCGATCACCGAGCCGAAAGCCGACACGGGGTCGGTGGCGTGCGCGCGGCGGTAGGCCTCGGCGGGACTGCGTCCCAGCGCGATCCCGCACGGCGTCGTGTGCTTGATGATGGCGCAGGCCACCCGGTTGGACCACGGCAGCACCGCCGTCACGGCGGCGTCCACATCGAGGAGGTTGTTGAACGACAGCTCCTTCCCATGGAGCTGCGAGAGCTGCGAGATCCCCGGCTCGTCGGTCAGATACAGCGCGGCGCGCTGGTGCGGGTTCTCGCCGTAGCGCAACGATTGCCCGCGCTGCAGCACGAGGGCGAGGGTGGGCGGCAACACTTCGGCGGTCCGAGTCAGGTAGGCGAGAATCGTCGCGTCGTAGGCCGCCGTGTGGGCGAAGACCTTCGCCGCGAGCGCGCGCTTCTGGTCCGGCGTGACGCCGCCGGCTTTGAGGCCCGCCAGGACCGTGGGGTAATCGTCCGGATCGACGACGACGATCACCGCGGCGTGGTTCTTGGCCGCCGAGCGGAGCATCGAGGGACCGCCGATGTCGATCTGCTCGATCGCCTGCTCGAAGGTGGTCTCCGGTTTCGCCACCGTCTGGCGGAACGGATACAGATTCACGGCGACGAGGTCGATCGGTGTGATCGCGTGCTGGGCGAGGGCCTTCACGTCTCCCGGATGATCGCGCCGGGCGAGCAGGCCGCCGTGCACCTTCGGGTGCAGCGTCTTCACCCGGCCATCCATCATTTCCGGGAATCCGGTCACCTGCTCGATCGGAATGACCGGCACGCCGTTCTGTCGCAGCGCTTCGGCGGTGCCACCCGTGGAGACGATCTCCCATCCCAGGTTCACGAGGCCGCGGGCGAACTCGAGTACGCCGCGTTTGTCCGATACCGACAGTAAGGCTCTCACCAGGTCTCCATGACAGCTTGGATCAGGTCGGCGAGGCTCGCCACATCCTTCAGGTCCACGACCTCGGCGGGCGAGTGGGAATAGCGCAGCGGCCACCCCAGGGCGACGTCCACCACGCCGTAGGGGGTGAAGGTCGATCCGTCGTTCCCGCCGCTGGTGGTCCCCACCTGCAGCGCGATCCCGCGGGCGCGCGCCACCGCGACCAGCGAATCGACGTACGCCGCCGGAGTCACCGACGAGTTGTCGAGCGCCCGGGCCGCGGCACCGGCGCCGAGCCGCGCGACCGCGTAGTTCTGCCGCTCGAGCGGGGCGTCGGCCGAGACGAAGGTGTCGATCGCGTGCACGCGCGTGGGCCGAGTGCCGAGGGCGGCGGCGACGCGGGCCGCGCCCTCGAGTCCGATCTCCTCGCGGGTGCTCCAGATCACGATCACCTGATGATGGAGCGCCGCGCGATCGAGGTGCCGCAACGCGAGGATTTCCGCGGCCGAGCCGACCCGATCGTCGAACGATCGGCCGGTGGCGCGCGTGCCCGCGAGGCGCACGTAGCGTTTGGGCATCGTCACGCGGTCGCCCGGCGCGATCCCCAGAGCCTCGGTCGCCGCACGCGAGGCCGTCCCGACGTTCACTCGGAAGGGCGGGGGATCGGCGCGCGTGAACCCGCTGTCGCGCGGCTGAAACACCCCCGGTACGACGCCGCGCGCCGTGTGCACCAGCGCCGGCTGGGCCTCGAACAGCGAGGCGAAGAACCCTCCCAACGGGCGGATGCGCAACGTGCCGTCGTCCCGGATGCTGTCCACGCGAAAGCCGATTTCGTCGAGATGCGCCACGAACACGACGAGCGGGTCGCCCTGGCCGATCGTCACCCAGAGGTTGCCCGCGGTGTCGGTGACCGGCTTGGCCCACGCAGGGAGAAGCCGCTTGACCGCCTCGCGCACCGGGCCCTCGGCCCCTGATGCGCCGTACGTCTCGACGAGTGTGGATAGGACAGAGTCGGTTTCTGAGATCCGGCCGGCGGACTGGGCGGAAAGTCCGACGCCCGGACCGGTAAGCAGCAAGGGCGCCACCCAGATGATGGCTCTTCCCGTCCGGTTCACTTTCCCTCCATCCACGCGACGAGCTTCGTCCGCACGCTGTCGACGTCGGCCATCGCCACGGTTTCTACGGCCGTCTCGGCGAACTTGACCGGCACGCTGACGACGACCGCCGTATCGACCGGCCCCATGAGATTCTTGAGAGAGCTGATCCCCACGTCGGGACGCACCAGGCTCTGCACCGTGAACGCGGCGATGACCGTTCCTTTGACCTTGGGTTTGGCGAGGACGGCGGCGGCGAGCGCCGCGCAGGCCGCGCGGCGGCCTGCGACCGGGGCCGCGAGCAAGCCGTTCCCATATGGATGCGGCGCCTTGGTGAGCGCCACCGGAGTGAGCACCTCGACCCCCAGGTCGAGCGCCTCGGACCGTGAGGTCGCCCCCACGTCGACGAAGGCCGAATCGACGCTGAACGGCTCGTCCGACGCGGTGCGTTCGCGCAGGAGATGCGTCGAATGCACGCCGACGACACCCGGCACCGGCCCGCGCCGGCCGAACAGCGTCACGCGGTGCCCTTCGAGCTGCTGGTCGAACAGTGGCGAGCGCGCGCGGCCGACCCGGCGCAGCGTGAGGTACCCGTCGTCAGTGACGTTGCCCACGACCCAGCCCATTTCGTCGAGCGGGCAGGATAGGAGCCGCTTTGGCGTCCCTCGGCCCAGCGTCATCACGACGTTCCCCGCGCGGTCGCGCGTGGCGTCCGGGAAAAGAGTCAGCAGAGAATCGGTCACCGCTCGCTCGTACCCGGTGACGGCGGTCCAGGACGCGAATCGTGTGACGAGTGCCGTGAGAGGAGGAGAGCCCTGCTGATGTGCCTGCGCGTCGCGCGCCGAGGCGTTGAGGGCGACCATGGCCACGAGGGCGATGTGGCTGCCGTACTTCATCCCTCTCCGATCTCCAATCGCACCGGTTCCTGGGGTGCGCCGCGCCGCGCCAACTCGAGGACCACCGCCGGGAGCAGGCGATGCTCCGCTTCGAGTACGCGTGCCGCCAGTGTCTCGGGAGAATCGCCCGGAAGCACGGGCACACTCTGCTGCGCGATGATCGGGCCGCGGTCGTACTGCTCGTCGACGTAGTGCACAGTCGCTCCCGATTGATTCGTCCCACTCGCGAGGACGGCGGCATGGACCCGTTTCCCGTACATCCCCCGGCCGCCGAACCCGGGGAGCAGCGCCGGGTGGATATTAATCATGCGATGCCGGTAACGGGCGACGGCCGATGGCGGCACGAGCTTCAGATATCCGGCGAGGACGACCAGTTGGGCGTCCCCCACCGCGGCGAGAAACTCGGCGGGGTCGTTCGGATTGGCGAGCACGGTCGTGGGGACTCCCGCGCGCCGCGCCCGATCGAGTGCGCCCGCATCGGGCCGGTCGGCGATCACGCGAGTGACGCGCGCCGGCGCCGGGCCCTGAAGGGCATCGAGGAGGGCCTGCAGGTTGGTGCCGCCGCCGGAAGCGAGCACCGCGACTCGGATCGGTGCAGCAGGCACGGCGGAAGTCACGCCGGACTCCGGGGCGACTTGAGGGCATCGACGATCGCCGCGGCAGCCGCCGCGAGGTCCGGCACGATCGCAATGCCCAGGGCGGCAGCCTGATCGGCGTGTGAGTTGCCGAGGCCGGTTTGCACCAGGATGCCCACGCCGCCGAGCCGGCGAGCGGGCTCGACGTCGGACAGGCGATCCCCCACGTACCACGAGCGAGCGAGATCCAACCCCAGCTCGTCCGAGGCCCGCGTGTAGAGCAGGATCCCCGGTTTGCGGCACTCGCACGGTCCCGAGATCTCCGGGAGATGCGGGCAGTAATAGGCGGCGTCCAGGTGGGCGTCCTCCGCGGCCAGGAGCTCGGTAAGCCGGTGTTGCACGGCCTCGTAGGCGGGGACCCCGTAGAGTCCGCGCGCGATCCCCGACTGGTTGCTCACGACGACGACCACGAGCCCGGCCCGGTTCAGGTGGCGGATGGCTCCGGCCGCGCCCGGGAGCAGCCGCACCTGCGCGGGGTCGGCCAGGAACCCCGGGTCGTCCACGATCGTCCCATCGCGGTCGAGAAAGACGGCCCGGCGCAGGACCGAATCAGCCATGCAGGGCGGCCGTGATGCCGCGGGCGAGCGCCGCGATCTGCGAGGGGAGGATGGTGCGGGGATCGAGGACCACGTGGTCGTCCTCGATGCGCGCGATGATGGGAGGATCGCCGAGGCGCAACCGGTCGGTGAGCGCGTCCGGGCTCACTGCCCCCCCGTCGAGGCGCACCAGCCAGGTCGGCAGCTTCGCGCCTGGGAACGAGCCGCCGCCCACCTCGGACATCCCTTCCATTATCTCCGCGCGAGCCACCGCTTCGACCCCGGCGCGGATCTTCTCGGCGCGACGCCGGATCTCCGAACGATCCTCGGTGAGCATCCGCAGGGTGGGGATCTCCCTTCGCGCCGTTTCGGGGTCCCGGTACAACGCCAGTGTCGCGTCGAGCGCGGCGAGAGTGTACTTGTCCGCGCGCACCGCCCGGGCGAGGGGGTCGGTACGGCAGGCTTCGATGGCGGCGCTCGTACCGAGCAGGATTCCCGCCTGCGGTCCACCAAGAAGCTTGTCCCCCGAGAAGACGACGACATCCATGCCGCTCGCGACCGCTTCGCGAACCGTGGGCTCTCCGGACAATCCCCACCTGGACAGATCGGCGAGCAGGCCGGAGCCGAGGTCATAGATCCCGGCTGCACCCGAGACGCGCGCGAGCTGTGCCAGCTCCGCCGGTGGCACTTCGGCCGTGAATCCGGTGACCTGGAAGTTCGAGCGATGCACCTTCAGCACGGCCCGGGTGCGGTGCCCGATCGCCCGGGTGTAGTCGTCGATGTGGGTGCGGTTGGTGGTGCCGACCTCGACCAGCGTGGCCCCCGAGCGGGCCAGGATGTCGGGGATGCGGAACGCGCCCCCGATCTCGACCAGCTCCCCGCGCGACACGATCGCCTCGCCGCCGCGCGCCAGGGCGGACAGGGCGAGGAGCAGCGCTCCCGCGGCGTTGTTCACGACCAGCGCATCGGACGCACCGGTCAATTCGGTCAAGAGGGCGCGCGAAATCGCGTGGCGGGAGCCGCGTGCGCCCTGACCGAGGTCGTACTCGAGGCTGACGTAGGATTGGGCGACCGCCGTCATAGCGTTCACCGCCGCCGGGGCGAGCAGCGAGCGGCCGAGATTCGTGTGGAGCACCACTCCGGTCGCGTTGATGACCGGCACGAGCGAGGGCGCCGCGAGCTCGCCGATCCGGCCGGCGACCGCCGCCGGCCATCCCTGTTGCGGCTCGGCCCCTCCCGCGGAACGCGCGGCATCGAGCGTCTCGCGCACGGCGCGTACGACCAGGGCGCGCGGGTGGGCGCGGGCGAGGGCCGCGACCTCGGGGCTTGCAAGCAGCACGTCGACGGCAGGGAGGTTGCGGCGCGGATCGCTCATGGCTTGGTCGAATCGCGCGGCGACGGCGGGGCCGAGGGAGGGACAGGCGCCGGTTTGGCGGCGTGCGTCGTATCGGTCGGCGCGGGTGGCTTGGCCTTGGGAATGACGAGCACGTTGTGACTCGTCGCGACCGCTCCGTTCAGGTTCACCGCACCGGCCACCTCGACATAGTACTTGGCCCCCGGCACCAGCGCCGCCCCCTTGCCCAGTCGGACCACGATCTTGTCCTGGGGAACGGGGCGTTGCGCGATCAGCCGCCGCGCGGCGGAGTCGGACGCGGCGGGTCGGCCGGCGGCGGGACCGGCGGTCACGCCGGGCGCACCGCCCGGTGGTGGGGCGAATGGGCGGCGGAGCCCGGTATCGCGCGCGGGGGGCCGAACCCGGACCCGTGTCGTATCGACCTTGTGCGTCGTGTCCTTGGGGGCGAGCCGCGCCAGCGAATCCTGGCGCAGCGAGTCCGCCACCGCGCGCTCGCGTTTGGTGACCGAGTCGTATTGTGTGGAGGTGAGGACCGCGGCCACGGGGACCGGGGTCGAGTCGGGAAGCGTGAGGAAGCGCACCTTCAACGAATCGAGCGGCTGGTAGGGATCGAGCGGGAGCGTGAACGTGATCCGGAAGGCCACCGAATCCACCGGATCGAGCGATTGCAGACGGGGGCCCAGTGTGTCGTGAATGAAGGCCCAGAGCGTGGTCTGCGCCGAGGTGTCCACGGTAACGACCGCGGAGTCGAATGCCTCGCGCCGGTCGCGCTGACGGTTGTTGTTCTGGTCCACGATGGCCATCACGACGTAGCGCCCGGGGGGAACCTGATCGAAGCGGAATCGGCCGGCCGAGTCGGTGAGGGTCAAGTAGGCGGCGCTGTCCGGGAGCAGAGCGGCCCGGATCAGGCCATTGACCAGCACGCGCTGCTCGGTCCACATCACCGCGGTCCCCGACAGCGATGCCGACGGGATCTCCGGTCCCGTCGAAAAGACGACGGTCCGGCCCTGCTTGATCACGTTGCGCCGCAGGTCCGCGATGCCGGGGAGGATCTGCAGGTGGTAGATGCGGTTCTGCTTCCATCCTTCCTTGGGTTTGACGCCGATGGCGCTGCGATGCCACGAGACCTTCACCGGACCCACGACCGGGGAGAGCAGGATGCGCGAGGCCAGCCCCGACACCGAGCCCCCGGTGCTCCCGCTGGCCCCCGTTCCGGGTTGTTCGTCGATGACTTCGTCGAACTGGATCACGAAGTCATCGTGAAGATCCGGCGTGATGCTCCCCGAATCGGGCCGGACCCAGATGATGGACGGAGGCGTGACGTCGGGCGGACCGCCGGGCGGCTCGCCCATGTTCGCGCAGGCGGCGGCCGCGGTGGCGGCCGCCACGCTCAGGAGCAGCCGAGGGCGCTGAGCTTGCCGGCGAGAACGTCGCGCTGCTCGCGCCACGTGCGCTCCTTGTCCCGCTCCTTGGCCACCACCTCGGCCGGGGCACGGGAGACGAAGTTGTCGTTCGCCAGCTTCGCGGCGAGGCCATCCAGCTGACGTTCCAGCCGGGTGAGCTCCTCGGTGAGCCGTCGGCACTCCTGACGGACATCGATCGCTCCCGCCAGCTCGACCACGACCTCGCTGCCGTCGGCGAGCACGGCGTGGGCCCCTGCCGGCAGCTTCGCGCCGTCCAGTTCCAGACGCTCGAGCGCGGCCAGGCGCATGATCGTCTCACGCTCGGCCGCGAGCGCGGTAGTCGCTGCCTTGGCGCGGGACAAGATGGCGGTCACCACCCGCTGTTTGGGCGGCACCCGGTACTCGGCGCGGATGTTCCGGATAGCGGTAATCGCGTCGCGGACATGGGTGAACGCCCGCTCGGCCGTGGGATCGTCGAACGCTGGGTGGGGCTGCGGCCACCTCGCGAGGGGCAGCAGATCACCCGGGGTCCGGCTGGGGAGCTTCTGCCACAGCTCCTCAGTAATGAAGGGTACGACCGGGTGCAGCAGCCGCAGGACGGTATCGAAGCAGTAGGTCAGGACGCCATGGGCCGCGGGCTTCTGACCGACGTCAGGGGCTCCCGCGACAGCGGGTGCCCGCTGGGCTGCTGGAGCGGGAGCCCCTGACGGAGGTCCACCGAGTCGCGGTTTGACCGCTTCCACGTACCAGTCAGCCAACTCACCCCACGCAAACTCGAAGCAGCGCTTCGCCGCCTCATCGAGCCGGAAGGCCTCGAGCGACGCCGTCGCCTCCCGGATCGTCGCCTGCATCCGAGACAGGATCCAACGATCGGCGAGGGTGAGCGATGCCGCGTCGAGCGTCGTCACGTCGGGCACGGTGTCGGGAAGTTGCGAGAGAACGAACCGCCCGATGTTCCAGAGCTTGTTGGCGAAGTTCCGGCCGGGGGCGAAGGTGGTCTCCAGATCGTCGGGATCGAGGATCAGGTCGGCCCCGAGGGCGCTGCCCGCGATCAGGGTCCAGCGCAGCGCATCCGCGCCGAACAGCTTCACCACGTCCAGCGGGTCGATGCCGTTCCCGAGCGACTTGGACATCCGGCGATGCTTCGTGTCGCGCGCCGTCCCGGTCAGGTACACGGTGGTGAACGGCTTCCGCCCCATGAAGTGGTAACCCGCCATCAGCATCCGGGCCACCCAGAAAAAGAGAATCTCCGGGGCGGTGACGAGAGTATGGCCCGGGTAGAACCGCGCGAGGTCGGGGGTCTGCTCCGGCCACCCCAATGTCGCGAACGGCCAGAGCCAGGACGAGAACCAGGTGTCCAGCACGTCCGGATCCTGCTCCACCGGGCCGCCGCACTTGGGACAGCGCCGCGGATCTTCCCGATCGGCCCACTGATGATGACAGGTGGTGCAGGTGAACACCGGGATGCGGTGCCCCCACCAGAGCTGCCGGGAGATGTTCCAGTCCCGGATGTTGTTCATCCAGTTCTCGTAGGTCGCCTGCCAGCGCTCCGGGACGATCCGGTATTCACCGCGCCGGTACGCGGCCATCACCGGCTCGGCGAGCGGCTGCATGCGCACGAACCACTGGTCCGAGAGGCGCGGCTCGACCACCGAGTCGCAGCGGTAGCAGCGGCGCACGGCGTGCTGGTGCGACTCGACCTTCGCGAGCAGCCCCTGGGCCTCGAGCATCTTGACGATCTTCTTGCGCGCCTCGAACCGGTCCACGCCCTGGAGCTCGGCGGGCACCCGTCCCGTTTCCCGTTTCCCGTTTCCCGTTTCCTCTCCCATCTTCCCATCTTCGGTCATGATCAGCGGCATCTCGAGGTTATGCCGCACGCCGATCTCGAAGTCGGTCGGGTCGTGCGCCGGCGTCACCTTCACGAATCCCGTGCCGAATTCCTTGTCTACGCTCGCGTCGGCGATCACCGGGATCTCCACGTTCGCGATCGGCACACGCACCCGCTTGCCGATGAACGGTGCCCCGCGGGGATCTTCGGGATGGACCACGATCGCGGTGTCGCCGAGCATCGTTTCCGGACGGGTCGTGGCGACGGTCAATTGGCCGCTCCCGTCCACCAGCGGGTAGTGGATGTAGTAGAGCGAACCGGTGGTCTCGTGGAACTCGGCTTCCTCGTCGGAGAGCGCGGTGAGGCAGCGCGGGCACCAGTGGATCACGCGGTGGCCGCGGTAGATCAGGTCGCGCTCCCAGAGCGAGACGAACACCTCGCGCACCGCGCGGGTGTAGGCCGGGTCGAGGGTGAACCGCGTGCGGGACCAGTCGCACGATGCCCCGATCTGCTTCAGCTGCTCGAGGATGGTGGTCCCGGTCTGCCGCACGAACGCCCAGACCCGCTCCACGAACGCCTCCCGGCCCAGGTCGAAGCGGGTCTTGCCTTCCTTGGCGATGAGCCGCTCGACCACGTTCTGGGTCGCAATCCCGGCGTGGTCGGTGCCCGGGAGCCACAGTGTCGTGCGGCCGCGCATGCGCTCGAACCGGATCAGCACGTCCTGGATCGTGTTGTTCAGGCCGTGGCCCATGTGCAGGATGCCGGTCACGTTGGGCGGCGGGATCACGATGACATAGGGCTCGGGCGTCGCGTCGACCTTGGCCGTAAACACGCCCGCCTCGAGCCAGCGCGCGTAGAGCCGCTGTTCCACGGCGTGCGGGTCGTATTGCGGCGGGAGGTCGAAGGTGGGGCGGGGCATTGGCTAATAATAGGCGGATCGGCGTGGAGACGGATGGGCGATCCCGAGTGCGGCTATCCGGCCATCCGCCCATCCTTCTATAATTCCGGCATGGCCGACGAGCCCATCATCGTTCCCGCGAACCGTCTGTGGCGCTGGCTGGTCCTCGCCACGCTCCTGATCGGAGCGATCGCCCTGTATTTCCGCGACGCCAGCCGCCTGCAATCCTTCGATGCGGGCACGTTCCCGACCCAGAGCGACTCCCGATGACCGTAGCCGGCGCGGAGATCCAGGTCACGCTCCCCGATGGGAGCGCTCGATCGCTCCCCGCGGGGGCCACCGCGGCCGATCTCGCGCAGGCGATCGGCCCGGGACTCGCCAAGGCCGCGCTCGCCGCGCGGGTCAACGGAGAAGTGCGGGATCTGCTGCGCCCGCTCCCCGACGGCGCCCAGGTCTCGATTCTGACCGATCGCGATCCGCAGGCGCTCGACGTGCTGCGGCATTCTGCGGCGCACCTGCTCGCGACGGCGGTGCGCCAGATCTTCCCGCAAGCGAAGATCGGGTTCGGGCCGGCCATCGAGGACGGCTTCTATTACGACTTCGAAGTCCCCACGCCGTTCACGCCCGAAGACCTCCACAAGATCGAAGCGCAAATGCGCGAGGTGGCGGCGGCGAATCATCCGTTCGTGCGCGAGGAAGTGGACCGCCCCGAAGCCAAGCGGCGCTTCAAGGACGATCCCCTCAAGCTCGAGCGCATCGAGGACCTCGGCCCTGACGAAGTGATCTCCGTGTACACCGACGGCCCGTTCGTGGACCTGTGTCGGGGCCCGCATCTGCCCGGCACCGGGAAGATCAAGCACTTCAAGCTGCTGCATGCGGCGGGGGCGTACTGGCGGGGCGATGAGCGGCGCCAGATGCTGCAGCGCATCTACGGCACCGCCTGGTTCTCCAAGGACGACCTCGAGAGCTACCTGCGTCGCCTCGAAGAGGCGCGCAAGCGCGATCACCGGGTGATCGGCAAGCAGCTCGATCTGTTTTCGATCCAGGAGGACGTCGGTCCCGGATTGATCTTCTGGCACCCCAAGGGGGCGATGATCAACTTCCAGCTGCGCCGCTTCATCGAGGACGTGATTCTCGAGCGCGGCTACCAGCTGGTCTACACGCCCAATGTGACGCGTGAGCAGCTGTTCCTGCGCTCGGGGCACCTGCCGCTGTACGCCGAGAACCAGTTCCCGGCGATGGCCGCGGGTGAGGGCGAGTCGGAGGACGTCCGCTACCGCGTGAAGCCGATGAACTGCCCGATGCACATCCTGGTGTACGCCTCGCAGCAGCGCAGTTATCGCGACCTCCCGATCCGGCTCGCCGAGATTGCCAACGTCTACCGCAACGAGCGCTCGGGGACCCTGCACGGCATGCTGCGGGTGCGCGGCTTGTCGATGGACGACGCGCACATCTTTCTCCGCGAAGACCAGATCGAAGACGAGATCTTCAAGCTGCTCGACATCGTCGAGCTGGTACTCGGCAAGACGTTTGGACTGACCTACCGGCTCGATCTCGCGACCCGGCCGGCGAAAAAGCTCGGGGCCGACGCAATGTGGGACGTGGCCGAGCGCGGCCTCGAAGGAGCGCTCAAGCGGCGGGGGATCACCTATCGTCTGGACCAGGGCGGCGGCGCTTTCTACGGACCCAAGATCGACGTCAAGTTCAACGACGCGATCGGCCGGGAGTGGCAGGGGGCGACGATCCAGCTCGATTTCCAGCTGCCGGAGCGGTTCCAGCTCGAGTACACGGGGGCGGACAACAAGGCGCACCGGCCGGTGATGATCCACCGGGCGATCTATGGGACCTTGGAGCGGTTCGTGGGGTTTCTGATCGAGCACTTCGCCGGGGCGTTCCCGCTGTGGCTCGCGCCGGAGCAGGTCCGGGTGTTGCCGATCGCCGACGCGCAGGTGGAGGCGGCGCGCCGCGTGGATGCCGCCCTGCGGACGGCGGGCCTCCGCTCCATGGTGGATGAACGCAGTGAGACGTTGAATTACAAGGTCCGGGACGGCGAAACGCACAAGGTGCCGTATCTCGCCGTGGTGGGGCAGCGGGAAGCGGACGCCGGGACGGTGGCGGTGCGGGTCCGGGGTTCGGCCGAGAAGCAGAAAGTGATGCCGATGGAGGAGTTCACGCGTCAGCTCGGCGATGAAGTCCGCACTCGTTCACTCAAACCACTGATCTAGCTTCACCAGGCCGACGGTGGTCGTTGCTTCTCTAATGAACGGGACGTGGTCCCGAGGAATGGAGTCGTGATGGACATGCGATGTCTGAAAGCGGCTGTTTGGCTTGGCCTCGTCCTCACCATCCCTGCAGCCGCCCAGGACCCGGGGTGGCCCCGCGAGATCGCGACCGACAAGGGCAAGGTCCTGATATACCAGCCGCAACCGGACAGCCTGGTGGGCAACGTGCTCTATGCGCGCGCCGCCGCGGCGGTCACCCCCAAGTCCGCCACCCAACCGGTGTTCGGAGCGCTGTGGTTCGTGGCGCGCATCGAAACCGACCGCGAGGCGCGGATGGTGCGCATCCTCACCCTCACCGTCCCGCGCGTCCGGTTCCCCAACGTCAAGCCGGAGACGGATCAAAAGATCATCGACGCCGTCCAGGAAGGCGTGAAGACCTGGCCGCTTACCATCTCCCTCGATCGGTTGCAGGCTTCCCTCGCGGTGGCCGAGCGCGAGCAGAAGAGTGCCGAGGGCCTGAGGAACGATCCCCCGAAGATTGTGTTCGACACCGTCCCCGCGATTCTCCTGCTGTACACCGGCGAGCCGTTGCCGCGTCCCGTGCAGGGCTCGGCCGTGCTGCGGGCGGTCAATACACCCTTCTTCGTCGTGCAGGATACCGCGACCAAGACATGGTACCTGGACGGCGGGACGCGCTGGTTCCGCGCCAGCGATCCGAAGGGACCATGGGCGGTGGGTGCCGCGCCGCCGGAGCCGATCCTCGCTCTCGCCCGTCAGGAGGTCGGCGGCAAGGCCGACTCGGCCAAGGCCGAGGCCAAGGCCGAGGGCGCCCCGCCCGATACCACGACGCCCAAGATCGTCGTCGCGACCGAACCGACCGAGCTGATCGTCACGCAGGGGGCCCCGAAGTACTCGAAGATCACCGGTACCGATCTGTTGGTGGTGAGTAATACTGAAACCCAGCTGCTGATGGACGTGCCGACGCAGCAGCACTACCTCCTCTTGTCCGGCCGCTGGTTCAGGAGCAAGACCCTCGAAGGGCCGTGGACGTTCGTGCGACCGGACTCGTTGCCGAAATCGTTCGGGCAGGTGCCCTCCGACAGTAAGCAGGGGTACGTGCGGACGTTCGTGCCCGGTACGCAGGAGGCGAGCGATGCCCTCGCCGATGCGCAGATGCCGCAAACCGCCGCGATCAAGCGCAGCGACGCGAAGCTCACCGTGAAATACGACGGCGATCCGCAGTTCAAGGACGTCACGGGCACCTCGATCAAGTACGCGGTGAACACCCAGACGCAGGTCCTGAAGATCGGCGATCTGTTCTACGCGGTGGACAAGGCGGTCTGGTTCGTATCGAAGGAGCCGACGGGGCCGTGGGTGGTGTCGGACTCGGTGCCGGCCGAAGTCCAGAAGATTCCGCCCGAAAGTCCGGTTTACAACGTGAAGTACGTCTACATCTATGACACGACGCCGGAGGTCGTTTACGTCGGCTACCTCCCCGGGTATGTCGGGGCGTATCCGTATTACGGCACGGTGGTCTACGGCACCGGCTACTACTACCCTCCGTACGTGAGCCCCGTCGTCTACTATCCGCCGCCGGCCGTGACCTACGGCTTTCACGTCACCTACAATCCCTGGTACGGCTGGGGCGTCGGGATGAGCTGGAGCTATGGGATGGTCTCCTTCGGCATCCACTTCGGCGGATACCCAATGTGGGGAATGGGCGGCTACTACCCGGTGTATCGCCCGCCGTACTACGGCGGGTATCCCGGGCGCCCGGGCGGAGTCGGCGGAGTCGGCGGAGTCGGCGGGGTCGGCGGCGTGGGAGGCGTCGGGGGAGTCGGGGGCGTTGGGGGAGTTGGAGGAGTCGGCGGCGTGGGTGGTGTTGGGGGCGTCGGCGGTCCGGGAAAACCGGGGGGGCCCTCGCAGCTTCCGGCCGGTGGCCGAGGCAACAACATCTACAACCAGCCGTCGACCAAGGACCGCAACGCCCAGGGGTCGGACTTCTCGGGCGGCAAGAACGGCCCACGCGCCTCGGGCGGTGCCAACAATGTGATGACCGACAAGAGCGGCAACGTGTACAAGCGCAATTCCAATGGGACGTACCAGCAGCGCGGTCAGAACGGGTGGCAGCAACCGTCGGCGCAGAACCGCGGGCAGCAGGGCTCGCTGAATCGGGACTACGGTGCCCGCCAGAGCGGGGCGGCCCGCTCGTACTCCGGCGGAGGGGCGCGAGGGGGAGGGGGAGGGCGGCGGCGCTGAGCCGTGCCACTCGTGGGAGCGTGACCGTCTCACGACGGAGTTCTGTTCTTCTCATGTGCGTCGCGGGGGCCTTCGGATGCGGTTCCCACGGCGCACCACGGTACGTCGGCGCCGCGACGTGCGCCCCCTGTCATCAGCCTGAGACGCTGGCCTGGCAGCGCTCCGATCATGCCCGGGCGATGCACGAGGCGAGCGACTCCGCGGTGCTCGGTGATTTTGCCGATCGGACGCTGGTCTACTACGGCGATACGGTGCGGTTCCGGCGGACAGACGGCCATCCCGTCGTGACCATCGGCGGACCGGACGGCCGGCCACGCGACTACCAACCCGTCTACACGTTCGGCTTCTATCCCCTGCAACAGTACCTCGTGGCGTTCGCGCGGGGTCGCTTCCAGGCACTGCCGGTGGCCTGGGACACGCGTCCCGCTTCCGCCGGGGGCCAACGCTGGTTTCACCTGTATCCCGACGAGCCGATCCGGGCCGGCGACGAGCTGTACTGGACGGGACGCGCGCAGAACTGGAATTACATGTGCGCCGACTGCCACTCCACGGACCTGCGCAAGCGCTACCTGGCAACGACCGACAGCTTCGCCACCGCCTGGTGGGAGATCAACGTGGCGTGCGAGGCGTGTCACGGGCCGGGGTCACTCCACGTCGCCGCCGCCCAGCGTGTGGTGCAGGGGGGAAACTGGAGAGACTCGACGCCGCTCGGGTTCCCGGTGCGTTTCGACGAGCGCGCGGGCGTGACCTGGCACTGGGACAGCGTGGCGTTGCGTCCCCGGCGGTCGCTGCCACCTTCCGGTTTCCGGCCGGAGATCGAGACCTGCGCCCGCTGTCACGCGCGCCGCTCGCAGGTGTGGCCGGCGTTCACTCCCGGTCGCCCGCTGCTCGACAGCTATCGCCCGTCGTTGCTCGAGCCGGGGTTGTACTTCCCGGATGGTCAGATCAACGGCGAAGTGTACGAGTACGGCTCATTCCTGCAGTCGAAGATGTACCGCGCCGGCGTGACCTGCAGCGACTGTCACGACCCCCATTCTGGAAAACTGCGCACGGCGCCGGACGTCGCGTGCAGCTCGTGTCATCTGCCGAGCCGCTACGAGACACCCCAGCACCACCATCACCAGGTCGGCAAGGCAGGGTCATCCTGTGTGGATTGCCATATGGCGACCCGGACCTACATGGTCGTGGATGTCCGGCGCGACCATTCAATGCGGATCCCGCGCCCCGACCTCTCCGTGCGTCTCGGCGTTCCCAACGCGTGCAACGCCTGCCACGCCAATCGCTCACCGCAGTGGGCCGAGCAGGCGTTGTCGCGATGGTTCAAGCCCCGTCGCGAGACCGGCCCGCATTGGGGGGAGGCATTCGCGCTGGCGCGCCGTCACGATACGGCGGCGACGGAGGCGCTCGTTCGCGTGGCCCTCGATACCGCCGCCGGCCCCTGGGTGCGGTCGTCGGCGCTGGCGGCGCTTTCCGATTTCCTGACCGCCCCCGCCCTCGATGCCGTGGCACCGTTGCTCGGGGATCGGGACCCGCTCGTGCGCTTCGGCGCGGTGCGGGCCCTCCAGGGCCTGGCACCCGAGGTGCGTCTCCCGCTCGTGGCTCCCCTGCTCAGCGATTCGACGCGGGTGGTCCGGATGGAAGCGGCGAGCCTGCTCGCGCCGGTACCCGACAGCGAGATGCACCGGGCGGAGCGCCGGGCCTTCGACCAGGCAGCGTGGGAGTCTGAAACGTCCGAGAACTACAACGCCGACCAGCCCTGGGCGTACGTCAACCTCGGCGTCTTCGCGAGCGACCGGCACGATTTCCCGGGTGCGGAGCGAGCGTATCGGGAAGCCATTCACGTCGACAGCGCCTGGATCCCGGCGTACGTGAACCTCGCCGACCTGTACCGCGCCCAGAGCCGGGATTCCCTGGCCGAGCCGCTCCTGCGCAAAGCCATCGCCATTGCTCCGGCCACCGCCGAAGCCCACTACGCGTTGGGGTTGCTCCTGGTCCGCAAGCAGCGCCTGAGCGAGGCGATTCCTGAGCTGCGCCGGGCGGCCGAACTCCGACCCGACGACCAGCGTTTCCAGGAGGTACTGCGGGCGGCGGAGGGGAAGGCGGGACCGGAGCTGCAGCCGGTGCCACCGGGAAAGCCGGGAACGAAGCGAACGCCGGGAACCAAGGGCAAGCGCGGGCCCAAAGCCAAGCGGGGATCCCAGGGAGTCCCGGGAAGTCGCCCGGGCCCGTAGATTTCATATTCGCGTTTCGAACCTCGCATTGCGCACTCGAAAGCTGGGAAGTCATGAGCGCCGATAGCACCACCCCCGTGATTCTGTCCGCGGTCCGCACCCCCATCGGCAGGTACCTGGGGGGACTCTCACCGCTCCCGGCGCCGAGACTCGGTGCGCTCGTCATCCAGGAGGCCGTCGGTCGAGCCGGCGTCGACGGCGCCCTGGTGGACGAGATCATCATGGGCAACGTCCTGCAGGGTGGGGAGGGTCAGGCGCCGGCGCGGCAGGCCGCCATTCACGCCGGGCTCCCCGGCACGGCACCGAGCCTCACGATCAACAAAGTCTGCGGGTCCGGCCTCAAGGCCGTGATGCTCGCCGCGCAGGCCATCAAAGCCGGCGACGCCCAGTGCCTGGTGGCGGGCGGCATGGAGTCGATGTCGAACTCGCCCCACTACCTCTTCGGGATGCGCACCGGCATCAAGGCGGGGAACACGAACCTCGTGGATGGAATGATCCACGACGGGTTGTGGGACTCTTTCGGCAACGTGCACATGGGCAACCTCGCCGAGTACACGGCCAAGAAGGCCGGCGTGTCGCGCCAGGATCAGGATCGGTTCGCGCTCGAGAGCCACCAGAAGGCGGTGGCGGCGATGGAGGCGTGCCGCTTCAAGGCCGAGACCGTGGCCGTGGAGATCCCCGGGAAGAAGGGGCCGACGATCGTCGACAAGGACGAGGGCCCGCGGAAGGACACGAGTCTTGAGGCGCTCGGCTCCCTCAAGCCCTCGTTCGAGAAGGACGGCACCGTCACCGCCGGCAACGCCCCGGGGCTGAATGACGGAGCCAGCGCGCTCGTCGTGGCCTCGCTCGCATTCGCCAGGAGCCATGGGCTCGCACCGCTCGCCAAGGTGACGGCGTATGCGACGGGCGGGGGAGAGCCGAAGGATCTGTTTTTCGCGCCGATCGTGGCGGTGCAGAATCTGATGAAGAAGGCCGGGACCAAGATCTCGGACTACGGCTTGATCGAGGCGAACGAAGCGTTCGCGGTCCAGGCGCTGGCCGACGGGCGGGCGCTGCGGTGGGACTGGAATCGGGTCAACGTGAACGGGGGCGCGATCGCGCTCGGCCATCCCATCGGCGCTTCCGGGGCGCGCGTCCTCACGACCCTGCTGTACGCGATGCGAGACCGCAAGGTCGCGACCGGCCTCGCCACGCTATGTCTCGGTGGCGGCAACGCGGTCGCCTTGAGTGTGGAGGCGGTGTGACGATCGCGGCGCGCGCCTGATGGCGCGCGTTTTGTTTCTCCACCGACTCAAGGACTCGGGTTGGGCGGTCGCCTGGCTGCTGCTGTTCGCGGTGGTAGGCGTCGCGGTGACCGTCGGACTGGCCCAGGTCGTCCCGGGTATCGGGGGCCGGGATTGGGAGCTGGCACGACAGGCCGGCTATCAGGCCGTCGGCTTCCTGGTCGCGACAACGGTGGTCGGCCGCTGGTGGAACCGGCACCGCTGGGCGCGGATGGGATGGCGGGGGAGTTGGAGCGCTCCATCGGCCTGGGTGCGTGGCACCGGTATCGGTATCGCCATGGCGATCGTGGCGGTGGGGCTGGCCGCGCTCCTCGGGGGGGCATCCGTACACCACACCCCCACCCAAGGGGCCTGGCTCGCCGCCGTGGCCCCTGTGTTCATCGGGCTGCTGCTGGCCGCGCTGTCGGAGGAGTTGATGTTCCGGGGCTATCCGCTGCGACGCCTGGCGGACGCGGTCACTCCGCCGGCCGCGACAGCACTGCTCGCCTTGGGCTTCGGGCTCGTCCATGTGGGCAATCCGAACGCCACCGTCGGGAGTACGGTGAACGTGATGCTCGCGGGGGTGTTTCTCTCCCTCGCGTTTTTCTCTCGGCGGGGGATGCCGCTGGCGTGGGGACTGCACCTGGGCTGGAACGCCGGCCTGGCGTTGCTCTTGGACGCACCCGTGAGCGGCTACGTCTTCCATATTCCCGGCGTGATGTACACGCCCGGGCCGCACCCGTGGCTGGACGGCGGGGCGTTCGGGCCCGAAGGGGGGCTCGTCGCGACCGTGACGCTGCTCGCTGGATGCGCGGCAGTGCTTGGAGAAAGGTTGCGGAGTCCGGCCCGCTGGTGGAGCGCCGAACCGGCGAGGGAGATGGCATGAGTCGGGTGGCGGTGGTGGGCGCGGGGACGATGGGGAACGGAATCGCCCATGTGTTCGCTGTGCACGGGTGGGAGACGACGCTCCTCGATGTGTCGCCCGGCGCCCTTGAAACGGCGATGCGGACGATTGCCGGCAACCTCGAGCGCCAGGTGAAGAAGGGCACCCTGACCGCGGCGCAGAAGGATGCCGCGCTGGGGCGTCTCCGCACCGGCTCAAAGCTCGACGGGGCCGGGCAGGCCGACCTCGTTGTCGAGGCGGCCGGCGAGCGGCCCGAGACGAAGTTTGCGATCTTCCGGGAGCTCGACGCCGCGGCACCGGCCGCGGCCATCCTCGCCACCAACACGTCATCCATCCCGATCACCTCGATCGCCGCTCAGACCAAACGACCGGCCCAGGTCATCGGCATGCATTTCATGAATCCGGTGCCGGTGATGCAGCTGGTCGAGATCATTCGCGGTCTCGAGACCTCGGACGAGACGACCCACCGGACCGTCGAGATCGCCCAAGCCCTCGGCAAGACCCCGGTGGAGGTGCACGATGCGCCGGGGTTCGTCTCGAACCGCGTGCTGATGCCGATGATCAACGAGGCGGTCTACTGCGTGATGGAGGGGGTGGCGACTCCCGAGGCCGTGGACACCGTCATGAAGCTGGGGATGAACCATCCGGTGGGACCGCTGGCGCTCGCCGACCTGATCGGGCTGGACGTGTGCCTGGCGATCCTGGAAGTCCTGCAGCGCGACCTGGGGGACGACAAGTACCGGCCCTGTCCGTTGCTGCGGAAGATGGTCGCGGCCGGCCGCCTGGGCCGGAAGAGCGGACGTGGGTTCCATGACTATCGCGGTTAGCGAGCTGCCGCCCGGTCTCTCCGAGACGCAACGCCAGGTGGTGGAGCTGGCGCGGGACTTCGCGCGCTCCAAGATCGAACCGTTCGCACCCGAGTGGGACCGGACGGAGCGATTCCCCCGCGATGTGATCCGGGAGCTCGGGGAGCTCGGCTTTTTCGGGATGACGGTCCCGGAAGAGTTCGAGGGCATGGGCCTCGATACGCAGACCTACTTGCTGGCTCTGGAAGAGATCGCCGCGGCCGACGCGAGCATCGCCGTCTCGCTCTCCATTCAGAATGCGATTCCAGTGACGATGCTGCTGCGCCATGGCACGCCGGCGCAGCAGGAGCGCTGGCTCAAACCGATGGCCCGGGGCGAGCTGCTTGCCGGATTCGCCCTGTCGGAACCGGATGCCGGATCCGACCCCGCCGGGATGCGGGCTCAAGCCGAACGCCGCGGCGACGGCTGGGTCTTGAATGGAATGAAGGCCTGGGCCACGAACGGCGGCACGGCAGACCTCATGATGGTGATGGTGCGCACCGATACGACCGGGGCGCGGCGCGGCGCGAAGGGAATTTCAACGTTCATCGTTCCGACAGGCACGGCCGGGTACAAGCCGGGGAAGCCCGAAGACAAGATGGGATTGCGGGCGTCGAATACCGTCACGATCGCGCTCGAGGATCTGCGGCTTCCCGCAGACGCCCTCCTCGGTGACGCTGGGATGGGGTTCGTGTACTCCATGGAAGGGCTCGACGCCGGCCGCCTCGGCATCGCCGCGCAGGCGATCGGTATCGCGCGCCGAGCGACCGAGCATGCGCTCGCGTATTGCGCGGAGCGCAAGCAGTTTGACCGCCCGATCCGGGAATTCGAAGCGGTGCAGTTCAAGTTGGCGGATATGGCCACCCGCGTGGCCGCGGCACGGGCCCTCACCCAGGCGGCGGCAGCGGCCAAGGATCGGGGTGAGATGATCGGCCCGCAGGCCAGCATGGCCAAGCTGTTCGCCTCCGAGACCGCCATGTGGGTCACGACCCAGGCGGTCCAGCTGTTCGGCGGCTACGGCTATATGCGTGACTATCCGGTGGAAAAGCTCTTCCGTGACGCCAAGGTCACCGAGATCTATGAAGGCACCAGCGAAGTCCAGCGTCTCGTCATCGCCAGGAGCCTCTATGGCCGGTGACGCCGACCTGTTCAAGCTGCTTGCCGAGCACGACCACGAGCAGGTGAGTTTCGCCTACGAGCCGTCCTCCGGGTACCGGGGGATCATCGCGATCCACAACACAACGCTCGGCCCCGCGCTCGGCGGCACCCGCTTCTGGCATTACGCGAGCGACCGCGAGGCCCTGGTCGACGTGCTCCGCCTGTCGCGTGGGATGACGTACAAGGCTGCCGTCGCCGGGCTGAACCTGGGCGGCGGGAAAGGCGTGATCATCGGTGACAACCGCCTGGTCGACCGCGAGCCGGTGTTCCGGGCCCACGGCCGGCACGTGCAATCGCTCGGCGGCCGCTACATCACCGCCGAGGACGTCGGCACCAGTACCGCCGACATGGAGCTGATCCGCGCGGAGACCCAGCACGTGACGGGATTGATGGGGAAGTCGGGGGACCCGTCACCCGTCACCGCGTTCGGCGTGTACCGCGGCATGAAGGCGTGCGCCAAGGTGCGGTGGGGCTCGGACAGCCTGACCGGCAAGACGGTGGCGATTCAGGGGTGCGGCCATGTCGGGTACTTCCTCGCCAAGCAGTTGTACGAGGAAGGCGCGAAGTTGATCGTGACCGATATCGATCCGAACCGGGTCAAGGCGATGGTCCAGGATTTCCACGCCACCGCCGTGAAGCCGGAAGAGATCTACGGTCAGAAGGCCGACGTCTTCGCGCCCTGCGCGCTCGGCGCGATCATCAACGACGACACGCTCCGCCAGCTCAAGGCCGAGGTCGTCGCCGGAGGCGCGAACAATCAGCTCGCCGAGGACCGGCATGGTGACGCCCTCGCCCAGCGCGGGATTACCTATGCGCCGGACTACGTGATCAACGGTGGGGGATTGATCAACGTGAATGCCGAGCTGCTGGGCTGGTCGCTCGAGCGCGCCAAGAATAAAGCCGGAGAAATCTACGAGACGATCCTGCGGGTCTTCGAGATCGCCAAGCAGCAGGGGATCCCCTCCTACGAAGCGGCCGACCGGCTCGCCGAACAGCGCATCGCGGCCGTCGCGAAGGTGAGGCAGAACTTTGTCTGAGAAAGTCTACGTCGGCGCCGACCACGCGGGCTTCGAGTTGAAGCAGCGCCTGGTGGAGGAGCTGAAGCGGCTCGGTTACGATCCGGTGGACGTCGGTCCCAAGACGCTCGATCCTGGGGACGACTTTCCCGACTACGCCAAGCCGGTCGCGCAGGCCGTGAGCGACGGCACCGCTCCCCTGGGCGTCCTGACCTGCGGCACCGGGCTGGGGATGTCCTACGTCGCCAACCGCTATCCGCATGTGCGGGCCGCCGTGGTGTGGAATCCCGAGATCGCGGAGCTGTCGCGGCGCCATAACGATGCCAACATCCTGGTCCTCCCGGCCCGCTGCTTGAGCGATGCCGACAGCCTGGCCATCCTGCGGACCTGGCTGAAGACGCCCTTCGAAGGCGGTCGTCACCTCCGCCGAGTGGAGAAGATCGACCAATGAGCGACCGGCTCGCCCCGCTCGCACAGATCGACCCGGCCGTCGCCGCCCTGATCCGTCGCGAGGTCGAGCGCCAGGAGCATGGCCTCGAGCTGATCGCGAGCGAGAACTTCGTGTCGGTCGCGGTCCTCGAGGCGATGGGCACGGCGCTCACCAACAAGTACGCCGAGGGGCTGCCCGGGAAGCGGTACTACGGCGGGTGCGAAGTGGTGGACGAGGTGGAGCAGCTGGCGATCGATCGCGCCAAGGCGCTGTTCGGCGCGGACCATGCCAACGTCCAACCGCACTCGGGCGCGCAGGCGAACATGGCGGCCTACCTGGCGGTGATCAAACCAGGCGATACGCTGCTGGGCCTGGC
Source organism: Gemmatimonadales bacterium (assembly GCA_035500495.1). GTDB lineage: Bacteria > Gemmatimonadota > Gemmatimonadetes > Gemmatimonadales > GWC2-71-9 > DASTHG01. Next base: position 35,553 of record DATJXC010000064.1, read on the forward strand.
ACTGTCGCACGGGGGGCATCTGACGCACGGAGCCACCGTGAACTTTTCCGGGTCGCTCTTCCGGGCGATCACCTACGGGGTGCGGGAGGAGACCGGGAGGATCGACTACGATCAGGTGCGCACCCTCGCCCGAACCGAGCGGCCGCGACTGCTGATCGCGGGCGGGTCGGCCTACGCCCGGATCATCGATTTTCCGGCGATGCGGGCCATTGCCGACGAGGTGGGCGCGGTCTTCCTCGTGGACATGGCCCACTTCGCGGGGCTGGTGGCGGGCGGGGTGCATCCCTCGCCGGTACCGCACGCGCACATTGTCACCACCACGACCCACAAGACCCTGCGGGGGCCGCGGGGCGGGATGATCCTCTGCAAGGCCGAGCTGGCCAAGGCGGTGGACAAGCAGGTGTTCCCGGGAACGCAAGGGGGACCGTTGGAGCACGTCATCGCCGCCAAGGCCGTCGCCCTGAGGGAGGCGATGACGGAGGACTTCAAACGCTACGCCGCGCAGGTCGTGCGCAACGCCGCCGCCCTTGCCGCGGCACTGGTGGCCCGGGGGTACGCCATTGTGTCCGGCGGGACCGATACCCACCTTCTCCTCGTCGACCTCCGGCCCAAGGGGCTCACCGGGAAGGAGGCCGAGCAGCTGCTGGACCGCGCCGCCATCACCGTCAACAAGAACACCATCCCGGGGGACCCACAGTCTCCCTTCGTGACGAGCGGAATCCGGCTCGGCACGCCCGCGCTGACCACCCGCGGCTTCGGCGTTGGCGAGATGAAGCAGGTGGCCGAGCTGATCGATACGGTCTTGACGGGGAAAGATGAAGCGACGCTGGGCCGGGTTCGCGGCCAGGTGCGGGAGCTCACGGAAGAGTTCCCGCTCTACGCCGAGCGGCGTGCCGGCGTCGGGGTGGGGGCCGGCAAGTAGGTCCTCCGCGACGCCGGTCGGACGCCGTCGGCCCCACACTTCCTGCGCGTCACCCCCTCCGAGCATTATCTTATCGCCCATGGCGGATAGCGGCTCGCATCGCGCCCGCGGGTCAGGGGCGTACATCATGCATATGGCCGACGAGTTGGAGGTCTATTTCAACGAGGTCGGTCCCGGCCGCCCCGTCGGATTCGTCGCCTCCCCCAAGTGGAAGCCCCCTACCGACGTCTACGAAACCGCCGACGCCCTGGTGGTGCTGCTGGAGATCGGCGGGATGCGTCCCGAAGACTTCACCGTCGAGCTCGGCGAAGGGATTCTGACGATCTCCGGTGAGCGCTCCCCACAGCGGGAGGGGAAGCGCCACTACCACTATATGGAGGTGCAGATCGGCCCCTTCGAGCGCCGGTTGCGCCTGCCCGTGCCGGTCGAGCCGCAGAGCCTCAAGGCCACCTACGAACAGGGGTTCCTCGAGGTCCGGCTCACCAAGCTGCCGCGGGGATCCGGGCCACACTCGGTCAAGGTGACCTGAGGTGGATCGCCTCCCGGTCCTGCCCCTGAGTCAGGTCGTGGTGTATCCGCACGTCGTCCTCCCACTGGCCCTCACCGATCCACGCGCCGTCCGGCTGGTGGACGAGGTCGTGGAGGGAAGCAAGCGGCTCTTGCTCGCCGTGGTGAAGCCAGGACATGGTGCGACCACCCCTGAGGCCGGCGGAGGGGGGGGCGCGGGCGGCGGCGGGGCGATGATGGACGTTCAGCCCGACGACCTCTACGAGGTCGGCACGCTGGGCTCGGTCGTCCGGATGCTGAAGCTCGCCGACGGCTCGATGCGCGTAATGGTCCAGGGACACGAGCGGGCCCGGATGCGGGAGTACGCCACGGCTGACGGCCGGCTCACGGCGGCCTACGAGCGATTCGTCCCCGCCGGGGGGGATGAGGCCCGCGTTGAAGCGCTGAAGCGCAATGTCACCGCGCAGTTCGCCCGCATCATCGATCTCGCGCCATATCTCTCCGACGAGCTGCACGAAGTCCTCGAAGGGATCGCCGATGCGGGCAAGCTCGCCGATTTCATCGCGGCGAACCTGGACATCGCGCTCCCCGCCGCGGCCGAGCTGCTCTCCATCGGCGACGTCTCGAAGCGTCTCGAGCGGTTGAGCGAGCTCTTGGCCGAAGAGCTGCAGGTGCTCGAGGTGGGCAGCCAGATCCAGGAGAAGGTGAAGGCCCGGCTCGACGACCATCAGCGCGAGTACGTGCTGCGCGAGCAGATGCGGGTGATCCGCCAGGAGCTCGGCGAGGAAACTACCGACGAGGAAATCGAAGAACTGTCCAACCGCCTTGCCGCGGCGGGACTGTCGGCGGAGGCGCGCAAGGTGGCCGACCGGGAGCTCAAGCGGCTGCGGCAGATGTCACCCCAATCGGCCGAGTATCACGTCGCCCGCACCTATCTCGACGTGATCGTCGGGCTGCCCTGGGATCGCGTGTCGCAGGATCGCCTCGACCTCAAGGCGGCGCGCGCGATCCTGGACCGGGATCACTTCGATCTCGAGACGGTCAAAGAGCGCATTCTCGAGTATCTGGCGGTCCGCACCCTCAATCCTGAGGCGCGCGGCAGCATTCTCTGCTTCGTGGGCCCGCCGGGGGTGGGCAAGACCTCGCTCGGACAGAGTATCGCCGAGGCGCTGGGTCGCCGGTTCACGCGCGTCTCGCTCGGCGGGGTGCGCGACGAGGCGGAGATCCGCGGACATCGGCGCACCTACGTCGGCGCCATTCCGGGGCGGATCCTGCACGCTCTCCAGCGCGGGGAGACGCGCAACCCGGTCCTGATGCTGGACGAGGTGGACAAGATGGGCGCGGATGTGCGGGGCGACCCGACCGCCGCGCTGCTGGAGGTGCTCGACCCCGCCCAGAACGCCGGGTTCGTGGACCATTACCTCGAGGTCCCCTTCGACCTCTCCGGCGTCATGTTCATCGCCACCGCGAACAACCTGAGCGAGATCCCGACGCCGCTGTTCGATCGGATGGAGGTGCTGACGCTTTCCGGGTATACGCCGGCGGAAAAGCTCGCCATCGCCAAACGCTACCTGCTGCCGCGCCAGCTGCGCGAAACGGGCCTCGCCGATCAGCGGGCGAAGCTCGAAGATCTCGCCCTGGAGCGGCTGATCGGCGAGTACACCCGGGAAGCCGGCGTGCGGCAGCTCGAGCGGGAAATCCAGGGCGTCCTGCGCAAGGTGGCGCTGCAAATCGTGGAGGACGGGAGCCGGCCGGCGGTCGCCGTCACGTCAAGAAACCTGGAGGAGTTTGCCGGACAGCCGAAGGTGCTGAACGAAGTGGCGGGCCGCAGTCCGGAAATCGGGATGGCGACGGGACTGGCGTGGACGCCCGCGGGGGGAGACATCATGTTCGTCGAGGCGATCATGATGCCGGGACGCGGACACATCACCCTCACGGGACAGCTGGGGGACGTCATGCGGGAGTCCGCCCAAGCCGCCTGGAGCCTGCTGCGCGCCCGCGCGGTCGGTCTCGGCATCCCTCCCGCGAGCTTCTCCAACGCGGACGTGCACGTCCACGTGCCGGCGGGGGCCGTCCCCAAGGACGGCCCGAGCGCGGGGATCACGATCGCGACGGCGCTGGCCTCGCTGTTGTGCCGCCGGCCGGCTCGCCCCGAGGTGGCGATGACCGGAGAGCTGACGCTGCGCGGCAAGGTCCTGCCGGTCGGGGGCCTGCGTGAGAAGCTCACCGCCGCCGTGCGCGCCGGCATCCGGACGGTGCTCGTCCCCGGCCGCAATCGGGGGGACGTCGCCGAAGCCCCGCCGGAGGTGCAGAGCTTCCTGCAGATCCACTTTGTCGACACGGTGGATGAGGTCCTGGCGGCTGCCCTTCTGGAGCCCGCACCCGTACCCGGGGGGGGGGCGGCTCGGGAGCGAGGGCGACGGGGCGGGGGCCGCCGTCCGGCCCGTGGAGCGCGCGCGTGAGCGAGTTCGGTACGCTCGAGGAAGCGCTGGCGAAGATCGGCGAGCGCGACGGGCGGTACCACGAACGCGGGTACCTCTTCGTCCTCGCGGCGTTGGAGTACGCCCAGGCGCGGCTGCCGGCGCGGCGGCACCTGAACGGCGGGGAGCTGGCGTGGGCGTGCCGCGACTTCGCCCTCGAGCAGTTCGGTCTCCTCGCGCCGACCGTCCTGGCGCATTGGGGGATCGGCGCCACGGAGGATCTGGGGCGGATCGTCTTCGCCCTGATCGACGTGGGCCTCCTGGCGCGCCAGCCCAGTGACAAGCTCGAGGATTTCAGCGGGGTCTTCGATTTCGCCGCCGAATTCCGGGACGGCTATCGGTGGCCCGGCGTGGAGCGCGCCTAGCGCGCGGGTGAGGGAGCGAGGTGGCGTATGGAAGGCAAGGAGTGGCCCGCCTGCTTGAAGTGCCAACGTGGTGTGCTGATACCGCTGTCCGACTACGGACGGGATGGGGCGCCGATCACCTACAAGGCGTGGGTCTGCAGCAATCCCGAGTGCGGGTTCAACGTCCGGATTGACAACGGCGATATCTCGTTCGGTCGGGCCATCGGCCAGAGCCAGAAGTAGCTTGGCCTCCGTTCGCCCCCCTGCCGTCGCCGGCCGATTCTATCCGGAGGCGCGGGAACAGCTGGCGCGTGAGGTGCGCGCGCTGCTCGACCCCGTGCAGCGGTTCACCCATCCGGCCGACGCGCGCGGCGCCATCGCGCCGCATGCAGGGTACCTCTACTCCGGCGTGACGGCGGCGTTCGTGTTCAGCCGGATCCGCCTGCCGCGTCTGGTCGTCATCCTTGCCCCGAACCATACCGGAATCTGCGACGCCCCGGGCGGCGCGTCTCTGTGGGAGTCGGGGGCCTTCGCTACGCCCCTCGGCAACGTCCCCGTCGATGTCGAGCTCGCGGCCGCCTTGGCGGAGGCCTGTCCGCTCGTCGCCCCGGATCATGCGGCGCATCGCGACGAGCACGCCATCGAAGTCGAGCTGCCTTTTCTGCAAACGCTGCGCCCGGACGTCCGCATCGTGCCGCTGCTGCTCGCCTGGGATACGTGGCCGGAAGCGCGCACCCTCGCGGAGGCCCTGGCCGTTCTGGTCAAACGCTGGCCGGAGCCCGTACTCCTGCTCGCCTCGAGCGACCTCAATCATTACGAATCGGCGGCGATCTCCGAGATCAAGGACGCGCAGGCCCTGGCCGCCGTACAGACGCTGGACGGGGCGGAGCTCCTGGACCGGTGCCGCCGGGAACGGATCTCGATGTGCGGGCGCGGACCGGCGGCCACCGTGCTTGCCGCGGCGCGCGCGCTCGGTGCCACCCGGGCCGAGGTCGTCGACTACCGCCATTCCGGTTGGGTCACGGGTGACGAGGGGCGTGTCGTCGGCTACGCGGGGGTGCTGATCACATGAGCCTGCTGCCCGTGCTTTCGGCGACCGAGGCAGCGGCCTGGGACGCGGCTGCGCGCACGCAATTTCGCATCCCCAGCCGCGTGCTCATGGAGAGTGCCGGCCGGGCCTGCGCGGGCGTGCTGTGTGCGGAGTACCCCGAGGTGGCCCAGCGCGGCGCGCTGGTGGTGGTGGGGGCGGGCAACAACGGCGGCGACGGGTGGGTCTGCGCCCGAGCCCTGCACGCCGCCCGCATCCCCGTGTGGGTGACCGGACTCGATCCCAAGACCGACGATGCCGTGGACTCGCGGGCGCTGGCGCGGCTCGACGGCGTTCCAGAGGTGGGGCGCCAGGAGCAATGGCCCGCCACGGCGGTGATCGTGGACGCGGTGCTCGGGACCGGCGCGTCCGGCCCGGCCCGGGGGGAGGGACTCGCCCTGGCGGAGCGCATCGCGGCCGCGGGGTCACCGGTCCTCGCGATCGACGGGCCGACCGGGCTCGACCTCTCGAGCGGGGAGGCGCACGGGCCGGTCCGGGCCCGGTGCAGCGTCACTTTCGGGGGACCGCGCCGCGGCCACCTGCTGGCGCGCGAATGGTGCGGAAAGCTGATTGTCGTGGATATCGGATTCCCGCCGGCTGATCCGTCGATCCCGGTGCTCGTAACCGATGCCTGGGCGGCGGCCCGCCTCCCGCGGCTGAATCCGACGATGCACAAGGGCGATCGCGGACGAGTGACGATCGTTGGGGGAGACGCCGGGATGACGGGCGCGGCGTTGCACGCCGCGCGCGCGGCCCTCGCGGCCGGGGCCGGGCTCGTCAAACTCGTGGCCGGCGCTGAAACGATCGCGGCGGCGCGCGCGAGTCTCCCCGACGTGCTGACCGTGGAGTCCCGCCTGGGTCCGGCCCTGGAACCGGCCGCCGCCGAAGCGCTCGCCTGGGCCGATGCGGTGGTGATCGGACCTGGACTGGGCCGCGATCCCGCCCGACGTGAGTTTCTCACGGCCGCGCTCGCCACCCGAGCCGTGCCGAGCGTCATCGATGCCGACGCGCTGGTCCAATTCCCCGGCCACTCCGCCGAGCGCCCTCTCGTCTTCACTCCCCACCTGGGGGAGTTCCGCGCGCTCGTGGGCGACGCCCTGGCCGACACGGCCGCCAACGACCGCTGGGCCGCTGCCTCCAAGGCCGCCGCCAAACTCCACGGAACCGTGCTCTTGAAAGGCGTGCCCACCGTGATCGCCGACATTCGCGGCCCGATGCACGTCGTGGCCAGCGGGAATCCCGGGCTCGCCACGGGAGGCAGCGGAGATCTGTTGTCGGGGTTCATCGCCGCCTACCTGGCGCGCGGCACCGCGGCGGTCGAGGCGGCGGCACTGGGTGCGCACACCCTGGGCCGGGCCGCCGAGCTGGGCGCCCGGCAGTGGACCGCCCGCTCGTTGCGTCCGGCCGACGTCCTCGCCGCACTCCCCGACCTCTGGCGGGCGTGGGGATCGATCCGGCCGTGGCATCCACCGGTGCTCGAAGTGATCGAGCTGCCGGAGGCGACCTGATCGTGCTGGGACAGCTTCGCGCGACGCGTCCCGCCATTCTGGTATTGCTGACCAGCGTTCTATCCGTGTCTCTGTCCGCCCAAACCAGGCTGTGGCGACCGGATGAGCGGGTGTTGCTGAGCGATTTCTCCTGGGTCACCGCGGTCGCGGCCTCGAACTGGCGCGTGTACGCGGCGACGCGGCACGGTCTGCTGATCTACGATCGGGGTGCCCAGGCATGGCGTGCCCCGGTCACCGCCCTGGACGGATATCCGGCGTCGCTGGCGCTGGTCGCCCTGGCGGACGTCACGGGGAACGCCGTGTGGCTGGGTCTCACCGATGGATGGGCGCGCTATGACGAGGACCTTAATCGCTGGGAGCGCGGCTATGTCGCCGGTGGCGTCCGAGGTCTGATGCTCGACAACCAGGACCTGGCGGGCGGCGTCTATCTCCGTGGCCCCTCGGGGTGGGCGCACCTCTCGCGGGGGGCGCTGTCGCCGGATCCGGGGCCCGCCCGACTGCCGCCGGGCAACGCCCGCGTGACGACGATCGATCCCGAGACGGCGCTGCAACAATCTCCCTCGGCGAGCGCGTTCCGGTCCCTCATGTTGACCGACCGGCGCCTGCAATCCCACCGGTTCACGGCGGCCTCGAGCGCGCCGCTGCAGCACGAGCTGTACCTGGGGACCGACGGCATTGGTCTGATCAAGATGGAAGACATCAGCGGCCAGTGGGACGTGTTGTCGTACGGCCTGCTGCAGTCGCGAGCCGATGCCGTCGCCGCTGGAGCGCGCGGCGTGTGGGTCGCCGGCACCGCCTACGGCGGTGAGCGGCGCGGCCTCACCTGGCTCCCGGAAGACCTGTCGTCGACCACCTATCTCGAGTCCGCGGTCGGTTTCGGCAGCGCTGAAGTGCGCCGCATGCTGGGGGTGGGCGACGTGATGTGGGTCGCCACGAACGCCGGGCTGTTTCGCGTGAGGACATCGGGCGCAGGCGACATGCGCCGCTTCGACCTGGGGAGCGGGCTCGCGTCCGAAGATGTTCGCTGCCTCGCCCCGGCTCCGGACGGGGTGTGGGTCGGGACCGCGCACGGCCTGTCGATCGTCACGGCCGACGACCGGGTGACCAACTTCGGGTCCGGGGGGACCACGATTCTGAGCCTCCTCCAGGTCCGCGAAAGTCTCTGGGTCGGGTCGGCGGCGGGGCTGGCCCTGCTCGCCCCGGGGGAGAATGCCCCCCGCTTCGTGGACGCCGATGCCGCGCTGCGCTCGCCGATCGTCGCCCTCGCGCGGGTGGGCGACACCCTGGTCGCGGCCACGGCCGATCAGCTCGCCTGGCGGGATCCCGCGGGTGGGCAGTGGACCCTGATGCGGCCGGGCGCTTCCAGCGTCGGAGCGATCACGGTTCTGGCGGCGGACCAGGGCGGGGTCTGGGTGGGCGGCTCGATCGGCCTCGCGTTCTGGAGCATCGGCCGCTCCACCTTTCGCTCGTTACGCGTGCCCGGGGACCTGCCGGCGACGATCAGAGATCTGATTGCCCTTCCACCCTACGTCTGGGTCGCGACCGACAGCGGGCTCGTCCGGCTGCGGCGCGATGCCGTGAGACCATGAACGAAGAACACCTGGCCCTTGGATCCGGCGGCGAATTCGATCGCCTGCGCGCCATCTACGAACGTCTCGGGGAATCGGGGCACTCGTTGGGCGACGATTGCGCGTTGCTCGGCGTTCAGAACGCGACGCTCGCCGTCTCCATCGATCTCTCCATCGAAGGCGTGCACTTCCGGCGCGACTGGATGTCCGCCACCGACATCGGGTACCGGGCGGCGAGCGCGGCCCTGTCGGACCTCGCCGCCGAGGGCGGGCGGCCCGCCGGGCTGCTGGTCTCGCTCGGCGTTCCGGATCGGGGCGAGATCGCGCCCGACATCATGGCCGGCGTCGGCGAGTGCGCGACCGAGGTGGGCGCCAAGGTTCTGGGAGGCGACCTCACGCAATCGGATCGGATCATCGTGGATGTGTGCGTCATCGGTACCGCGCCGCGCCCGATCCGGCGGATCGGCGCCCAGGTGGGCGATGGGGTGTGGGTGACGGGATCCCTCGGGGCGATGCGCCTGGCGCTGAATGCGTATCGGGGTGGGCGGCGGCCGTCGCCGGACATCGCGCGGCGGTTTGCCCGACCCACGCCGCGCCTCGCCGCGGGCCAGTGGCTCGCGGCCCAGGGCGCGACGGCGATGATCGATCTGTCCGACGGGCTGACCGGGGACGCGGGACACTTGGCGGCCGCCTCCCGGGTGGCCATGGAGGTGGCGCTGGAGCGGGTGCCGTGCTGGTTGGGCGCGGAACCCCTGGTGGCGGCGGCGAGCGGCGAGGAATACGAGCTGCTCGTCACCATGCCGGCGCGGTTCGGAGAAAAGCAGGCGCAGGCGTTCACCGAGCAGCTGGGCCTGGCACTCACCAGGATCGGCAGCTGCCTCGTCGGCAGCGGAGTCCGGTTTACCGACCGCGGCAACGCCGTACGGGCGCCGGCGGGCTACGACCATTTTGCCGAGTAATGCTGCGGACCCTGTGGTACTACATCGTGCTGTTCATTTCTACGGTGATCCACGCCAGCACCGCGGTCGTCGCCAGCCTGCTCGGCGTATCGCTCAAACCGGGCGGGATCTACGACTGGTGCGCCCGGGACTGGGTGCGCTGGGACCTTTGGGCGGCGGGGACGCCGGTGCTGGTGGACGGGATGGAGCGCATTCCCCATGGGACGCCGTTCGTGGCCGCGGCTAATCACACCTCCCTGTTCGACATCCTGGCCCTGAGTTTGGTGCTTCCCGGGTCGGTGCGGTTCGTCGCCAAGGAGGAGCTGACACGGATTCCGCTGTTCGGCCGCGCGATGCGGGTCGCGGGGAACGTGCCGATCGAGCGCACCCACAAAGCGCACGCGATCGAGGCCTATCATGTCGCGGCGGACACGATCCGGCGCGGCGTGTCGATGGTCGTGTTTCCCGAGGGGACGCGGAGCCGCACCGGCGATCTGCTGCCCTTCAAGAATGCGCCGTTCGGGCTCGCGATCGCGGCCCAGGTGCCGCTGATCCCGGTGTACGTGCAGGACACGTTCCGGATACTCCCCAAGGGGGCGTGGCGCCTGCACCCCCAGCCGATCCGCGTCTTCATCGGCGAGCCGATCCCTACCGACGGGCTCACACTCCAAGATCGGATCGACCTGCGCGACCGCACCCGGGCCGCGATTCAGGCGCTGCGGACGCGCGTTGACGCGCCGCCGCCTCACCCTTAAGGTTGGCGCACCATGACCACGATCATCGCCGTACACGCGCGGGAGATTCTGGACAGCCGGGGCAATCCGACGGTCGAGGCGGAGGTTACCCTGGCCAGCGGAGCCAACGGCCGGGCGGCCGTGCCGAGCGGGGCCTCGACCGGGGAGCACGAGGCGGTGGAGCTGCGGGACGGCGACCAGAAACGCTACGGGGGCAAAGGCGTCCTGGAGGCGGTGAAGAACGTCAACGAGGTCATCGGCCCGCGCCTCGAGGGGCACCCCGCCGAGGATCAGATCGGCGTCGACTACGTCATGCTCGAGCTCGATGGCACGCCCAACAAGGGACACTTGGGCGCCAACGCGATCCTCGCCGTCTCGCTCGCGGTGGCGCGCGCGGCCGCGGAGGACGCCGGCCTTCCATTGTACCGCTATCTCGGCGGCCCGCTGGCGCACGTCCTGCCGGTCCCGATGATGAACATCGTCAACGGCGGCGCCCACGCCGCCAATACGGTGGATTGTCAGGAGTTCATGGTCGTCCCGATCGGCGCCGACACGTTTCCCGAAGGGCTGCGCATCGGCGTGGAAGTCTTCCACGCCCTCAAGAAGGTCCTTGCCAAACGGGGGTTGGCGACCGCCGTCGGGGATGAAGGGGGCTTCGCGCCCAATCTCCCGAACGATGAAGCGGCCTTGGAAGCGATCATGGCCGCCATCGAGGAAGCGGGATACGACGCCGGGAAGGACGTGGCGATCGCGCTCGATCCCGCCGCCTCCGAGTTCTACCAGGACGGCGTATACACCTTCAAGAAGAGCGGGGCCGGCCGGAAGTCCTCGGACGAGATGATCGCGCTCTACAAGAGCTGGATCGACCGCTACCCGATCGTGTCGATCGAGGACGGTCTCGCCGAGGACGATTGGGCGGGGTGGGCCCAGATGACGGAGACGCTGGCTGCCCGCGTACAGCTCGTGGGGGATGACCTCTTCTGCACCAATGTCGACCGGCTGGCGCGGGGCATCGAGGAGGGAGTGGCCAACGCCATTCTCATCAAGGTGAACCAGATCGGCACGCTCACCGAGACCCTGCAGTGCATCGAGCTGGCGCGCAGCAACGGGTACGGCACCGTGATCTCGCATCGCTCGGGCGAGACCGAGGACACGTTCATCGCCGATCTCGCGGTGGGGAGCGGCTCCGGTCAGATCAAGACCGGGAGCGGCTCGCGCACCGACCGGATCGCCAAGTACAATCAGCTGTTGCGAATCCACGAGGCGTTGGGTGACGTCGCGCACTACCCCGGCCGGGATCTGTACGGACTGTGACCCGGACTCAGGTTGCGGGACTCGTCGCCGCCCTTGGGTTGGCCGTGGTCGCGTTCACCGCCGGGGAATATTCCACGCTCGATTGGTGGAAGGTCCGGCAACGGCTCGCCGACGAACGGCAGGCGCTCCAGGAGCTGCGGCGCCAGCTTGATTCGTTGGCGCGGGTGACGCGGCTGATCGAGAGTGACCCGGCGACCCAGGAGCGGGTGGCGCGGGAAGAGTTCGGGATGATTCGGGATGGGGAACTGCTCTATCGGATGGTGCCGAAACCTTGAGGCTCGTCGATTTGCTGCCTCACCTGAACGCGTAGCCCACACCAAACACCACCCGCTGCACCGTTTCCTTCCACACGTCGCCGGTGAGGCGGGCTTGCTCGACGGAGTAGCCGAGCCGGCCCCACAGCGGGAGTCGGTGACTGTGATAGGTGAGGCCACCCTGTCCTCCTACGCCCGACCCGAACGACTGGGCTGCATTCACGCTGCCGCCCAACGCCGTCCATAGCTCGAAGTAGGTGGAGAGGGTCGGGCTGAGGAGCGCGCCTTCGGCGCGGAGCCGGGCCTCGAAGAGTGCCCAGCGTTGCGTTCCGGCGTTGGCGGTGTACGCCCACGCATGGGGGCCCAGCTTCAGCTCGAGCCACGGCAGGATCTTCCCGCCGACGAGCGCGTACCCCTCGACGACGTCGCGCGAGGCCGTGCCGGTCGAGTCGGGCTGCAACGACCCTTGCCAGTACCCGAGATAGAGGGCGAACCGGCGCCACCCGACCGAGCCGTCGCCGCCGAAGCTCCACCCGGACAAGCTCTGGCTTGTCGTGCCGATCGCCGTGTGCGTCCACCAGCCGACCGCGCTCGGTTCCACGGCCAGGTGAACGGTGTGTTGGGCCGCGAGAGAAGCCGGGGACACCAGCAGCAGCCGGATCAGCAGACGCCCGCAGCGATTCACGGCAGGCCGCCGATCACTGATGGCGCCCCGGCGTGCAGGTTCAACCGCACCTGACGCTTGAGATCGGCATTTTGCCGCGCGATCGACGCGTGCTCGGTGCTCCAGCGATCTCGCACGGCCTGGTTCGCGGCGATGTTGTCGGGGAGTGGCCGGCCCGGACGCTGCACGAAGAATCCGACGATGGAGGCTACGGCGATGCCGCCGGCCACGACGGCTTTGGGCCCGGATGGACCCACGCCGTTTGCCACGAGCGAGGGGAGCACCAGGACGCCGGCCGTCACGAGCCCGCCGCGCAGCAGGCTCTTGGTGCCCGCATTCCCCGTCACATGCTCGGGCAAGAACAGCGAATCCGGTGGAGCCGCGGGGAGGGGGAGGGTGTCGCGCCGCAGCAACCGGAAACCGATCCGGATCCGCAGGACGCGCTGCCCCTGGCCGGCGACGCTCGGAAGTGAGGTGACGGTCAACCGGTAGCTCCCGGTGTCTCCCACGATTCCGACGGTGTCGGTGCCGTCCCAGCGCACATCCAGGCTGTCCGAAATCGGCCCGGAGTAGAGGGTCCGCACCGTGTACCCGTCCTCCCGATTCAGCGTAACGGTGATCTGATGGAACGAGCTGGCGAACAAGTGAACCGGATAGCGATCGCTGCCGAGGTTCAGGGAGGTGTCGGCCGCGTACTCCGCCACGACGACCTTCGTGGCCTCCCGGGCAAAGTCGAAGACGTTGGTGACTTCCGGGGGGAAGATCAGCGGGTCTGGCCGGAACCGCGGGTTGAACGCCACCAGGCGACGGAACACCGCGAAGGCTGAATCCCGACGTCCCCGGAACAGATCGCTCGCCCCGAGATAGACGAACGCGCGGGCTCGCTCGGTGCCCGCGAGGGTATCGGCGCTGGCGTGAAGGGCGAAGGCGCGGCGGAGCATTCCGGCCGCCGCGGCGTAGTCGAGGTTCTGATAGGCCTTCACACCCTGGGCGACGTATTGCGCGGCGGTCTGCCCGGATAATGGCGACACGGCGGCGAGCACCGTGGCCGCGGCGCCGAGCAGGCGGCCCCGCCTTCTCACGGCTTCAGCTCTCGCAGGACGATGTCAGTGAGGCGGAGCACCTCGCCGGGTCTGACAGTGACCGTCCGCTCCCACGGTTCGAATCCATCGCGCGTGACGCTGATTCGGTGGGTCCCAGGGGTCACCTGAAGGTCGGCCTTCGGCGTGTTGCCGAGCGACTGACCGTCGAGCGACAGCTCGCCCCAGGGGTTCGCATTGATGAACAGCCGGGCTGGCCGCTGCGGCGTGGCCACCAGTGGCGGAGGCGTCGGACGCCGCACGATGGTGGTCTCCACGGGCGCTCGCGACGGAGGCGGTTCCACCGGTGCCGCGTGCGGGGCAGCCGACGGTCCCACCGCGGGGGGCGCAGAATCGAGCGGAAAGGAGGAGGTCTGCGTCGTCGCCGGGCCAGCAGACGGTGACCCAGGGGACGTCCACCACCACAGGAGGGTCCCTAGGGCAGCGACGAGGAGAATCCCGGCTGCGATCCGGGGGGTCCGTCGAGGGGGCCGCGGCGGCGGGAGCCGATCGCGTGGCAACACGCCTTCCGGCTCGCCCTCGGGCATCATCAGGGGGCCGGTGACCGGCGTCGTTGTTCGCCCGGGGCTTGGCGTCACGCGTGGCGGAGGCAGCGCCGGCGTCGCGGTGCCGGCGGGCGTGAAGCGGGAAGTCCCGACACCGGCGAGCGCGGTTGAGAAGTCGAGGATCGTAGGGAACCGCTCCGCCGCCTTCTTGCTCAGCGCGCGGCCCACGGCCAGCGTCACATGCGGGGGAACCCCCGAGCGCACGTCTGCGAGACGTGGCGGCGGTGTGGTGAGGTGAGCCCGGGCGATCTCCTCCACGGTGTCCCCGCTGAACGGCTGCCGGCCCGCCAGGCAGGCATAGATCAGGATGGCCAGGGAATACTGATCGGACGCGGGTCCGAACAAGGGCGACGTGCCGAACCGTTCGGGCGCGACGTGACCGTAGCTCTCCTCGATGGACGCGTCGGGCTTGCGGGGAGGGAGCGGACCGAACGCGGTGTGCATGCCGAAGTCGGCGACCCGGACCCACCCGTCGGCGTCGACCAGGACGTTGGAGAGCTTCAAGCTGCCGTGCAGGACGCCGCGGCGATGCCCGTAGTCGAGGGCGCTGGCCACCTGTTCCACGAGCCGGAGGCAGGCGCGCAGCTCCATCGGCCCCGCCGCGCGGAGCACCTCGCCGAGCGAGCGGCTCTGGCAGTGCTCCATCGTATACCAGAGGCAGGTGTCCGTGACCCCGAAGTGAAACACGGGGACGATATGCGGATGGTCCAGTGCGGCGGCGAGAGCCGACTCCGAGCGGAACCGGTCGATCACGTCGGGGCCGTACTGGGGCGTCAGTGGCAGCACCTTAAGCGCCGCCAGTCGGCCGGACACGAGGTCGCGTGCCAGGTAGACGCTCGAGATGGCGCCCCGCCGCAACACTCCTTCGATCCGGAACTGGCGGTCGAGCGAGCGGACGGCGGGGTCTTCGAGGTCGTTCCACTGCGGGGTATCGACCAGCACACCGGCGGTGGGCGAATAGCCGCACACCACGCATTCCTGCGTGGCTTCGGAGATTTCTCCGACGGAGCAGCGGGGGCAGATCATCGGGAGCCGGGCGCCTGGGCTTTCACAGTATACACCAGTCCCCGGGGCCGGGAAATCATCATTGGAACATGACGGTTGCGGTTTGCGAGATCGCCACGCCGTTCACGGTGGCCGACACGACGGAGGTTTCGGCGCCGGCCGCCTTCACATAGCCTGTCGCCACGCCGTTGCTGTCCGTTGATCCCGGCTGCTGGTAGGTGTCGGTCCCATCCGAACTGATCGTGACGGATGCTCCGCTGATGGGGTTGCCCGCGCGGTCCAGCGCGGTCACCGTGACGGTTGACGAATCGCTGGCGGCCGTGATCGGCGAGGTCGCCACGACCGTAGACTGCGACGCCGAGACGTTGCCGGGGTTCACGGTGGCGCTGAAGCCAACCGGAGAGCCGGTGAGACCCGCAACCGTGGCCGTCGCGGTGGCGCTTCCGGCTGTCGTGCCGAGCGCGCGCGTGGCGGAGGCGATCCCGCTCGCGTTGGTCGTCGAGCTCGGGGTAATCGAGCCCCCGCCCCCGGTCACGGCCCAGGTCACCGTCGTGCCCGAGACCGGATTCCCGTTGCGGTCGGTCACGAGCACAGTGTACGCCGTGGCGAGTGTCGCGCCGATCGTATCGGTCTGTGCGTTGCCGCCGCTGAGAGCGATCGTCTTGGCGTGGCCGGCGGTCGCCGTGGCGGTGAAGGCCACGGGGGAGCCCGTGAGCCCGGTGACGGTGGCCGTGGCGGTCTGGGCATTAGCGCCCAGGGTAGTGCCCAGCACGCGGGTCGCACTGGCGATGCCGCTCGCGTTGGTGGTCGAGCTGGGGGTGATCGACCCAGCGCCGCCCGTCACCGCCCAGGTCACGACCGTGCCGGAGACCGGGTTCCCGTTGCGGTCAGTCACGAGCACAGTGTAAGCCGTGGCGAGCGTGGCGCCGATCGTATCGGTCTGCGCATTGCCAGCCGACAATGCCATCGTCTTTGCGTTGCCCACCGTAGCGGTGGCGGTGAAGGTGACCGGCGAACCGGTGAGGCCCGTGACCGTTGCGGTGGCGGTTTGCGCGTTAGCGCCGAGCGTAGAGCCGAGCACGCGGGTCGCCGAGGCAATGCCGCTCGCGTTGGTCGTCGAACTCGGCGTGATCGACCCGCCGCCCCCGGTCACCGCCCAGGTCACGACCGTGCCGGAGACCGGATCCCCGTTGCGGTCGGTCACCAATACCGTGTATGGGGTCGCGAGCGTGGCGCCGATCGTATCGGTCTGCGCATTGCCGGCCGACAACGCAATGGTCTTGGCGTTGCCCGCGATGGCCGTGGCGGTGAACGTCACCGGAGAACCCGTCAACCCCGTGACCGTGGCGGTCGCGGTCTGCGCATTGGCGCCGGTCGTAGTACCGAGAACGCGGGTCGCCGAGGCAATGCCGCTCGCGTTGGTCGTCGAACTCGGCGTGATCGACCCGCCACCCCCGGTCGCCGCCCAGGTCACGGTCACATTCTGGACCGGATTGGCGAGGCGATCCGTGACCAGCACGCTATAGGCTGTGGCGAGGGTGGCGCCGATCGTATCGGTCTGCGCGTTGCCCGCCGATAGGGCGATCGTCTTCGCGTTGCCGACGGTGGCCGTGGCGGTGAAGGCGACCGGGGAGCCCGTGAGCCCCGTGACGGTGGCGGTCGCTGTCTGCGCATTGGCGCCCAGCGTGTTGCCCAGCACCCGCGTGGCACTGGCGATGCCGCTGGCGTTGGTGATGGACGACGGAGTGATCGAACCGCCCCCACCGGTCACCGCCCACGTGACCGTGGTACCCGAGACCGGGTTCCCGCCAGCGTCGGTGACGAGCACGCTATAGGCCGTGCCGAGCGTAGCGCCGATCGTGTCGGTCTGCGCATTGCCCGCCGACAAGGCGATGGTCTTGGCGTTACCCGCAGTGGCGGTGGCGGTGAACGCCACGGGGGAACCAGTCAACCCGGTGACCGTGGCGGTGGCCGTCTGTGCGTTGGCCCCAAGCGTGGTTCCCAGAACCCGCGTGGCCGAGGCGATGCCGCTCGCATTAGTCGTGGATGATGGCGTGATTGACCCGCCGCCCCCCGTCGCGGCCCAGGTGACGGTCACGTTGGCGACCGGGTTCGCCAAGCGGTCCGTCACCAGGACGGTGTAGGGGGTGGCGAGGGTAGCCCCGACGGTATCGGTTTGGGCGTTCCCCGCGTTGAGGGCGATCGTCTTGGCGTTGCCCGCCTTTGCCGTGGCGGTGAACGCAATCGGGGAGCCGGTGAGCCCGGTGACCGTGGCGCTCGCCGTCTGGGCGTTGGCCCCAAGGGTCGTGCCCAGCACCCGCGTGGCGCTTGCTATGCCACTGGCATTGGTGGTGGATGAAGGGGTGATCGAGCCGCCTCCACCGGTCGTCGCCCACGTCACGGTCGTGCCGGAGACGGGATTGCTGCCCCGATCAGTGACGAGCACGGTGTAGGCCGTGGCGAGCGTCGCGCTAATCGTGTCGGACTGGGCGTTTCCGCCGTTCAGGGCGATCGTCGCGGCATGGCCCGCGGTGGCGGTCGCCGTGAATGCCACAGGCGAGCCAGTGAGACCGGTGACCGTTGCTGACGCGCCCTGGGGCCCTGCGGTCGTCCCCAGCACCCGCGTGGCTGACGCGATGCCGCTGGCATTGGTGACCGAGCTGGGGGTGATGGACCCGCCACCCGACGCTGTCCAGGTGACCGTTACACCGGCGACCGGGTTGCTCACCGCATCCGTGACGAGGACGGTGTAGGCTGTGGCGAGCGTAGCGCCGATGGTGTCGGTCTGCGCGTTGCCGCCGGCGAGGCCGATCGTCTTGGCGCTACCGGCGGTCGCCGTGGCGGTGAAGGTGACCGGCGAGCCGGTGAGTCCCGTGACCGCAGCGGTGGCGGTCTGCGCATTGGCGCCGGTCGTAGTACCGAGGACCCGGGTCGCGCTGGCGATGCCGCTGGCGTTGGTCGTCGAACTCGGCGTGATCGACCCGCCGCCTCCAGTCACGGCCCAGGTGACGGTCACGTTGGCAACCGGGTTCGCCAAACGGTCGGTCACCAGGACGGTGTAAGGTGTGGCCAGGGTGGCCCCGACCGTATCGGTTTGGGCGTTACCGCCGCTGAGCGCGATGGTCTTCGCGTTGCCGACGGTGGCGGTGGCGGTGAAGCTGACCGGGGAGCCCGTGAGCCCTGTGACCGTAGCGGTCGCGGTCTGGGCGCTGGCACCGAGCGTGCTGCCCAGCACCCGCGTGGCACTCGCAAGGCCACTCGCGTTAGTCGTCGAGCTCGGCGTGATCGATCCGCCGCCCCCGGTCGCCGCCCAGGTCACGGTCACATTCTGGACCGGATTGGCGAGGCGATCCGTGACCAGCACGCTATAGGCTGTGGCGAGGGTGGCCCCGATCGTATCGGTTTGGGCGTTGCCCGCCGACAAGGCGATCGTCTTGGCGTTGCCGACGGTGGCCGTGGCGGTAAACGTCACCGGAGAGCCCGTGAGTCCAGTGACGGTGGCGGTGGCGGTCTGCGCATTGGCGCCCAGCGTATTGCCCAGCACCCGCGTGGCACTGGCGATGCCGCTGGCATTGGTGATGGACGACGGAGTGATCGAACCACCCCCACCGGTCGCCGCCCACGTGACGGTGATACCCGCAACTGGGTTCCCGCCACCATCGGTGACGAGCACGCTATAGGCCGTGCCGAGCGTGGCGCCGATCGTATCGGTCTGGGCGTTGCCCGCCGACAGGACAATGGTCTTGGCGTTGCCCGCGGTGGCGGTGGCGGTGAACGTCACCGGAGAACCGGTGAGGCCTGTGACCGTGGCGGTCGCGGTCTGGGCGTTGGCGCCGAGCGTCGTGCCGAGGACCCGCGTGGCCGAGGCGATGCCGCTCGCACTGGTCGTGGATGATGGCGTGATCGAGCCACCGCCCCCCGTTACGGCCCAGGTGACCGTCACATTCGCCACGGGGTTGGCCAGCCGATCGGTGACCAGCACGGTGTAGGAGATAGCCAGGGTCGCCCCTGCCGTATCGGTTTGGGCGTTCCCCGCGTTGAGGGCGATCGTCTTGGCGTTGCCCACCGTCGCGGTGGCGGCGAAGGCGACTGGGGACCCCGTGAGCCCGGTGACCGTGGCGCTCGCCGTCTGGGCGTTGGTCCCGAGGGTTGTGCCCAGCACCCGCGTGGCACTTGCAATACCACTGGCATTGGTAGCGGAGGACGGGGTGATCGAGCCGCCGCCCCCGGTCACGGCCCACGTCACCGTCGTGCCGGAGACCGGATTCCCGTTGCGATCGGTGACCAGAACGGCATAGGCCGTGGTGAGTGTGGCGCCGATCGTATCGGTCTGCGCGTTGCCCGCCGACAACGCGATCGTCTTCGCGTTGCCGACGGTGGCCGTGGCGGTGAACGTCACGGGAGAACCAGTGAGTCCCGTCACCGTAGCAGTCGCGATCTGGGCGTTGGCGCCGAGCGTGGTGCCGAGGACCCGGGTGGCCGAGGCGATGCCGCTCGCATTGGTCGTGGATGATGGCGTGATCGACCCGCCGCCCCCGGTCACGGCCCAGGTGACGGTCACGTTCTGAACTGGATTAGCGAGGCGATCCGTGACGAGAACCGTGTAGGCCGTGACGAGGGTAGCGCCGATCGTGTCGGTCTGGGTGTTACCACCCGACAGCGCGATCGTCTTCGCCGCTCCGACGGTGGCCGTGGCGGTGAAGGCCACGGGGGAGCCGGTGAGCCCGGTCACCGTAGCGGTCGCGGTCTGAGCATTGGCGCCGAGCGTGGTCCCGAGCACGCGCGTGGCGGAGGCGATGCCACTAGCGTTGGTCGTCGAGCTCGGCGTGATCGAGCCGCCGCCCCCGGTCACGGCCCAGGTGACGGTGGTCCCGGAAACTGGATTCCCGAGGCGGTCGGTGACGAGCACGGTGTAGGCGGTGGGGAGGGTCGCACCGATCGTATCCGTCTGGGTGTTGCCACCGTTCAAGGCAATGGTCTTCGCGTTGCCGGCGGTCGCGGTAGCGGTGAAAACCACCGGGGAGCCTGTGAGCCCGGTGACGGTGGCCGTCGCGGTTTGCGCGTTGGCGCCGAGCGTGCTCCCCAGCACCCGCGTCGCGGTGGCGATCCCGCTCGCGTTGGTGACGGACGACGGAGTAATCGAGCCGCCGCCGCCGGTCGCCGCCCAGGTGACGGTGGTCCCGGAAACCGGATTGCCGAGGCGGTCGGTCACGAGGACCGTGTAGGCCGTGGCGAGCGTGGCCCCGATCGTGTCCGTCTGCGTGTTCCCGGCACTGAGGGCGATGGTCTTCGCGTTGCCCGCGGTCGCCGTGGCGGTGAAGGCCACGGGGGAGCCCGTGAGCCCGGTGACCGTGGCCGTGGCCGTCTGCGCGTTGGCGCCCAGCGTCGGGCCGAGTACGCGCGTCACGCTGGCGATCCCGCTTGCGTTGGTGGTCGAGCTCGGCGTGATCGACCCGCCGCCGCCGGTGACGGCCCAAGTGACGGTGGTGCCGGCCACGGGGTTCGCGGCCCGATCCGTGACGAGCACGGTGTACGCCGTGGCGAGGGTTGCGCCGATCGTATCGGTCTGCGCGTTGCCTCCGTTGAGAGCGATGGTCGCCGCGTGGCCGGCGTTCACGGTGGCCCCGAACGCGACCGGGGAGCCGGTGAGCCCGGTGACAGTGGCCGACGCGGTGGCGCTGCCGGGCGTGGTGCCGAGCACCCGAGTCGCACTCGCGATCCCACTCGCGTTGGTGGTCGAGCTCGGCGTGATCGACCCGCCGCCGCCGGTCACCGCCCAGGTCACCGTGGTGCCCAAGACGGGGTTGCCGCTCCGGTCGGTGACCAGGACGGCGTAGGCTGTGCCGAGCGACGCCCCGATCGTATCAGTCTGAGCATCGCCGCTGTTCAAGGCCATGATCGCGGCGTGGCCGGTCGTGACGGTGGCGGTAAACGCGACCGGGGAGCCGGTGAGCCCGGCGACGGTGGCCGAGGCGCTGGCGCTGCCGGGCGTCGTCCCGAGCATTCGGGTCGCACTCGCAATCCCACTCGCGTTGGTGGTGGAAGACGGCGTGATCGACCCGCCGCCGGTGGTGACGGCCCAGGTGACCGTGGTGCCCGAGACGGGGTTGCCGCCGCGATCGGTGACGAGGACCGCATAGGCGGTGGCCAGTGTGGCGCCGATCGTGTCGGTCTGGGCATTGCCCGCGTTGAGCGCGATCGTCGTGGCGTGACCCGCGGTCACCGTGGCGGTGAAGGCGACTGGAGACCCACTGAGTCCCGCGACCGTGGCCGAGGCGGTGGCGCTCCCGGCGGTCGTGCCGAGCACACGGCTCGCCGTGGCGATGCCGCTGACACTAGTCACCGAGCTCGGCGTGATCGAGCCACCGCCCCCCGTCACGGCCCAGGTCACCGTGGTGCCCGAAACGGGGTTGCCACTGCGGTCGGTTACGAGGACGGCATAGGCCGTAGCGAGCGTGGCGCCGATGGTGTCGGTCTGCGCGTTGCCCGCATTGAGGGCGATCGTCGCTGCATGTCCGGTGGTCGCGGTGGCCGTGAAAGTCACGGGAGACCCCGTGAGTCCGGTGACGCTGGCCGTCGCCGTGGCGCTGCCTGGTGCCGTGCCGAGCACTCGGGTTGCCGTGGCGACCCCGCTGGCGTTGGTCACCGAGCTCGGCGTGATCGACCCGCCGCCGCCGGTCACGGCCCAGGTCACCGTGGTGCCGGAGACGGGATTGCCGCTACGATCGGTCACCAGGACTGTGTAGGGCGTGGCGAGCGTCGCCCCGATGGTGTCGGTCTGCGCGTTGCCGGCGTCGAGGGCAATGGTGGCGGCGTGACCGGCGTTCACGGTGGCGGTGAACGCGACCGGGGAGCCGGTGAGCCCGGTGACGGCGGCCGAGGCGGTGGCGCTACCGGGTGTCGTGCCGAGCACCCGGGTGGCACTGGCGATTCCGCTCGCATTGGTGGTCGAGGATGGCGTGATCGACCCACCGCCGCCGGTCACGGCCCAGGTCACGACGGTGCCGGAGACCGAATTCCCGTTGCGATCGGTTACCACCACCGTGTAGAGCGTGGCGAGCGTCGCCCCGATGGTGTCGGTCTGGGTGTTACCACCGGATAGCGCGATGGTCTTCGCCGTCCCAGCGGTGGCCGTGGCGGTGAAGCCGACTGGAGAACCGGTGAGCCCGGTGACGGTGGCGGAGGCCGTTTGCGCGTTGGCGCCGAGCGTCGTGCCCAGCACCCGCGTTGCCGTGGCGATGCCACTCGCGTTGGTGGTCGAGCTGGGGGTGATCGACCCGCCGCCCCCGGTCACCGCCCAGGTCACGATAGTACCGGCGACCGGATCCCCGTTGCGGTCGGTGACCAGGACCGTGTAGGGCGAGGTGAGTGTGGCCCCGATAGTGTCGGTCTGGGCGTTGCCCGCGTTGAGGGCGATGGTGGCCGCGTGTCCGGCCGTCGCGGTCGCCGTGAAGCCGACAGGCGAGCCGGTCAGGCCCGCCACGGTCGCGCTCGCGGTCTGGCTGCCGAGCGTCGTGCCGAGCACCCGGGTGGCGCTGGCGATTCCGCTCGCGTTGGTGGTCGAGGATGGCGTGATCGACCCACCGCCGCCGGTCACGGCCCAGGTCACGACCGTGCCGGAGACCGGATTCGCATTGCGGTCGGTGACGAGCACGGTGTACGCCGTGGCGAGGGTCGCCCCGATCGTATCGGTTTGCGCGTTGCCCGCGCTGAGGGCGATGGTCGCCGCGTGGCCGACGGTTGCAGTGGCGCTGAATACGATCGGGGAGCCGGTGAGCCCGGTGACCGCGGCGGTGGCGGTCTGGAGGTTGGCGCCGAGCGTCGTGCCGAGCACCCGGGTGGCGCTGGCGATTCCGCTCGCGTTGGTGGTCGAGGATGGTGTGATCGACCCACCGCCGCCGGTCACGGCCCAGGTCACGACCGTGCCCGCGACCGGATTTCCATTGCGATCGGTTACGAGCACGGCGTAGGGCGTGGCGAGCGTGGCGCCGATCGTGTCGGTCTGGGCATTGCCGCTGGACAAGGCGATAGTCTTGGCGTCGCCGGCCGTGGCCGTCGCGGTGAAGGCGACTGGCGAACCGGTGAGTCCGGTGACGGCCGCCGTCGCGGTCTGCGCATTGGCGCCGAGCGTCGTGCCGAGCACGCGGGTGGCGGTGGCGATGCCACTCGCATTGGTCGTCGAGGACGGCGTGATCGACCCGCCCCCGCCGGTCACCGCCCAGGTAACCGTCACGTTGGAGACCGGGTTACCGAGACGGTCGGTGACGAGCACCGTGTACGCGGTAGCGAGTGTCGCGCCGATGGTGTCGGTCTGGGCGTTGCCCGCGTTGAGGGCGATAGTTGCCGCGTGTCCGAACGTCGCGGTCGCCGTGAAGCCGACGGGGGAGCCGGTCAGGCCCGTCCCGGTCGCGCTCGCCGTCTGGCTGCCGAGGGCCGCGCCGAGGACCCGTGTGGCGCTGGCGATCCCGCTGGCGTTAGTCGTGGAAGACGGGGTGATCGACCCACCGCCCCCGGTCACGGCCCAGGTCACGACCGTGCCGGCGACCGGATTTCCGTTGCGGTCGGTTACGAGCACCGTGTAGGGCGTGGCGAGGGTCGCTCCGACGGTGTCCGTCTGCGAGTTACCGCCAGAGAGGGCGATGGCGTTCGCCGCCCCGGCGGTGGCTGTGGCGGTGAACGTGATGGGGGAGCCGGTGAGCCCGGTGACCGTGGCGGTGGCGGTCTGGGCGCTGGCGCCGAGCGTCGTGCCGAGCACCCGAGTGGCGCTGGCAATCCCGCTCGCGTTGGTGCTCGAAGATGGGGTGATCGACCCGCCGCCGCCGGTCACTGCCCAGGTGACGGTCACGCTGGGCACCGGATTGCCCAGACGATCCGTGACGAGCACGGTGTAAGCGGTCGCCAGCGTCGCCCCGATCGTATCGGTCTGAGCGTTGCCGGCCGACAAGGCGATCGTTTTCGCGTTGCCGATCGTCGCGGTGGCTGTGAACGTGACCGGCGAGCCGGTGAGCCCGCTGACGGTGGCGGTTGCCGTCTGGGCGTTCGCGCCGAGCGTATTGCCCAGCACGCGCGTCGCCGTGGCGATTCCACTCGCGTTCGTATTCGAGCTGGGGGTGATCGAGCCGCCGCCCCCGGTCGCGGCCCAGGTGACGGTGGTGCCGGACACGGGGTTGCCGCCCGCATCAGTGACCAGCACCGTGTAGGCCGTCGCGAGTGTGGCCCCGATCGTGTCGGTCTGGGCGTTGCCGCCGGCGAGCGAGATGACCGATGCAGTCCCTGTGGTGATGTCGAACGCCGTACTCACGTCGTTCGTCAATCCCGTGGCCGTCGCGTCGAGCGTGTAGCCGGTGCCCACCTTGTTGACGCTCAGATCGGAGAACGTGGCCACTCCGCTTGCCGCCATGATCTGTTTGGTCCCGGCCAAGGTCGCGCCGCCCGGATTACTGCCGAAGGCCATGGTGACCTGGTTCGTGGCGGTGGTGACACGGTTCGAGAACTGGTCCAGGATCTCGACTTCCACCGCCGTCAGCGTGGCCGTGGCGGTGGTGCTGATCGGCTGGGTGAAGAACTTGACTGACGCGGCGTTCGCCGGCGTGACAGTGACCGTGGCCTGCTGGGTGATCGCCACTCCGCCCACGGTGGCGGACACCATCTTGGACTCGGCTCTCGTGGAGCTCAGTGTCCCACTCGCGGCACCACTCACGTCCGTATTGCCGGAGGGGGGCGTCAGGGTATTCCCGTTCGTCGGGTTGGCAGCGAGGACCACCGCCTTGTTCTTGATCACGTTGCCGAACTGATCGCGTGCCGTGACGGTGATCGTGCTGACGATGGATCCGCTCGAAGCGGCGATCGAGGCCGGGGAGGCCACGACGCTCGTCTGCGACGCGCTCACCGCATCGGGGACCGTGAACGCGGTGAACGTCAGCGGTGAGGCGACGGCGGTAGCCTGGACGAGCTGCACGCTGTCGGTCGGGCTCATCGCCGTCCCCAGCGTCCAGCTGATCGAGGCGATGCCGCTCCCGTTCGTGACCGACGTCGGAGCACTGACCGAGCCGCCACCGTCGATCACCGACCACGACACGGTCACCCCCGAGACGGGGTTGTTCGAGGCATCGCGCACGAGCACGGAGAGCGGAGTCGGCAACGTCTTCCCGACCGTGTCGGTCTGCCGGTCCCCGGCGTTGATGGTCATCTGGGTCGCGCCACCCGCCTGCGCCGTAATGCTGAACGTCACCGAGTCCGGCCCCCCGGTGAGCGTGGCTTTCGCGATCGTTGTCTGCGTCCCAGCCGTTCCGCCGAGCATGCGAGTCGTCTGCGCGTGCCCCGTGGCGTCGGTCACTGAGGACGGCGGGCTCACGGTCCCGAGTCCGCCGCCGGCCGTCCACGTGACGGTGACCCCGGGCACCGGATTGCCGTTGGCGTCGGTGATGAGCACGTCGTGGGGCGTCGCGAGCGTGGTGCTGACCTGCCCCGTCAGGTTGTCCCCGGAGAACTTGGCCAGGTTCGCGGCGGCGCCGACCTTGGCAGTGTCGACGAAGGTGAGGGGGCTCCCGGTGAGGCCCGTCGAGGTGGCGGTGACGGTGTCGGGCTTGGCGACCGTTGAGAGCGTCCAACTCGTGAGCAGCGCGATGCCGCTCGGGTTCGTCGTTTGGGAGGCGCCGGTGATCGAGCCGTTGGACGTTCCCACGGCGGCGAACGTCACCGGCACGCCGGCCACCGGATTGCCGCTCGAGTCGCTGACGATCACCGAGGGCGGCACCGCCACCGCCGTGTTGGCGGTCGCGGTCTGGTGGTTGCCGCCGTTGATCGCGACCTGCGTCGGGTCACCCGCGGTGATACTAATGGTCCCCGAGGTCACGGCGTTGAGACCCGTGGCCGTGAAGGTGAGCGTGCGGGCGCCGACGGTGCCGGCGATCGCCAGGTTCGTGAATTGCGCGATTCCGGAGGCGTTACTCGTCGCGGTCGTCGTGCCCCAAAGGGCGCCACCACCCGTGGCGATCGCCGCGGTGACGACGATGCCCGCCTGACCGACCGGGTTCCCGACCGAATCTTCGACCTGGATTTCCGGCTGCTGGCTGAAGGGCTTGTTGCTCTGCGCACTGGCCGACGGCTGGGTCGCAATCGCGAGCCGCTGCGCGCCGCCGGTCAGGATGTTGAAGGGGGCGGAGGTGGCGCCGACCAGTCCCGTGGCCTGCGCCGTCAGGATATAGCCGGCACCGGCTTTGTTGATGCTCAGGTTCGAGAATTGCGCGACCCCGGCCACGGCATTCACGGGATTGGTTCCGCCGAGGGTGCCACCTCCCGGGTTCGCGGCAAACCCGAGGGTCACCGCATTCGTGGCCCCGGTGACGCGGTTGCTGTCCAGATCCTGCACCTCGACCTGCACCGTCGGGATCGTCGCTCCCGCCGCCGTCGTCACAGGCGGAACGATGAACTTGAGGTGGTCGGCAGCGCCGGGGTTGACGACGACCGATGCGGTCTGCGTCACCACCACATGGTTGATGGTCACCGAAACGGTCTTGGTCTCGGCGACCGTCGAGGTGAACGAGCCGGTGGCCACGCCGGATGCGTTGGTCAGACTGCTCGGCGGGGTCACGTTGGTGCCGCCCGGCGGGGTCACCGTGATCGCCACGGTGTCCCCACTAATCAGATTGCCAAATGCATCCTTGGCAGTGACCGTGACGGTCGACGCCGCTCCGCCCGCCGTGATCGGCGATGCCGCTGTCACGGTTGATTGGGAGGCCGAGACGGGGGCAGGGGTGACGATCACGGTCTGCGTTTGCGTCACATTGACTCCGCCGATCTTGGCGGAGACGGTCTTGGTCTCGGCAACCGTTGAGCCGAAGGAACCCTTCGCGTTCCCATTCACATCGGTCACCACGGCTGGCTGGGTGACGGTATCTCCGGTGGCGGGGGAAACGAGGATCTTTACCGTGTCCCCTGAGACCGGGTTGCCGCTCGAGTCCCGCGCCGTGACGGTGACGGTGTCGGTCCCGGAGCCGGCGACGATGGAGCCCAGCGCCACCGCGAGGGTGGACTGGGTCCCGGACACGCCGCCGGCGGTGATGCTGAACGGAGTGCTGAGGGTGTCCCGCAGCCCGGTGGCCGTTGCGAGGAGGTTGTATCCCGTGCCGGCCTTGTCCACCGACAGGTTGCTGAACGTCGCGACTCCGGCCACGGCGGACATGGTCTTGTTGCCCGCGAGAGTGGCGGAGCCCGCGTTGGCGAGCGCGACCGTGACTGCCGCAACGAAGCCGGTGTCGGTGTTGCCGAACGTGTCGCGCGCCGCGACCTGTACCGGGGGAGCGAGGGTCGCGTTGGCGTTGCCGCCACCGGGTTGCACCGCGAACTCGAGGTGATTCGCCGGCCGCGGCCGGATGTTGAAGGCGGTGCTCGTGTCGCCGGCGAGCCCACTCGACGATGCGGTGAGAGTATAACCAGCGCCACTCTTGTCGAGATTCAGATCGCCAAAGGTGGCCACCCCGGCCGTGGCGGTCACGGTCAGCGTGCCGCGCAGCGTGCTGCCGCCGGGGTTGTTGCCTCGCGCGATGGTGATGGGCCCGGTAAAGCTCGGGACCGTATTCCCCTGCAGGTCCTGCGCGGCGACCTGCACCGCGGGCGCGATGCTCGTGCCGGCGGTGGTACTGCTCGGCTGCACGATGAACCGCACCCGCGCGGCCCCTCCAGCCGTGACGTTGAACGTCGAGCTCGTGGCGGGGGAGGGGCCGGTGGCGGTGGCCTTGAGGGTATATCCGGTTCCGGCCTTATCGATCGTGAGATTGGAGAATGTCGCCACGCCCGCCACCGCCGCCTTGCTCAAGGTCCCCGTCAACGTGCCACCGCTCGGGTTCGTGGCGATCGCGATGCCAATGCTGCCGGTGAACGCCGTCGCGACGTTGCCGAACGCGTCCTGGGCGGTCACCTGGACGGCCGGGATGGTCGCTCCCGCGACGGCGTCCGCGGGTGGCACCGAGAAAATCAGGGTGGCTGCCGTCGCCGGCTTGACAATCACGGTCGCCGTCTGGGTGATCGTGTCCGTCCCGATCGTGGCGAAGACCGTCTTCGCGCCCGCGAGGGTCGAGGCGAGCGACCCGGTCGTCATTCCGTTCACGCCGGTCGCGGCCGAAGGTTGGTTCAGCGTATTCCCGTTTCCGGGCGTGGCCACGAGGTTGACGGTCGCGCCGCTCACTGGGTTCCCGAGACTGTCCCGGGCGGTCACGGTGATCACCGCCGTTCCACTTCCCGCCACGATGGTATCGGGACTCGGCGCCACGGTGGAAAGGGACCGGGAGATGGACCCCGGCTGCACATTGAACGGCGAGCTCGTCACCGTGAGCGTGGAGCTGCTGGCGCGCAGTGTGTATCCCGTGCCCGCCTTGTCGATCGACAGGTTCGAGAAGGTCGCCACTCCGCTCACGGCCCTCACCGTCCTTGTTCCGGAAAGCGTGCCACCGCCTGGGTTGGTGCCGATCACGATCGTGATGCTGTCGCCAAAGCTCGCGAGGGTGTTCCCGAGTGCGTCTTGCGCGGCAACCTTGATGGCCGGCGCGATGGCGCTGCCGGCAGTGGTGCTGCCCGGTGGCTGCGTGGTGAAGACGAGCTGCGACGGCGTGCGCGCGACCACGAAGGCCGTGTCTGGGTTGCTGCCGAAGTGAGTCCACGCGCTCCGCCGATTGGTGTTGTCGACCGCCCGCGCCTGCCAGTGATAGGCCACGTTGTCGCTGACCAGAATGGAGAGGCTCGCGACGGAGTTGTTGGCGACGGCGCTGCTCGACCCCGTGGCCGTATCGGCGAAGGCATTACCGGCCGGCTCCAGCTCGATCTCGAGCCGCACCAGGGCTCCCGAGTCGGGGTCGGCGAGGGTGCCCTTGAAGACGACGCTCGACTGCTTCGCAATACCGCCAACCGGAATTGGCGTCACCCCGTCGGCCTGGAACTGACCGAGGGTGGCTGGGGGATCGGGTGGGGACTGCAGGACGACGCGGAAGTCGGTGGCGCTCTCGGCGTTGGCCCCGAAGCTCACCCACGCGCTCAGCCGGCCCGTCTGGTCTTCCGTACGAGCCTGCCAGTGGTAGCTGGTGTTGTTGATCAGGCTGGTCACCCGGACAGCGGCGATGCCGGTGGTCGAAACCGCTGTGCTGGAATCGGTCGGGTTTTGGTTAAACGTCTGCCCGACTGGGCGCACTTCGATCAACAGTTTCAGTTGGTCGCCGGGATCGGGATCGGTGAGTGTGCCCTTCAGCACAACACACGCGGTATCCACCGTCACTCCGGTCGTAATGCTCGTGACGCTGTCACACTTGAACATGCCAAGTGATGCTGGCACGAACGGGGGCTGAGGAATCGATACGATGAAATCCGGAGCCCCCGGGATGGTACCGAACGGGGTCCAGTTTCCCCGCCTCCCAGTCTGGTCCACCGCGCGCACGCGCCAGTGATACGGGGTGTCGTCGCTCAACCCCGTGACGAGCACCTGTGCGCGTTTGCCGTTTCCCACGACCGTCCCGGTCGCGGTGACGGCGCCGGCGAAACCCTGCGAATTGGGAATGACTTCGGCTTCGAGGTACAGACTGTCGCCTAGGTCCGGGTCGGTCACCCGCGCCTCGATCACCATCTGCGACTTCGCAACGGCGCCGCCCAGGGGGATGACGGTCGTGGAGTCGTCCTGGAACTGGGCGGGCGAATCCGGCGGGTTCGGAATGCGCGGGTGCGCCACGTGCAGAACGAAAGCGCCGGTGTCCCCCGCTGCCGCGGTCGTCGCCTCGATCGTGTACGTCCCGGTACGCGGCAGCACCACGTAAGGAAGGCAGACCTCACCGGCGATCCCGCTGCAACCGCCCGATTCCCCCATCGGCGGCACCGCCGGAGCGGTATTGGTATCGAGCACGAGGTGCCCGTTGAAGGCGGCGGAGTCGAGCTGGATCGTGATCGTGTCGCCGGCGGTGCCGCCGAAGCTGAACAGCTTCGCGAAGCTGCCGGCGCGGTGCGGGGCACCGCAGTCCGCCGAGGTCAGCGTGTCGGCCACCCGCGCGCCCGCGAGCAGCGGCGTGACGGCGCAGGACTGAACGGTGAGCCGTACGCCGATGGGAAGTGATCCGCCCGACGCCCCGGTGGATGAGACCAGCAGCGTATCGCGGTAGGTGCCGGCCGCGAGTCCCGCGGGATTCAGGAAGACCCGGACCTTCGACGCGCCGGCGGGTGTGGCGGTGCCGCTCGTCGCGCTGAACGAAAGCCAGGGACTCGCGCCTTTGGTCGTCAGCCGCCAGTCGAGCGATCCGGCACCGAGATTGCCGATGATGAGCGTGTCGGTCCGCTTGGCCGTGGCGCCCGCGAAGGCGGAATCCGCGAGGCTGTCGGGAGCGAGTTTCAAGAGCCCACCTTCAGGCGGGTTCACCAGCTTGTCGAGCTGACAGGTCGCGAGGACGGCGGTGGCGGCCATGACGAAGACCGCCGCCAAGCGGTTGGTGGCTGCGCGTGGCCGCGCTGGGCGAATGTCCAGAGGTTCTAAACGCACGAGAGGACGCAATTTATCCCGCGAAGCATCACTTGGTGCAGGACGTGTGCCACACCTTGACCGTGACTTATGGACGCAGCTAGGCTTTCCGCTACGGCGGCGTAGCTCAGCTGGTTAGAGCAGCGGAATCATAATCCGCGGGTCGGGGGTTCGAGTCCCTCCGCCGCTATTGGCGGGCACGGAAGTGTTTGAGCGAGGCCGGGTTACGCCCGGCCTCGTTGCGTCAACGCAACGCTTCTATCGAGGCATGTCGCGCCAGGTAAGCGCCCGGATATCCCGGGAGTGGGCCCGCGCGACCGCCTGGGCCGCGCCGAGGTGGTGCTCGTAGGCCTCTCGCCAGCTGGCCGGGAGGTTGGCGCGGAAATACGCGGCGGTCATGACCTGGCCCCTGGGCTTCGCCGCCGCTCCGTAGCCGACGGCGACGACGTCGCCTAAAAAACAGGTCGAAGAGCCGGTGTCCATCGCATTGATGACGCGGCATTCAAAATGAGCGTGGCACTCGTCGAGCACCGGAGCGCCCAACGTCCCCAGGCGGTGGGGGATCCCAGCGAGCTTGTCGCGATCGCGCCCACTGGCGAACCCCAGGGCATGAATCAGATCGAACTGGTCCTGGCGCAGCAGGTGCAGCACGAACCGGCCGCTGTCGAAAATCAGGTCGTGACTGAAATTGAACTTGTGGATGAAGACCGCGAGGCGCGGGATGTCGGGGACGATGGAGGCACGCACGGCGCTGTCGATGATCATGCCGTTCCGCTTCCCCCCGCGCTCCGATGTAATGGCGACCACCGGCGAGGTGAGGTTGCGGAGCAGCTGGTAGGTCGCCTGCGGATCGAACATGGAACGGAAGATACATGAGCACCCTGCTCGCGCGATTCCAGAGGCATCTCGACCGCGGCCGGCTCCTCACGGAGCCGGGGACCGCGCTGGCGGCGGTATCGGGGGGCGCGGATTCGGTGGCGTTGCTCGATCTGCTCTCCGAGGTGGCCGCGGCGCGCGGCGTGTCGCTCGTGGTGGGCCACCTGGACCACGGCATCTCCGGCGACAGCGCCGCCGTCGCGGAAGCAGTGCGTGACTTGGCGGCGCAGTATCATCTGCCGTTCGAGCTCGGACAATTGGCTCCACCCCTCGGTCCCGGCGCTTCGGAAACCGCGGCGCGACGCGCGCGCTACGCCTGGCTGCGCGACACGCAGCGGAACGTCGGCGCCCGCTACCTCGTCACCGCGCACCACCGGGACGACCAGGTGGAGACCGTGCTGTTGCGCTTCCTGCACGGGAGCGGACCCGCCGGGCTCGCCGGCGTGCCGGCCAAGGCGCGGGGCGGACTGGTGCGTCCGCTGCTGCCCTTCACCCGTGCGGAGCTCGAGGCCCACTGCGCGGCACGCGGGCTGGCGTGGCACCGCGACCCGGCCAACCGGGACCCGCGGCACCTCCGCTCGTGGATCCGCACGACCCTGCTTCCGCTCATCGAGCAGCGGATCGGCGGAGACGCCCGACAGCGGATTCTCGACGTGGGTCGGCAGGCCGCCCGGGATCGCCAGGCGTGGAACTCGGTCCTCGATCTGCTTCCCGGCCTTGAACTTCGGATCGAAGCCTCCGGTTACGACGTTGTCCGCGCTTCCTTGGCGGGGTATGATGAAGTGTTGGCCGAAACGGTGTTGCGCGCGGCGGGGCGACGTGTCGGCTGCCGGCTGGGGGAACGCCAGGCTCGCCGCCTGCTCGAGCTGGCCGGTCGCCCCTCCGGTCGACGGATCTCACTCGGCGCGGGCTGGTCGGGAGAGGTCGCCTTCGACCGGCTCCGGGTACGACGGGAAGGGCCAGCACCGGTGACGGCTCTCGCTCCCGCCGGCGAGCGCGGTCGAGCCACGTTCGGTGGCTGGCGGGTTGGTTGGGAGCCGGAGCCGGCGCCGCCGCACATGGAGCGCGGCGGCTGGCGCACCTGGATTCCCGGTGCAGGGTGGAGCGTGCGGGCGCCGCGCGCCGGAGATGTTGTCCTGCCGCTCGGCGGCGTGGGACACCGGCCGCTGCGCCGCCTGCTCATGGAAGCGCGCGTGCCGCGCAGCGACCGGGCGTCGTATCCGGTGGTCGTGCGCGGTGAAACCATTCTCTGGGTGCCGGGCATCTGTCGCAGTGCGGAGCAGCTCCCGGACCCAGGAACCCCGGCGGTGCGGCTTGACGTTACCGAACGTAGCGACACTAAAGCAGACGGGCGGGACCAAGCTCGCCAGGATCGTCTACGACGCTGAGACGATCGCCCGGCGGGTGGCCGAGCTGGGGGCCGAGATCACCGCGGCCTATCGGGATGGCGACCTGCTGGTGCTGGGATTGCTCAAGGGCAGCTTCATCTTCTTGAGCGACCTGGTGCGCCGGATCGACCGGCCGCTGCAGGTCGATTTCCTGGTGGCCGCGAGCTACGGCAGCGACACGGTATCGAGCGGCCAGGTACGCTTGCTGTACGACCCGGAAACCGACCTGACTGGACGCCATATCCTGCTGGTCGAGGACATCATCGAAACCGGCCAGACGCTGAACCGGTTGGTGACGCTGCTGCGGCTGCGCCGGCCGAAGAGCCTCAGCATCTGTGCGCTGCTGCACAAGCACGTGGCGCCGCACCTGGAGTCGGAGGCGAGATTCGTGGGTTTTGACGCTCCGCCGGCCTTTCTCGTGGGGTACGGCCTGGACCATGCGGAGAACTTCCGGCACCTTCCTTATATTGCAAGTCTGACTTGAGCCTGGTGAGCGTGACCTAGATGGCGAATCGTGTTCCCCCGCCGCCGCGGGATTTCCAATGGGGCCGGATGCTGCGGACGCTCTCGTTCTGGGCGTTCCTCATCCTGGGCACCGTGCTGCTCGTCCAGTTCGCGGCCAAGACCCGCCAGGACGCGGCGGACATTCCGTACTCCGAGTTCACCGAGCAGGTCGATTCCGGCAACGTGGCCGCGGTGGAAATCACCGAGCGCGTCCGCATCAAGGGCGACTTCCGCCGCTCGGTCGGCGAAGGCCGGCGCAGTGTAAACCACTTCACCACGCTGCTGCCCTTCGAAGCGACCGACGCCTGGGTGACGGGAATCCGCGCCAAGGGTGTGGAAGTCAGCGCCAAGGACATTCGCCCATCGTTCGGCGTGCTGTTCTTGAACTTCCTGCCGTACCTGCTGATGCTCGGGCTCATCATTTTCATGCTGCGGCAGATGCAGCAGGGTGGGAACCGGGCGTTCGCGTTCGGGAAATCGAAAGCGAAGCTCCTGGCGGGCGACACCCCGAAGATCACCTTCGCGGACGTGGCCGGCTGCGACGAGGCCAAGCAGGAGCTCGAGGAGATCATCGACTTCCTCAAGGATCCGCAGAAATTCTCCCGCTTGGGCGGCCGGCTCCCCAAGGGCGCCCTCCTCGTCGGCCCGCCGGGAACCGGGAAGACGCTCCTCGCGAAGGCCGTCGCCGGTGAAGCGGGCCGTCCGTTCTTCTCGATGTCGGGCTCCGATTTCGTCGAGATGTTCGTCGGCGTCGGGGCGTCCCGCGTGCGCGATCTGTTCGAGCAGGGGAAGACGCACGCCCCGTGCATCATCTTCATCGACGAAATCGATGCGGTGGGGCGGCATCGCGGCGCCGGCCTGGGCGGCGGTCACGACGAGCGCGAGCAGACGCTGAACCAGCTGTTGGTGGAGATGGACGGGTTCGAGTCGAACGACGGCGTGATCCTGCTCGCCGCCACAAACCGGCCCGACATTCTCGATCCGGCCCTGCTGCGCCCGGGCCGGTTCGATCGCCAGATCGTGGTGGACATGCCCGACGTGAAAGGCCGGGAGCAGATCCTGCGTGTGCACACCCGCAAGATTCCGCTCGCGACCAACGTCGATCTCGAGCGCATTGCGAAGGCGACCCCGGGATTGTCCGGCGCCGAGCTGTCCAACGTGGTCAACGAAGCCGCCCTGCTGGCCGCGCGACGCAACAAGAGCCAGGTCGATTATCAGGATCTGGAAGACGCCAAAGACAAGGTGATGCTCGGCCTCGAGCGCAAGAGCATGGTGCTCACCGAAGAGGAACGGCGTCTCACGGCGTATCACGAGGCCGGCCACGCGCTCGTAGGCCTGACCGTTCCGGGGATCGACCCGATCCATAAGGTGACGATCGTGCCACGGGGGCGGGCGCTGGGGATCACGTCCTTCCTGCCCGAGAAGGATCGGCGCAACGTGACGCGGCAGTGGCTGCACGGCCAGCTGGCGATGTCCTATGGCGGTCGCGTGGCCGAGGAGCTGGTCTTCGGGCCCGACAAGGTCACGACCGGGGCATACTCGGACATCCAGCAGGCGACCGAAATGGCCCGCCGCATGGTCACCCAGTTCGGCATGAGTGAAGCGATCGGACCCATCGCGGTCGGCGATCGGGAAGCCGAGATCTTCCTCGGTCGGGAGATCGTGCAGCGGCGGGAGATCTCGGACCGCACCGCCGAGCTCGTGGACCAGGAGGTCCGGCGACTGTTGTCAGAGGCGTACGAGAAGGCGAGAGGCATTCTCTCCGAGCACCGCGCCTCCCTCGACCGGCTGGCCGGCGCTCTGTTGGAACGTGAAACCCTCGACCGCGATGAGGTGACGCTCGTGGTCGAAGGGAAGCCGCTCCCGCCCTTGGTACGGCCCGCCGCGCCGGTTCCGCCCGCCGTGGCTGGAAGCCGCGAAAAGCCGGCGCCCCCGGTGCCCGGACCGATTCTGGGCAGCCCGCCCCCGGAACCCGCCGGGGCGTGAACGTCACCGCGCTCGCCGCCCACACCCCCGAGGCGGTGCGCGCGGCGCTCGCGGCTCACGGGTGGGATGCCGATCCCGCCTGGTTCGCCGCGACCGGTCTCCGGCCGGTAGTGGTCCTGCTGGATCCCCTCACTGACAACGAGCGCGAGGCCCTGGTCCATTGGGGCGTGCGCGCTGGGGCGGACGTCCTCACCGGTCCCGGCTGGGGCCTGATCGCTGCCACGCTCAGTCGCCTCGCGCCGCTGGCGCGCCCCGATCGGGCTCCCGCGGAGCTGGCGGCCGTCGGCGCGAACCTCGCCCGTTACCTCACCACGGTGGCCGAGCCGCCGCGCCGGTGGAGCCTCGCCCACGCGGCGCTCTCCCTCGATCAGCCGGTCCTGGTCGGGGTCGTGAATGTCACGCCGGATTCGTTTTCGGACGGAGGCAAGTTCTCGACCCTCGAGCAAGCGGTCGCGCACGCGGAGCGACTCGCCGCGGACGGCGCGGGTCTGCTGGACGTCGGTGGAGAATCGACGCGCCCCGGGGCGGGCTTCGTACCGGAGGCGGAAGAGTGCCGCCGCGTGGTACCGGTCATCGCCGAGCTGGTGCGGCGCCGGCTGCCCCCCGTCTCCGTAGACACCCGCAAGGCGGCTGTCGCGCGCGCCGCGCTGGATGCGGGTGCCGTCGCGGTGAACGACGTGTCGGGGCTGGCCTTCGATCCTCAGCTTCCGGGAGTCGTCGCCGAGCGCGGGGCGGGGCTGGTCGTCATGCACATGCGGGGGACGCCGGAAACGATGGACGGGCTGGCCCGCTACGGCGACGTCGCCGCTGAGGTGGCCCAGGAGCTTGGCGCGGCGATCGCGCGAGCGGAGGCGGCCGGCGTGGCGGCGGAGCGGATCGTGGTGGATCCGGGATTCGGATTCGCGAAAACCCCGGAGCAGAACTTCCGGGTGCTCGATGAACTGGCCACCATCGTCGGCCTGGGCTATCCTGTACTCGTCGGACCGTCCCGCAAGCGGTTCCTCGGGGCGGCGACCGGGCAGCCGGTCGCGGACCGCGACCGCGCGACCGCGGTGGCCTGCGCGCTGGCGTGGGAGCGGGGCGCGCGGCTGTTCCGGGTCCATGACGTCGCTCTCGCTCGGGAGGCGCTTCGCGTGGCGGCCGCGCTCGATTCGACGCGATGAACTTCGAAGCCTATCGCTTCCTCATTCCCAAATTGTGGCCGGACACGGTCGAGATCCTCCTCGTCGCGTTCGTGATCTATCGCTTCCTGCTGTTCCTGGTGGGCACGCGCGCGATTCAGATCGTCGTGGGGTTGGTGATCCTCTCGCTCGCCTACTTCGCCGCGCTGTTCGCCAAGTTCACGATGATCAGCTACCTGCTGGGGCTGATCTTCGCCTTCGCCCCGTTCGCGGCCGTGGTCATGTTCCAGCCCGAGCTGCGGAACGCGCTGGCGCGGCTGGGGCAA
Source organism: Gemmatimonadales bacterium (assembly GCA_035500495.1). Taxonomy (GTDB): domain Bacteria; phylum Gemmatimonadota; class Gemmatimonadetes; order Gemmatimonadales; family GWC2-71-9; genus DASTHG01. Next base: position 72,214 of record DATJXC010000064.1, read on the forward strand.
TCACGGCTGATGCGGGCATTCGCCCGTGGCGACCGGCAGTCGGTGGCCGAGGAAATCGCCGAAGCCGTGGACCGGTTGTCCCGCGCGGGGACCGGTGCCATCATCGCCGTCGAGGGTGACATCGGACTGGACGAGTTTATTTCTTCCGGCGCCCCGATGGAGGCCAAGGTCTCCGCCGATCTGCTCACGACGATTTTCACGCCCTACTCTCCGCTGCATGACGGGGCGGTGCTGATCCGCGGCGACCGGATCATCGGCGCCGGGTGCGTGTTGCCGCTCACTCAGTTCAAGGTCTCCGACAAGTCGCTTGGCACCCGCCATCGGGCGGCGCTGGGATTGTGCGAGGAGACCGACGCCACGGTCCTCGTCGTTTCGGAGGAGACCTCGACCATATCCGTGGCGAGCCACGGCCAGCTGCACCGGCCGTTGACCCCGGATCAGGTCCGCGATCTCCTCTCCGGTGCCATTTCCCGCCTCGACATGCCAGCGGCAACCTCGTCTGCCTAGCTGAGTTCCGGTTCCCCAGGATTGTTTCACCCCCCCGTGAGCGGTACAATTCTCGGCTATGAGTTTTGCGGGTCTGGCCGAGCGGTTGGCCCAGGTACGGGCCGAGATCGCGCGGCGGCAGGCCGCCGGCGGATGGTCGCACCCGGTCACCATTGTGGCGGTGACGAAGGGGTTCGCCGCCGACGCGGTGCAGGCGGCGCTGGACGCCGGCCTCCCGGATATCGGGGAGAACCGCGTGCAGGAAGCGCTCGACAAAATGACGGGCGGGCTCGAGCGGCGTGCCACCTGGCACCTGATCGGGCATCTGCAGCGCAACAAGGCGAAGCTGGTCACCGGCCGCTTCGCGCTGATCCACAGCGTGGATTCGGTGGCCCTCGCCGAGGAACTGGACCGCCGCGCTTCCGCCGCCCAGGTTCGGCAACGGGTCTTGCTGCAGGTGAACCTGGCCGGCGAAGAGCAGAAGAGCGGCTGTACAGTCGAGGAGGCACCGGGCATCGCGCGGCGGATTCAGGCGCTGCCGAGTCTCGCGCTCGAAGGGATGATGACTCTGGCGCCGCTGACCGATGACGTGGCCGTGCAACGGCGAACGTTCCGCGATCTCCGGGCGCTGCGTGACCGACTGCAGGAGGAGGGACCATGGCTACCGACGCTCTCGATGGGGATGTCCAGCGATTACGCTACAGCGGTCGAGGAAGGAGCGACGGTGATCCGGTTGGGTACCGTCCTGTTCGGGTCGAGACCGACATGACCGAGCCCGCGTTTCATCTCACGCCGCTCGACGTGCGCAAGCAGGAGTTCCGCCGGACGCTGCGGGGCTATGAGCCGGTCGGGGTCGACGACTTCCGCATCCGCGTGGCGGACGAGCTGGAACGGGTGCTGCGCGAACGGTCCGTCCTCGAGGAGCGCGTGTCGGCGCTCGCCGAGCAGCTGCGGGTGTTCCGCGAGCGGGAGCGCGCGATGAACGAGGCGCTGGTGGCGGCCCAGCAGCTGCGCCAGGAGACCCGCGCCACG
>DATJXC010000065.1:0-12950 GCA_035500495.1 Gemmatimonadales bacterium
CGACAAGCTCGCGTTCGAGGCCTATCTCACCTTCGAGCAGGTGGAGACCGACATCCGGGTCAAGAATCCCGGTCTCGCCAACGAGCTGGAAGGACGGTTCGCGGCCCTGCGCCAGCGCGCCGCGGCGGGTGCCGACGCGGAGGAGCTGCAGGGCATTCACCAGGAGCTGCTCGGCGCTTTGGAGCGCGGGGAGCGACTCGTGGCCGATCGGGGTTCGGGCGCGAGTCTCCTGGCTCAGTCGTTCCTGCTATTGGTACGCGAGGGGTTCGAGGCCATTCTGATCGTCGCCGCCCTGATGGCGTTCTGTACGCGCGCGGGGGCGGCCGAACGGCGACGCGAGGTGGCGCTGGGTGCCTGGGTCGCGGTCGCCGCGAGCCTAGTCACGGCGGCCGTGCTGGAGCTGATGTTCGAGGTCACGCCGGCCCAGCGCGAGCTGCTCGAAGGGGTGACCATGCTGGTCGCGGTCGCCGTCCTGTTCTACGTCAGCTACTGGCTGCTCTCGAAGATCGAAGCCGACAAGTGGAACGCGTTCCTCAAGGTCAAGATGGAAGCGGCGTTGACCTCGGGGTCGGCGCTGGCGCTGGCGTCGGTGGCGTTCCTCGCGGTGTATCGCGAGGGGGTGGAAACGATCCTCTTCTATAAGGCGCTGCTCGCCTCCGGCGGCAGCGGTGGCGTCGGGGCGGTCGCGCTGGGGATCGGTGGTGGGGCGGTGGCACTCGTTGCGATCTACGTCGTGATCATGCGGCTGGGGATGCGGATCCCGATGCGGCCGTTCTTTGCTGTGACCGGGGCGCTGCTGTACTACATGGCCTTCGTGTTCGCGGGGAAAGGGATCGCGGAGCTGCAGGAGGGGAACATCATCGGCACCACGGTCATCGAGTGGGCGCCGCGCGCCCCGCTGCTCGGGATCTACCCCACGGTGCAATCGCTGGCGCTCCAGGGGGTGCTGGTGTTGCTGGCGCTGGGGGCGTTCGTCCGCGCGGTCCGGTTGCGTCCCCGCTAGCCGGGGCGGTTACGAGCTCTTAGGACCACTCTCCGAGGGCGGCGGGCCTTTCCGCTGCAGGAACATCGCGGGAGCGACCGGTTCTCCCGTGCGAAGTCGCTGCATCAAGTACACTCCCACGAGTATCAATCCGATACTCGTCACCTGGGCGAGCGTGACGGAGCCGAGCAGCCGGTCGTCTTTGGCGCGGAACGCTTCGATCACGAACCGTTCCAGCCCCGCGAACACGAGGTAGCACGAGAACAGCCACCCCGTCGCGTGGCGGTGGTCACGGTGCCGCCACAGCCACCAGAACACGAGCAACATCAACGTCGTTTCGTAGACCTCGGTGGGGTGCACGGCCACGAGCTGATTCACGTCCGTGCCGGGCGGGAACTTCACGTGGAGCTGCATCAGGTTGCCGACGGTGGTGGCGGGAAGCCCCTGCGGAAACTTGACCCCCCAGGGCAAGGTCGTGGGGATGCCGTAATCATCCCCCACCAGGAAGCACCCGACGCGGCCCACGGCGTAGCCCAGCGCGAGCGCGGGAGCCACGAGGTCCGCGGTGAAGCGGATCGGCACCCGTTGCCGCCAGCTGTTGAACATCACCGCCAGTGACCCCCCAATGAAGCCTCCATACCACACGAAGCCGCCCCGCCGAATCAGGGCGTCCAAGTCACCGGTCAACGCCACGTACCAGAGCTTGGCACCCAACAAGCCACCGATCACCGCCGCGATGACGATGTTGGCCGCGTACTCCTCGTCGAGCCCTCGGCGGCGCAGCTCGTGGGTCATTGCCCAGCCGGCGAGATAGAAGCTCACGAACAACATCAGGCCGTAGCCCGTGACCTCGAGCCAGCCGAAATGCAGTGCCAGTGGATATACGGTCATGAATAGTGGCCAGTGGGGAGTGGGGAGTGGGGCTCGAGACCCGGGATGGGGAGGCCGGCCTCGGCATCGAGCGTCCAGGGACTGCGCTCGCCCTGCTCGAGGCGCCACCACCCGGCTCGCGCGATCATCGCCGCATTGTCGGCGTTGAGTCGTGGCGAGGCGGTAACGACGCGGGCCCGGCCACCCACCCGCTCAGCCGCGAGCGCAGCGAGCGCCCGGCTGCACGCCACGCCGCCGCCCAGGACGGCAACCGTCCGCCCCGTCAGGTCCACCGCGCGGCTGAGTTTCGTGACCAGCACGTCCAGCACCGCGTCCTGAAAGCCCCGGGCGAGATCGGCGCGGTCGCGTTCCAGGTCGGAGCTGGCACGGACGGCGTGCAACACGGCCGTCTTCAAGCCGGAGAAGGAGAACTCGAGGCCTTCGTCGCGCATCGGACGCGGGAACGCGAATCGTGTCGGGTCGCCCTGGGGGGCCAGCCGTTCGATCACCGGGCCGCCGGGATACCCGAGCTGGAGCAGGGAGGCGACCTTGTCGAACGCCTCGCCGGCGGCGTCGTCCCGTGTCGCACCGAGCAAGCGATACCGTCCCCACGCCGGCACGTCGAGCAACAGGGTGTGGCCGCCGGACACGAGGAGGGCGACGAACGGGGGAGCAAGCTCGGAATCCTCCACGGCCGGGGCGAAGAGATGGCCCTCGAGGTGATTCACACCGATCAGCTGCCTGCCGCCGGCGTAGGCGAGGGACTTCCCGTACACCACACCCACGAGGAGCGCCCCCACGAGCCCGGGCCCGGCGGTCACCGCGACGCCATCGATGGCGCTCATCGGCACGCCCGCCTCGGCACGGGCGCGCTCTACCACGGCCGGCAGGGTCGCGAGATGAGCTCGGCTCGCCAGCTCCGGGACCACGCCTCCGAAGACCTGGTGGATGTCCTGGGAGAGGATCACCAGGCTGGCGAGCTCCGGACCACGGTGGCCGCGCACCAGGATCGCCGCGGACGTCTCGTCGCACGACGTCTCGATCCCGAGCACGACGTCAGCCACGGCCCTTCTCCTTGCGCCGGACTTCCACCGAATCCGGCGAGACGCGGATCGTCAGTCCGCGAGGGGCCAGCACCCTGAGCTGCGCGAACGCGGCGGATGGATTGGTAATCAGCGCGATCACCTTGATGCTGTCCCGGGACAGCCCCTGGACCTGGGCTTCCCCGCCGCGCACGGTGACGGCCACATGCGCGGGCAGCAGCGTGAACCCCGCCAGCGCGCCGGCTCCCGACTCGACGCGGATCGCCTCGAAAGTGCGCTCGAAGATCGTGGTGGTGGTGCCGCTGACTTGGACGGAGCGCGGGGCGATGCGGGCGAGACCGAGCGGCTCGGTGTCGATCGGGAGGCTGCGCTGGAACGCCCCGTGCACACCGGACAGCTCCGTTGGAACCGTGGTCACCGACTCGATGCGGGCGAGCGCCTGCTCCGACCCGACCACCCGCACCACGGCGGGGGTGAGCTGCAGGCCGCCCTCCAGCGCCTGGCCCGACTCGGGAAGCACGGTGACGCGCGGCACGACCGGCACGTTCTTGCCGACGACCGAGTCGAGCCGGATGTCCAGCTCCCGCGGGGTGAGGTCGGACACTTCGACGTCGGCGCCCTTGGGGAGATCCACGTCGCCCGGTCGCAGGATGACGTGCCAGACCGGGGCGGTGAGCGTATCGGGGACCCGGACCGCCAGGGCGGTGGGAAAGACGCGCAGCTTGAGGATCTCGCGGCCGCGCCCGCGGACCACGACCGACACCTGCGGTGGCGCCTGCAGCAGCGTCCGGCCGGGTGGGACGACAACGGCCAGTGTCACCGGGAAGGCCTGGGTGATCTGCTCCTGGGCCGCGACGGCCACGTACAGGGTCGCCGACAGCAGCAGAGCCGCGAGCTTGATCGGCCAGTTACGGGTTAGGCGCGCGAGGAGATCAGTGCTCATCGAGCAGCCGCTGGACCAGCGCCTCGTTCACCGGACTGTCCCACTCCGCCGCGCCGATCACCTTCTTCACGATCGCGCCGTCGCGATCGACGACGAAGCTCTCGGGGACCCCGGTCGTCTGATAAATACGCTGGATGTCCCCGGTCTTGTCGTGCAGGATGTCGAAGGTGAGGCCCAGCTCTCGGACGAAGGCGTTGACGACGGTCGAGTCGTCCTTGTCGATACTCACCGCTACGACGGTGAAGCCGGTTCCCTTGAACCGCCGGGACAATTGCTCGAGCGCCGGCATCTCCACCCGGCAGGGCTGACACCAGGTCGCCCAAATGTTGATGAGCAGGACCTTTCCCTGGTAGTCGCCGAGGCTGGCGGGGCGTGCCGTGCGCAGATTGACCGCCGAGAAGTTCGGCGCGTTGGAGCCGACCCCCACGAGGTTCAGCTCGGGACGGATCCGAATCGCCAGCGCCACAGCGAACACACCGGCCATCGCGAGCCCCGCGACCAGCGTCCATTGCCGTTGGTTGGTCATACGGTCACCTGGCAGCGGCGGCGCAGCTCGCGCACTTCGCGGGCGGGGTCTCCACCGGAGAAGATGGCGTTGCCGGCGACGAACGTGTCCGCGCCCGCCTCGTACGCGGCGCCGATGGTGTCGAGGCCGATGCCGCCGTCCACCTCCAGAAAAGCGGCGGAACGATGCTTCGCCAACAGACTCCGCGCCCGGCGAATCTTGTCGGTGGCGGTTGCCAGATAGGACTGACCGCCGAACCCGGGGTTGACGCTCATCACGAGCAGCAGGTCCACGTCGGATATCACTTCCTCGGCCAGGGTGAGCGGCGAAGCCGGATTCAGGGCGATCCCGGCCAGCATCCCGCGCTGCTTCACGGTGGCGAGGTGCCGGTGCACGTGCGTGGTGGCCTCGGGATGAAAGGTGAACACCGAGGCGCCGGCCGCGGCCATCGGCTCGATATACCGCTCCGGCTCGACGACCATCAGGTGGACGTCGATCGGCTTATCGGTGAGCCGGCGCAACGCCGCCACCATGTTGGCCCCGAAGGTGAGGTTCGGAACGAAGCGCCCGTCCATCACATCCACATGGAGCCAATCCGCGCCGCCATCCAGGACGGCCCGCACCTGTTCGGCGAGGCGGGTGAGGTCCGCCGACAGGACGCTGGGCGCGATGCGAATGCCGCTCACTGGGGACTCCGCGCGACGATGATGTCCACGATGGTGCCGGGGGCCGCGAGCGTTCCGGCGCCCGGCTTCTGCGCGATGACCGTTCCCGGGGCCGCGTCGCCGGTCCGGCGGCGCGTGACGCTGCCAAGCGTTAGACCCTCGAGCTCCAGCCTGGTGCGCGCGTCCGCCTGCGTCAGTCCGAGCAGATCCGGGACGCTGATCGTCGGCGCCCCGATGCTCACCACCAGCCGCAGACTCGAGCCCGCGGGAAGCGGTGTGCCGGGGGCGGGCCGTGTCAGCATCGCGATTCCCGGAGCCACCGCCGCCTGCACCGATTCCACGTCAGCCACCACCAGCCCCACGGCGGCGATGAGGCGACGCGCCAGCCCGGAGTCCAGCCCCGCCACATCCGGTATCGGAATCTTGGGTGGGCCGGCCGAAGACACCAGGGTCACGCGGCCCCCGGCCTGGGCGGCCACCGCCGGCGGAGGATCCTGCCAGATGACCGTGCCCCCCGGCGCGGTCGGATGCGTTTCGGTTCCGCCGTCCTGCGGAACGAGGCCCGCCCGCTGGATTTCCTGGCGGGCCTGCGGCAGTGTCATCCCCAAGACGCGCGGGACCGTCTGCCGGCTCGGCAGCACCGGGGCGGGGAATATCAGCAGGGCGGCGACGAGGTAGCCCGCCAGCAGCGCGATCGCGGCCGCGATCCCCCAGGACACGAGCGTGGTCCGTGGCAGCGTCGGCAGGCGAAAGTGCCAGTCGCGCAGCGGCGGCAGGCGACGCGGAAACTCCATCAGTGTTCACGCCGGAGGCGTGCCGCGTACGCCCCATCGATCTGGTCGCGGAAGGGGAGCGACTGGAAATCACCTGCCGCGCTCACCAATGCCGGCGGGACGACGCCCGCGACTGGTGCGCGCACGAACTCAGGGTGTTGCCCCAGGAAATGGTCCACTTGGTCCGCGTTCTCCTCCGGCTCGAGCGAACAGGTTGCATACACCAGCACCCCACCCGGTCGCGTCAGGTCGGCCGCCGCCTCGAGCAGCTGCCGTTGCCGCTTGGCCGCCCTGGCGATCGCCGCCGGGGTGATCCGCCACCTTGCGTCGGGATGCCGGGCCATCGTCCCCGTCGCCGTGCAGGGAGCGTCCACCATCACGGCGTCCCAGCTGCGAGCCGCAAACGGCGGGGAGGTGAGATCCGCCGCGACGACCCGAATCGCCCGTCCACAGCGGCGCGTCGTCTCGGTCAACTTCCGCACTCGGGCCCGCCGCCCTTCTCCGGCGAAGACGATCGCCCCCGATCGCTCCAGCGACACCGACTTCCCTCCGGGGGCGGCGCAGGCATCGTACACCCGGGCGCTGGTGGGGATCGCCGCGAAACGTACGACTAGCGCCTGCGCGGGATCCTGCACGACGAAGCCACCTTCCGCGAAGCCCGGGAGGGACGTGGGACGAGGGATGCGGGACGTGTCCCTATCGGCCAGGATCTCAACCCCGGCACCAAACGGTGCCTCCTTGAACGATACGCCGGCGGCCTCGAGCTGCGCCGTCAATTGGGTAGCGTTCCAGCGGATCGACTGGAGCACCAATGCCGGTCGCGTGTCGTTCCACGCCAAGAGACGCGCCGTCTCCTCGGCCCCGAGCCGGAGTCGCCAGCGCTCCACCAGCCAGGGGGGATGTGTGGCGGCCCCTTCCCCCTTCCCTCGTCCCCCTTCACGCTCCCCCCGCCCCCCTTCCCGTGTCAGTCGCCGCAGCGCCTGATTCACGTATCGCGCCGCGCCCTCGCCCGCCGTTTCCCGGGCCAGCTCGACGGCGGTAGAAACCGCCGCGTGTGGCGGCACGCGCGAGAGCAGCCGCAGCTGATACGCGCCGAGTCGCAGCACGTCGTGCAAACGGGCATCGGCGTGCGCGAGATCGAGCTCGCCGTCCAGCTCGCGCTGATGCCGCAGGGTGCCCGCCGCGAGCTCGTAAGCCAGCCGGCGATCGCGGTCGTCGAGCCCGTTCAGGTGTCGGTCGCGGGCCTCGCCGAAGGTAGCCCCGGCCCGCACCGCCTGGAGGATCCGCCAGGCCGCGCGGCGCGAGAGGGTGGGGCCCCTAATCCAGCATTCCCTCGGTGGGGCTCGAGGGCATGGCGACCTCTCGGCGCGGCATCCGGCCCGCGAGAAACGCCGCCCGCCCGGCCCGCACGGCGAGCCGCATCGCGGTCGCCATGGCCACGGGGTCCTGCGCCGCGGCGATGGCGGTGTTCATGAGGATGCCGTCGACGCCCTGTTCCATGGTGATGCACGCGTCGGAGGCCGTACCGACACCGGCATCCACGATGACGGGGACGGTGAGACGTCGCTTGATCGTGCGCACGTGGAAGGGATTCAAGAGGCCGAGCCCGCTTCCGATCGGCGACGCCAGCGGCATCACCGCGGCGCAGCCGGCGTCCTGGAGCCGCAGTGCGGTGATGAGATCTTCGTTCGTGTAGGCGAGGACCTTGAACCCCTCGGCCACGAGCACGCGGGCGGCCTCGAGCAACCCCGCGACATCCGGGAGCAGCGTTTCTTCGTCGCCGATCACTTCCAGCTTGACGAAGTCGTTGAAGCCGGCCTCGCGGGCCAGTCGCGCGTAGCGAATCGCATCGTCGGCGGTGTAGCACCCCGCGGTGTTCGCCAGGAGGAAGTGTTTCTGTGGGTCCAAGTGGTGCAGCACGCTGTCGTCGCGCGAGCGATCGAGGTTGACGCGGCGCACCGCCACGGTCACGACCTCGGCGCCGGACGCCTCGATCGCCCGGATCATCTCGTCGTTGTCGCGATACTTGCCCGTGCCGACCATGAGCCGGGATTGGAACGTCCGGCCGGCGATCGTGAACGGGACGTCGCGGATCGCGGCGACCGCGGTGGTCATCGAATCAACCTCCTCCCACGAAATGCACCAGCTCGACGGCGTCTCCGGGGGCCAGCGTCACCTGTCCCAGAAGTGGGCGGCGCACGATCTGCCGGTTGTGCTCCACCACCACGGCCCGGGGATCGAGCTGCAGCGCGCCGAGCAGCTCGAGCAGGGTCGCGCCCGCGGCGATGCTCCGGCGCTCGCCGTTGACGACGATATCGATGGTGGTCGCGGTGGTCATGCGGTACACGCTCCTGCCATCATGGCGGCGGTGGCGGCCGGGTCGGTCGCGTCCCACAACGCCCGGATTGCCGCCACGCCGTACGCTCCGGTGGCACGCACTTCCCGGACTCGGTCGGCGGTTATTCCGCCGATGGCGATCACGGGTAGGCCGATGGTCACGATGTCCGATAGCTGCCCGAGCCCCAGGGGGGCTCTGGTTTCATCGGGATGTGACGCGGTCTGAAACACCGGCCCAGCCACAAGATAGTCGGCTCCGGCGAGGCGTGCGGCCTTCGCCTCGCCCGCGTCGTGCACCGAGCAGCCGATCCACCACTCGCGTCCCATTCCCCGGGCGTCGGCGGGGCTGAGGCTCCCGGCGCCGAGTTGTACGCCGGCCGCGGGGACGGTGAGGGCGACGTCGAGGCGGTCGTTGACGAAGAGTCGAGCAGGCGGATGGTTGAGGCGGTGGGCCAACTGAAAGTGCTCGAGCCCCGAGAGCGTCCGGCCGCGGGCGTGGAAGGCGAGGTCCGCGCCGCCTCCCTGGGCCAAGGCCGTCGCCACCGACTCCAGGTCTGGTCGTCGTGCCACACGCTCATCGGTGACGGCGTGCAGGTGCGGGAGCGGCGGCTTCATACGAACCGTCGGCCGCGGGTGATGCCTCGTCCGCGGATCCAGTCGGCGACCGGCATGCGCTCTTTCCCGGCCGGTTGCGCCTCGGTCACCTCGAGCGCTCCGGCGCCCGTGGCCACCACCAGCCGCCCGTCCGCCTCGAGCACCTCACCGGGAGCGCCCTGTCCACTGACGACGCGCCCGCCGTACAGCTTGACCTCGACCGGCTCGGTTGTCGTGTCGCCGGCGCCGCTCGCCGGAGACAACAGAGTCCACGCTCCCGGCCGCGGGTCCAGGGCGAGGGTCTGTCGCATCGCGACGTCGGCTGGTTTGCCCCATTCGATCCGGGCGACCTCGCGCGTGAGTTTGGGCGCGAAGGTGGCTCGGGTATGGTCCTGCGGCACCGGTCGCAGGCTGCCTTGGTCCCAGAGTGCCAGGGCCTCGATCAAGGCCTGCGCGCCCATCTCCGCCAGATGCTCCGACAGCTCGCCGCCGGTGGTGCCGGGGGCGATGCGGTGCGGGATCTGGTGCAACACCGGGCCGGAGTCCATTCCCGCGTCGAGCAGCATGATGGAAACGCCGGTCTTCTCGATGCCGCGCAGGATTGCCCATTCGACCGGGGCGGCGCCGCGCAGCTCGGGCAGCAGCGAGGGGTGGACGTTCACCATGCCGAGGCGGGGGATGGCGAGCAGCTCGGGGCCCAGCAGGTGTCCGTAGGCGACCACGACCGCAACGTCAGGGGCCAGCTCGCGCAGCGTGGCAAGCAGCGCGGGATCGCTGGCGCGTTCGGGCTGGAATACTGCAATGCCTTCGGCGGCCGCGGCGTCTTTCACCGGCGGAGCGACGAGCGCGGAGCGCGAGCGGCCCCGGGGCCGGTCGGGCTGTGTCACGACGGCCCGGACATCGAACCCTTCACCAACGAGGGCGCGCAGCGATGGGACGGCGAACTCCGGCGTCCCGAAGAACACGACGACCACTAGAGCTCGCCCGCCGGCTCCGGCGTGACCTCCTTCAGGTATCCGGACTCTCCCTTGCGGGAGCGCTTCCACTTCGACAGGAGCAGGCCGCGTTTCACGGCGGACAGATGGTCGAGGAAAAGCACCCCATCCAGGTGGTCGACCTCGTGCTGGATGGCGCGCGCCTGAAACCCTTCCGTCTCGAGCCGGAACGGGCGTCCGTCCAAGTCCAGGGCTTCCAGGGCGATGGCGTGCGGTCGTTCCACATCACCGAAGATGTCCGGGATGGAGAGACAGCCTTCCTCGGCGGTTTCCAGTTCCGTGCTGTGCGACACGATCACCGGATTAATCAGCACGACCGGTTCCGGCGTGTCTCCTCCCACGTCTACGACCGCGACCCGCTGGGCCACACCGACCTGATTCGCGGCGAGTCCCACGCCCTTGGCGGCGTGCATCGTCTCGAAGAGATCGTCCACGAGCTGCCGAACCGCGGCATCCACCCCGGCCACCGGTGCCGACCGCTGACGCAGCACCGGGGACCCCAGCAGGTGGAGCTTCCGGACGCTCACGTGGTCTTGGCCTCGGCGGAGCGGTTGGTGATGGAGGCGATGTTGGGACGCGCCACGACCAGCCGCGACTCGCCGCTCCGAATCGTCACTTCATTCTCCTTCAGGTGAATGACCTCCCCGATGATCCCGCCGGTCGTCACCACCTGGTCGCCCTTTTGCAGCGACGCCAGCAGCTGCTTGTGGGCCTCCGCCTGCCGGCGCTGCGGCCGGATGAGGAAGAAGTAGAAGATGGCCATGATGGCCGCGGCCTGGAAAATGATGAGGCCCAGGCCACCCCCGGTCTGACCGGAGGGAGCGAACAGCAGCGCGAGGATGGGATGCGTCATCTAGCCTTCCAGTTCGCTGTAACGGCGGCGCCAGCCTTCGGCCCACCCGGTGAATTGCCCTGTCTCGATCGCCGCCCGCATTTCCCGGGCGAGCCGGATCAGATAGCGCACGTTGTGCAACGACAGGAGCCGTAGCCCCAACAGCTCCTCGGCGGCGAACAGGTGCCGCAGATAGCCGCGTGAGAAGGTCGTGCACGTCTCGCAGTCGCACGTGGGGTCCAAGGGTCCCGCGTCGGTCTTGAACCGCGCGTTGCGGATATTGACCGGGCCATCCGGCGTAAAGGCGCTGCCGTTGCGACCGTTGCGGGTGGGCGCGACACAATCGAACAGATCGACCCCGCGTTCCACCGCCGCGACCAGGTCCTCGGGAAACCCCACGCCCATAAGATAACGGGGGCGCGTAATGGGGAGCCGCGGCTCGAGCGTCTCGAGGATGCTGTACATGACCGGCTTGGGCTCGCCCACGGCCAGGCCGCCGATGCCGATCCCCGTCCAGTCGCCCAGCTCCACGATTCGCTCCAGGGCCTCGTGCCGCAGGGCCTGGTGGGTCCCACCCTGAATGATCGGCCACAGCGTCTGGCGGGTGGGTGAAGCGCGGGGGTCCTCGAGCAGCGGGTGCCCGCTGGGCTGCTGCGAGAGGAGCTCCGCGCTTCGCCCACCCGCCAGAGCCCGGTGGCGCTGAGCGCAGCGCTCGAGCCAGCGGGTCGTCCGTGCCATGGCGTCACGCGCGGTCGTTTCGTCGGAGTTACCGGGCACCACGTGGTCGAAGGCCATCGCGATGTCGGCGCCGAGGATCCACTGGATCTCGGTCGCGCGCTCAGGGGTGAGGTAGTGGCGGGCGCCGTCGATATGACTTTGAAACTCCACGCCTTCGTCGTCCACCCGGCGGAACCCCTCGAGCGAGAACACCTGAAAGCCCCCCGAGTCGGTCAAGAGCGGGCGGTCCCAGCCCATGAAGCGGTGCAGGCCGCCGAGCGTGGCCACGACCTCCTCTCCGGGTCGGACGTGGAGGTGGTAGGTGTTTCCCAGGACGATCTGCGCGCCGACCGCTCGCAGGTCGGCTGGCGACAGGGCGCGCACGGTTCCCTGCGTGCCGACCGGCATGAAGCAGGGCGTCTCGACGGCGCCATGGGGAAGCGTGAGGACACCGGCGCGTGCGGCGCCGGAGGTCGCCTGGAGCGCGAAATCGAACATGGCTTGTGTTACGGCGTGGGTGCGGTGTCCGCCGGCGCGCGCACCCCGATCGCCTGGACGATCTTCTGGAATCGCGCACTGCGATGCAACGGAGTGAGGAGAGGATCGGCGGCGAGGAAGGTCATGTAGAACGCGTGCTCGCGGTGGGCCTGCTCCAGCCAGTCGAGGGCGCGGGTGGTGTCCCCCAGGCCGACGGCAATGAAGGCAAACGCTTCCGGCGTGATGTAACGCTCGCGTGCGCGCTGCTCCAGGCGCCGCTGAATGGCCAGAGCGGCTTGGCGACGGCCGGCCACAGCGTTGACATAGCCCGGCACGCCGGCTCCCAGGTAACCCGCCTGCAGGTCGGGGTTGTTGGGCAGGGCCTTCAGCGCTTCGCCGTACCGGCGCTGCACGGCCAGGGACCGTCCCAGCTCGGCGCGCGCGAGATCATTGGTCGAGTCGAGCTCGATCGCCTGGCGCAACGCGGCGGCCGCTTCGTCGTAGCGGTGTTGGTAATACAGGGTCGTCCCCACGCGCGCGTTGATGATCGGAGAGAGCGGGTTCAGTCGCTGCGCCGTGCGAATATCCCGCAGCGCATCGGTGAGTTGTCCCTGGGCGGCGTCGTACCAGGCGCGAAAGAGGAATGTGCGCGGCTCGGTCGTGTCGAGTGCCACGGCCCGGTCGAACGCTTGCCTCGCGGCCGGCCAGTTCCAGTCGTAGTGCACGTAGATGATGCCGAGCGATATGTACGCCTCAGCCAACGTGCTGTCCAAGGCGAGCGCCCGCTGCGCAGCCTGCTTCGCCTTGCCGAACGCATCGGCGGGCGGCAGATCGCCGAAGGCGGGGAGCAGACTGTAGACGTCCGCCAGCCCCGCCCACGCCCGCGCGTAGTTCGAGTCGAGCGCGATCGCCTGCTCGAAGAAGTCGATCGCCCGGTGCAGCGGCGCGGCGCCGCCGCCCCGCTGGTTCCAGAACCAACGACCCTTGGTATAAAGGTCATAGGCCTCTGGGTTGTCCGTGGTTCGCCGCGCCAGCGGACGAGTCCCGCCCGCGAGCCGCACCCGGAGCGCCTGCACGACCGAATCGGAGATCTCGTCCTGAAACGCGAAGATGTCGGTCTGGGCGCGACGGAATTTACCGTTCCAGAGCACGCGACCATCGTCGGCGCTGAGCAGGCGCACGCTCACCTGCAGCATCGAGCCGTCGCGCTGGAAGCT
>DATJXC010000066.1:0-24691 GCA_035500495.1 Gemmatimonadales bacterium
CTTGGCGAGCAATCGCTCGGTGAAATCGACCCGCTCGGCCAAATCGGCCACCTCCTGGCGCACCTCCCGCAATTCGTCGATCAGGGCAGCATGCTCGGCCGAGCCCGCCTCCCCCGCCCCGACTCCCTTATGACGGATCCGTTCCGCCAAGGCGGCCACGATCGGGCGAAGCAACAAGAACCCGCCTCCCATGACAATGATGGTCAGGAGGAGATCTCCCGGAGGCATCCCTAGCTCCATCTGATCACGGCGGCGCGAGCCGTTGCGAATCGCGGTTCTTGGCGAGCAGCCGTTCGGCGAAGTCCAGCCGTTCGGCCAGCTCCGCGACCTCACGTCGCACCGCTTCCAGCTCCTCAGTCAACGCTTCGCGATGCTCGGCCAGCTCGGCCCGCACGTCTTCTCCCACGGGTGTCTGTCCCTTGCGCCGGATGATGTCGGCAATGGCGCGACCGATCGGCGAAAACCCGAGAGCCACGATCGTGCCCCCACCGAAGATGAGGATGATGGCGAGGATGTCTTCCATCAAGGCCGCCCCGGGCCGAGGCGCTCGGCGTCCCGCGTTTTCGCCAACAGACGCTCCGTGAAGTCGAGCCGTTCCTCGGCCTCCGCGAGCCGATGGCGTAACTCCTCGACATCGGCCTGCAGCGCGGCGACCTCTTCCGCCGGCTGTCCTCCGCCGTATTTCCCCTCGATCCAACGTTGCTCGGTGTGCGACCAGCTGCGAATCCAGTCGGCAAGCGCCTTCCCGATCGGCCCGCGCAGTACTACTGCGGTGCCGACCGTAAGAAACGTGACGCTGAGCCCAACTACCGGTGTCCAATCCCCGCTCATATGCACGCCATCCCCCGGACCAACCTGCTGACTTAGTCGCCCGCTTGCAACACCTTCCGCAGGAATTGCCCGGTGTAGGAGCCTTTCACCTGGGCCACTTCCTCCGGCGTCCCCTCCGCCACGAGTCGCCCGCCGGCGTCGCCCCCTTCAGGCCCGAGGTCCAACACCCGGTCCGCCGTTTTCACCACATCGAGGTTGTGCTCGATCACCACGACCGTGTTGCCTTTGTCCACCAGCCGATGCAGCACCTCCAGGAGCAACCGTACGTCCTCGAAGTGCAAACCCGTCGTCGGCTCGTCCAGGATATACAGCGTCCGGCCGGTGTCCCGCTTGGCCAGCTCGGTGGCCAGCTTGACCCGCTGGGCTTCCCCACCCGACAACGTCGTGGCCGGCTGCCCGAGATGGATGTACCCGAGTCCTACGTCGTTCAACAGTTCCAGTTTCGAACGGATCCGGGGCTGCGCCTCGAAGAACTCCAGGGCGTCGGCCACCGTGAGGTCGAGCACGTCCGCGATCGACTTTCCTTTATACCGGACCTCGAGGGTCTCCCGGTTGTAGCGCCGGCCCTTGCACACCTCGCAGGGAACGTAGACGTCGGGAAGGAAATGCATTTCTACTTTCACCAATCCGTCCCCCTGACAGGCTTCGCACCGCCCCCCCTTCACATTGAAGGAGAAGCGTCCCGGCCCATACCCCCGGATCTTGGACTCGGGCAGGAAGGTGAACAGCTCGCGGATCGGGGTGAAGAGACCGGTGTAGGTCGCGGGGTTGGACCGCGGCGTGCGCCCGATCGGGCTCTGATCGATGTCGATCACCTTGTCGATATGCTCGAGCCCCTCGAGACGGGTGTGCGTCCCCGGCACCACCTTGGCCCGGTAGAAATGCCGCGCGAGGGCCTGATAGAGGATATCGGTGACGAGGGTGGATTTTCCCGATCCCGAGACGCCGGTCACCGCGATGAAGAGCCCGAGCGGAAACTCGACGGTCAGGTCTTTCAGGTTATGGTGCCGGGCGCCGACGACGCGCAGGATGCGGTCTTCGGCCACGACGCGCCGCCGCGGCGGCACGGCGATCCGCAGCTCCCCCCGGAGATAGCGGGCCGTGAGCGATTCCCGGTGCCGCAACACGTCCGCCAGCGATCCTTCGGCGACGACGAGGCCGCCGTGCCGTCCTGCCCGCGGACCCAGGTCGAGGACGTGGTCGGCCGCGCGGATCGTCTCTTCATCGTGCTCGACGACGAGGACCGTGTTGCCCAGGTCGCGGAGCTCCATCAGGGTGGCGAGCAGCCGCTTGTTGTCCCGCTGATGCAGGCCGATGGACGGCTCATCGAGGATGTAGAGCACCCCCACCAGACGGCTGCCGATCTGCGTGGCGAGCCGGATCCGTTGCGCCTCGCCACCCGACAAGGTTACCGCGGACCGCTCGAGGGTCAGGTAGTCGAGCCCCACATTCTTGAGGAAGCGGAGTCGGTCGTTCACTTCCTTCAGGATCGGCCGAGCGATCCCCGGATCGATCCCGGCGCGTCCATTTCCGCGCAGCGGCACCTGCTCGAAGAAGGCGAGCGCTTCCGACACCGGGAGCGCCACTACCTCCCCAATGTTCTTGCCCGCCAGGAGAACCGCGAGGCTTTCGGGCTTGAGGCGCCGCCCCTGGCAGGTGGGACAGGGCTGCTCCACCATGAACGCCTCGAGCTGCTCGCGCACCGCGTCGGAGGTGGTTTCGCGATACCGCTTCTCGACGTGCTCCAAGACTCCGCGCCATCCCGATTGGTAGGTGCCGTGCCAGCGCTCGCTGTGGTACTGGTAGGTGAACGTCTTCCCGGGAGCGCCCTGGAGAATCGTTTTCTTCACGGCCGGGGCGAGGTCGCGCCACGGCGAGTCGAGGTCGAACCCCAGCGCCTTGGCGAGCGTGGGCAGCACGACCTTCCGCAGGTATCCGGACGGCTCTCCCCAGGGGAGGATCACGCCCTCGAGAATGGAGAGGCTGTGATCACCGAGGACGAGTTCGGCGTTCACTTCGCGACGGGTGCCCAGCCCGGAGCAGTCGGGACAGGCACCGAACGGCGAGTTGAACGAGAACTGCCGTGGCTCGAGCTCCGGCAAAGAGAGGCCGCACTGGGGACAGGCGTACCGCTCGGAGAAGAGGGTCGACTTGGGGGCACCGCCGCCGGCCCTATGTTGGACGACCTCCACCACGCCCTCCGCCGCGCGCAACGCCGTCTCGACCGAGTCGGCGAGCCGGTTGCGATCGGCGGACCGGACCACGAGCCGATCCACGACGACCGCGATGTCGTGGTTCTTGCGGCGGTGCAGTTTCGGAACCTCGGTCAGGTCGTAAGTCTCCCCGTCGACGCGCACGCGCACGAATCCCTGCTTCCTGGCCCCATCGAAGAGATCGCGGAACTCTCCCTTGCGACCACGGACGAGAGGGGCGAGCACCTCGATCTTGGTTCCCTCCGGCCATTGCAGCACGAGATCGGTGATCTGCGACGCGCTCTGTCGCTCGACCGGTGAGCCGTCCCTGGGACAATGCGGCGTCCCGCAACGGGCCCACAGCAGGCGCAGGTAATCATAGACCTCGGTGATCGTCCCGACTGTGGAGCGCGGGTTGGCGCCCGCCGTCTTCTGCTCGATGGAAATCGCCGGCGACAACCCTTCGATGGCATCGACGTCGGGCTTTTCCATGAGGCCCAGGAACTGCCGGGCGTAGGCGGAAAGCGACTCGACGTAGCGACGCTGGCCTTCGGCGTAGATGGTGTCGAAAGCGAGGGAGGATTTGCCGGAGCCGGAGAGCCCCGTGATCACCGTAAGGGTGTTCCGGGGGATCTGAACCGTGATGTTCTGGAGGTTGTGCTCGCGCGCGCCGCGGACGATGAGGAAGTCGCCGGCCATAGCCTTGCACGCTAGTCAGTGGGCGCCGCCGCGGTCAATCCTCCGGGTGGGTCCCCTTGGTTGCTCGTGATCAACCTCTTGTCGGGGCTGCCCGCATTTCGTTTTGGCAAAGCTTCATCCCGCGTTCATGACTTCTTCCACCGGTCCGCCGTAATCGTGCTTTTTGCGCGTCGCGAGACGCTTGCCTCTCTTGCCGGGAGCTTTCCATGCGTGCGGCCGAGCCGAGCGTTGCCCAACCCAAGAACACGGCCTTCGTGCCGGGGGTGAACCCGTATCGGGAGGCCTACTGGGATCCTGGGTACGAGCCACGAGCGACGGACTTGCTGTGCGCCTTCCGCGTGCAGCCGAAGCCGGGCGTCGATCGAGTCGAGGCCGCCGCCGCCGTAGCCGCCGAGTCCTCCACCGGCACCTGGACGGAAGTATGGTCCAACGCGCTGACGGATCTCGAGAAGTACAAGGCGCGGTGCTACCGCATCGACGGTGACATCGCCTACATCGCCTATCCGATCGACCTCTTCGAGGAGGGCTCGATCGTCAACATCATGTCATCGATCGTCGGCAATGTCTTCGGGTTCAAGGCGGTCGCCGCGCTGCGGCTGGAAGACATGCGGATTCCGTTCGCGCTCGTGAAGACCTTTCCGGGACCGCCCACAGGCATCGAGAACGAACGAGCTCGGCTCAACAAGCATGCCCGTCCGCTGCTCGGCGGCACGGTGAAGCCCAAGCTGGGCCTCAGCCCGAAGAACTACGCGCGCGTCGTCTTCGAGTGCCTCATGGGCGGCCTCGACACGACCAAAGACGACGAGAACATGAATAGCCAGCCGTTCAACCGGTGGCGCGATCGGTTCGCGTTCGTGATGGACGCGGTCCACAAAGCGGAGGCCGAGACCGGCGAAGCGAAGGGGCATTGGCTGAACGTTACGGCGGCATCGACCGAGGAGACCCTCGAGCGAGTGGAGTACGCCGACCAGCTCGGCTCGCGCTACGTCATGAGCGATTACCTCACCCTGGGCTTCGCCGCGCACCAGAGCCTGGTGAAACGGGCCGCCCAGCTCGGGCTCATGGTCCACGTCCACCGGGCGATGCACGCGGTGATCGACCGCCAGAAGGAGCACGGCATCTCTTTCCTCGTGCTCGCCAAGTGGCTCCGCCTGTCTGGCGGCGACCACCTCCATACCGGGACGGTGGTCGGAAAACTCGAGGGCAACCGGATGGCCACGATGGCCATCGCCGACATGCTCCGCACCGACTTCGTACCCACCAATCCGGCCGCGGGGGTCTACTTCGATCAGGAATGGGCGAGTCTCAAGACGGTTTTCCCGGTCGCGTCCGGCGGGATCCACGTGCTGCATATCCCGGCGCTGCACGAGATTTACGGCAACGACTGCTTCTGGCTGTTCGGTGGGGGCACGCACGGCCATCCTGGCGGGAGCCGGGCGGGGGCGCGGGCGAACCGTGTGGCGACGGAAGCCGTGGCGGCCGGCCGCACCCTGGAGCAGGCGGCGAAGGACTGCCCCGAGCTGCGCGATGCGATGGCGCTCTGGGCCGGCGTCACGTTCGAGGATTGAAGGGAGGCCCGCCATGCCGTTCCGTTCGGGACGACCCATCATGCTGTGCCTGGTCGGAGACTCGGGGGCGGGAAAATCGACGCTCTCCAACGGGTGCGTCGCCATCCTGGGTGCCGACCGCGTCACCCTTATCTGCCTCGACGACTACCACTCGCTCGATCGGGCGGCGCGCGAAGCGCGTCAGATTACGGCGCTCCACCCCGACGCGAACCATCTCGCCCTGATGGGTCAGCATGCGCGGTTGCTAAGGCAGGGCGAGACGATCTTCAAGCCGGTCTACGATCACTCCAACGGTACCTTCGGACCGCCGGAATTTGTGACGCCGAGGCCGATCGTCCTCATCCACGGACTTCACGCGCTCTATACCCCGGAATTGCGCCGCCAGTGGGACGTGTCGGTCTTCCTGGATCCCGATCCGGAGCTGCGGATCGGGTGGAAGATCCAGCGGGACACCGCCAAGCGCGGCTACACTCGCGAGGAAGTCGTGCGACAGCTCGAGCACCGGCGCCACGACGCCGAGACCTATATCATGCCGCAGCGTGAGCAGGCGGACATCGTGATCTCCTTCTATCCGCCACCCCAATACCGTGAGACGAAGGACAATACTCGGCTGAACGTGCGCATCGTCCTGCGGCACCCCATCCCGCTGCCGGATCTCGAGGACGTGCTCGCGGCGGGAGGGCAGCACCGTACCGCCGACCTGAGTCTCAAGCGGGGCGTCGAGGGTGGGGACTTGCTCGAGATCGGCGGTAACATCGGTGATGCGGCCACTGGGACGATCGAGGCTCGCATGTGGGATCACATGCCCGCCGCGCGGCACCTGCGCTCGGATCGGCTAGGGGTGTTCCAGGACGGCGACGTGCAGCGGCACTCCAATCCGCTCGCCGTCACGCAATTGGTGCTCACGTACTACCTCGTGAAGGCGAGCGCCATTGCCCTGAAGCAGGAGCAACTCCGCGAGCAGGCCGGCGTCGGAGCGGCCGGCAGCGCTCGGTGAGCTCCGGCGTGGATCAAGCCTGAGTCCCACTACCCGCGGGGACCGTCAATAGCGCAGCTGCCGGTCCAGCGCGGCGTAGCGTGGATCGGCGCGCAGCGGGGCCAGCTCCACGTCCACGCGCACCGCCACCACCCATAAGGTGCGTTCGTCGAAAGCCCGCTGCAGCCACTCCATGCCCCGATCCAGGTCACCGAGAGCGGCATACGCACGGGCCAATGCCATCGGGTTGTAGTAGCCCGGGGACCGTGCCAGGAGCATCGAGTCGACCGTAGCCCGCGCCGCGACCGTGTCACCGCGAGCGAGCAGGGCCCGCACGTACGTCCCCCCAAACGAACCACCATAGTAGCGCCACCCGAGCAGCGGCTCCGCGGCGCGCCAGTCGCCCTGAGCCGCCCGCAGCGTTCCCTCGATCGGGTCCACATCCGCCTTCGTCATGACGGCGCGCAGTCTCGGCAACAGGGCCGCCGCACTGTCCAGGCGGCGCGCCAGAATCAACTTCTGCGCGTAGCTCGTCCCGTTCGCGGAGAACAGCGAGTCCGTCTCCCAGGCGCGGCGAGCCTCCTCGATGGCCGCGTCGATCTGGCCCCTGGCGAGGAGCGCGTCGCTCAAGTTGCAGTGCGACCAGCCGTCATGGGGATTCAACGAGATGGCATGACGTGCGAGGCGCTCGGCTTCCCGCGCGTCGCGGTCGAGTGCCAACACCGCCGAGGCCAGCGTGGCGTAGGCGCTCGCCTGCGAGGAATCGCGGGTGATGGCCTGGACGGCGGCTTCCTGCGCCCGCCGGTACCCCTCCGATGGCAGCACGAAGCCGTCCGCGAGTCCCTCCCAGGCCGTCGCCTGCCCGGCGAAAGCGGCGGCGAACCCCGAATCCCGTGCGATCGCGCGGTCGAAGTGTCGGATCGCTTCGCGCTGCGAAGCCTCGTCGAAGTTGTCGTGCACCAGTCGCAGCCCGCGCAGGTACTCCTCGTAGGCCAGCGGGTCGCGCGTCAGTGGCCGGTCGAGACGCTTCCGCTCGTCCGGCAGCAGCTGCCCGGTGATCGCCTGGGCCACGTCGCGGGCGATGTCCGATTCCACCGTGAGCAGGTTGCTGCTGGTCCGGTCGAAGACGTCCCCCCACATCTGGACCCGCGTCGCCGCCCGGATCAGCGCCACGCGCAACCGCACCTGGTCGCCACCCCGCTGCACGCTCCCGGTCACCAGATAGGCGGCGTTCAGTGAGCGGCCGAGGGCCGGGGGATCCGCGATGGCCCGGCCACGAAACCGCTGTACCTCGAACCGCGACTTCACCTCCAGACGCGGTACCTGACCCAGTCGGATGATGATCTCTTCGGTGAGCCCGTCGGCGAGGTACGCGTCGGCGGTGTCGCGCGAAAGGTTGTCGAGATAGAGCACCGCGACGCTGTTCGGCGCCGGGGTCCGCACGACGGTTTGGGAGCAGGGCGGCGGGGAGCCGTCGGGGCACTGGGCGGACAGCCGGCTCACCACGAAAATGCTGAGGAATCCGAGCACCACCGCGGGCGAACGGGGATTCGACCCGGCGGCGCGGGGCCTCGCCAAGTGGCCGTGGCCGGTCGCTAGCGACGCGATTCGAAATTGCGGATCAGATAGAGGTCGGTCAGCCATTGCTGCCTCGTGCACGCCCAACGTCTGGCGTTTCCCGAGAGAGAGCACACGCCGTTGTTCTGAACGGGGATCGGGCCGATCCGGCGGGGAGCTCCTCCCGTCGCGGGGATCCGGTAAAGCCGCAAGGTAGGATCGGTAGCGGTCGCCATCCCGAAGTAGATCCCCCCGTCGTCCGACCAGGCGTATGGCCAGAACGAGACCAAGCGCAGCCGGGTGACGACCTTCAGGGTCCCAGTGGGCGCCGCCAGCTCGATCAGCGCCACCCCGACGTTGCCATCGGGGCCAACTTCGAGGGACAAGGGCTGCGTGATCGTGGCGAACGCAGACCGGTCGGGGGAGGAAATGATGGAGGGAACCCGACCGAGTGAATCGGGAATGGCGGTGTGCCACGCTTCCTGCCCTCGGGCGTCCAGCAGCCGCACGGTGTCGCCGCTGCTGTCGATTTCGATCAAGCCCCCCGCGGTTCCGGGGAAAATGTCGAACCCGGATGCCGGCCGCTCGGCGAACAGCGACGCCTCACCCGTTAGGGGGTCGTAGACGGAGATGCGGGCACGTCCGCCGTGCATGGGGGTGCCGATGAACAGACCCCGTTCGTCAGCGGTGTAGGTAAACGGATCCGCGAGCGGCGGCGTCACCGGCCGGCTCGCACCCGAATCGAACGGCGTGACGAACCACTGCACCCGCAGGGAGTCTCCGACAGGCGAGATCTGCGAATGGAACACGCGGCGGCCGTCGCGGGAAATCAGCGCGTTCATCCACTGGGAGGAGGTCGCCACCCGGCGCTGCGCCGTCCGACCCACCGTCGCCGTCCACACGGTGGATTCTCCAGCCTTGTTCGATTCGTACACCAACGATCGCCCGTCTTCGGAAAGATCGTAGACGGTGGACGAGGAGGCGCCCGGCATGATGACCAGGGTGTCCTGCCGACCGAACCGGCCCGAGGCATCCACGGCGATGCGGAGCAGCGCCGCCTCGCTGCGCTCCTCGATGAAAAGCGGCAGGAGGATCGCCCGGGCATCCACCGACCACCGGAACAAGTTTCCGTACGGCGTCGGCAAGCTGTCGGTTCGCCTCCCGCCCCGATCATGCAGCGTGATGAGGCCGCCTCCCCACATGGGGCCCGTCCACCCGATCGCCAGCCACTGGCCAGGCCGGGGAACTCGGATCGCCGCCAGCTGGTGCTCGCCACCGGGAGGGTCGATCGCGACGCTGTCGGTCGGCTGGCGCCAAGGTGGGGCGAAGAATTGGAGGTGGATCGGCGCTCTAGCCGTCGCTGTCGCCGTGGCGATGGACCCGGTGACCACCGTGTCCCCCTGGGGGAGGAAGTTGGACACCTTATTGCCCAGGTAGGTCAACGGACCGCCGA
The DNA here is from genome assembly GCA_035500495.1 of Gemmatimonadales bacterium. Classification (GTDB taxonomy): domain Bacteria; phylum Gemmatimonadota; class Gemmatimonadetes; order Gemmatimonadales; family GWC2-71-9; genus DASTHG01. Next base: position 9,277 of record DATJXC010000066.1, read on the forward strand.
GCCGCGAGACGACGTAGTGGCCGAAGGGCTTGTCGCGCCCATCGCCGGTGAACATCAGCCACAACCCATCGCGGCTCCATTGATAGGGGAAAGCGTAGTCCAGCCCCTCTACGATAGGGCGTTCGACATCGCTCGCGGTTTCGCGAACCATGAGGCGCCAGGTGCAACTGCCGTCTTCCGAACACTCGCGCGCCGCATATGCCACTTGGGACCCGTCGGGCGAGATGACCGGCGTAAACGCCTGACCGCTCGTCGTCAGGCGGATCGGAGTGAACGCAGCGGCATTTTCATGGCCGCGTCCGACGCGACCCCCGCCACGCACGACCCAGGTGGCAACGGCGCCCAGGGCCACCACCCCGGCCCCGGCAAGCCATGCACGGGCCGGCCACCCCCTGCCACGCCGGAACCGGGTGACGGCAGCCGCCGGCGGGACCGGTTGCAGCAGGGCGGCCGCGAATGCCGCAGCGGTCGCGAACCGATCTGCCGGGACCTTGGCCAATGCCTTGGCCACGGCCGCGTCGATCGGATCGGATACCGTTTCCCGCAGCGTGCGCAGGCTGGTGGGCCGCTCGGTCAACAGTCGCGCGATCACTGCCTGGGCGGTGGTCCCGACGTGGGGCGGCTGCCCCGCCAGCATCTCGTACACCACCGCCCCAAGCGAATAGACGTCCGACCGCGCGTCCAATCCTCGCTCGCCCGTGGCCTGCTCCGGGCTCATGTACTGCGGAGTCCCCAAGCTCAACCCGCTTGCCGTGAGACGGTCGCCCCCCGCTTCCCGCACGGCGAGGGCGATGCCGAAATCGGCGAGCAGCGCGGCGCCCTCATGCAGCAGAATGTTCTCGGGTTTGATATCGCGGTGGACGAGGCCGCGACTGTGGGCATAACTCAAGGCATCCGCCACTTCACGCGCGATCTGCAACGCGTCATCAACCGGCAGCTGTTTCTCGCGGTTCAGGCGGTCCCGCAGCGACTCCCCCTCCACAAAGGGCATGACGTAGTACAGGAAGCCTTCCGCTTCACCGGAGTCGTAGAGCGCAAGGATGTGGGGATGGTGCAGGCCAGCGGAGATGGTGATCTCCCGCAGAAACCGGGCGGCTCCGATCACAGCCGCGAGCTCAGAGCGCATGACCTTGACCGCCACGCTCCGGTCGTGCCTCAGGTCATGGGCGAGGTACACCGTGGCCATGCCGCCGGCACCGAGCTCCCGCTCGATCGCGTAGCGTCCGGCCAGGGCGGCGGTGAGGCGAGGCGTGTCTTCCAGTGGCCGCTGCTCCAAGAGGGCGCGGCTACGATAGGGCCCTTCAGAGGCGACGGCCAGAGGAGACGACGCTTGCCCGAAAACCCAAGCCTTGACGAGGAAAACCGGGGGTCGGACGGCGCAAAGGATGGCCACCGCGAGCAACCCTAGCGTCACGCCTCCCACGTGGCGTGCGGGCCACACTCTTGCCTAACTCCTCACCGAACCGTACGTTAGCACCCCCTCTCATGACGCAGGCGCTGGTGGTGTTGACCACGCTCGGCAATGAGGCCGATGCGCGCAGCTTCATCACCGGGCTGTTGGAGGCGCGATTGATCGGTTGCGGGACGATGCTCCCCGGCGCGCGCTCCTGGTATCGCTGGGAGGGAACGCAGCAGGAAGAGAGCGAAGTCGTGGTGCTGTTGAAGACCGAGGCGGCGAAATGGGACGCGTTGCGCAGCGCGATCGAGCAACGCCATCCCTATCAGGTCCCGGAGCTGCTGGCGCTCCCAGCGGTACACGGCCTGGACCGCTACCTCTCGTGGCTCGCGAGCGAGGTGACGACATGATGCGACGGTACATGCGCGGTCAAACAAAAGAGGATCGCGCCCGCGTCGCCGCCGAGCTGTCGCGCGAAGCCGAAGAATTGCTGCTCACTTCGAGCGGGGAGCACGAAACCCCCGCGCGCCCGAACGCCGCTACGGCCGCGACCGCATCTTCCCCAGCCGTCCTGCGGACGACCGACGGCGAGCGCGCGCTCGCCGCGTTGGACCGGGCGCTGGCCGAGCAGGCCGACAGCGTGCCGTTGCGCCTCGAGCGGGCAGCGCTGTTGGCCGCGACCGGCCGTTACGCCGCCGCGCAACGGGACATTGGGGAAGCGATGACCCTGGCCCCCGAAGACCAGAATGCCCGGCTCGCGCTGGGTCTCCTCCTGATGCGTCGTGGGTTATGGGGGGAGGCGGTGCCGCAGCTGCGTCAGGTGCTGGCCAGCGACGGCGCCCACGCCGCCACCTGGTTCCACCTTGGGGAAGCCTTGAATCACATCGACGACCTGCAGGGCGCTCTCGCCGCTTACGGGCGCGCCGTGGAGATCGACCCGCAGCATGCCAAGGCCCTGTTCGGACTCGGCGTCGTCTACGATCGACTGCGCCGGCCCAACGATGCGACCGCCGCATACCGCCGGGCCCGGGAGGCCTCGCGACGGTGATGCGAGTGGTCGTGGACGACCTCGCGTTCCTTCCCGCTGACGCGATCGTCCGACCCGCCACCACCGACCTCGCCCCCACGACCCCCGCCCTCCGGCGCCTCGAACAGATGGGCGGGGCGGAGTTCATTCGACATACCCGCTCGAGCATCGAGCTCGCCGTCGGCGCCGCCGTCGTCACCGCGGCGGGCGGCGACCTCCCCGCGGAATTCGTCATCCATGCGATCATCCTGGGACGCGAAGAGGCGGTCTCCCCGACCGGGGTCCGCCGGGCCTGGCATGCCGCGCTGGCCCAGGCGCGAGAATGGGGGTTCGGCCGCCTCAGCGTGCCCCCCATCGGCATCGGGGCCGGCAACCTGACGCTCGAAACCGCGGCGGAGATCCTCGTCTCCGTATTCCTCGAGGAGGCCACCACCTCGGCACTGCCCGAGGTGACCGTGGTGGTGGAAACCGAGGAGGAGCGAGAGGTGTTTGCAGGAGTGCTGCGTCGCTTGACCGCGAGGTACTCCTGACCCGGCGCCATTGGGCCGTCGCGATCCTCACCGTCTGGGCGCTGGCGTTGGGGTGGCTTATCAAGCGGGAGTACTTCCGTTCAACCGGTGCCCGGCTCGCCGAGGCGGCCCTGGCGGTCCCACCGGGCGCCGTGTTCTATCGGCTGCAGCTGGGTGCCCAGCAGGCCGGCTACGCCTCGACCACCGTGGACACGCTGGGTGACTCGATCAGCGTGGAGGACGTGCTCGTGGTGGACGTCCCGGCGCTGGGGAAGCTCTACCGCACGAGCGGGCGCAGCCTGGCCATCGTGGACCGGGCCCTGCGCCTCCGCTCCGTCGTCACGACGGTGGATGCCGCGGGACACCGCTTCGATGCGAGGGCCACTGTGAGTGAGGACAGCGTCCTCCACTTGACCATCATCAGCGCGGCGGATAGCCAGCGCTCTTCCGTCAAGCTGACACGTCCGATCGTCCCGCCATCCCTGTTGCCGTTGCGATTGGCCTTTGGGGGCGAGCTCCGGATAGGAAAGTCCTATTCCACGCGGCTGTTCGATCCCCTGACGCTGGCCGAGCGAGACGTGACGGTCCAGGTGACCGCCGAATCGAGCCTCATCGTGGCCGACAGCGCGGACTACGACTCGACGACCATGGCGTGGGTGCCGGTCCACTTCGACACGCTCCGCGCTTTCCGTCTGGGGGTCACCGGCGACGCGCCGGGCCTCGAGGCGTGGATCGACGGCCAGGGCCACATTGTGCGCGCGCAGAGCCCGCTCGGCCTCACGATGGAGCGCACGGCGTTCGAGCTCGCGTACGAGAACTTCCGCCATCGCGACACGGCGCGCGTGGCCGCGGCGAGCGCGGCACCGGCTCAGGGCGACATCATCGCCGCGACGGCGATCGCCTCCAATGTCCAGCTCATGCCCGAGCAGAGAACCACGCTGCGGGTGCGGTTCTCGGGAGTTCCCCTGGCGGGCTTCGACCTGGGCGCCGGCCGTCAGGCGCTCGTTGGCGACACGCTGACGGTCCGCCGCGAATCGGTCACCACCCTCACGGCTGAATACCGGCTGCCCGCGAGCGACACCGCACTGCAGCGGTTCGTCCGGCCTGAGCCGTTGATTCAAAGCACCGACCCGCGGGTCGTGGCGCAGGCCCGTCGCATCGCCGCCGGGGAGCGCGACCCCCGGAAGGTGGCGGAATTGCTGGTGCATTGGGTGTTCCAGAATCTCAAGGCGGAGATCTCACCGGGTGTGCCGAGCGCCGTCGCCGTGCTCAATTCCCGGCGGGGAGACTGCAATGAGCACACCGTTCTCTACGTGGCGCTGGCCCGCGCCCTCGGTCTCCCGGCGCGAACCGCGGCCGGCCTCGTGTACCTGCGGGGGCGCTTCTACTATCACGCCTGGCCCGAGGTCTATCTTGGCGACTGGGTGGCCGTGGACCCGACATTCGATCAGTTCCCGGCCGACGCCGCCCACCTGCGGTTCGCCATCGGGGGACTCGCTCGCCAGGTCGAGCTGATCCGTTTGATCGGGAGCTTGAAGCTCGAGGTACTATGATCCGGTTGGAGAACCTGACCAAGCTGTACGGGAGCTTCGTCGCCGTGGACGATATCTCTCTGCACATCCCGCGGGGCGTGCTGTACGGATTCCTGGGACCCAACGGGGCGGGAAAGACCACCACCCTGCGGATGATCGCCGGCATCCTGCGCCCCTCCAACGGCCGCGTGCTGTTGGGGGGCGACGATGTGCACGAGCGTCCCATCGCCGCCAAGATGCGGCTGGGTTTCATTCCCGACCGGCCCTTTGTCTACGACAAGCTGACCGGTGCCGAGTTTCTGCGGTTCGTGGCCGGCCTGTACGGCCAGGAGGGCGCGCCCGTGGAGCGGCGCATCGCCGAGCTGCTGGAGGTCTTCGAGCTCACATCCTGGAAGGATGAGCTCGTGGAAGCCTATAGTCACGGGATGCGGCAGAAGCTGATCATCTCCAGTGCATTGATTCACCGGCCGGAGTGCATCGTCGTGGACGAACCGATGGTCGGGCTCGACCCCAAGGGAGCCCGCTTGCTCAAGGACATCTTCCGCCAGTTCGTCGAGCGGGGCGGGACCGTGCTGATGAGCACCCACACCCTGGAGGTGGCCGAGGCGATGTGCGATCAAATCGGGATCATCCAGCACGGGAAGATCGTGGCCCACGGGACGATGCCCGAGATCCGCTCTCAGCACGCCGGCGGCGACGCCAGCCTCGAGGAGCTGTTCCTGAAGCTCACCGGCGGGCACGCCGTCCGGGAGCTGGTGGAGGTGCTCGGAAAGTGAAGCAGCCAGGCCTGATCCACGTACTGACGCCGAAATGGCGGACGGCGCTGCAGCGCTTCCGCGAGGACCGCGCACGGGGAGGGATCGGGAAACTGCTGGTGCTCCTGTTCATCGGCGGCCTGTTCTGGGCGGGTGTCTTCGGCATCCTGTACAAGATCCTCAAGTACCTGCGCGGAGCCGAGGAGCTCGGGGCCCTGATCCCGGCCAAGATTCTCGGACTGGGGTTTCTTTCGTTCATCTCGATTCTCGTGCTCTCGAATATCATCACGGCGTTGTCGAGCTTCTTCCTGGCGAAGGACCTGGACCTCCTCGTGTCCGCGCCGGTCGATTGGCTCCGGCTCTATCTGGCCAAACTGGGCGAGACCCTGGTCCACTCGTCCTGGATGGTGGCGCTGATGATCATCCCGATTCTCTCCGCCTACGGTGTGGTCTACCATGGCGGGCTTCTGTTCATCCCCTACGCCGTGTTGACCATTCTGCCGATGCTGGTCGTCCCGGCCGTGATCGGCAGCGCCATCACCCTGATTCTGGTCAACGTCTTCCCGGCCCGCCGGACCCGGGACCTGCTGTCGATCATCGCGATCGGCGCCGCGGGAGGGTTGATCATGCTGCTCCGGATCATTCGGCCGGAGCGGCTCGCCCGCCCCGAGGGGTACCGCAACCTGCTCGACTATCTCATGGTGCTGCGGGCGCCGACGTCTCCGTTGCTGCCCAGTGAGTGGGCCGCCCAGGCGACGATGGGTTATCTGCATCGCTCGATCGATCCGCTCCCGCTGATCCTGCTGTGGAGCACCGCGGCGGGGTTCGTCACGGTCGGGGCGGCCCTCCACAGCCGTTTGTTCGCCACCGGGTTCACCAAGGCTCAGGAAGGCGCGGAGCGATTCATCCGCGGCGGCTTCTGGCGCTGGACCGTCGGCGGGTTGCTCCGCCCGCTTCCCGTCGCCAAGCGGGAATTCGTGCTCAAGGACGTGAAACTGTTCTTTCGCGACACCACCCAGTGGAGCCAGCTCATCCTGCTCGCCGCGCTGGTGGTGGTCTATCTGTTCAACATGAAAGCGCTCCCGCTGCATCAGGGCGAGCCGGTGGGCTTCTTTTATGTCACGCTGGTGTCGTTTCTGAACCTCGGGCTCGCGGGCTTCGTGCTGGCGTCGATCGCCGCGCGATTCATTTTTCCGGCCGTGTCGCTGGAGGGCCGGCAGATGTGGCTGCTGCGCTCGAGTCCACTCGACCTGCGCGCCCTGCTCTGGTCCAAGTACTGGGTCGGGACGGTTCCCCTCCTGGTCCTCGCGTTGCTGCTCACCGGCCTCACCAACGTGCTGCTCAAGGTCTCACCGTTCATGATGGTGATGAGCCTTGCGACGATCGTCGCCCTGACGCTGGCGATCGCCGCGCTGGCGCTGGGCTTCGGCGCGCTGTACCCGCAGTTCGAGACGGAGAATGCCGCGCAGATCCCGACCTCGTTCGGCGGCCTGATGTTCATGATGACGACGATCGTGCTCCTCGCGGCGGTGATCTTTCTGCTGTGGCAGGCGGTCTATACGTATGTGCGGGCCGTCTTCGAGGGGCGCCCCGTCACCATCGGGGGAGGGATGATCTTCTGGTTTGCGATCGCCGCGCTGCTCTGCGCGACGGCCACGGCCATCCCGCTCCGCGTGGGACTCCGGCGCATGGAAAGCTTCGAGTTCTAGGCACCCCGTCGCAGCTCCCCTTCTCGGCGAGGTGATCGAATGGGCAAGATCGATCTGAAGGGCGTCCTGGTGGGCGGCCTGGTCGCGGGAGTGGTGCTGAACGTGATCGACTATCTGGCCTACGGGGTCGTGTTCGCCAGAGATTTTCCGCTGCCCGAAGGCGGTACGTTCTTCGGCATCCCGCTGCCGGCGTGGTTCGTGGTCGTCGATTTCCTGTTCGGTCTGGTGCTGGTGTATCTCTACGCCGCCATCCGGCCCCGCTTCGGTCCCGGCCCCCGCACCGCCTGCATCGCCGGGCTGCTGATGTGGGTGATCGTGGGCCTGCTGCACGCCCTCAGCGAGGCCCCCATGGGAACGACGCCGGGCCGCGTGTATGCGCTCGCCGTAGTGATCGGGTTCATCAATTTCCCGCTGGGAGCACTCGCCGGAGGACGATTCTACATCGAGCCCTGAGAGCCGCAGGCAAAAAAAAACTACCGGACGGCACGCGCCGTCCGGTAGTCGGGTATGACGATTACAGCTTGAAGTTGATCCCGCCCACGAATTCGATGCGGTCGACGTCGCTCGCGAGGATCGCCCGGAGTTCGGCAAAAGGAAGCAGACCGCTCGAGGTCTTGAACTGCCAGCCGCCGAGGAGGTTCAGGCCGACCTTCGTGTCGGAACACCCGGAGACATTGCAGTTGTTGGCGCTGACGTGAGTGAACCCGAGGCCCCCGCCCGTGTACAGCCCCGCATTCGGCATATTCAGCTTGGGCCACCACCGAATGTTGGCGTTCAGGGACCAGGCTGATGCGTCGCTGGGGAAGTAGATGAGGACCGAAGGGTAAATGTCGAAATCCTTAGCCACCTTGTAGGCGAACTGGCCACCGACGAACAAGTCGAAGGAGTTGGTGGCAAAGCCGATCTCGGGGCCAAGCAGCGGGCGGTCCGATTGCATCGTTCCGCTGCTCGAAGCCGGTGCTGCCTTCTTTTGAGCGGCGGCATTCGCTACCAAAGCGGTGCTCGCCACGAGAGCGAGCCACAGGCGCGTCGAGAGACGAATCACCACGGATCTCCTCTAGTTTAGGTCTGGGCGAACAAATACGATTGTGGCCGCCGGAAATCAACCCCGCCCAGCGATGAAATCCAAGGGGGGTGTGATCGCTCTCACACCCCCCCGTGGGCATCCTCCGGCCGTCAGACCGGGGTCATTCGATGACGTACGGAATGCCCCACTCATTCGCCCTGTAGTTGTCGGGGGTCCCGAGGACAATGGTAGCGGCGTCGAGGGCGTCCACGATGAGGCGATCCCGCCCGCTGTGCCGCACGATGAACGTGCGCTTCCAGGTCCCGTCCCCCTGGTCGTTCATCTTGACCCGTCTCCAGTCCACGTCGTTGGGATCGGCGTGCCGCACGTGCAGGAAAACGAAGGTGGCCGGAGTGAAGTCTCCCCCGGTCGTATTCCCCACCTGCGCCACCACCGTTACGGTGTCGCCCACATGAAAGTGCGGGCAGCTCGTGTCCACGTCGAACAACGAATCGGGGTTGTCGATCTGAAGCTTGAGCGCGCCGTTCCGGTACACCTGGACCTGCTGAATGGCGACGGTCCGCCGGTCCTCGGCCGTGGTGGTCCAATCGACCGGTGAGAGACTGACGAGCTTCCACCCGTGCCGCTCCCCGCTGCGGCGCACCAGAACCGCCTTTTGGGCCGCCCCGTCGGCGAGTGGCTTGCTGGTCGGATTGAAGACGCCGTCGTCGCTCGTGTCCGTGAGGAAGATGCCCTGATACTGCGCACCGCGGGTCACCCACGCCGTGTCACCCTGTACCACGATGTCCTTCGTCAGAATGGGGCGAGGGCCGCCGGGCACGACCCGCTCCCGGCCCCAGAATCCCGGCACAATCGCCGTATCCGCGAGAATCGCGCTCGGGCTGCCCGCCAGAGTGGCCGTGGCGACCGCCCCGCTGGCGCCGAAATCCATGTCGCCCATCGCGCCGATCTGATCCTGGAAGGCGGCGCTGACCATCGTCTGATCGGTGGAGGCGCTCGTGCCCGCGTCGCTGCACCCCACACCTATCAGGGCGGCGATCACGACGGTGGCGCCGGTCCAATGTCTTGTCCGCATAATCTCGACTCCCGTTTGGAGTGAAACTCGATTCGCTCGGTTCGATTTGCGTGTGGAACGTCGCGGGGTCAGACGGGGTGAGGCGGGAGGTGTTAACGGTGCAGCGGTGTGATGCCTATCACGGGGATAGCGGTCGGCGGGCGGTCAGGCCGCGACGGCGCGACCACAGCTGGAGCAGAATTGCGCGCCCTTCTCCAAAGGACTGCCGCAACGGGCACAGACCCCCGACGCCGGACTTTCCAGCCGGCGACCGCACTCGGAACAGAACTGCGCATCGGACTCGGGGCGCTTGCCATGGGTGGGGCAAACGGGGGCCGAGACTGGGGAGCGGGGGGCGGCGGAGCGTGACTCCGCCTTGCGTTCACGCTTCTCGCCCGCGGCGGCCTGATCCTCGACGCGCAGCGCGACGAGCGCCTCGGCCGTGTATTGACCCTTCAGCGCCTGGTAGTCGGGGTCGGAGAGCTTGCCGGTGGCGCGGTCGAACTCGATCTCCTTCAGCGCCCGCAGCGCCACCGCGCGCGGCGACAGGTCCTCGCCCGGCTCCTCCCCTTCCTGCCCGAACGCCGCGTCGGTATCGGCCGCGGTGACGGTGGCGGGATTGAGGATCGGGCGCAACACGAAATACAGTGCCGCGACGGCGCAGCACGCCCCGATCGAGAGCTCGAGAACGGGGTTCATGCGTCGATCTGGTCGAGCTCGTGCTGCAGCCGCGCCAGCTCCTCAGGTGAGCCCCCCACAGAGGCCACGGTGGGCCCTGTCGAGGCTGCGGCGGGAGTCCGGGTCCAGCGCCGCAAGGCGAGCGTGAGAAGGATACCCGCTCCCAGAATCAAGGCCGACGGCACGAAGTAGCCGGCCAGGTTGAACCCATGCTTGGGCGGCGCCATCAGGATCGATTCGCCGTTCTCTTTGACGAAGGCCGCGATGATCTGGTCGGCGTTCATGCCGGCATCCTGCAAAGCCTCCACCCGCTTGTGCATCGCCGGGCTGGTCGTGCAGGTGAAGTCTGTCGTGCGACAGGTATACACGTCGAGGCCGCACCCGCAGGTGCAGCGCAGTCGCTTTTCGATGGTCTGGAGATACGCATCGTTGTCGCGGGCCGTGGTGGGCGGCAGGGGGCGCCCCGCCCGATCCGGGTCCCACAGCCGGCCAGACTGTCCGGTGCCGGGGAGGGAGTCTTGTCCCTGTTGCGCGAGACGTCGGGACGACGGTACGACGGTAAGAAGCCCGGCCCCCAGCGCCAGGAACTCGCGTCGTCCCACAGCCCCTCGTGTCACGAAGCCTTCCCTACCAGCTTCACCGCGTACCCCGCCTGTGCCCGGCGCACCGCCGGCGCGCCGCCGGGCCACATGACGATCACGCCGCCCAGGGCGACGACCATGCCGCCGTACCAGACCCACCACACGAGGGGGTTGATGGTGAAGCGGTACACCGCCTGCTCGGTGCCGTTTACCACGCCGCCCAGCACGATGTAGATGTCCTCACGCAGGTCGCTGCGGATGCCGACTGCGGTGGACGGCTCGAAGGTGGGCCGCTTGAAGGCGTCCACGTGCTGGCGTTTTTCAGTCGTGAGCAACCCGATGCGCTTGCCGTCGCGCGCGATCTCCACGGTGCCGGCGGTGACCTCACGGTTCAAGGCGTCGTACTGGGAGATCCCGAGGTGGGTGAAGGTGTAGGTCCACCCGTACGGGCTACGCAGGGTGACCGACTCTCCCGGCCGGAGCGTCGCCTGGGTCTCCCGTTTGAAGGCCATCCCGGTGAAGGCGATGAACAACATGACGATGCCCAGGTGCACGACATAGCCGCCGTAGCGCCGGCGGTTGCGCCCGATCAGGCGACCCACCGCGAGGACGTAGGCTTCGCCGTACTGCCGATGCCGCGCCGAGGTGCCACGCCAGAACTCCTGCACGATCGTCGCGAGTACGAAGATGCCGATCGCGATCGCCGTGATCGCCCATGCGTCCCGCATCCCGCTCACGAGCAGCACCAGGAGCGTCAAGACGCCGGCCGCTGTGGGGACCGCGAACTGCCGCCTGAGATTGGCGAGCGAAGCGCGCCGCCAGGCGATCAGCGGTCCGATGCCCGTCAGAAGCAGCAGGGCCACCCCCAACGGGACATTGACCTGATTGAAGAAGGGCGGTCCGACGGTGACTTTCGTGCCCCGCACCGCCTCCGATAGGATCGGGAACAAGGTGCCCCACAACACCGAGAACGCGATGCCGACGAGCAACAGGTTATTGAAGAGGAAACTCGCCTCACGGCTCACCATCGACTCGAGCTTGGTTTCGGCCTCCAGCAGGTTGATCCGATAGAAGTACAGGCCGAAGCTCCCGGCGGCGGCGAGGGCCAGGAATACCGCGAAGAAGGGGCCGATCCCCGACACGGTGAAGGAGTGCACCGACGAGATCACGCCGGAGCGTGTGATAAACGTGCCCAGAATGGACAGCAACCAGGACCCGATGATCAGCGCGAGGTTCCACTTGCGCAGCATCCCCCGCTTCTCCTGGACCATGACCGAATGCAGGAAGGCGGTCATCGTAAGCCACGGCAGGAACGAGGCATTCTCCACCGGATCCCACGCCCAATAGCCGCCCCAGCCGAGCTCCACGTAGGCCCACCACATCCCCAGCACGATCCCGACCGAGAGGAACAGCCACGACAACAGCGTCCACTTCCGGATCGCCACCAGCCAGTCGTTATCGAGTCGCTTGGTGATGAGCGCCGCCATGGCGAACGCGAATGGAATCGTGATCGAGATGTAGCCCAGGTACAGCATCGGCGGGTGGAACACCATCCCGGGGTTCTGCAGTTGCGGATTCAGACCGCGGCCGTCGAGCGGCGTGTAGGGGAGGCGTTCGAACGGATTGGCCGTGAACAGCATCACGCTCACGAAGAACGTGACGACGATGCTCGTGATGGCGCCGACATACGGGAGATAGGCGCGGTGGCGTCGAGCGGTGAACACCTGCGCCAGTGAGGCGAAGATCGAGAGCACGCTGGCCCAGAACAACAGGCTGCCCTTTTGTCCCGCGTAGAGCGCCGACCAGGTGTAGAAAATCGGCAGGTTGCGGCTGGTGTAGGCGGCGACGTACTCGACGTTGAAGTCGTGCTGAAACAAGGCGTACTCGAGCGACACGACCGCGGCGAGCAAGGCGCCGCACATGGCGAAGACGGCATGGCGACTGCTCTGGATCAGGTCGGCCCGCTGCTTCCATCCGCCGGCAAAGCCCGTGACGACGGCCCAGATCCCAAGGAGGAATGCGAGCCACAGCGCGAGACTACCAAGCAGCGTCACAGGCTCAGGCCTTGGGAACCGACTCGTACCGCGAGCCGCACTTGGCGAGGACGTCGGTCGCGTGAATCACGCCGTCCTTCTGCAGGCGACCCTCGACCACGACCTCCACCGAGTCGGTGAACGTATCGGGCGGCAGCCCCTTGAAGATGACGGGGTACGTGGCGCCGCCATCGGTGATCTGAAACGTGAGCGTCTGGCTCGCGACGTCCTTCTTCACGCTCCCCGGCACCACGTGCGCGCCGACTTTCATGCCGACGTCGTAAAAGTTGGGATCCCCCGCCACCTTCTGCGACAGCTCGCTCGGCGTAAAGAAGTACTGTCCGGTCTGTTTGATGCCGGAGGCCATCAGATACCCCACCGAGCCTACGATCAGCACCGCCCCCAGGGCGAACTTCATACCGGCGTTCATAGTCGGGATTATACCGCCTTTCGTCATTCGGGCTTGCAGCACCCCCGGACAAGATGGTAAGCGAATATGAAGGTGAAATGAAGAGCGCCGGACCGGTCCTTAACATCCGATGACTTCGGGCAGTTGTGGGTGTAAGAGGCGACGTCCGGCTTCAGCTTCCCCTCCCCTGGGTGGCCCAATGCAACGCCGCGGTGATCGCGCGTTGCCAGTCCCCGCGGCGCGCCCGGACCCCCTCAGCCTCGGGCCCCGGGAGAAACCGCGTGAAGCGACGATGCGCGAGAAACGCCTCCCCGCTCGCCCAGACCCCCGCCGCCAAGCCGGCGAGCCCGGCCGCCCCGAGCGCCGTCGTCTCGATCAAGTCGGGACGCGCCACCGGCACACCCACAAGATCCGCCTGGAACTGCATCAGCCAGTCGTTCGCCGCGGCGCCGCCATCGACCTGGAGCGCGGTGGGCGACACGCCCGCGTCGGCGGTCATGGCATCCAGCACTTCCTGAGTGGAGAACGCCATCGCCTCGAGCGCCGCCCGCACGAGGTGGGCCCGCCGCGTACCCCGGGTGAGCCCGACGATCGTCCCGCGCGCATCGGCCTCCCAGTGCGGGGCCCCCAGGCCGACGAACGCCGGCACGAAATAGACGCCACCGGTGTCGGTGACCTCGCGGGCAAGCCGCTCGGTCTCCGCGGCGTGAGTGATGATCTCCAGACCATCGCGCAGCCATTGCACCGCCGCGCCGGCGATGAAGACGCTCCCCTCGAGCGCGTACGCCGCCTCACCGGACGGGCCGCACGCCACGGTGGTCAGCAAACCGCGCGTGGAGTCGGCGCGTCGGGCACCGGTGTTGAGCAGGAGGAACGCGCCGGTCCCGTAGGTGTTCTTCGCCTGCCCGGCCTGCCAGCACCCCTGTCCGAAGAGCGCGGCTTGCTGATCACCGGCGATACCGGTGACGGGCGCCGCCACGCCGAAATGGGCGGCGTCGGCGACGCCGAACTCGCCGCTCGAGCGACGGACTTCTGGGAGGGCATGCCGTGGCACCCCGAAGAGACCGAGCAGGTCATCATCCCAGCGGCCGGCCCCGATGTCGTACAACATGGTGCGTGAGGCGTTGGTGGGATCGGTGGCGAAGCTCCGACCGTTCGTCAGGCGATAGAGCAACCAGGCATCGACGGTCCCGAAGACCGCGTCCCCCGCGCTGACGCGGGGCGCGAGGCCGGGGACATGGTCGAGCAGCCACTCGATCTTCGTCGCCGAAAAATACGGATCGATCACGAGTCCCGTGCGGGCATGAATGAGCTGGCGACGCCCCGTCTTGGCGAGCTCCACGCAGCGCGGGGCGGTGCGCCGGTCCTGCCAGACGATCGCGCGATGCAAAGGCCTGCCGGTGCCCCGCTCCCACACGCACACGGTCTCACGCTGGTTGGTGATCCCGATGGCGGCCGGGGTGACCGCCGCCTGGCCGAGCGCCTCCCGCGCGGCCGCGAGTGTCACGTGGAGGATGTCCTCGAGATCATGCTCGACCCAACCGGGTTCCGGGAAGTGCTGCGGCAGCTCCCGGTACCCACGGCCAAGGACCCGGCCGTCCGCGCCGATGACGAGGGCCGTGGAGCCGGTGGTCCCCTGGTCGAGGGTGAGGACGGCTCTCATGTGTTGAACGGCGGGTGGAGGATCCCGCGATCGGTCAGGTGCCCCGTCACGAATCGGGCCGGTGTGACGTCGAACGCCGGGTTGAAGGCCGCCACGCTCGAGGGAGCCACAGGGCGACCACCCCAGGACTTCAGCTCGTCGTCGTCGCGCTCCTCGATTCGGATCGCATCACCGTCCGGGATGGTCGGATCGATGGTGGAGGCGGGGGCCGCGCAATGAAACGGGACCCCGTGATGGCGCGCCAGCACCGCGAGCGCATAGGTCCCGATCTTGTTGGCGAAGTCGCCGTTCCGGGCGATGCAGTCCGCTCCGACGAGAACGAGGTCCACCCGGGCGGCTCGGAAGAGGGAGCCGGCGGCGCTGTCGGCGATCAGGGTGCACGGAACGCCCTCGTGCGAAAGCTCCCACGCCGTCAGCCGCGCGCCCTGCAGCAACGGCCGGGTTTCGCACACGAAGACATGAACCCGCCGACCGGCCTCATGGGCCAGATAGACCGGCGCGAGCGCCGTCCCGATCCCTCCCGTGGCGAGCGCCCCGGCGTTGCAGTGGGTCAGCACGTTGGCGCCCTCGGGAAGCAGTGGAAGTCCCTGTTCCCCAATGCGGCGGCACATGGCCCGGTCTTCTTCCCAGATCGCGGTCGCCTCGGCGTGCAACCGCTCCCACACCGCTCCCCCATCGCCGGCCGTCGCCCGCGCCGTGCGCAACATCCGGTCGGTCGCCCAGCGGAGGTTCGCCGCGGTGGGTCGGGTCGCCACGAGGGTCGCGGCCGCGGTCTCGAGGGCGGCCAGGAACCCTGCCCGCGTCCCCCCGCGCTGCTCGCGAGTGCCCGCCACGAGCCCCATCGCCGCCGCGATCCCGATCAGCGGCGCCCCACGCACCTGCAGGCTCCGGATCGCTTCGGCCATCGCCGCCACGCCTTCCAGATCGCGGTGCAGCTGCGCTTCCGGCAGAGCACGCTGGTCCACGATGCGCACGGCCCCGGTCGGCGACCAGGAGATGGCCTGGATGGACATGGGATCAACCTAAGTGCGAAGTGCGAAGT
>DATJXC010000067.1:0-19723 GCA_035500495.1 Gemmatimonadales bacterium
CACCCAGACGAGTGGGGTCCCGGCGGAGAGCCAGTCGGCGACCTTTGCCAGCACCTCCCCGGTTCGATCGGTGGGTGACAGGACCTCCACGACGAGATCCGGGGCGAGGTCGGGGTACCCGGCCGGCTCGGGACGGGGAAGGCGCTCGGCGCGTACAAAGGCGATATCGGGGGCCCGGACGGTGTCGGGGTGGCGCTCCAGCGTGAACCCCGTCTCCGCCGCGTAGAGCTGCCCAGCCCTCGTGCGCTCGACGTGGGCGCCAAGACGCAGCGTGAGAGTCATCGCCACCCGACCGTGTCTTCCCCCCGCTGGCTCGCTGACGATCAGGACGCCTTTGACCAGCTCGACCCGCTTGTTGCGGATCCCCACACGCAGCAGATCTTCCGCAGTCAGGAGCCCGGACGATGGCATGAGGGGAACGTAGGCTCGCTCGGCGGGCATAGCAAGCGAATCTCACGCGCGGGCGTCAACAAGCTCTCAACAGATTGAAATCTTTCGTCAAGCGTTTGCCAACGGAGACCGTGGACCCCCATACTCCACTGGCTGTCCCACCAACACCAAGGAGGCTCGCTGAGATTCGCCCAGGTGCTCACTCCGGCTCTGCTCGTCGTCTCGTCGATGCCCCTCGCCGGGCAGGCTCTACCCGCGACGGTGCGGCTCCCGTTCACGAACATGTCGGGCCGGTCGGACCAGCTCGAGTTCACCGCTTTTTTGCGGGATGGCGTCCCCATCGCTCGATCCGACATTCAGGTGAGTCGCCTCGGGGAGGGCATCACCCAAGTCTCCAGCACCTCGCCCCAACCCGCGACCTGGGAGTTTCACCTGCGCGAAACCGCCCCGGTGTATGGCTTCGGAGAACGATTCAATGCGCTCGATCAATCCCACCAGACCATCGTGAACGCCTCGCGCGACATCCCTGGAACGAAGGGAACCGGCACCTATGTCCCGATGCCGTTCTTCCTGGATCTCCGAGGATACGGCCTGTGGGTGGACACCTACGCGGAGGCGGTGTTCGATCTCGGGATCAGCTCTCCCGGGGAATTCGTCGTGCGGTTGCGGGACACCAAGCTGCGCCTCGTCGTCTTCGAAGGCCCGCAGTTTCCGCTCGTGCTGGAGCGCTACACGAGCCTCGTCGGCCGGGCGAAGCTCCCTCCCTCCTGGGCCTTCGCCCCCTGGAAGAGCCGCAACTGGCATCCCGACATGGCGGCGGTGTACGAGGACATCGAGCGCTATCGCGCCCTCGGCCTCCCCGGGTCGGTGCTCGTGCTGGACAGCCCGTGGGCGACCAATTACAACACCTTCGAGATCAACCGCCAGCAGTTCAGCGACCCCACCACGATGGTGCGGCGGATTCACGATCTGGGGTTCAAGCTGTGTTTGTGGCTAACCCCCTTCATCAATCAGGAGACGCTGACCCCCAGTGAGCCCGAGCTGGTGGGCAAGATCCCGCTCACTGCCGCCGCGAACTTCGAAGCCGCGCGAGCGGCGGGCTACTTCCTGAAGACCGGTTCCGGAGACGTCTACCTGGCGTCGTGGTGGAAGGGACGCGGCGGGCTGATCGATTTCACCAACCCCGCCGCCGTCCGCTGGTGGCAGGACCAGGTACGCCAGGCGCTGCGACTTGGCGCGGACGCGTTCAAAGCGGACGGCGGTGAGGGCGGCTTCGTGGACGATGCCCGGTTTGCGAGTGGCGAGGAAGCCGCGGTCCTGCGCACCCGCTACCCGGTGCTCTACGACCAGGCGCTGCAAGCCTTGATCGACGGCGATCTGCACGGCGATGGCGTGCTGCTCATGCGCAGTGGATCGGTGGGCAATCACAACCTGCCGTTCTTCTGGGCCGGGGACAACGAGTCCAATTTCGGCACGGAAAACGGGCTCCCCAGCGTCGTGCTGGCGGGGCTCAATGCCGGGTTGTCCGGGATTCCCCTGTGGACCAGCGACCTGGGTGGCTATGAAAAGGCGGGGCGGGATTCGGGAGACGACGTGCTGTTCGTCCGCTGGACCGAGTTCGCCGCGTTCTCACCCGTCATGCAGGTCCACTCCGCGATCAACCTGGGCCCGTGGGATTATGGGCGGCCGGCGCTGGACATCTTTCGGCGCTACTCGCGTCTTCACATGAGCCTGTTTCCGTATCGCTACGCGGCGGCCCAGGAAAGCGCCCGCACGGGAATGCCGCTGATGCGCGCGTTGGTGCTGCTCCATCCGCTGGACCCGGAGGCCCGGCGCGCCACGGACGAGTACTACTTCGGTCCCGACCTGCTCGTGGCCCCGGTGGTGACGCCCGGCACGCAACGCGCCGTCCATCTGCCGGAGGGAGCGTGGATCAACTACTGGAGCGGCGCGCGCTCCACCGGGCCGTTGAACACCGTGGTGGACGCTCCGCTCGATCGCCTGCCGTTGTACGTGAAAGCGGGAGCCATCATCCCCAAGATCCCCGATGAGATCATGACGCTCGTTCCCTGGAAGGGGACGGGGACGCCGCCGGTGCCGACGCTCGACGACCGCCGAGTATACGAGATCTATCCAGGCACCATCCGGGGCGTGCAGGATTTTGAGGGCCGCCACCTCGAAGTCCGTGTCGCCAACGGTCGAACCACGCTGGACCTGACCGGCGCCCCGGCCAGGGTGACGCTCGTGTGGCGGTTCCAACATCCGGCCCAGGTGACCTTGAACGGCGCCCCGCTGGCGCTGCGGGTGGACGGCGAATCGGCGTCGGCAACCTTTGCGCACGTCACCGCTTCTCGGATTGTCTGGAGGTAACAACCCCCTCCCCGCTCCGACTCCCACTGGAACCGACGAGGGGGAGATCTTGTTACCTACTCGTCACGTGCCCGCTACCGATCGGCCATGGGCGTTTCGCTCCCCAGTGGCACGCAGGCTCGACAATCCGGCACGCCCGCCGGCGACGTAGTCTTATGGAACGGAGGTGACGATGAGAAGCGAGGAGTTTCCACGATCCGAGTGCCAGCCCGCGGTCACGATAACGGGCGAGTACCTCGCCCAGCACCCGCGCAGTTTCGACATCTGCCTGCACGACGGACGCTGGGTGCGGGTCCGCCCCATCGTCCCAACCGATAAGGACGCCCTGGAGCGGGCGCTGGAGCGCCTCGGCGCGAAATCCCGCGACTTCCGGTTCCACGCCGACGTGCAACGCCTGACTGAGGACCAGCTCCGGTATCTGACGGAGGTGGACCAGCGCAATCACGTCGCCTGGTCCGTCTTCGCCCTGGAAGAACCGGGCAGGCCGGGCGTCGCCACCGTCCGCTTCGTGCGGGACGCGGCGGACCCGGCGGAGGCGGAGGTCGCGATCACGATCGTGGATGACTACCAGGGGATCGGCCTCGGCCGGATCCTGCTCGACACGATCCTGCTCTCCGCCCTCGAGGGCGGCGTCGAGCGGCTGGTGGGGTATGTGGTCCCGGAAAACCGGATTGCCATCAACCTGTTCCAGTCGCTCGGGGCCGATTCCGGGGAGATCGAGGGTGGGATGCTGCGGATGGTCATCCCGGTGACGAACGACCGGCGCCGCTTCCGGCGCTCGGGCGAAGTCCCGCGACAGATGGTGGAGGCCTAGCTACCCGGCGGGACGAATGACATCAAGCTGACGGGGTGAGGGCTACCGGCTGCTGAAGGAAAGCCGGTGATAGACGGATTACCTGCACATCGAAGTCTCGATGCCGCACTGCGGCGGCGCACTACACCAGCCGGCGGGTCACCTCGAGACACTGGTCGATTTCGTCA
The DNA here is from genome assembly GCA_035500495.1 of Gemmatimonadales bacterium. Classification (GTDB taxonomy): domain Bacteria; phylum Gemmatimonadota; class Gemmatimonadetes; order Gemmatimonadales; family GWC2-71-9; genus DASTHG01. The sequence goes on from DATJXC010000067.1 coordinate 3,742, forward strand.
CTGGTATTGAACAGCGCCGGGGCGATGCGAACCTCGCCGTCGCGCACCGTGACGTCGACTTTCGCCGCCTGGAACGCCGCGCGTACGTCGGCCATCGGTTTGGTCGCGTACATGGTCACAATCGACGACCGGTTCCCCGGCGGCGTGAACAACCGGTGCCCCTGCTTTGAGAGTCCCGCATACAGCCGGCTGGCCAGTCCGACCGTGTGCTCCTCGATGCGCGCGATGCCCACCTGTTCCAGGTACGCGAGCGCGGCGCTCAATTCCCGGGCCGCGCCGAAGGCGCGGCTGCAGTAGTCGAACCGCCGCGCCGTCCTGGCGAGCTCGAAGTGGTGATCGGGCAGCTCGCGATCGACCTGAAACTCCCCGAAGCGATCGAGCTTGAGTCGCTCGTTGAGCGCGCGGCTGACATAGAACGGCGCGATCCCGAAGCCGGCGAGCATCCACTTGTACGACCCGCAGCAGAGGGCGTCCACCCCTGACGCCTGCACGTCGATCGGGAACATCCCGACCGCCTGGATGGCATCCGTATAGAACACCGCGCCCTGGGCGTGCGCCAGGTCCGCGATCGGTCGCATGTCGTGACGGAAGCCATTCTGGTGCGACACCCAGGCGACCGACACGATACGCGTCCGCCGGTCGATGAGCGGCGCGAAATCGCTGGCCTCCACCCGGCCCTCACGGTGCTTCGCGATCCGCAGCTCGATGCCGCGTGAAGCTTCGAGCGCCCGATACAGGACGAATTCGGTGGGGTAGTGCAGCTCGTCCACGACCACGTTGTCGCCGGCCACCAGGTCGAGCCCCTGCGCGATCACGTTCTCGCCCTCGGCGGTCGAGAACAGCAGGGCGATTTCGTCGGGGGTCGCGTTCACGAGCCGCGCGAACTGGGCCCGGAGCGTTTCGTCCGTGCCGATCAACTCGCCGACCTCGAGTGGTCGCGTGGACTTGTTGTGGAGGAACTCCGTGCCCGCCGCGACGACCGACCGGGGGATCGGCGCGATGTAGGCCGAATTCAGATAGGTCCGATCGGCGACGATCGGGAAGTCGGCGCGCACGCCGAGGGGGTCGGAGTTGCCCATGTTGAAATATAGGGTCGTTGCTGCCTGGGTCGGTCGGACGGCAGCCGACGCGGCGAGGGCGGCGGCGGTGGCGACGAAGGAGCGGCGGTCGATCGACAGCTGGCACCCGACCTCAAAGGACCTGCTCAATGTACCCAACTATTGCCGCTGATCGAGTGGCCCTGCAGGCGGCAACCGGCTGGCGATCAAGTGGGTCCCCGGCGATCGGGGCGCGGCACCAGACCGATCACCGCCAGGCCGGCGCCGCGCGCGACGTCCACGGCGCGGATCACTTCCTCGTACTGAACGTCCTCGGCCGCGTCCACGAAGAGCACCTTCCGTACGCGGTTCCGGTAGACCTCCCGCAGCGTGCGCTCGAGGTCGGCGGCGGGGATAGCGGTCTCGTTGAGGGCATAGGCGGGTCCCGCCGTCACGCGGAGCACGATGCGATCGCGGGCCCCCCCTGCCGCCGTGGGAGAGCTTGCGGTCCGCTCCGATAGCGGCAGCTGCACGTTCAGACCCTTCTGGAGCCCCGGCTGAATCACCATCTGGAGGATGAGCAGACACAGCAGGACATCCACCATCGGTGTGATGTTGATGTCGCTGACGACCGGATCGACGCCCGTGCGCGGTTTGCGACGTGGACTCATGGCGAGCGCCCCGCCCGCCCGGTATCACCCGCTACCGGCCGGCTGAGGGCCCCGATTGTGCGGACGCCGGCGGCCCGCGCGGCGTCCACCGCGTCGAGCACCACGCGGTACGGCACGCCCCGGTCGGCCCGCAGATAGAGCAGGTGGTCACCCGGACGGGCCGCGAAGATCCGCGCCAGCCGCTCCGTGAGGCGGGCGGCCGGGATCGTGTCCTTGTCGATGAAGAACTTCCCGGTGCGATCGATGCCCAGCACGACCGCATCTTCCAACGTCTGGGGCACGGGGTGCCGGGCCGAGGGCAGCGTGGCGGCATACTCGGTCAGCACCGGCGTCACCACCATGAAGATGATCAGCAACGCGAGCATCACGTCGATCATCGGCGTGATGTTGAGCTCGGCGATGGAGCTCGAGCCGCCGAGGGCGCGGGGCACCGGAAGATTGGACGGGCCGGCCTTCCTCGCGGAGAACGCCATCACCCGATCTCGTACTTCATGACGACCCCGGCCCGGCGGAGCGACAACCAATCGATCAGCTCGTCGCTCACGAACGCCAGCTCGGCGAACAGCTCTTCCAGGCGGGCGATGAAGTAGTTGTAGAGCCAGAGCGCGGGGATCGCGACCACGAGGCCCACCGCGGTCGTGATCAGCGCCTCACCCACGCCGCCGGCCACCGCCTCGATGCCGCCGCCACCCGAGCTCGCGATCCCCATGAACGAGTGAGTGATCCCGACCACAGTGCCCAGGAGACCCACGAACGGCGCGGTCGCCCCGATGGTCGCGAGGGCGGACAACCGATGTTTGAGCTCGGTCGCCAGCCGGATCTGCCCTCGCATGACCATGCGTTCCGCGGACTCGACGGCCCGCCCGGCCATGTCGGGGTCGTCGAGCAGCGGCGCCGCCCGCTCCAGCGCGTCACCCAGGACCCGGGCCAGGTGTGACTTGCCGTTCGCGCGGGCCAACTGGACCGCGTCGTCGACCCGGTCTTCCTGAAGCGCCCGGGCGAATTCGGGCGCGAACTCGCGCGTCGCTTTCTTCAACATCCGCAGGCGGTTCCACTTCACCGCCGCGACCGTGAGGGTCAGCACGTTCAGCCCAGCCAGCAAGGCGATCACGAGCCACGGGATCGGACCCATGCGGGCGACCAGTTCGGCCAGCGTCATTTGGAGCCTCCATACCTCAAGTCCCACGTGATCGTCATCTGAGTCCAGACCGCCAACGCCCTCGTCTCCCCACCAAGGAACACGCGGCCGGGACTGAAGCGAAACCGCTCGAGCGCGGCGCGCGTCGCCGCGTCGAGCGCCGGATTGGGAGAACTCAGGATGCGCACGGTGCTTGGGTCCACGTGGCCCTTCGGATCCACTACGAATTCGACGTGCACCTCCCCACCGATGCCTGCTTGCCGCAACAATGGGGGATAGAGGTCTTCCAGCGTGCCGGCGAGCTCAGCCCGGTTCAGGAGCGCGGGCGGCTCAGTCGCGTACCCCATCGGCTCGGTCCCCATAGCGACCGGCGTGGAATCGGTTGGCGCGGGAACCTCTTTGACTTTCTGGCCGCCGGCCACGCCACCCGCCACGCCACGTCCCTGGAAATCCAACGGGTTCACGGCCTGCTCGTCCGCCTCCACCGGCGGGAGCCCGACCGCCTTGGCCGGCGCCAGCAGCTCCTGGAAACCCGCGAGCTTCCCGGGCTGCGAGACCTGCCCCAGCTCGGCGGGGATGAGCAAACCCTGACGCACCACCGGCGGCCGTGGCGGCAGCGACGCCCGCGGCGACTCCGCGGCGGGCGGCGGAGGTATGTCGAGATAGGTCGCGGTCTCGGGAGCAGGTTCGGTGGTGGGCCGTCCGACGGACATGAACACGAAAGTCAGGAGCACTCCCAGATGTCCGGCCGCCGTGCTTATGCCATAGGGCAGTTCATGACGCCAGGAAGAGGCCCGGGGACCGGACGCAAAGAGGTTGGCGAGAAGCGAGAATCGCACGGAGGGCCGGCATTCCAGAACTGCTAAGGGTCCATCGTCCTGCTGCATCGGTCCCCCAATTGGCTCGTTCGAACAAGGGGTTAGCTACCACTGCATGCGTACCACGTGCCCGACCAAGGGGGGATGAATGCGTGGTGAGATTTGTCTTATGCTGAGTTGCGGAGTCTGTTGCGAGAGCAGGGACGACAAAGCCCCACACCGGAAGTCGGTGTGAGGCTTCACCTTCGCTTTGTTCCGAGGAGGCTGGCTTGGATGGTGTGAGGTTGACGAAGACCCGCAGGTCCCGGCCTATTGGCCGGGCGGCAACCGGAAGACGGCCAACTGCGGCTGCAACGACGTCGCGAACGCCCCTCCTGCGGGCGTCGCGAACCGGACGGAGACGTTGGCCGAGCTGGCCGGCGTGTCCAGCCGGAAATAGGTCACGGTGCCGGGATAGAGGACCGCCGTCGTGGTGTCGGACGTGACGGCAAACAGCTGCACCGGCATGGCGAGCGGGATGTCGCTGCTCGACCCGGACGTAGTGTAGAGCCGGGCCCAGAGCTGGCGCAGGTTCCGCGTGGTGAAGCGATCGGCGAGGGGCGCGGTGCTGCGCGGGAGCCCCGGGAGGCTGTCGGTGTAGAGGGCGAGCCCGAAGTCCGCGAACGACTGCGTGAACGGCTGCCCGGTCGCCTGCTCGATGTCCGCCACGCCTCCCGCGGGACCGTGCTCGATCTGGCGGTAGATGCCGGTCCCCCAGTGATCGGCGAGCCAGCGCACGAGCAGCCAGGCGCCGCCGCGCCAGGAGCTGCCGGCATCGTTATCCGATTCCAGGGTGATGCTCGCCGTATCAGGTAACAGCCCGAACTCGTAGGAATCGTAGAGGAAGTCTTGGATGAACCCCTCGGCCGAGTCGGGGAAGAGCTGCGCCGGGTTGGTCCGGCAGGATGGGGGAGGACACTTCTGCTCGTAGTAGATCGAGCCCAGCTCTTCGGCCACGATGCTCATCCCTTCGTCGAGCCAGCTCGCTTCGGGCTGGCCGCCGCCCACCACGACGTGCTGCGAGAAGCTGATCAGGTGTTGCAGCTCGTGGAGGAATACGGCGGGCTCCACGTAGCCCAGCTCTGACACGCTGTGCGCGCAGCTGTATTTCCCGGTGGAATCGGGAACGATCGAGTAGAAGATCTCACCCTGGTTCGAGTGCGGGTCGATCGAGCCGTTGAAGTCCTCGGGGTTGAAGAAGCCCGCCACGTACCCCTGCGTCTGGCACGTCGAGGCCGGCGTGACGGCGTTCACGACCTTCGACATGAGCATGATGATGTGGCCGTTCGCGTCGATGTCGGTGGGTGATCCGAAGGCCGTCGTGTCGATGGGCCAGAGCGTCTGATCGAAGTACTGCCCGTAGGTCTGGAGCTGCGTCGGCGTGAAGCCCCCGGCCGGGGCCAGGGTGTCGTTATAGAGCAGCACCTTCGTGCCCACATAGGCGAGCCGGGCGGTCACCGCCACCCAGGTGTTCCCCGTCAAGCTCGAAACCACCTGAAACGTCCGGACGGTGTCCGGGGGGGCCTCCACCAACCGCGCCGGCGGCGGAGCGCGGGCCGCGAGGGCGCTCCGGAACGACGCCGATTGGGCGAGATTGCGCCCTTCTTCTCGGAAGAACCGGTCGGCGGCCCGCTGAGCTTCGAGGAGCCGCTGGGGTGGTATGAAGCTGCGGGCCGTCGGCGGGCGGACCCGGGACGCCGCGGCACTCGCGAGGAGCGTACCGCTCGAAAACGTATAGTCCACGAGCTGGAACGCCGCCTGGTCGGTCGCGAACTCGGGAACGATGAGGTAGCTCGCCCCTCCCCCGGCGAAGGTGACCGTCGTGCCGCCGTTGCTGCAATCGAGCCGGAGGGTGGCGGCAACGGCAAGCTGCACGGTATCGGCCGGCAGGCAGGGGTTGCTCGTGAAGGTAGTGGGCGGCGCCGCAGGCGAGGGGCTCGAGCAGGCGGCCCCGACCGCGGCGAGAGCGCCGAACAGGATCGGACTCAGCCGGCGCAAATCACGGCCCGTCGGCACAAGCCGCGGCGCGTCGGGTCGGGTGGCGACGCTCACGGACTCATTTTACCAGCCGCCCACCTGGAAGTTCCTGTCAACATCAGCTTTATGGAATCCTCAGGCGGCCGCTGATAGCCCAGGTCGGCGATCTGCGCGAGCTACCCACGGACCTCGACGGCGAGCCAGGCGGCTCGCCGTTCCCCTGCCCTCCACCTGAATCAGTGGCTGATCGCGAAGAACCACGCCGCGATCACGGGCCCACGCGGCCCGCGGGTCCCCGGCGGCGGCGGCGGAGTCCCCGGCGGGAGCGGGCCGTACTCGGGCTGGAACAGGTACGCCACGTGCTTTATCGGATCGACGGCGATGGTCTTGGCGCCCCGCATCGTGCCGACGGTCGCCACCACCGTGTACTTGTCGGGCGAGTCCTGGTGCACGATCGTGACGTTACTGTCCCGTCCTGCGGGGATATAGATCAATTTCTCGGCTGCGTCCCACCCGAGGGCATCGACGCCGTCGCCGTTGGCGATGGTCGCGATGACCTTCCCGGAAGTGGCGTCCACGACCACCGAGGTCTTGCCGCACCCCGAGAAGATCCGGTTGGCGGCGCGATCGTAGGCGATCCCCGTCGGCCCCTCGCAGGGCGCGAGCGGCCACGAGGCCAGCACCTTCATCGACTTCACGTCGAGGACCTGGATGGTGCTCTTGCCTTCGTTGTTGACGAAGATCTTCCCCTTGCCGTCGCTCGCCGCGCCTTCCGGCCCGTTGTCCTCGAGCTCGGCCTGACCCACGATGTCGCCGGTCTTGGGATCGAGCGCGACCGCGGTGCCGATCGGGCGGCTGTGATTGGTCAGGATGATGCGGTCCGAGAAATCCTCGTACATGATCCCGTCGAGGCCACCGGTCGCGACGGGGATCTTCTTGATCACCGCCAGGGTCGTGAGGTCGAACATCGTGACCGTCGAATCGCCGCCGTTGGTGATGAAGCCGTGATGCGCCTTCGGGGCGAGCGCGATGCCGTGGGTGCGCGGCGTGTCGGGAATGTCGCCCAGGACCTTCCCGGTCGAGCCGTCCACGACCATGACGTGGGTGCCGCGCGAGATGAAGACTCGGCCCGTGCCTGGTTCCGCCGTCAGGTAATCCGTGCCCCCATCACCACCGATGTTGACCTTATCGACTTTGAATGTTTGGGCGTGGCCGACCTGTGGCATGGCCAGAGCGGCGGCGATGAGGAAGGATATGGCGGTGACTGAGTGCCTGGTCATGGAGACTATTCCTCGTGAGCGAGCGGCGTGCCGTCCGGGCCGACCTGGATTTCCGAGTGTTTGTCGCCCGTGTGCACCTTCGCCTCGTAGGCGACGAGGGTGCCGTGTTTGGTGATCGATTCGACCTTGGTGATCGTCCCCGCCCCGGCTTTCTTGCGCAGCCCATCTCGCACGGCGGCCGGCAGTGAGTCGAACGCTACCTGCTCTTCGATCTCGAGCACCGTGCCATCCGGGGCGATGGTGACGTCCTTGGAGTGGCCGTTCACAGTCATCTCGACCTCGTACTGCAGTTTTCCATTCTCGGTTTCGCTGGAATAGCCGCGGATCGTGGCTCCCTTGCTCTGCTCATCCACGGCCTGCTGCACGGCCGCCGGCAAATCGGATTTCTTGAGGGTCTTTTCCTGAGCTGCCGCGCTCACCGCCAGACCGCAGGCGAGGGCCAGGATCGATACCATCAACTTGTTGCTTTCCATATGAGAAGGCTCACTCTTCAGGTTGGTTGTCGACTTGCAGGTTGCCGCCACAAAAAAAAGTACCGTGCCAACCTGTCGGGAACCTGACAGAGGGTCTCTGCACCAGAGCGGCCTACCGCGGTGCGGTTGGGCCTCCGAGGGCCGCCTGCAACTGGCGCAACACCTCCCCCAGGCGCGTAAGGTCCGCTCCGTAGGCCGCCCAGTCTCCGGCGCGTTGCGCCGCCAGGGCACTCTGATACAGCTGGACCGCCTGGCGGGTGAGATCCACGACGCGACTGTCGCCGGGCCGGACGGCGGGAGACGGCTCGGCCGTCTCGGCGGCCACCGCGGCCGGGGATGCCACACCCCCGAAGAGTCGCGCCAACCCGCCCTCGAGCGTCTCTTCCATCACCACCTGGTTCTGGTAGGCGACGACGACGCGCTTGAGCTCGGGAATGCCCCCGCCCGTAGCCCGCAGATAGAGCGGCTGCACGTAGATGAGGGACTGTTCGATCGGGATGACCAGCAGGTTCCCGCGGATCACCTCGGAGCCGTGCTGGTCCCAGAGCGAGACCTGGCGGGAAATTTCGGGATCCTGATTGATCCGGTTGACGATCTGGGCCGGCCCGTAGACGAGACTTTGCTTGGGGAATCGATACACGATCAGCTGGCCATAGTGCTCCCCGTCGTTCCGCGCCACCATCCACGAGGCCAGGTTGTCCTTGCCTCTGGGCGTGAACGGGACCATGAGGAGGTATTCTGCCTGCCGCTCCTCGGGCAGCCGCATCACGATGTGGCGCAGGAAGGGATCCTGTTGCTCACCCGGCCGCGCGAACACCGGCTTCTGCCACTGGTCCTCCCGGTGGTAGAAGACGTCCGGCTCCGCCATATGGTAGCTCGCGTACATGTCGGTCTGCATCCGGAACAGATCCTGGGGGTAGCGCAGGTGGGCACGCAGATCCGCCGGCATCGCATCGAGCGGTTGGAAGATCCCGGGAAACACCTGCGCCAACGTGCGCACCAGCGGATCGGCCGGGTCAGCCAGATAAGCCGTCACGGTGCCATCGAAGGCGTCGATCACCACCTTCACGCTGTTGCGCACGTAGTTCGTGCCGTCGGCGAGCGGCTGCGCATAGGGGTAGCCGTCGGTGGCGGTATAGGCGTCGAGGATCCACCGCAACCGGCCCGAATCCCCGACCACGAGATAGGGGTCGCTGTCGAAGAGCAAGAACGGCAGTGCCGTGCGCGCACGCTCCCGGATGTTCCGGATGTACAGCGCGCGGCTGTCATCGGTGATGTCGCTCGACAGCAACACATTCAAGGAGCCGAGGTAGCTCGCGAGCACCAGCCGGCGCAGCCACGAGCCGACCCGGACGCCGCCCGCGCCCGCGTAGGAGGTGTAGATGTTCTCGTCGCCCGAGGGGTAGTCGAACTCCCGCTGGTGGGTGCGGGCGAACACCCAGGAATCGGTGAGCTCGCCGTAGTAGATCTCCGGGCGCGTCACCCGCAGCGACACGCTGGAGGCCGGCGGCAGGTTCTTGATGAACAGGACGGGCAATCCCTCCGCCGTCACCTGGTTCACGGGCCCGAGGGTGAGCCCCATTCCGTGGGTGAAGGTGAGGCGTTCGTTGATGAACGTCCGCGTCGGCAGCGAGCCCGAGTTCAGCTCGCGCGGCGAGAGCAGCACCTGGCGGTACTGCCCGTCGATCCAGTAGCGGTCGTCGTCCACCGACACGAAGTCGTAGTAGGTGCGGATCTCCTGCAGCTGCCCGAACGTCTGCAGCAGGGGCTCGCGATCCCACAACCGGACGTTCTGAATGGTCGCCTGATTGGCGTCGATGTCCCGCTTGGTGAGCCCGGTCTCGCCCGTCAGCTCGCGCGTCACCACGCGGTCGAGCCCCCAGGCCCGCCGCGTCGCCGCAATATGGAACGCGAGCTGCGGCGTTTCCTTCACTAGCTCATTCGGCGCCACGACCAGTTGCTGGACGATCGCGGGGTACACGACGACGCCGAGCAGCGATACGCCAAAGTAGACCCCGAGCGCGAGCAAGGTGGCCCAGGCGAGACGATGGGTGCGCGTCCCCCACAACACCAACGCGCCTCCGACGACGGCCGCGAGCCCGGCGAGCCTCAGGCCTGAGAGCGCGGCGTGGAGATCCGAGAAGCTCGCGCCCACCAGCGGTCCGGTCGTCGAGTACAACAGTCCCGGGACGCGAACGAAGAACACCCGCAACGCCGCCAACAGGAACAGGAGGGCGATCAAGCCGGCGAGATGCCACTGGGCCGACGGCTCCACCGTGACGCGGAGCCGTGATGCGACGAGGTCCTGCCGCAGCACGTACAAGGCGATGGCCGCGAGCAGCGCGATGGTCGTGAGCACGGTGAAAAAGGCGATGGCGCTCGCGACCATCGGCAGTGTGAACACATAGTATCCCACGTCGCGACCGAAGACCGGATCCGCGACGCCGAACGGCGTCCGGTGCAGGAACTGGAGCACACCGAGCCACCCACCGGTGGCCCCCAGGCCAAACAGCGCCGCCAGGCCGAGCGCCGCCGGCAGGGCCAGGCGGCGCAGCAGCCGCGGCACGTCCAGGGCGGCCGCCTCGCCAAACCGGAGGACCATCGGATTGGGGACGACCCCACGCTGGGCAAACCGGAGGTTGCCGTAGAGGAAGGCGAACGCCACGAGGCCGGCCGCTGCCCCGAGAAGCGCCTGAGCCACGAGGCGGGTGGCGAACACGCGTTCGTACCCCAGGGCCTGGAACCAGGGCCATTCCGCGGCGAGCGTGACCAGACCGGGCAGGAGCAGGAGGAGGAGGACCGCCACCAGGATCAAAGTGAGAAACGTCCAACGGCGCGGTCGCGGAGGTCTCAAACGGAGTGCCGCCGGGTGAGCAGTCATGAAAGCAACCTAACACCGTGACGCGTCTGTGAGCCTGCTGTGCAAACGGTAGGGCTGCGGTATGTTGGGTCTCAACCCTTGCTCCAGAGCGATCGAGCGGATCTTGTCTCGCGCATTCGTGAAGGAAGATGCGGGCGGCCCCGAGCGGCGCTACAGCCTGCCCCCGCGCAGCGACCCCGGGTTCGACGAGGCCGCGGCGATGGCGCTGCTGGAAGGTGCCAACGTGGGGGATTCCTACGGCGCCGAGCTCGCGACGGGGTACCGTTGGGGTGAGCCCAAGCTGCGCCCGTATGTGCAGCGGATTCTCGAGGAGGCGAAGGCCAAAGGGAACGAGCGGCTGGAGCAGTTGGCAGAGCGGTTCTTGCGGTAGCAAGCGAACGCCCCCGGAGATCGAGTCCGAGGGCGTCGCTACCTTGAACGACCGAACCTAGATCCCCGCCTGAGTCCCGCTCGGATGACCGCCGTTCTGCTCCTGTTTCCACACCACATAGGAGTAGACGACCGAGCTGACCGCCGCCACGGCCACGACGCCTAGCGCGCCGGACAGCACCCAGCGGGAGGCGACGAGACCGGTCGCGACCATGCAGAGCCCCGCGATCACGAAGGCCACCCCGCCGAAGCGATGCGTCTTGCGCCACACGGTGTCGCTGCTGAGCGTCCACGGCGTCCGAATCCCCACGAACCAGTTGGGCCGGATACGCGTCATCAGGTTGCCCAAGAGCACGAGCAAACCACCGAGTCCCAGCCCCGCCACCCGGTTCATATCCACCGCCCAGCCGATCGCCTTTCCCAACGAGAAGAAATGGAACCCCGCCAGCAGCACCAGGACGGCATTGACGATGGTCCAGTACGTCGGACCGAACAGCGCGTAGTTCGCTCGCCGGGGATCGATGCGCGGCAGTACCGTAAAGACCACGGCCATGACGAGCCCCAGCCCCGGGGCCAGGATCGCCGCGACGAGTCGCGAGGACCAGCCGTTGGGGTCGCCGTGCAGGTCGAAGTGCGTGGCCACCTGCGCCGGCAGCTGCGGGTACGCCCATAGGGAAAAGCCGGCGGCCGCGGCTACGGCCAGCAGTCCGGGAATCAGTTTTCGCATGGTCTCTCCTTACCTCGACCGCTTGTGCTTGCGTTCAGTCAAGTTGATCAACTGTTGCACCAGTTCCTGGAACACCGTCGTATTGAGGGAATAGCGGATGTGCTGCCCCTCGCGCGTCGCCAGAACAAGTCCCGCTTCCTTGAGGGCCCCGAGATGGTGCGACACCGATGCCCACGCTATCGGGAACTCGGCCGCGATCTCCCCCGCGGTGCGGTCGCCATCCCGCAGCAACCCCAGGATTTGTCGCCTGGTGGGATCCGCCAAGGCCTTATAGGTCTTGTCCACGATCCTGAGATTATGAGACAACCATCTAAATGCAAGGTCGCGATCCCAAATCCAAACACAGTCCTAATACGACACGCTCAAACAGATGCTTCTGGCGAAACAATCGTGAGCGGTCTGCAGTAAGGGTTTGGCCCTGCCTCGGAAGGCTCTGAATCGGCGGTTATCTTGCGCGGTGACGTCCCCACTGCGGGCGACGAACGATGGGAGAGGAGACTGCTCGCGCTGAGATGACGTCGAACCCCAGACCAGCCCCCAGCCCACCGCAGCCGGCGCCAAGTGCGACCTCCCCGTCCCCCTGGTCGCGCCCCGACGACGCCACCCGGCAGGCGCAGCTCGAGGCGATGAAATGGCGGGCCACCGGACTGCTGGCATTCGCCGCCCTGGCCTTCGTCGCCGCCAGCGCCCTGGAAAGCCGGTACCCATGGCTCAGCTATGTCCGGGCGACGGCCGAGGCGTCGCTCATCGGCGGGCTCGCCGACTGGTTCGCGGTCACGGCGTTGTTCCGTCACCCCCTCGGCCTGCCGATTCCTCACACCGCGATCGTCGCCACCCGCAAGGAGCGGATCGGCCGCGCGCTCGGGAATTTCGTGCAGAATCACTTCCTGTCCCGCGAGGTCATCGCGGCGAACCTCTCGGCGGTGCGTCCCGCCGTGCGCGCCGCCCGGTGGCTCAGCGACCCCACCAACAGCCGGCGGATCGCGCGGCAGGTGGCGAGCGGCCTGGCGAAGACCCTGGAAGCGCTCCCGGATGAGGACGCCCGGGAGCTGGTGCATCGGGTCGTGACCGACCGCGTTCGCGCGACCCGTATCGCCCCGGCCCTCGGCAAGACGCTCACCCTCGTCCTCGCCGACGAACGGCGCCAGGGGCTGCTCACCGAGGCCGTCGGCATGGCGGCGCAGGTGGTGTGGGACAGTCGTGAGGTCATCCGGGAGACGGTGCGGGCGGAGAGTCCCTGGTGGGTGCCGGGCGTCGTGGATGAGCAGATCTACCACCGCATTCTCAGGACCGTGGAAAGCCTGCTGCGCGAGATCGGCACCAACCCGGATCATCCGGTGCGCGCCGCGTTCGACGGCGCTCTGCGGGACTTCCTGGATCGCCTGCAGTACGCGCCGGACGTCATCGCCAAGATGGAGGCGTTGAAGGAGGAATGGCTCGCCGATCCCGCCAACGCCGACCTGTCGGCCCGCCTGTGGGAGGCCGCGCGCCACGCCATCGTCGCCTACGCGACGCAGGAGGACGGCGAAGCGCCCGGCCGGCTCGAGCAGGGCCTCAGCGAGTTCGGCGCCGCCCTCCTGGCCAACGACTCGCTGCTCCGGGAAATCGACGAGGTGATGACCGACCTCACCGCCAACGCCGTAGAACGCTACCGCACCGAGATTGGCGATCTCATCGCCCAGACGGTCGCCGGCTGGGACGCCGACGCGGCGTCGCGACGGATCGAATTGGCCGTCGGCAGAGACCTGCAGTTCGTTCGCATCAACGGCACCCTGGTCGGTGCCCTGGTCGGCCTGGCGATGTACACGGTTTCCCAGCTTTGGCACTGACCGAACGGCGATCCGACCGGGAGAATTACACCGCCCTCTCCGCGGCTCTGCGCCGCTGCCGGCCGCATCCCGCCCTCGCGCCACTCGCCATGGTGGCGGGGCGACCCGGGCGCACCAAAGCGGGCATCGGCATCAGGGCATTGTGGCTATGACCTGGACTCCCCGCTCACCCTCGCCCGTCGCGGCAGCCTCGACCCCTGTCGGATGGGATTCAGCGAGTGTGCAGCAGGCGGCTCGTACCAATCGGGACGAGGCGCTCCATCTTTGCGACTCGACACTCGAAGGGCTCACCCAGGGTGAGGCTGATCGGCGGCTCGAGATCCACGGCCCCAATGAGATCGCCGCGCGCCGCCCGGTCGGATGGCCCCTGCGGTTGCTGCACACCCTGCGCAATCCCCTGGTGATCCTGCTCGCCGTGCTGGCGATCGTTTCCCTCGCGACCGGCGATGTCCGCGCGGCGACCGTGATGACGCTCATGATCGTGCTCGGCGTGTCGCTGCGTTTCGTTCAGGAAGCGCGTGCGGACGCAGCGGCCGAGGCGCTCCGCGCGATGATCCGCGTAACCGCGACCGCGCTGCGTGATGGCAAGCCCCGCGAAATCCCGTTGCGCGAAATCGTTCCCGGGGACGCGATCGTCCTTGCCGCCGGCGACATGATTCCGGCCGATGTGCGACTGCTCGCGGCCAAGGATCTGTTCGTCAGCCAATCGAGTCTGACGGGCGAGTCGCTGCCCGTGGAGAAGGGGGAGTTCCTGCAGGGGGTCGCGGATCGCGCCCCGCTCGAGTGCCCGAACCTCTGCTTCCTCGGCACCAGCGTGCAGAGCGGGACCGCCACCGCGGTCGTCGTGGAGACCGGTGCACGGACGCTCTTTGGCGCCATGGCCAAGAGCATCGTCAGGGCCGCGCCCGAGACGGCCTTCGATCGGGGGATTCAGGGGTTCACCTGGCTGATGATCCGCTTTATCGCCGTGATGGTGCCGCTCGTGTTCCTGATCAACGGCCTGACCAAGCACAACTGGCACGAGGCGTTCTTCTTCGCCCTCGCGGTCGCCGTCGGCCTGACGCCGGAGATGCTCCCGATGATCGTGTCGGTGTGTCTCTCCAAAGGCGCCATGGCGATGTCGCGCAAGCAGGTGATCGTCAAGCGCCTGAACGCGATTCAGAACTTCGGCGCGATGGACGTGCTGTGCACCGATAAGACCGGGACGCTGACGATGGACTCGGTGATTCTGGAGCGGCACTGCGACGTCCAGGGCAACGAGAGCGACGCGGTGCTCGTCGACGCGATGCTCATCAGCCACCTGCAAACCGGGCTGAAGAGCACGCTCGACCTCGCGATCCTCAAGCACAAGGACAACCACCCGGAGGTGGTCCTCGATGGCTACCGCAAGGTCGACGAGATCCCCTTCGATTTTTCGCGCAAGATCATGTCGATCGTGGTGGACGAGCCCGACGGCCGGCGCCGCCTGCTCGCCAAAGGGGCGCCGGAAGAGATTCTGCGGCGCTGCACGATGTTCGAGGCCGAGGGGGGGACGTTCCCCTGCCCCCCCGGATTCGCGGAGGATCTCCGCGAGGCGTGCGATGCCCTGAGCGCGGACGGATTCCGGGTGTTGGCCGTCGCCTACCGCGACGTGCCCCCCCAGCCCGCTTACGCGAAAGAGGACGAGAACGAGCTGGTCCTGCTGGGGTACGTCGCGTTCCTCGATCCCCCGAAAGACACGGCCCGTCAAGCGATCACCGCGTTGCGCCAGCACGGCGTGATCATCAAAGTGCTCACCGGCGACAACGAGCTGGTCACCCGCAAGATCTGCAAACACGTCGGTCTCCGGAGCCGGAAGGTGCTCCTCGGCAAGGACGTCGCCCGGCTGAGCGACGCCAAGTTCGCCGAGGCCGTTGAGCAAACCGCGATCTTCGCGCGACTCTCGCCTACCGACAAGGAACGGATCATTCGCTCACTGCAGGCCCAGGGCCACGTCGTCGGGTTCCTGGGCGACGGGATCAACGACGCGGCCGCGTTGCGCGCGGCCGACGTGGGGATATCGGTCGATACGGCCGTTGACGTCGCCAAGGAATCCGCGGACATCATTCTGTTGCAGAAGAGCCTGCTGATTCTCGAAGAAGGCGTCCTGGAGGGGCGGAAGGTCTTCTCAAACGTCCTGAAATACATCCGCATGGGAGCGAGCTCCAACTTCGGGAACATGTTCAGCGTGCTCGGCGCGAGCGCGCTGCTGCCGTTCCTTCCCATGGCCCCACTGCAGGTGCTGACCAACAACCTGTTGTACGACTTCTCCCAGGTCCCGATTCCGACCGATAACGTGGACCCCGAGCAGATCGCGCGACCCCGGCCGTGGGATATCGGGGAGATCCGCCGCTTCATCCTCGCCATCGGCCCGATCAGCTCGATATTCGACTATACGACGTACGCGGTCATGTATTTCGTGTTCGGCGCCAGCACGCCGGCCCACGCGGCGCTGTTCCAGACGGGCTGGTTCGTCGAATCCCTGATGACCCAGACGCTGATCATCCACGTCATCCGCACCAACAAGATTCCGTTCTTGCAGAGCCGGCCGAGCTGGCCGCTCGTGGCGACCACGGTGGTGGTGATGGCGGTCGGGCTCTGGCTCCCGGTGTCGCCCTTCGCGTCAGCGCTGGGATTCGTGCGGCTTCCGGCATTGTACTGGCCGATTCTCGCGCTGACCCTGCTCTGTTATCTCGGGCTGACGCAGGTCGTCAAACACGTGGCC
>DATJXC010000068.1:0-10815 GCA_035500495.1 Gemmatimonadales bacterium
CGGATCCGTCATAAGGGAGTCGGGGCGGGGGAGGCGGGCTCGGCCGAGCATGCTGCCCTGATCGACGAATTGCGGGAGGTGCGCCAGGAGGTGGCCGATTTGGCCGAGCGGGTCGATTTCACCGAGCGATTGCTCGCCAAGCAGCGTGAGGCGGCTCGCCTCGCGCCACCGGGGTAAACCTCATGGAAGGCACAATCGCGTTGATCATCCCGATCGTGGCGGTCGGAGGGTTCTTCGCCTGGATGATCGCGCTATCTCCGGTCGGTAAAGCCTATGCGGAGAAGATCCGGGGCCGGGCGCACGAACCGGCGCCACTGCAAGGGCAGGAGGAGATTCTCGAGACGCTGGACGACCTGCGGCGCCAGGTGGCGGAACTGGCGGAGCGGGTGGATTTTACCGAACGGATCCTGGCCAAGCGCCCGGAGGCCACGCAGCTCCCGCGCGGGGGGCGGGTTCCTGAATGAAACACGGGGGGGAGGAGCGGCGTACATGATGGTCATGGTACAGGTCCCGGCGCCGGCGCCGCCGCCCATCCCCCAGATTCCGTTCGATCCGAACTTCTTGACGGTTCAGATCATGAACTCGCTCGAGGGATTGATCGCCGCCGTCGCAATCGTGTTTGTGGCCCGCTGGTTCTTCCGCTCGCCCATCGCCGAGGCGATCGCCGAAGGGATCCGGTTACGGCGGCGGCGGCGCTGGGGCATCGGGGATACGACCGGTGACGTGTCGGGGAGCGAGTCTCACGTCGCGGCGTTGGAAGAGCGGGTCGGGGTCCTGACCCATGAAGTGTCTGAGCTGGCCGAACGATTAGATTTTGCCGAGCGGATGCTGGCCGGGCGCGGTGAGCGCCGGTTGGGCGCGGGGCAGTAGGCCCCAATCCACTTCTCGAGGAATCCCATGGGGCTCTTTGACCGCCTGTCCACGCTGATCCGGTCGAATATCAACGACCTGATCTCGCGTGCCGAAAACCCGGAAAAGATGCTGAACCAGCTGATCACCGACATGCGGGGGCAGCTGGCGAAAGCCAAGCAACAGGTGGCTTCAGCCATCGCGGATGAGAAACGCCTCGCCGCGCAGGCCGAGCAGGAGAAGAAGCTCGCCGAGGAGTGGGAGAAGCGGGCCGAGCTGGCGGTGCGCGAGGGGCGGGACGACCTCGCCAAGCAGGCCCTGCTGCGCTACAACGAGCACGTCCAGAATGCCGTGCAGCTGCACGAAACGTGGGTCAAGCACCGGGAAGAGACGGAGAAGCTCAAGCTCTCGCTGCGCCAGCTCAACGACAAGATCGAGGAAGCCAAGCGCAAGAAGAACATCCTGATCGCCCGCGCCAAACGGGCGGAAGCCCACAAGCGGATTCAGGAGACGATGTCGTCGATCTCCGACAAGAGCGCCTTCGAGACCTTCGAGCGCATGGCGGAGCAGATCGAGCACGAAGAGCGCCGGCTCATCGCGGCCGCGGAAGTCAACGACGACCTGTCCGGCGATTCCCTGATGGACCAGTTCAAATCGCTGGAGAAGGCCGACGCCGACGAGCAGCTCCTGGCGCTCAAGCAGAAGATGGGGCTCTTGGGCGCCGGGGCGGCGCCCGAGGCAAAACAACTCGGCAAGGGGGCGGCCGACGCCGAGTTGGTCGATGATGACGACGGCGGGCCGGGCCACTGAGCAGCGAGTCCGCGCAGGACCGGTTGTCGGGCGCCACGTTCGTGGCGCTCTTTATTGCGGCCTTGGTCATCTGGCTGATCATCCGGGTCGTGCCGGTTCTGCTCCTCGTGTTTCTGGCGGTCCTCCTCGCGGTCTATTTCTCCACCATCACCGACGCTTTGGAGCGGCGGTTCCGGGTCCCCCGGCCGCTGGGACTGACCATCGCGCTGGTCGGGACCCTCGCGGCGGTCACGGCGCTCGGTGCGTTGCTGATGCCGCCGGTGCGCGATCAGACCCGCGCCTTGCTCGCCGCCACGCCCCAGATCCTGACCGATGCGCAGGCCGTCGTCGCCCGGTGGGCCGGCCGGTCTCCGCTGCTGCGGGACACCGAGCTCGCCGACCCCCAGTCGGGAATCGTCGCTCGGATGATCAGCGACGCGGCCGACTTCCTCCGGGGCTCGCTCCTGCCGTATCTGACGGCGGGCGGCATCGTGTTCATCGAAGCGGCGAGCGTCCTGGTGATGGCGCTGTATTTCGCCCGCCAACCCGCGCTCTACGCCGGGGGGCTGGTCGCGTTGATCCCGCCGCGGCACCGCGACGTCGCGACGCGCGTGCTCGTGGACGCCGGCGGAGGGCTGCGCGACTGGGTTGGCGGCCAGCTCCTGGCGATGTCCGTGCTCGCCGTGCTCACGGCGATCGGCCTGTGGATCCTCGGGGTCCCCTACTGGCTGGCGTTCGGGCTGTTCACGGGACTCGTAGCCATTGTGCCGTTCTTCGGGACCATGGTATCGACGCTGCTGCCGGCCATCGTCGTGCTGGGGAGCGGCGACGCGCTGCGGGCGGTGCTCGTGCTCGCGCTCGGCGTCGTCGTGCACATCATTGAGGCGAATTTCGTGGCCCCGCTGATCATGCACCGGTCGGTCGCCCTGCCCCCGGCCCTCACCATCGCCTGCGTGCTCGTCATGGGGGTGTTGCTCGGAGCCATCGGTCTCGTCGTGGCCGTCCCGCTGCTCGTCGTCACGTTCGTGGTCGTGCGACAGGTGCTGCAGGCGGAGATCTATCGGGAGCCGCATCCGCCCGGCGTCTTCCCGCGCTAAATTCCCGCCCCATGCCAGCCCGCCCGGACCATCGGTTCTTCATCGTCGCCGACGGCCAATTCGGCCCCCTCACGTCCAAGACCGCGAACTCCTGCATCCGCTACTTCCCCGAGCGCATCGTCGGCGTGTTCGACCGGACGACGGCCGGGAAGACCGTCCAGGATGTGCTGGGGTTCGGCGGCGCCATCCCGGTCGTCGGCGACTTCGAGCGCGGACTGTCGCTGGGCGGCGGCGCGACGGCCATCCTGATCGGGATCGCCCCGGCGGGGGGTCGGCTCCCGGATGAATGGAAGAGCTGGCTGCGGCTCGCCATCGAGCGGCGGCTCGAGATCTGGAGCGGGCTCCACACGTTCATCGGAGACGACCCCGAGCTCGGCCCGTTGGCCCACAAGCTCGGGGTGCGCATCCTCGACGCCCGGAAGCCGCCCGCCAATCTTCCCATCGCCGACGGTCGGGCCGCCGAGGTCGCGGCCTACGTGGTGCATGCGGTGGGCTCGGATTGCAACGTCGGCAAGATGACGGCGATGCTGGAGGTCCGCGACGATCTGGTGCGCCGTGCGTCGCGCGCCCGGTTCGTCGCCACCGGACAGACGGGGATATTCATCGAGGGGTGGGGGATCGCCGTCGACGCGGTCGTGGCGGATTTCATCGCGGGGGCCGCTGAGCAGCTGGTGCTCGAAGCCGCGCAGGACGCCGACGTGATCCTGGTCGAAGGGCAGGGGAGCCTGATTCATCCGGGATACTCGGGCGTGACCCTTGGCTTGCTTCACGGGAGCTGTCCCGACGCACTGATTCTGTGCCATCAGACGACACGCGACTACATCGGGGACTACCACGGCCGCGAGCCGTGGGTGAAGATCCCGTCGTACCGCGAGATGATCGACATCTATGAGCGGGCGGCGCATCCGGTGCATCCGACGCGGGTGATCGGGATCTGCCTCAATACCTACGATATGCCGGAGGCGGATGCCCGTGCGGCGGTGGCGCGCGCGGCGGCCGAGACCGGGCTCCCCGCCGCCGATCCAGTGCGCTTCGGCGCCGGCCCGCTGACCGACGCGGTCCTGCGCGCCACGGCGGAAGGGAAACGTCGCGGCAGCGATCCCTAGCCATCTCCCCAACCCCGGGCCATCTTCCGGGTACGACTTCATGGAGCCTCCCATGACTGCGCGGAGCCTGGACATGGCAGCCTCATCCGCAATCGTCGCCGGTCGCAAGCCGCGTGACGACGAGATCGACGTCTATGGCCTGACCCATCCTGGGAAGGTCCGGAAGAGCAACCAGGATCACTTCGTGCTCGGGTCCCTGCGCAAGCGCATGGACATCATGCTCACCAGCCTCCCCAGCGCGAATCAACTGACGCTCGAGGACGAGCGTCTCGCATTTCTCGCCATGGTCGCCGACGGCGTAGGCGGCAGCGCGAAAGGCGGCGAGGCCAGCCGGTTGGCGCTCGAGCAGGTGACCCAGTACGTCGCCCAGAGCACCCGGGTGTACTACGGCGCCGACGCGAACGAAACCACGTTCATGAACACGCTGGAGGAGGCGGCGCTCCAGATCCACGCCGATCTCCTGGAGCGGGGGACCCAGAACCCCGAGCTGCGGGGCATGGCGACCACGCTGACCGTATTCCTCGCGGTGTGGCCGTGGATCTACCTGTTACAGGTCGGGGACTCCCGCTACTACGTGTATCGCGAGGGGAAGCTCAACCAGATCACGCGCGACCAGACCATGGCGCAGGACCTGGTGGAGCAGGGGGTGCTCACCCGTTCGGACGCGATGAACTCGCGCTGGGCGCACGTGCTCTCCAGCGCCATCGGCGGACCCCAGGCCGCGCCGGTCGTGACGCGCATCCGGTCGGACTGGCATATCGTGCACCTGTTGTGCAGTGATGGCCTGACCAAGGAAGTCTCCGACGACCGGATTCGGGAGAAGCTCGCGACCATGACTTCGGCCAAGCAGGTCTGCGAAGATCTGTTGCAGGAGGCACTGGACGCCGGCGGCAGCGACAACATCACCATCATCGCGGGACGCGCGATCCCAAAAGATCCGGTCTAGGGCGACAGGCGGCGGTCTTCGCCGTAGGGATAGATGTCCACCACATCCCCGGCCGCCTGCCGGGTCTGCAGATCCCGCCAGTATGCCGGCTGGTAGATGCACCCGTGCGCGGCCAGGAAGGCCGCCCGGAGTGCGCCGCTGAAGGGGGCGAACCGGGCCAGCTCCTCGGGGAAGATGTCGTCGGGGCCGACGTAGTACCACGGCTCGTCGGCGACCTCCTCCTCCGGAGTCCGTGACTCCGGGAGATCCCGGAAACGGCACTCGGACAACAGCCGCAGCTCGTCGTAGTCGTAGAACACCACCCGCCCGTGCCGGGTCACCCCGAAGTTCTTGAGCAGGAGATCGCCGGGAAAGATCCCGGTCGCGGCCAGGTCCCGAATCGCCTGGCCGCAATCCAGCGCCGCTTCCAACGCCGCGGCAAGGCCGGCCTCCTCGATGTATAGGTCCAGCGGCCGGACCCGGCGCTCCGCGTACAAATGCTCGATTACTACCTGATCGTTCACGACGCGGACGCTGTGCGACGCGCTCTCCAGCAGCTCGGCGAGCAATCGGCGCGAGAACCGGGCGGTGGGGAACGACAGGCCGGTGAAGGCCTGGGCGTCGACGAGTCGACCGGCGCGATCGTGGGCGAACACCAGGTCGTAGCGGCGCTTCACCGCCGTCGGCGTCGTCTGCTTGTTGGGCGGGAAGGTGTCCCGGATCACCTTGAACACCGCATCGAAGGTGGGCAGGGCGAACACCTCCATCACCATCCCCCGCGCCCCCGGTGCGCGCTCGAAGTGGTCGGTGGTGCGGGCCAGATGGCGTTGCAGGTCGCGATAGAACTCGGTCTTGCCGTGTTTGTGGTAGCCGATCGCATTGTACAGCTCCGAGACCGGCTTCATCGGCATCAGGGTGCGCAGGAACCCGATCGCTTCCGCCGGGCGCGCCAGCGCGACCTGGAAATGGGAGCGAGTGAAACTGAAGATCTTGCTCAGTTCCGCCTCGGCGCACAGCACCGCGTCCACCGCAATGCCCTTCTCGCCATGGGTGAGCGCCAGGACGAGGGGCATCACCCGATCCCCGCCGCGCACCCGGCCGACCACATACGCGCCCTTGCGCCGGAAGAAGACCGAATCGATGACGTCGATCGCTTCGACGGGCAGGGGAGCGCCCCCCGCCGCCCAGGCCCGATCGACGTCGCGGCCGGCGAGAATGGCGTCGCCCTCCAGATCGGCAAAGGAGGCTGCAAACGCACAGGCGGTGAGCACGGCCTGCAACGCGGCCGCGGCGTTCCGTGGCACCGGTGTGGTGCGGTAGGGCACCGATGCCATCACCCCGCCACCCGACACCCGCTCGAATTGAAAATCGAGGTATTCGATCGCGGGATTGATGCCGACCGTCTGGAAAACGCGCCGGGTGACGGAGTTGAAAAACGTCTCGGCGATCTCCGCCGCGGGATGGCCCACGATCAGGGCGGAATGAGACGCGCGCATCGCCGCCCACAGGGCCATCTCCCGGTTGGACGGGCCCAACAGCTGTGCCACCGCGGCCACCACGTCGCGGATCACGACCTCGTAGAGATCGAGACGCTCTCGGGTGTCGGCCTGTCCCCCCTGCCAGTCCCGGCGCTCAAACCGCAGCTTCGCCCGCCGGGTGACCTCCAGGAATTCGCGCTGATAGCGCTCGAACCCTTCGTACACGAGGGCAGCGGCACGCTCGGGCGCCGGGGAGGAGGCCATGGCGTGAAAGCTAGCGTGCGACGCGCGAATTCGATCCGAGCCGCGGTGATCGGATGACGCTCCCCCGGCCAGGTCTGGTTACGATCGGCGCGTGCGATTCCTCCGCTGCGCCGCTGCCGATTGGTCATTGCTCCGCGCCCGGTTGTGCCGCTCCGCCCTGGGCATGTGGCTGGGCGTGCTCGTCGGGGGTTGTTGGACGGCGAGCCGGCTCGCGGGCTCCTGGGATGCGGTGACACTGGCACTGCGGGTGGGTATGCTGGGCGCGATTGCCTGCGCCGCCGGCCTCGCCGGGTCGTTGGAGGACCGCGCGGGCCTGGTCCTGTCCTTGAGTCATCCGACCACTCCCCGTGCCCTGGTCGTCGGCCGCTGGTTCGCGGCCTGGACCGGCGCGGTCCTCGCGGTGCTCGTCGTCGCCGCACTCGACCTCTGGCTGGGCGGGGCACCGGGGCCGAGCGTTCCGGCGCTGGCCGCTGGCGTGGCGGGCTCGAGCGCGGCCGCCGCCTGCGCCCTGGCGCTGGTGTGGGTGGGTGGCACGCCACTCGCGCTCGTGTTCTTCCTGTTCCTCGCCTTGTTCGGCGGGTCGCCGCCCGAAAACCTGGTGAATTTGGCGAGCCCGGGGCCGATCCGTGTCGCGGTGGCGGCCGGTCTGGAGCTCTTGCCCAGCATGTGGCGGTATCGCATGATCGCCGCGGCCGATCTCGGCGCCTCGGTTCACGCCTGCGCCTGGACCGGCATCGGTCTGATCACCGCCACTGGGCTGCTGCGTCGCGCGGGGGCGCGTGATCCATGACGCCGGACGAAGGTCCGGCCATCCGCTTCGCCGGAGTGACTCGGCGCTTCCGCCCCCGGCGTGGGACGGAGGCGCGCGGTGTGCTCGACCTGACCTTCGAGGTCGCGGCGGGAGAGATTGTCTGCCTGGTGGGCGTCCCCGGGGCCGGGAAGAGCACGATCCTGCGGCTCGCCGCGGGGCTGGAACATCCAGATGCCGGAACGGTGCAGGTCGCCGGTGAGCTCGCCACGTCCCCAGCCGCGCACGCGAGAATCGGCTTCGTCCCCGCGGCGCCGGTCTTTCCCCGGGCGCTGGAGGTGCGGGAGGCCCTGGCCCACTTCGCCGCGCTTCACCCAAACGGCGCCACGGCCGGGCGGAACATCTCCATCACGCTCGAGACCTGGGGGCTCGGGGAGCAGGCGGAGCGCCGAGTCGAACGGCTCGGCGCACCCGAGCGGCGGCGGCTCGGGATGGCCCAGGCCGCCTTGGGCGGCCGGCGGATCCTGTTGTTGGATGAAACCCTGCAAGGCGTGGATCCAGTGACGCGCCGGGACCTCGGGGACCGGCTGCAGCGATTCGCCGGCGATGGGGCCGCGGTGTTGTTGACCGCCAGCGACCCGGTCGGTCTGGAGCGCGTCACCGACCGCTTTCTGATCCTGCACGCGGGTCGCGTCGTCCACTCGGCGGCCACGCCCGCGCTCCTCGGACAACGGGTTCTCGAGGTCACGCTCGACGCACCGCCGCGGGAGCCACCACCCGGGTTCCGCCTCACGAGGTCCGGAATGGAGGCGGATCTCGGGACGCGCAGCGCCGAGGCGGCACTGGCCCTCTGCCGGGCTCATCGCCTGGCGGTGCGGGGGTCGCGTGTGCGACTGAAATCATTGGACGAGGTCACCTTCGACGCCTTGACGCGCTGACGCTTCGCCACGCCTGCTGTCCGTCGGGTCTTTAGGCGCTAGCTTGGTGAACCATGTCTCTGCGCCTCTACAACACCCTGACGCGAGAGTCTGAGGATTTCCACCCGCTCGCGCCGCCCCGGGTCACGCTCTACACCTGCGGTCCCACGGTCTGGAACTACGCGCACATCGGCAACTTCCGCACGTTCCTGTTCGAGGATCTGCTGCGGCGCTACCTCGAATACTCCGGGTACGACGTCTTTCACATCATGAACCTGACCGACGTGGACGACCGCACGATCAAAGCGGCCGCCGCCGCCGGGAAATCCCTCGTCGCGCACACCGAGCCGTTCGCCCAGGCGTTCTTCGAGGATCGCGATTTCTTGCGGATCAGGCCGGCGCACGTCTACCCGCGCGCCACCAGGTCGATCGCCCCCATGGTTCGGCTCGTGGAGCAGTTGCTCGCCAAAGGCGTGGCCTACAAGGGCGAGGACGGGTCGGTGTATTTCGCGATCGACAAGTTCGCGAGCTACGGGCGGCTCTCGCGTCTCGACACGCGGGAAATCAAAATCGGAGCCCGGGTTTCGAGCGACGAATACGCCAAGGAGGATCCCCGCGATTTCGCCTTGTGGAAGACAGCCGCCCCGATCGATGAGCAGGTCGGCGCCGCCTGGGACGCGCCGTTCGGGCGCGGCCGGCCCGGATGGCACCTCGAGTGCTCGGCGATGTCCCTGGACGAAATCGGACGGCGCTTTGGGGTCCAGACACTCGACATCCACGCCGGTGGGATGGACCTGATCTTCCCTCACCACGAAGACGAGATCGCCCAATCGGAAGCGGTCACGGGCCAGCCGTTCGCGCGCACCTGGCTCCATGGGCAGTTCCTGAGCGTCAAAGGAACGAAAATGTCCAAGCGGTTCGGGAACTTCCTCACGGCGCGCGACTTGAGGGAAAACGGTGTCGATGCCGCCACCTTTCGCTACCTGGTGTTCTCGACCCACTACCGCGCCCCACTCGACTACTCGGACGAGGCGTTGGACGCGGCGCGCCAGGGCGTGGCGCGGCTTGGGGAGTTGTACAAGCGGCTGGAGGACGGAGAGAGGGTGACGGGGGATAGTGGAGAGGGACTCGAGGCTCTCGCCCGCCAGATGGAGGCCGATGTCCGGGCGGCGTTGGATGACGACCTCAACGCGCCGCAGGCACTCGCCGCCCTGTTCGAGTTCGTCCGCGCGGCGAACCGCGAGCTGGATCGCGGAGCGAAGGGTACGGCCGCCGCGCGCGCAGCGCTCGACCGCGTGATGGCCGTCCTCGATCTCCGGCCGTCGCAGCGCGCCGTGGAAGCCGACCTGGCGCGCTGGGTGGAGGAGCAGCTCGCCGCGCGCGCCGCCGCCCGGAAATCGAAAGACTTCGCCGCGGCCGACCGAATCCGCGTCGACCTCGCCGCCCGAGGCATCCTGATCGAGGACACTGCAACTGGGACAAAGTGGAAGCTGACAGCTGTCAGCTGACAAAGCTGCACTACGTCTTGCGGTAGAGCAGCAGCCGGTAGGACTTGTATTTCTTGAAGCTGGCGCCGTTGCGCCGACCGCTGAAATGATGCTGCTCGTAGTAGTCCATCTTCTTGCCGACCTTCCAGCGGACTACACGCATGATCCAGGGATGGCTGGCGGTAATCCGGGCGAGCAGCATGCGATAGGCCGGCTCGATCATCTCCCGGTAGGTGTGGTCGAGCAGGTCGAAGGTCTTGGCGATCCCGTCGGTCATGTCGAAGTCGTCCACCGATTGCAACGGGAAGCGCGCCACCGCTTCGCGGAAGGTCCCCAGGTTGTGCCCCCCGCCGATCGGACTCTCTCCCTCGACCGGCATCCGGAAGATGTCGGTGATCAGCACGTAGCCGCCGGGATTGAGCAGCCGGATGGCCTGGGTAAACGCCTGGTCCAACGGAATGAAGAGCAGGCTCTCGCTGAACAAGATCAGGTCATACCGCCGGTCGGTCTCGAGCTTCTGGAACTCGGTCTCGAAGATCGTCGCGCGGTCGCCCAACGCCTGGCGGGCGACGCCGGTCAAGACGCCGTTGGGTGACACGCAGTCGACCTGGAACCCGCGTTCCAGGAGTTTGCGGGCGGTGTTCCCGGCGCCGCAGCCGACGTCCAGTATGGAATGGACGCCGGGTGGGATCCGCGAAATGAGCAGTTCCGTGTAGTTGAATTGCGCCTGGGCCAGGTTCTGCGGCGTCACCGGCAAGTCCGCCGGCCAGTAGCCGTAGTGGAGATCCTGCATCCCGAGCAGGTGTCGCCCGACGATGAACCCCATGGCGAGGCCGAACTCGCTGGACGAGAGCTTGCCCGGAGCGAGCCCATCCCCAGGCTGGACGTTGGGTTGCGATGCGACGGCCGTGTGGCCTCCTCAAGGTGGTGGCGTCCCCTCGGGACCCCGTGGGAGGAGAATACCCTGGTCCCCGAACCCGCCGCCAGCCTCCTCACGGCGGTGGTCGGCATTGCAGACGGCGGGGCGTACATTAGCGGTGTGGCGGACAGACTCGATCCCGCGCGGGCCTACCGGATTCTCGGTCTCCCTCCCGGCGCGGGCGCAAACGAAGTGAAGGCCGCGTACCGCGACCTGGTGCAGGTCTGGCACCCCGA
>DATJXC010000069.1:0-2986 GCA_035500495.1 Gemmatimonadales bacterium
CGGGTCCGGCGTCATCCGGCTCACCAGCGACCCATCAGATGACCGTGATCCGGCTTGGTCGCCCGACGGGTCGACGATCGCATTCTCGCGCGACGGGACGATCCAGCTCATGGATGCGGCGGACGGGTCCAATGTGCGGAAGCTGACCGACGGACCGGACTTCCACCCGACCTGGGCACCGGACGGGTCCAAGCTCGTCTTTGCGCGGGCCTACCACATCTATGTGGTGAATGCCAATGGGACGGGGGTCACGCAGCTGACCAATGGACCCGACAGCGATGACACGCCCGCGTGGTCCCCGGACGGAACCCGAATCGTGTTCCAGCGAAATGCCGTCATCTCCGTCATGAACGCTGACGGTACCGGCGTTACGCCGCTCGCGCCCGGCAAGACGCCCGCGTGGTCACCGGACGGAACGGCGATCGGTTACATAACGCCGGATGTAAGCGGCCCGCACAATGACGGCACTGACGGGCTCATGGTGATGAACGCGGATGGCTCGAATCCGAGGCGAATAGGGCGGGGGCTTACACCGGTCTGGTCGCCTGTCGGAACCGTGCCTCCCTGATCGAGGCTGTTCTGACTCCGGTGTGATCGGTCTTCACCGCTACTCTACCGAGGTTGCTCGACCTCGGTTGACCGAAGCCGTCCTCAATCTCTCTTTCAGATAATCCCCGCAGCCTCTCCACGAAACGCTGACGCGTTCAGAGCAACTCGGGTTGGCCCGTCCGTCGTATGAATGCGATCGAACGACGCTCACTCCTGGAGGGCCACATGAAGTTCTCGCTCGCGTTCCGGCTGACTGGGCTGGCGCCCCTCGCCCTTCTCGTCGCGTGCACGGAGACCCGCAATCCGCCGTCGGCGCCGAGCCTCACCGTGGACCGGGTTGCTGCGACGCGCTCAGCTGTGCCGAGTCCACGGGGCACCCTGCAGTTGGTGCACGATCCCTTACGGGACAGGCTGTACCTCGTGGGGGGGATCTCCCCCGTCCCCTGCCAAGACTTGTCGTGTGCCAACTCGTTGATCGACGATCTCTGGAGCTTCAACCCCAGGGCTCGCACCTGGCGCGAGATCTCCGACCAGCTCCCCCCACGGGAGGGGGACGCCGCGGCCCTCGATTCCCGGTCGCGAAGGATCATCATGTTTCAGCCGTTCTTCAGCCTCATCCCCGAAACCTGGGCCTACGACATCGACAAGCGCACCTGGGAGAACCGCCACCCGGCGGTCGAGCCGCCGGCCCGTTGGGGCTCGATGATGGTCTACGACGCCCGGGCGGACCGGGCCCTGCTCTTCGGCGGCGCCGCCCTCTCGGACAATGGCGGCCTGAACGACCTGTGGGCTTATGACTACGAGAGCAATACCTGGACGGAGCTCCAACCGGTCGTGAGCCCGCCGCCTCATCAATGGCATGCCCTCGTGTATGTACCGACCAGCGATCGGACGGTCCTGTTCGGCGGGACCAACCCTTCGGACGGGACGCTCTTGAATGACACGTGGGCGTACGACTACCATCGCAACCGGTGGACCAACCTCCACCCAATACATCCTCCAACCCCACGAATGACTCACTACATGGCGTTCGAGCCGACGACCAACATGCTGGTGTTGTTCGGCGGGTTCCTCGCCCCGTATGACCAGGCCGCCGGCGACACCTGGATCTATGACGTTGCCAAGAACCGCTGGCGGCAGGCGTTCCCGAAAGCGTCGCCGGGCCCTCGTGCGTTTCACGTGATGAGCCGGACCAATGGGCCGGTGGTCCTCTTCGGAGGCGGACCCGACCAGGCCGGCTGGACCAACGAAACGTTCCTCTACGACTCGCGGGAGAATGCCTGGGAACAGGTGACGGGAGGCGACAGCGACGCGCATCTCCTGGCCGGCGATCGGTCCAGCGCGGCGCCAGGCCAGATGGCTCGCGGGAGGTGGAAGCGGTGAGGGACCAGAGGGGACCGAAGGGAGACGCCATGAGCGTCATGGGGCGCGTCCGGATTGCCTGTAATCCTTGGGGATTCGTCCTGGCAGTCGTGGTTTCGGGCTGCCAGGATCAAACGGCACCACCGCAGGATATTTCGGTCTCTGTCGTCCCGGGCAATGCGAGCCTTCTCACCGGCGGCAGCCAGGACTTCACGGCGACAGTGGCGAACGATCCAGCGGCGCAGGGCGTCTCCTGGAGCATCGCCAGCTGCACCGGCGGCGCAGCGGTGTGTGGCAGCCTGACCAATCTGACGAGCACCACTGCGAGGTACACCGCACCTGCTACCGTGCCGCCCTCCACCTTCTATGTCGGCGTCACGGCCACCTCGGTGACCGACAACAGCCAGTCCTTCGGGGCTACCGTGGAGATACATGGCCCTCCTTGCCGAAGGTGTCGGTGAGATCTACGTGATGAACGCTGACGGCTCAGGCCAAGTCGATCTCACCAACACCCCGGGTCAGGACGGCTTCACGACCAACCTCAATTTCGTTGACGATCCTTCGGATTGCACCGCCAATCCCAAGATCGGCGAGGTCTACCACCTGACTAAGGACGCGAACGGCAACATCACCGCGACGAGAGACCCTGTGTGGCAATGCAACGGCGGGTTGCACGCTCGTTCATGGCTCGAGGAGGCCGGTGCGTTCCCGGCGGCCTCCTCAAGCCAAGGGATGGAGCGATTGATCGCCTGTTGACGGCTCTCACCACCTTGCTGATCATGAAGACTGATCCCTACATTCCGCCCATGCCCCAGGCGATGCCGATGAGCGCCGAAGAGCTGTTGCACCTCAACCTCCCCGACAAGCGCACTGAGCTGGTCAGGGGCATGCTCGTGGTCCGAGAGCCTGCGGGCTACCGGCATGGCGAGGTGGCCATGAACCTGGCACTGGCGATCGGCAACTTCGTGCAAGCGCACGGGAGTGGCCGGGTGCTCGCGGCCGAGACCGGGTTCCAGCTGTTCAGCAACCCGGACACCGTTCGTGCCCCCGATGTCGCGTTTGTTCGAGCAGATCG
>DATJXC010000070.1:0-7269 GCA_035500495.1 Gemmatimonadales bacterium
CGAGGTCGACCTTGGTGACGGGTACGGAATCGGCGCCCTTCTTGGTCGTGTCCTTCGGGGCCGGCTTCGAGGCGGGCGCCGGTGCCGCGGGCTCTTCGTCGCTCTCCGGCGCGAACGGCGACGCCGCGGTGTGATCCAGGACGGCCACGTAGAGACTACGCCGCACCGGCCGCTCGTACGATGAGAGGTCGATCCAGCCGATGTTCAAGGCATAGTTCGTGCTCGCCGCGAAGAACAGCAGCTTGCCGTCGAGCGAGAACGCGGGCGAGATGGCGTCGCTCCGCCCGTCGGTCACCTGATGCGTGGCCCCAGCCGTCACGTCATACAGCATGATCGCCCGGAGCATGTTGACCTGGCGTTTGGCATATGCCAGCCACTTGCCGTCGGGTGACCACGCCGGCTCCGAGAGACTGCGCTCGGGGTTCTCGTACATTTCAGAGTCCGCCACGACCGACTTCTTGGTCGCGAGATCCACGATCCACAGCTTGAGCCGCTTGTCGGTGTAGGCGATGCGCTTCGAGTCCGGTGACCAGACCGGGTGGTAGTAGAAGGTCGGGCCGTCGAGCGCGATGGCAGTCTCCTGCCCAGTCCCGCTCTGGTCCCGCAGCATCAGGCGGTATTCCCCGCCCGCGTCCGAGAAATAGGCGATCGTCTTCCCGTCCGGCGACCAGGAGGGATCCCGCTCGGCCACGCTGGGCGTCCGGGTCAGGTCACGGATGTCGCCTTTCTTGGCCGGCGCGGTGAAGATGTCGCCGTGCGCCTCGAACACCGCGCGCACCCCCGTGGGGGAAATCCCGACGTGCTGGATGAACGGAACCGCGTTGGCGAAGTGCGGGCGCGTGGCCGGGAGATCCGGATCGACGTGAATGGCAATCGGGGTCGTGGCACCGGTCGCCGGATCGAAGAGGTGGATCCGGCCGCCCTGCTCGTACACGATGACGCCCGCGCCCGCCGAGGCCGCCTTGATGTCGAAGTCAGTGTGATGCGTGAGCTGTTTGACCTGCTTCGACTTCGTGTCGTACCCGAAGAGATTCATCGTGCCGTCGCGGTCGGACACGAAATAGACGGCGTCGCCGATCCACATGGGCCAGGTGTCGCTGCAGTTCTCGTGCGGCACCGCTTCGATGTCCTGCGTCGCGAAATCGAAGACCCAGATGAACGGCTCCTGGCCGCCGCGATAGTGTCGCCACGTCGCCTCGCTCCACAGGTTGCGCACGGGGTTGTAGGCGATGCGCTTGGCGTCGGCCGCGTAAGACCCCCGCTCCGCCATCGGCATCGGCAGCGGCTCCTCGAACCCTCCTTCCACCGGGACCGTGAACAGCCGGTCGTAGAAGGAGTGCGACAGGCGCGACGAGGCGAACAAGACCGATTTGCCGTCCGGCGTCCACCCTTCCACGACGTCGGCCCCGGGATGGAAGGTGAGCCGGCGCGGATCGCCGCCGTTGACGGAGACGACGTACACGTCGGAATTCCCGTCGTACTCGCCGGTGAACGCGATCCATTTGCCGTCGGGGGAGAAGTAGGGATGGTTCTCGATCCCCGGATGCACGGTCAGGCGGCGGGCTTCCCCGCCGGTGCGCGGCGCCACCCAGAGGTCACCGGCGTAGACGAACGCCACAGTGGTGGCACTGACCGTGGGCTCGCGGAGCAGCAGCGTTTCCACGGGCGGCACGCCGCGGTTGGGGGCGAGGCCGAGGACGGAGAGGACGACGAGGGCGAACGCGGTACGGGACATGAGGGAAGCCTCCGGGTGGAAAACCGAATGGGGCCCCAATCTACGGAGCCCCATCCGATCTGGCGAACCTGCCACCGAGACGGCTAGTGGATGCCGCCTCCGGCGAACTGCTTCACGAGATCACCGATCACACCTTTCGCGTCTCCGAAGAGCATCCAGGTATTGTCCTGTACGTACAAGTCGTTGTCGATGCCGGCGAAGCCGGGGTTCTTGCTGCGCTTGATCGCGAGCACCGTCCGCGCCTTGTCGGCGTCGATGATCGGCATCCCGTAGATCGGCGAATCCTTGACGGTGCGCGCCGCCGGGTTCACGACGTCGTTCGCGCCGATCACGAGCGCCACGTCGCACTGCGGCATCTCCGGATTGATCTCGTCCATCTCGGCGAGCGCGGTATAGGGAATATCGGCCTCGGCGAGCAGCACGTTCATGTGCCCCGGCATCCGGCCCGCCACGGGATGGATCGCGAACTTCACCGTGACGCCGCGCTTGGTGAGCTGATCGTACAGCTCTCGTACCTTGTGCTGTGCCTGTGCCACCGCCATCCCGTACCCCGGAATAATGACCACGAGGCGCGCCTGCTCGAGCAGCTGCGCCGCGCCTTCGGGCGATTCCTGCTTCCACACTTTCGCTTCGCCGATCTGCTTGCTCTTCGCCACCGCTCCGAACGCGCCGAACAGCACGTTCGTGAACGAGCGATTCATCGCGCGGCACATGATGATCGAGAGAATCAACCCGCTCGAGCCGTCGAGCGCGCCCGCCGTGACGAGCAGCATGCTGTTCAGCACGAAGCCCATCGCCACCGCCGAGAGGCCGGCGTAGGAGTTCAGGATCGAGATCACGGTCGGCATGTCCGCTCCACCGATCGGGATGATCAGCAGAACGCCGAACAGCAGCGCCAGCCCGATGATCCCGAGCAACGCCGCGCTGCCCCAGGGGGCCATCGGATTCAGCACCAGCATCACGCCGAGAACGCCCGCCCCCGCCAGCACCCCCAGGTTCACGAAGTTCTGCCCCGGGTAGGTCACCGGCCGCTGCGGGATCCAGGAGACCTCCTGCAACTTCCCGGCGGCCATGAGGCTGCCGGTGAAGGTGAGGAAACCGAGGATCACCTCGATCACGAGGGCGGCCATCCGGAACGTCGTGAAGTTCTCGGGGCCTTCCGTGAGCCAGAGGTGGTACTCCGCCGTTCCCACGAGGCCGGCGGCGAGTCCACCGAAGGCGTGCGACAGCGCCGTTCGCTGCGGCACGGCGGTGAGCGGCACCCGGGAGAGCGGCACCCCGACGAGGAACCCCGCGAGGATCGCGACGAGAATCCAGGCGTGGTGCACGATTTCCGGCTGGATCCAGGTCGCCAGCACCGCGATGGCCATCCCGGCGACGCCCGCGAACACCCCATGGCGGGAGGTCTTGGGATCGCTCATCCAGTGCAGCGCGAAGATGAACAGCGCCGTCGCCACGACGGCCGAGAGCTGCCCGATCGCGTGGATCATTGTTTCTTGAACATCTTCAGCATGCGGTCCGTGATGAGGAAGCCGCTCACGATGTTCGTCATCGAGGCGAACAACGCGACGGCACCCAGGATGCGGATCGTCTGCGGGTAGTCGGCACCCACGACGACGAGGGAGCCGACCACCGCGATCGCCGAAATCGCGTTCGTGAGCGACATCAGCGGCGTGTACAAGAGGCGCGACACCTTCCGGATCACACCCAACCCGATGAAGGTGGCGAGCACGAACACGAACAACATCGACCAGTAATCCCTCATGACTTGAGCACCTTTCCCTCGTTGGTGACGCAGGTGGCAGCGAGGATTTCGTCGGAGAGGTCGAGCTGGAACTTCCCGTCCTTCACGAGCAGTCCCAGGAAGCTGGATACGTTGCGAGCGTACATCTGACTGGCGTGCAACGGCACGGTGGCCGGGAGATTCACCGGCCCGAGGATCGTGACCCCCTGGTGCACGACGGGCGTGCCGGCCCTGGTCAGCTCGCAGTTGCCACCGGTCTCGGCCGCGATATCCACGACCACCGAGCCGGGGCGCATCCCCTCCACGGCCGCCTTGGTGATCAGGACCGGCGCTTTCTTCCCGGGGATCGCCGCGGTGGTGATCACGACGTCCTGATCCTTGACGCTTTTCGCGAGGAACTCGAGCTCGCGCTGGTGCTGGTCTTGCGACAGCTCCTTGGCATATCCCCCGGCGCCTTCGGCTTGAACCTGCTGCTCCATGGCCAGGAACTTGGCGCCGAGAC
Organism: Gemmatimonadales bacterium; assembly: GCA_035500495.1. Taxonomy (GTDB): domain Bacteria; phylum Gemmatimonadota; class Gemmatimonadetes; order Gemmatimonadales; family GWC2-71-9; genus DASTHG01. The sequence goes on from DATJXC010000070.1 coordinate 3,982, forward strand.
TCTCGACCTGTTCCTTCACCGCCGCGCGCACGTCGAACGCAGAGGTAATGGCGCCGAGGCGGCGCGCCGTGGCAAGCGCCTGGAGTCCCGCGACGCCGGCGCCGAGCACGAGTACCCGCGCGGGGGAGAGCGTCCCGGCGGCGGTCACGAGCATCGGGAAGAACTTGGGCACCGTTTCGGCGGCGAGGAGGACCGCCTTGTATCCCGCAACCGTCGCCTGCGAGGAGAGGACGTCCATCGCCTGAGCGCGGGTGATCCGGGGCAGTAGCTCGAGGCTGAACGCCGTCACGCGGCGGCCGGCGAGCTGTCGCAAGAGATCGGGGTTGGTCGCCGCCTGCAACTGCCCGATGAGGGCCCCGCCCTCCCGGAGCTTGCCGATTTCCGACGCATCGGGTTTCTGGACCTTGCAGACAAGGTCGGCCGACCACGGGTCGCCGGTCTTGGCACCGGCGGCCTGAAAAGCCGCATCGGGGAAGCCCGATTCGACGCCGGCGCCGGGCTCGACCACCACCTCGTGGCCTGCTTTCACCAGTTTGGCGACCGTGTCGGGCACCAGTGCGACGCGGCGCTCTCCCGCGACGGTCTCTTTCGGGACCCCAAGCTTCATTCCAGCTCCTCGTGGGTGGGCGGTGTGAGGAAGCTATAAGGTAGAAGTAAAGATGAAAGGTTGATGCAAACTAGGATAAAGGCATCTTTAGGCCGACCATGAGAATCGCCGTCGGATCCCTCGTGCTGCTTGCCGTCGTACCGTCGTACAACCTACTCGCCGCCCAGTGCCCCGACGGTTCCCCGCCGCCGTGCCGCCACCCAACCGCCGCAGCACATATCCCGATCGACTCCAATGCCATCGCGATCATGCCGTTCCGGGTCAGCGGCCCTCCAGAAGTGCAGTACCTCCGTGAGGGAATGCTCGACCTGCTCAGCGTGGCGCTCGACGGCTTCGCCGGCTGGCGGGTGATCCAGCCTCGGGCGTTCTTACGCCGGGTCGGCCCGAGTGCGGAGGCGCTCGACGTGTCGCAGGCGTCCCAGCTGGCCCGCGAGGTCGGCGCGGCACGTTTCGTCCTCGGCAGCGTGGTGTCGCTCGGCCCCGAGCTGCGCGTCCAGGCCGAGCTGTACGAGTCCGCGCGAGGGGCCTCCCTCGGGTCGGTACAGGCGCGCGGAACGCTGACGCTTCCCGGCCCGGTCGCCGACACCATCGCCGGGGGTCTCGCCCGTCAGCGGCTGGCGCACTACCCGGGCCTCGCCCGTCGGCCCCTGGCGGAGTACACGACGACGTCCCCGAGCGCCCTCGAGGCCTACCTGGTCGGCGAGCAGCTGGCCCGACGCGCGCACTGGCAGGAAGCCGCCGACAGCCTCACGGCGGCCATTGCGCGCGATTCGACTTTCGCGCTGGCGTACTACGCGTTGTATCGCGCCATCTCCTGGGGGAACGCGGCGCCGATCTTTCCGACGGCGGCGGACCGGCCTGCCACTGCACATACGATCGACCAGGTGATCCAGACGGCGCTCCGGCATCTCGATCGCGCCCCGCCGCGTCAGCGGCGACTGCTCGAGTTCGTCGCTTCGGTCAAGCGCGTCGATGCGTTGCGGCGCGCCGATGCGCTGGTGCGGGACTACCCCGATGACGCCGATGCCGCGCTCGAGCGCGGCGACGCCTACTATCACCTCGGCCTCCAGATGGGGGAGCCTCCCCAGCAGGCGCTGACGAGCCTGCGCCGGGCCATCGCGCTCGACCCCGGCGTTCCGGAAGCCTACCTCCACGTCGCGCAGCTGCTCGGCATGATGGGCGATACCACCGCCGCCTGGCAGGCGCTCCAGCCGCTGCAGGCCGCGGCGCCGAACTGGGAAGCGACCAGAGCACTCACCGCGGTCATGCGCGCGGGATTCCGGGGGGAAGACCCCGATGCGCTTGCCGTTCCGGATCCCACGGTGTCGGCTATGATGAGCCGCTACGCGCTGTGGGCGTTCGACAGCGCCCCGGCACGTGGGGTGGCACTGGCCGACACGTTCGCGGCGCGCGCCGCCGCTCCGGACCGGACTCCCAATGATCGCGTGAGCGCGCTACTGCGGCGCCACGTCTATCGCCTGGCGCAGGGACGGTACGCGGCGGCGTGGGACATGCTCCGGGCGGCCGCGCTGATCGATCCCGAGGGACGACCGGTGCTCGGAGCTACGGTCCTGCATCACCTTGTGACCGGTGCCCACCCAGAGGAAGCAGCCGAGGCGGCCCAGCGCCTTACGGCCTCCACCGACACGCTACCGATCTGGGCCTCGGCCGTACTGGCGTGGAGGCTCGCCGCCGCCGGCCAGCCCGATTCGGCCCGCGCCGGCCTGCCGCGTCTGCTCGAGGGCGAGGAGTACCCGCAATTCCGCGCGGCTCTGCTCGATGGACTGAACGGCGTGCTCGCGCTCCGCGCGGCCGATACCGCCGTCGCGCTGCGCGGCCTCTCCGCCGGGAACGCCACATGGATCGAGACACGGGATATCGAAGAGTTCTTTCCCAACCCCTATTTCGCGATCGCCGCCGCGCGACTCGATCGCGCCGCCGGCGATCTGGACACCGAACCGCGACGCCTCTACGAGACCGTTGGATCGATCGGCATCATCTGGCGGGCGGACGCGGAGGAACTGCGGGGACAACTCGCCGAACGCCGCGGTGATACCGCCACCGCTATCCGGGCATACCGGAACTTCGTCGACCTGTGGAGGAGCGCCGACCCCGAGCTGCAGCCGAGGGTTGCTGCCGTCCGGGCGGCGCTGTCACGGTTGGAGAAGTAGCACGACCGTCTCTGACCGTCCGAAACCGTCCCGACCTTACGTCGTCACCTTCAGCACCTTGTCATGCTGCCGGGCCCGCCCCACCACCTGGATCGCGATCTCGTCCCCGACCACCGCGGTGGCCACTTTCTTGTGATCGATCTCCATCGACGTCACCGGCTCGGTGAAGTCAGTGGTGTGGCCATGGAAGCGCAGCTGGTCACCCACCGCCACCGCACCAGCGGTCACCTTGACGATGGCCACCTTGGGGCGATCGAAGTAATGCGTCACGATTCCGATTTCTTGTTCAGGCATGGGGCCCCCTCATGGTTTCAGCCTCCCCCGCTCCCGCTCCTGCGCCAGCATCCGCTCCGTAAAGTCCACCCGCTCGGCCAGCTCGGACATCTGCTGATGCAGCAGCGCGATCTCGGAGTCGAGGCGCTGCACGTCGCGGTGCGAGCCGATCCCCTCCGGTTGCTGCGGATCCCAGGCCCTCACCAGGCGCCCCTCGGCGTCCCGGAATTCCCCGGC
>DATJXC010000071.1:0-21961 GCA_035500495.1 Gemmatimonadales bacterium
ATGGGACGGGGAGGAGCGGGGAATAGACCAGCGCCAGGTCTCGGTCGATCGGGGAGATGACCGACATGAGGTGAAACACATCGTCGGGACCGTGCCAGTGGGGCAGGGGGACCACGATCAGCTCATCCACCTGATCTGCGAGCAGCGCCCGCAGCTGCTCGATCCCTGCCGCGTTGGTGCGATAGCCATGGCCCACGGCGAGGGTCCGGTCGTCGAGCCACGCGACGTCGCCACCCTCCACGGTGCCGTCCCCGGCGATCCGACCGAGCATCGCTACGCCGAGTTTCTCGAGCGCCGCCTCCTGGGCCGCCGGCTCGGTGCGGCGTTGCGGCTTCCCCATGTTGCAGAGGATCGCGCCGCGGGCGGTGATGATCGAGGCGTCGCGCACGTAGAGCGAGTCCAGTCCGACCGTCTGGTCACGCGGCAGGAAATACGGATCCGCCCCACAGTTGCGCAGCAGCTCCGCGAACCGGTCGTATTCGGCCACGGCGCGCGTGAAGTCGGGGCGCTCGGTGTAGCGGAGGTCCTTCCACTGGCGGGCCACGTCCATGTCGGAGACGAAGGCGTCACGGGCATGTTTGAGCAGAACGCGCCGCAGCGGCGCGACGTCGGATTGGCTGGCCGGGGTCACCGCTCGGCGGCGAGGCGGGCGAGCCGCTGCCGCGTGTCCCTCACCTGCGGTTGCAGCTCGGCGTCGGCGTCCTTCCAGAGATCCACGAAGCGGCCGTAGTAGTCTCTCGCCTTGGCGCGATCGCCTTTGGCTTCGTACAGCTCACCGAGACGGTGGTAAGTGAAGCCGAGGCTCAGGGCGTCGTTGCCGACGCGGTAAAGACCCGGTTGAGTCACCATCCGCTCATAGGACGCGAGGGCGGAGTCCGGCTTCCCGAGCCGGTCGTACATCAGGCCGATCTCGTACAGGTTGCAAACTGGGCAGCCGGTCTGGTCGCGGTTCTCGGCGTAATGGGTGATCGCTTCGCCAAAGCGCCCTTCCGCCCGGGCGACCTCGGCGGCCGCGTTGGACATCCCGAACCAGCCTCCCTGCTGCGTCTTCGGCACATCCCGCTGGAATTCCGCCGTCAGCCGCCGGGCTTCGTCCACGCGGCCGGCCGCGGCGTAGAATCCGGTGAGGGTCTCGTAGGGGCGATCGAGCGGCGACATCGACGCGAGGGGATGCCGGGCCAAGGCCGAGTCGACCGTCTTCAGCGCGGCGGCTGGACGATTCCGGTACCGCAGGTCGATCCAGCCCTGTAACACCGTGAACACGATCGAGTGGGCGGGCAGGCCGCGGGCTTCGGCATTCGTGATCGCTTCGTGGATTTCGGCCTCCGCGGCGGACAGTCTCCCCTGAGCCAGCGCCGTCTGGGCCAGAGTCGAATGGATCCCTTCTTGCCAGGCAACGCTCTGGCGTTGCGCGCTTCCCAGTGCCCGCCACTCGCGCTCGGCGGTCGCATAGTCGTGCCCGGCGGCGGCGAGATTGGCCCGAGAGTCCGATACGAGCGGATCCCGTGGCCGGTCATGCGCCCAGCGCTCGAGTATGGCCCCGGCATCGGCGACGCGCCCCTGGCGGTACATCACGTCCACGGCATTCTGATAGAAGGGGCCGCCATGGCCCAGGGCAATCCCCCGCAGGAACAGGCTTTCCGCGGCGGCGTACTCGCCGGTCCGGACCAACTCGGATCCCAGGTTGTTCAGTGCCACGTCGTTGTTGGGATCGATCGCCAGGACCGACCGGTACGCCGCTGCGACTCTTGCGGGGTCCCATTCGACGTATGAGTAGTAATACGCCGCCGTGAGGTTGCGCTCGAGGTCCGACAGCCGGTCTCCATGTCGGAGGGCCTTGGTCGCGGCCGCGGTCGCCTGCTCGTAGGACCCGCTGGTATTGATGAGGACGACCGCCAACTTGCGCCACGCCATCGCGAAGCCGGTGTCGAGCGTGGTCGCCTCCTGGAGCAGGGGAATCGTGCCCTCCTGGTCACCCTCCTCAAACAAGCGAAGCGCCTGCGAGTATTTGCGCAGAGCGTCGAGCGAGCCGGTGGTGACCTGGGCCAGCGGTGGTGCGGCCCGGATCGACTTGAACGACTCCCCGATCCGCTCCCGCAGTTGTTTGGACAGCGCATCGAGCGCTTCGATCAGATGGCCGCCGTCGGCCGCGCTGGCCCGGACGGCGGTGAGCACCTGGCCGTCGGCGGCGGACAGGACGCTGGCCGAAAGCACGAATCCCTTGTCCACGGGATCGATCTGCCCGGTGACGATCGCGGTGACCCCTTCGCGCTGGGCGATTTCCCGCGCGACATCGGGGGTGATGGTGATCGACGGATTCCGCTGCATCCGGCGCAGGGCGTCGCCCAGGGCTTGCTGGTCCACGAGCCGGACCACCGGTGACTGGGCGAGGTCCACGCGAAACGCCTCCGTGAGCGTGGGGCCGAGGGTGGTGTCGGTCGAGCGGTTCACGAACTGCGCGAGGATGACCGACTGTTGCGCCTTCAGCGCCCCCTTGGACACGAGCGTGCCGAAGGGGCCGACGCCGAAGGCCCGCAGCCCCATGTACGTCCCGGTGCCCAGCGTGAGCACGCCGAACGCCACCGCCCCGCCCAGGATCGACTTGCGCCAGGTGAACAGACCGGGAAGACCCGTCGGTGTGTGCACCGGAGCGAGACCCGTGGTGCGCGCCACGGCACGTTGGCGCTCCTGCCGGCCGGTGAACAGGATCACGGGCAGGCCGATCAGGAGCAGGACGACGGCGGCTCCGAACACCCAGCCGGGGAGTCCCACCTTCACCATGATCAGGTAGACGAGGCCCAACACGACCAGGCCGCCCCCCGCAAACATCGCCGCGACGCGCAGCGGATGGCTCAAGCGAATCGCCGCTTCGGTGCCCGAGGAGATCGCGATCGGCGTCGCCCCGGTCGGGGTCATCCCGCCGGATGGGGTCGCCATGACGGCGATCTGGCCGAGCAGCTCGTCGGCACGCTGGATGCGATCGGCCGGCTTCTTCTCGAGGCAACGCATGATCAGGTTGGAGAGCACGGGCGGAACGGCCGCCCGATGCGCGGTCACCGGGTCCGGAGCCTGGGTCACGTGGGCCGCGAGCATCGCCTGCGGACTCATCCCGGCGAAGGGCAGGCGCCCAGTGAGCATTTCGTAGCCGACCACCCCCAACGCATAGATGTCGGCCCGCTGGTCCACGTGGGGATCAGCGACCGCTTGCTCCGGCGCCATGTAGGCCGGGGTGCCAAGCGCGACGCCGAGCGAGGTCAGCGAGGACTCGCCGCTCGCCGCGCTGACGGCCTTGGCGACGCCGAAGTCGGTCACCACGGCGTGATGGCCGGAGATGAGCACGTTGTCGGGTTTGATGTCGCGATGGACGACGCCGCGGCTGTGCGCGTAGGCCAGCGCGTCCGCGACATCCTTCATGATGTGCACCGCCTCACCGACCGGCAGCTCGCCTTCGCGCGCCAGCTTGGCGCGCAGCGATTCGCCCTCCACGAGGGGCATCGTATAGTAGAAGAGATCGCCCACCTGTCCGGCGGCGTGCAGTGGCACGATGTGGGGATGCTGCAATGAGGCGGCGAGCTGAATTTCCCGACGGAATCGCTCGATATTGACGCCCGCCGCCATCTCGGGCGGCAGCACTTTGACCACGACCTTGCGGCCGAGCCCCACCTCGGTGGCGAGGAAGACCCGGCTCATCCCACCGCCGCCCAGCTCCTTCTCGATCGCGTAGGCCTCGCCCAGTGCGGCTTGCAGCCGGTCGCGCAGTTCGGTCGGTGGGGTCATGGCGGCGTAAGATACGCCGCTGGTCCGACTGGTGCGAGGCGAGCTCATTGGCTAGCATGCCGCCATCACCCTGGGTTCGAGGTGTCCTGATGTTTTCCTCTATCGGTTTGCGGCAACTGCCACCCCGGGCACGGCTCGCCCTCCTCTCCCTGGTCGCCGCCTGCGCCGTCAATCCCGCGACCGGGCAGCATCAACTGATGCTCGTCAGTGAAGACCAGGAGATCGCCATGGGCAAGGAATCCGACCCGGCGATCATCCAGCAGATGGGCCTCTATCCCGATAGTGCGTGGCAGCGCTACATCTCGGACATCGGACACCGCCTGGCGGCCAAAGGTGAGCGGCCGCAGCTCCCCTGGACGTTCCGCGTCATCGACGATCCGGTGATCAACGCGTTCGCCCTTCCGGGAGGGTTCATCTACATCACGCGCGGGATCCTGGCCGAGTTCAACTCCGAGGCGGAGCTGTCGGGGGTGCTGGGCCACGAGATCGGCCACGTTACGGCGCGGCACTCGGCGCAACAGATGACCAAACAGCAGGTCGCGCAGCTGGGATTGGGCGTGGCCTCGGTCGCGTCCAAGGACGTCGCCAAGTACGCCGACGTCGCCACGCAGGGGCTCGGTCTCCTGTTCCTCAAGTTCAGCCGCGACGACGAATCCCAGGCCGACGAGCTGGGGCTGCGCTACATGCGGCGCGTCGGCTACGATCCACGCCAGATGCCGATCATCTTCGCCATGTTGGGGCGAGTGACCGCGGCCTCGGGAAGCCGGATCCCCGAGTGGCAGGCGACGCATCCGGATCCGGAGCACCGCTACCAGCGGATGGAGCAGCTCCTCGCCGCGATCCCGAAGGATTCGATGGGCACCATCGTGAATGAGGAGAGCTATCTGCGCCGACTCGAGGGCCTCGTGTACGGCGATAACCCCCGGGACGGCTACTTCAAGGGCCAACGGTTTCTGCAGCCCGATCTGGGCCTCGAGCTGACGTTTCCGCCGGGCTGGCAGACCGCCAATACCCGCTCGGCGGTTCAAGGAGTGAGCGCCAAGCAGGACGCCGGACTCCTGCTCACCCTCGCGAATGAGAAGACGCCCGACGCCGCGGCCACAGCCTTCTACGCGCAGCAGGGGATCCAGGGAGGGCCGGCCCGCGCGAGCAGGATCAACGGCCTCGACGCGTCCGGTGGCGACTTCTCCGCTCAAACGCAGCAGGGTGCGGTGACGGGCAGCGTGACCTTCATCGCCCACGACGGGGTGGTGGTGCAGCTGCTCGCCTATGGTCCACAGGCGGGGTGGTCGGCCAACGCCGCGGCCGTGAATCAGACGATGCAATCGTTTCGCCGGATCACCGATACGGCGGTGCTGAACGTCCAGCCCTGGCGCATCTCCCTGATCAAGCTCGATCGGGACATGAGCGTGGAGGAGTTTGCGCAGCGCTACCCCACACCTGTCCCCGTGGCTAAGGTCGCCTTGTTGAACGACGTGGATCCCGGGGCGCGCTTTCAGAAGGGCGCCCTGGTCAAGCGGGTGGTCGGCACGCCCCTGCCGTGACCGGCCCGGTGGTGACCTTCGGTCCGGGCGACCCGGCGCGCCGCCGGCAAATCGGCCTCTGGCTCGCGATCTGGGCGGGGCTCCTGCTTCTGCTCGTCGTGATCGGTGGCGTGACGCGCCTCACCGAGGCCGGTCTCTCGATCACCGAATGGCAACCCGTCTCGGGCGTGCTGCCGCCGCTGTCGCACCAGGCGTGGCAGAACGAGTTCACCAAGTACCAGACCATCCCGGAGTTCCGGCTGCTCCACTCGTGGATGACCCTGGGCGACTTCCAGCGCATTTACCTCACGGAATACATCCATCGCTTGTGGGCACGGTTGCTGGGGGTCGCGTTCGCGGTGCCCCTCCTGGTGTTCGCGCTGCGGCGGGGATTGGGAGGTCCGCTGACGCGACGGCTCGTGGCCCTGCTGGTGCTGATGGGGCTTCAGGGGGCCATGGGATGGTACATGGTGAAGAGCGGGTTGGCGGGGCGGACCAGCGTGAGCCAGTACCGCCTGGCCGCGCATCTCGCGTTGGCCCTGGTCATCTTCGCGGTGACCCTGTGGACGGCGGCCGACCTGCTGCGAAAGCCTGCCAGCGGCGGCAACCCTGGTCTGCGGGGATACCGCCGCGCGGCAACTGGCCTGTCGTTGCTTGTGTTCGTGAACGCGATCGCGGGCGCGTTCGTGGCGGGACTGCGGGCGGGGAAGGTCTACAACACCTTCCCACTGATGGGCGACGCACTAGTGCCCGCGGGTTACGGGCAACTCACTCCCTGGTACCTGAATTGGTTCGAGAACGCCGCGGCGGTGCAGTTCAATCACCGCCTGCTGGGCATCGCGATCGTCCTCGCCGCCGTGGGCCTATGGTGGGCAGGGCGCCGTCGTCCGCTCTCGAGCGGGGCCCGGTGGTGTTCGCAAGGGTTGGCGTGGATGGGGGTGCTTCAGGTCGGGCTGGGAGTGGCGACGCTTCTGCTCGTTGTCCCCATTGCCCTCGCGGCCGTGCATCAAGCGGGCGCCGTGATCCTGCTCGCGCTGACGATCCTTCTGGTCCACGCGCTGGGGGAGCCGGCGGAGCAGCAACCCGGCTAGCGGTTCCCCTCGACCCACCTCGACCAAGCCTTATCTTAGCCTCCCATGAACCGCATCACAGGAAAACTCGCCCTCATCACCGGAGCCAGCTCGGGGATCGGGCTCGCCTGCGCCCGTCGCTTCGCCGCGGAAGGAGCGCACCTGGTGCTGTGGGCGCGACGCGAGGCGCGTCTGCGGGAGCTTGCGACTGAGCTGGTCGGCTCGCACGGGGTGACGGTGCGCACGGCGACGGTGGACGTGCGGGATCGCACGGCCGTCGATCGGACCGCGCGCGCGCTCCTGGAGAGCGGGGGCGTACCCGACATCTTGCTGAATAATGCCGGTCTCGCGGCGGGCCTGGCGCCGGTGCAGGAGGGCAATCCCGACGACTGGGAGCGGATGATCGATACCAATGTGAAGGGGTTGCTCTGGGTGACGCGGGCGCTGCTCCCGGCGATGATCGCGCGGGGGCGCGGGCACGTGGTGAACATCGGGAGCACCGCGGGCCATCAGGTCTATCCCAAGGGCAACGTGTACAACGCCAGCAAGTACGCGGTGCGGGCGCTGACCGAGGGGATGAACCTCGATGTCGCCGGGACCCCGATCCGGGTGTCGGCGGTGGATCCGGGTCACGTCGAAACGGAATTCGCGCTGGTGCGCTTCGGCGGGGATGCCGAGCGGGCAAAAGGGGTGTATCAGGGGTTCCGGCCGCTGTCGCCGGACGACGTGGCCGACGCGGTCAGCTACATCGTGAATCTGCCGGAGCATGTGAACGTGCTGGATCTGGTGCTGCTACCGGCGGCGCAGCGTAATGTGTATGTGATAGACAGACAGGATAAGGCGACGGTAGACAAGAGCGACGTTAGACAAAAGCGACGTTAGGAAGAGGCGAAAACTCTCGCCGTACCCTAACGTCGCTTTATCTAACGACGCCGTATCTAACGACGCCGTATCGTTATTTCGCCCGATCCAAGTACTCCCCCGTATTGGGGTTCACCCGGACTTTTTCGCCGGTGGAGAGGAACTCCGGGACGTTCACCATCGCACCGTTGGAGAGCTTGGCCGGCTTGGTGGAGGCCGTTTTGGTGGCGCTGCGCATGACGGGGGACGTTTCCACGATCTCGAACACCACCTCGTTGGGCAGCTCGACACCGATGGGACGGCCCTCGAAGTACTCGGCGATGACCTGCATCCCGTCGGTCATCCACTGGGCATGGTCGCCCAGCGCTTCCTCGTCCATCTCGTACTGATCGTAGTTTTCGACGTTCATGAAGTGATAGGAGTGCCCGTCGTGATACATGTACTGGAGCTCGTGCGTCTCCATCCGGGCCTCTTCGACCTGGTCCGACGCGCGGAAGCGGTGCTCGATCGTGACGCCCGTCTTCAGTTTGCGCATCTTGGCATGGACCATCGCCCGGAGATTGCCGGGGGTATGATGATGAAACTCGATGATCCGGCAGGGCTCGCCCTCGAACATGATGGTCATGCCCCGGCGGATGTTGGTAGCGGCGATCGGCATGCTGCAGTATCCAATTGGCTGAACGTGAAGGCCGGCGGTCCCAGGATGGGTGCACCGGGCCGTGAATCTAACCAGGGCCGGAAGGGTGACGCGACCGAGGGGCCCAAGGTCGCAGAGCGGGGAACCTGATGCGCACCGGACTCTTGCTGCTCACGCTGGTCGTGCCGCTCGCCTGTGGCGGCGAGCCCCACCCGGCTGCACGGAACCCGCAGCCGCCCGCCCAGGCGTCCCCCGACACAGGCGCCGCCGCGAAGCCGCCGGCGCACCCCCCGTTACCGGGGATGCCCCCCCCGTTGGACTCGCTCAACGTGTACCGGGGGGCGGGCGCGGACATGCTCGATTCGCTGGCCCGGGCGGCGCTCCCGCGCGTGTATGTGCCGCTGGGCGGCGCCGCGAGCGTCACCGTCATCGACCCCAAGACCTACACCGTGCTCCGGACTTTCCAGACCGCGACGTTGCCGCAGCACGTCGTGCCGTCGTACGACCGGCGCACGCTCTGGGTGGCGAACGACATCGGCAATTCGCTGACGCCGATCGACCCGTTCACCGGGAAGGAAGGGAAGAGCATCGCCGTCATGGATCCGTACAATCTCTACTTCACGCCCGACGGCCAGTATGCCATCGTGGTGGCGGAGCGGATCCAGCGGCTCGACTTCCGCGATCCGCACACCATGGCGCTGCACGACTCCGTGCCGGTCACCTGTCCCGGGGTGGACCACATGGACTTCACCGCGGACGGCCGCACCGCCGTCGCGACCTGCGAGTTCTCGGGGAAGCTCTTGAAGCTCGACGTCGCGACGCACCGGATCGAGCGCTATACCGAGCTCAACCCCGGCAAGCCCTCCATGCCGCAGGACATTCGGCTCGCCCCGGACGGGTCGGTGTTCTTCGTGGCCGACATGAAAGCGGATGGCGTGTGGGTCGTGGACCCGGACAGCCTGCGGGTCTTGGGATTCATTCCGACCGGCACCGGCGCGCACGGCATCTACCCGAGCCGGGACGGGAAATTGTTCTACGTCTCAAACCGCGGCTGGCACGTCCTCAAGGCGGGACCGCATGGACCGGGAAGCGTGAGCGTATTGGATCCGCGCACGCGCAGCGTCGTCGCGACGTGGAAGATCCCGGGCGGTGGCAGTCCCGACATGGGCAACGTCTCGGTTGACGGCAAGGAACTGTGGCTCTCGGGGCGCTACGATCACGAGGTGTACGTCTTCGACACGGCGACGGGGCAGCTGATCCACCGGATCACGGTGGGTCGGGATCCGCATGGGATGACCGTGTGGCCGCAGCCCGGGCGATATTCGCTCGGGCATACCGGGAATATGCGGTAAGCGGCTCCCCTAGCGTTCGCCGGTCAGCCGGGCGAGGCGGCGCTTCACGTCCTGCACCTGCGGCTGCAGCTCGGCGTCGGCGTCCTTCCAGAGATCGACGAACCGTGAGTAGTAATCCTTCGCCTTGACTCGGTCGCCCTTCGCCTCGTACAGCTCCCCGAGCCGCTTGTAGGTGGGGGCCAGCCGATAGGCGTCGCCGAACAACCGTGCGATCCCGGGAGTCGCGACCACCTGTTCGTACCACGCGAGCGCAGAGTCGCTGTGGCTCCCCCCCATCCGGTCGTACGCCTGGGCCAGCTCGAACCACCCGCACGACACGCACCCGCGCGTGTCGCGGTCGTAGCGGGCCCGGTAGGCGATGACGGCGTCCGGGAGGCGTCCCTCCGTCATGGCGATCGCCCCGATCACGGCGTAGGGGATGGGGTTCTCGCGCCGGATCCCTTCGGGTACCGTCGTAGCAAAATCGCCCAGTAGCTGCTTGGCGCGGTCGGTTCGTCCCGCGGCGGCGTAGATCTCGGCGAGCTGTGCATACGGGCGATCCAAGGCGGCCATGGAGCCGAGGGGATGTTTCACGAGGGCCGTTTCGAGGATCCGCAGCGCTTCCGCCGGGCGGTTGCGATAGCGTACCTCGATCCACGCGAGGGCGGCCGCTCCTCCCAGATACGCACTGGGAATCCCCCGTTGCTCGGCCATGGCCATGAAGTCCTGGTCACGGAGCGCCGCTTCGCCGAGCTTGCCTTGGGCCTCCGCCGCGGCGCTCTGCAGCAAGGCGCCGAGCTGCCGGTTGGATAGCCTGGCGCTCTCCGTTTGGAGGAGCCTGGATTGTTCAGCCGCCGCGCGATAGTCGAACCGGGCCGCCGCGATGAGCGCCCGAAGCCGCCGCGCCGCCGGGAGGTGGCCGGGCCCGGCCGCGGCCAGCCGCTCGACGATCGCCGAGCCCTCGGCGAATCGGCCCTGCGCGACCAGGGAGGTCACGGCGGTGGCGGCCTCTGGATCTCCCATCAACAAGCTCGCGGCCCGCACGCCCAACGACTCCGCTTCAGCCCAGCGGCGCTGATTGTTCAGCGCCAGGGCGAGGTTGTTGAGCGCGATGTCGTTGGTCGGGTCTTGCTCCAGGGCCGAGCGGTACGCGGCTTCGATGCGGGCTGGGTCGTACTCGACGTCGAAATAGTACTGCGCCGTCACGAGGTATCGCTCGAGATCGGGGAGACGGTCCCGATAGGCGTAGGCACGGGAGGTGGCCGCGACACGTTGCTCCAGGGGCGCCCCGATGTTCGCCAGGTAGACCGACAACTTGCGCCATGCCATCGCGAACCCACTGTCCGTCGAGGTGGCATCCCGGAGTAGCACGATCCCTCGTTCATAGTCGCCATCTCGATCCACCGCCGTCAGCGCCTGCGAGTAGCTGCGCAGCGCGTCGAGCGAGCCGGTCGTGACGTGGGCGAGCGGCTCGTTGGCGCGGATCGAGGCCAGCGACTCCCCGATGCGTTCCCGCAACGCGCGGGAGAGCTTGTCGATGGCTCCAATCAATGCGGCGTCGTCGGCGGCGTTCTGGCGGACGGCGGCGAGGGTTCGGCCGTCGGCGGCCGAGACGACACTGGCCGAGAGGACGTAGCTCTTGCCGACGGGATCGATCTGGCCCGTGACGATGCCTTTGACGCCTTCGCGCTGGGCGATCTCGCGGGCGAGAGGGAGGTCCACCGTCGTGGTCGCCGGGCGTTGCATGCGTTGCAGGGCGTCGCCGATGGCGGTCGGGTCGAGCAGGCGTACCGATCGGGACTGCGACAGATCCACCCGGAACGCCTCGGTGAGCGAGGGGCCGAGCGTCGAATCGCCAGCGCGGTTCTCGAACCCGACGAGGATCAGCGGGTCCTGGCTCTTGAGGGCGCCGGAGGCGATCACGGTCCCCACCGGGCCGATCCCCAGGACCCGCATCGCCATGTAGACGATGGCAACGAGGGCCAGGACTCCGAAGGCCGCGCCGCCACCGGCGACGGCCCGCTTCCAGGTGAACCAGCGTTGCAGGCCGGGCTGGCCGCCGCTCGTGTAGGTGCCGGTCGTCTTGGCGATCGCGCGCCGCCGCTCGATCAAGCCGGTCGCGATCATGATCGGGAGCCCGAGAACCAAGAGGACAGCGGTCCCGGGCAGCACCCAGTCGGGGAAGCCGACCACGCGCGACAACGCGAAGACCGCGCCCCAGACGGCCGCGGCCGCCGCGAGATAGATGCCGCCGACCCGCAGCGGATTGCCGCGACGGCGGGCGATCTCGAGCGAGTCGGCCGGGAACGGCGCGGTGCCGATCGGGGTCATGCCGCCGGACGGCGTTGCCAGGGCTTCGAGCTGGGCGACCAGCTCCTCCGCCTTTTGCCAGCGGTCGGCGGGCTTCTTCTCGAGGCAGCGTCCGATGGCAGCCGCGAGCGACGGCGGGACCGCGGGGCGGTACTTGGTGACGGGCGGCGCGGCCTCCGTGACGTGGGCGGCCAGCATCGCCTGCGGTGTCGGGGCGCTGAACGGCGTCCGCCCGGTCAGCATTTCGTAGGCCAAGGCCCCGACCGCGTAGATGTCGGCCCGGTGGTCGATGTGCGGGTCGGCGGCGGCCTGTTCCGGCGCCATGTAGGCCGGGGTGCCGAGGGCGATGCCGAGCGACGTCAGCGACGACCCGCCGCTCGAGGCGCTCACCGCGCGCGCGACGCCGAAATCGGCGACTAGGGCGTGCTTGCCGGAGAGCAGCACGTTGTCCGGCTTGATGTCGCGGTGCACCACGCCGTGGGCGTGCGCGTAGGCGAGGGCATCCGTGACGTCGCGGAGGATCCGCAGGGCTTCACCCACGGGTAGCTCGCCCTCGCGGGCGAGCTTCGCCCGCAACGACTCCCCCTCAATGAACGGCATGACGTAGTAGAGCAGGTCCCCGGAGGAGCCGGCGGTGAAGAGCTGTACGATATGGGGGTGCTGCAGCGAGGCGGCGAGCTGGATCTCGCGGCGGAACCGCTCGACGTTGACGCCGGCCGCCATCTCCGGGGGGAGGACTTTGATGACCACCTTGCGGGTCAGGGCGGTGTCTTCAGCCAGGAAAACGCGGCTCATCCCCCCGCCGCCCAACTCGCGGTCGATCCGGTAATTCTCGCCGACGGCCTGCTGCAGGCGGTCGCGGAGGTCGTCGCTCATGGAGCGCGCAAGATACGGCGCACTCCTCTCCCAAGGAAGGTTCTCAGGCGCGATGCGACCCCAGCGGCACTCGCGGTGGGCTTTCCGCTATCAGCCATCAGCTCGGCGCTGTCCCAAAGCTGACGGCGGAGAGTGGACACGTACGGATACGTCAATGAGCCCGGCGCAGGGAGTCGTCGATCGCCAGGGCCCGGCGGGGGATCCACTTGTAGCGCAGCTGCAGGCACATCCCGGTCCCCGACCGCGGCGCGCCACAGCTCTTCAACTGTTTGGCGTGCAGGCGCGCTTGGGTTCGCCAGACCGAGTCGTCCACGACGGCGGCGCGGTAGGCGTCCCAGCCAAACCGCGTCACGAGACAGTCCTTCATGTCCACGAGCGTCGCGTCGCACAGGCCGATCTGGCCATGCTGCTGGGTCTCGCTGCGGGCGGCGATCGCCGCGATCTGGGCGTTGGTGCTGTCCACCTCATGCTGGCGCGCGGCGCCCGCGGATTCGGCGGCGGCGCGCTTCCACCCGCCCTGGTCGAGCAGGCATTTCGTCATCCCGCTTCCGGTGCTCTCGAGGTTGCTGCACAGCAGCACGTCGTCGGCTTTGTCCTGGGCCGACTTGCCACAGGAGGCGAGGGCGACGGTAGCGAGGACGAGGAGGTGTCGGTTCATGGGTCGAATATGGGTGAGAGGGGAGGTCCGTGTCAGGTAGCAGGGGTCAGTGGTCAGTGTCAGGGGTCAGAGGTCGGTGGTCAGTGGCCCATAAAGAACGTCGTCGCTGACCCCAGGCCCCTGACACTGACCTGCCACTTGCCTCATCTCAGCATCAGCACCGCGTCGTAGATCGCGTGGGTCCAGGCCGTGATCCCGAATCCGCGCAGCAGATACAGGCCGCTGAAGGCGAGGCCGGCGATGGTGCGGAACACGAACGAGTAGAGCTGGAACCGGTCCCCGTAGGTCCCGATGTAATGGCAGGCGGAGAAGATCAGGGCTCCGAGGACGGCGGCACACACGCCCGCGACGGTGGCGCGCAAGCCGAGTACGACCCGCGCGGCCCAGGCCAGGGTCCCCACCAGCACGACGCGAAACAGCAGCTCCTCGTACAACCCCGCGCCGAGGGACAGCATCAGCTTCGACTGCGCGCCGAGTGACGGCAAGGCTTGTTGCGCTGGGAGGCCGATCGCGGCGGTGGGGCGGACCAGCTGGGAGGCGATCGTCGCCACCGCCGTCCCGAAGATCAGCGCGAGCACGGTGGCTTCGAGCAGCATCAGGAGGAACACCTGTGGGCGCAGGTCCCGGCCGTGCGCCTGCCAATCCCGCCCGGCGAGCCAGAGACCGAGCACGACCAATAGGGTCAGGAAGATCAACGGGCCCCGCGCGCCCGCGACCCAGATGAACAGGGTCTCGAGGATCACGTCGGCCCCGTTGCGCAAACCGCCGCCCGGCCCGGGCGGCGCAACGGCAATCAAACCCTGATACAGGAGAAACAGCGGAACGGCGAACACCAGGGAGTAACGGGGGCTGCGGCTGTCCCGCACGTACCCGCCGAGGCCCGCCTGCGCCATGCGGGACTAGAGCCCCAATCGCTTGATCAGATGCTCCTTCACCCCCACCGTGATGGTCCCGACCTTCAATAGGTGGTCGAGGGTCGCGGTGAGTCGGCTGCGGTCCGCGTCGATCCCGCGGTCGCGCAGCTCCTGGATGGCGCGGGCCAGACGCTGATCGTACTCGCTATGACGCAACGTGCCGGCGTCCATTTGCTGCTTCAATTCCTCCAACGCCTTCACGAACCGGTCGACGGAAACGGGATTCGTCATCGCTGTCCTCGCGTGAGGGTCGAGCTTCGAGTCTCGGAGAAGATACGCCCTGCGGCGGCGTTCGTCAGGCGCCGGCTGTCCGCGCCGCGGCGGCGAACCGGCGGACGATATCCCCCGCGGGCTCGATTCCGTGAATCCCGCTCACACTCTTCCCGGCCTGCCAGTAATCCCGGGACGACGACCCGGACATGAGGGAGCGCTTCAGGTGCCAGGCCGAGCGCAGGGTGTATATCGTGCGCATCAGCCGCTTGGTGCGTCGGCCGCGCAGGAGCAGGCGCGCGAGCGGCCCCGCCCGCGTGCCGATGCGCTCGACGTAGGGGGTCCGGATGACGGCCAGCGGTACGCCCGTCACCCGCTCGGTGAGCACGATGTCGTCCGCGTCGGCGTCCACGATGGCTTGCTTGTAGTCCAGGCTGGCCCGGCACTCCGGCGTGGCGATGAAGCGGGTGCCGAGCTGGGCCCCCGCGTACCCCAGGCGCAGCGCCCGCACGAAGTCGCCCGCGTCCCCGATCCCGCCCGCGCAGACCACCGGCACGCCGAGCGGTGCGAGCTCGTCGTAGAGCGCCTCGACGGTCTTCGGGCCCGCGTGCCCCCCCGCGCGGTTGTTCACCGCGATCAATCCGTGTACGCCACCCGCCAGCCCCTTCTCGGCCCACTTCCGCTCGGTGACGTCGTGGTAGACGATCCCGCCGACCGGAGCCGCCCGATCGACCACCCAGCGCGGGTTCCCGAGCGAGGTCACGAAGAACCGGATCCCGTCCTCCAGGGCCTGGTCCAGATAGCGGCGCATCCGCTCGAGATAGGCGTTGGAGCTTTGCTCGATCAGGACGTTCATCCCGATCGGCTTGCCGGTGAGGCGCCGCATCAGGCGCAGCCCCTCGCGAAACTCGTAGCCGTGAACGTAGACGAGGGTGAGCGGCTGAACGATCCCGATCCCTCCCGCCTCCGAGACGGCGGCCACCAGCTCGGGGTTGGAGCAGGGGAACATGGCCCCGCAGATCAAGGGCACCTCGATCCCCAGCTGGCGCGTGAGCGGTGTGTCGAGGAGACTCACGCGGCTGGGGAGGGTGTCGGTCCCAGGCGCCAGCGGGCGGTGGCGCGGGCGACCGCCTCTCCGTTCGCGTTGACGATCACGACCGCGGCCTCGAATTCGGCGTCCGCCGTCACCTGCGGGATGGCGCAGCGGCATTCCGCCACGAGCCGCCCGCGCGCCTTCTTTAGATAGGTGATGGAGAGGCCGGCCAGAATCCCCCGCACGCCGGGTGGGAGTCCCGTGAGCATCGCGAGCCCCGTCGCCATTTCGGCGAGATTGACGAGGGCGACGGCGTGCACCGAATCGAGGTGATTGCGGACCCGCCGCCGGTCGGGGAGCTCGACCCGGGCGTAGCCCGGCTCGAGGGCCGTGACCGTGGCGCCGATCGAGCCGCTGTAGGGTACGACGAACCCCAGGAACCGGCTGAACAGCCACCGCCCCCCCGGCAACGGCGTCAGGCGCCGCCAGGCGTTGCGGATCATCGCTCCAGGTGCGGCATAGGTTTTCGCCACGGGTCGCCGATCTTAAAGAGAAGGCGCCCTGAATCTTACATTGAATGAGCCCCGTACGGGCAGCGCACTCCGTCATGACCGCTCTCTCGTGTTGATCTTCGCCGCCGCGCTCCTGGCGTGGCAGAGCGCCGCCCAGGACACGGGCGGCGCCTACCTGGATCCCGGTGCCCGCCAATTGGTGCAGCACGCCCGGGAACGGCGCGCCACGGCCCAGCTCACCATCGCCGGCTACCACGCCCTCGTCGTGCAGCGGATGTCCTTCGGTCTGCGCGCGCTGCGCCGGGACCGGTTGCTGTATCGCCAGGAGGTCTCCGCGCGGGTGGCCTGGAACCGCGGCGCGCAGGACACCATCACCATGCTCGGCGCCCGCGAGGGGATCCCCATCGCGATCACCCACGATCAGGTCCCGGAGGATCTGCGCGAGGATGCGCAGGATCTGGCCTACGATCCCAGCGCCGACCGCATGGTGATCGGCTTGCGCGACTCCGGATTCGTCTATGATCCGATCGCCGCCGGGAGCGAGGCGAACTATCAGTTCCGATCCGGCGACACCACCGTCATCACCCTGCAAGGCGGGAACACGATCCGGCTCTATGAGCTGCAGGTCCTGCCGCGGCGCGAAGACGTGCATCTGCTCGTCGGCTCGTTTTGGATCGAAGCGGAGAGCTACGGAGTCGTGCGGGCGTTGTTCAAGCCGGCCCGGGTCTGGGATTTCGACCGCGATCTGTCGCAGAAGGACAAGGGGGACGACGACATCCCCGGGTTCTTGAAGCCGTTGCGTGGAGAGATTCGCTTCATCACCATCGAGTACGCGTTGTGGGAGGGTCGCTGGTGGCTGCCGCGCCTGTTCGCGCTGGACGGCGTGGCGTCCGCCGGCAACTTCGCCACCTTCCCGATGCGGTTCGAGCGGACCTACGACGAGTATCGGGTGCGGGCTGGTGATCCGGTCCGCCTCGTCCCCCTGGCGGAGCGGCCGCCTCCCGTCCCGACCGGCGATTCGATCAACGTCGACTCGCTCGATCCCGCCGCGCGCGCCTGCATCGGCCAGGCCGGTTGCTGGTGCGGCCGGGATCGATGCCGCAACGCCGTGGTCATCATCCCCGACGACTCGAGCGCCTTGCTCACCGGTGAGCACCTCCCGCCTCCGATCGGCGACGCCGGCACCCAGCTCATCACCGAGGGGGAGCTGCGCGAAATCGGGGATCAGCTGAAGGGGTTGCCGGCCACCCCGTGGCAGGCGCATCCGCCGACCCTGGCGATCGGTCCCGGCGGGAGCGGGTTATTGCGGTACAACCGGGTGGAAGCCCTCTCGGTCGGCGCGCGTTTCGAATGGGACTTCGGACGCCTCTCCACCGACGCGACCGCCCGGCTCGGAGTCTCCGATCTCTGGCCCAATCTCGAGGCCGGGATCGGGCACGATGGGACCGAGATCCGCTGGCATCTGGCAGGGTACCGCCGGCTTACCGCGGCCAATCCGGAGAACCGGCCCCTGGGGGTGATCAATTCCGCCCAGAGCCTCTTCCTCGGCCGGGACGACGGCCAGTATTTCCGAGCCTGGGGCGGCGAGCTGACGCTGCGTCCCGTGGCGACGTTGCCGCAGGCGTTCGAGCTGCGCCTCTACGGCGAAGCGCAACGGGACGCCGATCAGACGACCAACTTCAGCATGCGGCACCTCGTCAATTCGGACCATCTCTTCACCGCGAACTTCAGTGCCGTTCCCGCGACGCAGTTCGGGGCCGCGCTGACGTTGCGCGGCTCGAAAGGAATCTCGAGCCGGGGTGTGACGGTGGGCGCCGACCTGACCCTGGACGCCAACGTCGGTACCTATCAGTACGGACGGGCCAGCCTCACCGGGCGGCTCACGGTGCCGCTCGGTTCGAGGCTCGTAGGAGCCCTCGAGGTGGCGGGCGGTGCCACCGGGACGACCACCACGGCGTCGCCGGTGCAGGGGCACTTCTTTCTGGGCGGCTCGGGCTCGCTGCGTGGATACGACGGCGGCGTGACCGTTGGGCCGGCGTATTATCGCGGCCGCCTCGAATTCGCCAACCGGTTCCCGGCGGTGCGCCTCGCGGTCTTTTCGGACGCCGGGTGGGCCGGCGCCGGGTCGGCGGTCAGCGGTAGCCGGCCACTCGTGTCGGTCGGGGCTGGCGTGTCGTTCCTCGACGGGATCCTGCGGATCGATCTGGGGCGGGGACTCGTCGCTCCAACGGGATGGCGGCTCGATTTCTCCGTGGACGGCATCCTGTAGCACGCGTAGCTTCCCGGGCCGTGAAGCCAACCGCTCCCAACCCCGGCATCAAGAAGACGGACTTGAAGACCGTTCCCCTCGAGCGGTCCGCGACGATCCCCTCCCGGTGGTACATCGATCCGGCGTTCCATCTGTTCGATCAGCAGGCGGTGTTCGGCGCCAACTGGCAGTTCGTCACCGACCTGGCCCACGTCGCTCGGCCTGGCGACGTGGTGACGGCGACCATCGCGGGCGAGCCGATCATCGTGGTGCGGGGGCAGGACGGCGTGCTGCGGGCGTTCTACAACGTGTGCCGGCATCGCGGCGGGCCCCTCGCCATGAAGGACGAGCGCTGCGACATGCTGATCTGCAAGTATCACGGCTGGACCTACCGCCTGGATGGGATGCTGCGGGGCGTGCCGCACTTCAATCACGTCGAGCTGTTCGACAAGGCGGACTACGGGCTCACGCCGGTGCGCGTCGTCGTGTGGGAAGGACTGGTCTTCGTCCACTTGGGAGACTCTCCGCAGCCGATCACCAAGGCGTTCGCGGGGATCCCGGAGCGGATCGCTCCCACGCGGCTGTCGGAGCTCACCTTCGTCCGTCACGTCGATTGCGACGTCCGCTCGAACTGGAAGGTGTACGTGGACAACTTCCTCGAGGGGTACCACGTCCCCTTCGTCCACCCGGAGCTGTGCAGCCTCTACGACTACGAGAATTACGTCACCGAGGTGGCCGCCCGCTACAGCGTGCAGGTGGGCCCGCTCACCGGGGAGCGCAACGTCTACACGTCGGGCGGCGGCGAGGCCCTCTACTACTTCGTGTTTCCCAACCTGATGCTGAACGTGGTGCCGGGGCGGCTGCAGCTCAACACCGTCACTCCCACGGCCCCCGACCGCTGCCGGGTGATCTTCCGGTACTACTACGCCGACCCCGAGGCGTTGGGGGCGCGGCAACGCATCGAAGCGGACATCACCTTCTCCGAGCAGGTCCAGCGCGAGGATGCCGAGATCTGCGAGCGGGTACAGCAGGGCCTCGCGAGCCGCGCCTACGACCGGGGCCGGTTCTCGGTGCGATTCGAGGAAGGCGTCTACCACTTCCAGCAGCTGTTGAAGCAAGCCTACCGCGCCGCGCTGACCGCCGCCTGATGGAGCTCAAGCGGCAGCTCGGGCTGCTCGACGCCACGATGATCAACGTCGGGACGATCATCGCGTCGGCGATCTTCATCGTGCCGGCCGAGATCGCCATGGGCCTGCACGCGACCTCGCTCACCGTGCTGGTATGGGTGGTTGGCGGCATCGTCTCGATCCTGGGCGCGCTGGCGATCGCCGAGCTGGCCGCCGCGATGCCCGAGGCCGGCGGCGCGTACGTCTATCTGCGTGAAGCCTTCGGTCCGGCCTCGGGATGGCTGTACGGCTGGGCCAACGGGGTGGTGATCAACCCCGCCTCGATCGCCGCGATCGCCGTCGGCTTCGCGGGATACCTGGGTCATTTCACGCCGCTCTCCGGTACCGGGATCAAGGGCGTGGCGATCGTCTCGATCATCGGGTTGACGGCGCTCAACGCCCGCGGCGTGCGGCTGGGCGCCACCACCCAGAACGTGCTCACCCTGATCAAGATCGCCACGGTGATCGGGCTGATCGTCGTGGGGTTCGCCTTGCGGGGCGGCTCGCCCGCCAACCTGGAGCCGATCTGGCCGGCGCAGGGCGGAACGCACCTGATCGGCGCCTTCGGCGTGGCAATGGTGGCGGTGCTATGGGCGTATGACGGGTGGATCGAGACGACCTACGTCGGCGGCGAGGTCACCAACCCGGGACAAAACCTCCCCCGCGCCATCATCTACTCCGCCCTTATCTGCATGGGTCTGTACATCCTGGTCACGCTGTCGTTCACCTATGTGCTGGGCCCCGATCGGGTCGCCGCGTCGAAGCTCGTCGCGAGCGACGCCGCGGCCGTCACCCTCGGCACCGTCGGCGTGGGACTGGTCGTCGCCGGAATTCTCGTTTCTACGCTCGGCGCCAACAACGGCATCGTGCTCACCGCCGCCCGGGTGCCCTACGCCATGGCGCGGGACCGGCTGCTGTTTCGCTGGATCGGCGAGGTGCACCCCCGCTGGCTCACGCCGGCGAATTCCCTCGTGGCGCAGGGGGTCATCTCGATCGCCCTCACCATCACGGGGAAATACGACTGGCTGTACACCTATGTCGTCTTCGCCCAGTTCGTCTTCTACGCCGCGATGTGCGGAGCGCTGATGCGGCTGCGCCGGTTGCGCCCGGAGTTGCCGCGTCCCTACCGGGCGTGGGGCTATCCCGTCACGCCGGTGCTGTTCATCGGGTTCTCGCTCTGGCTCGTGGGCAACACGATCAAGGAAGACCCGGTGGACTCCGCCGTGGCGGCGGGACTGATCGCGCTGGGGCTTCCATTTTATTGGTACTTCCAGAAGCAGCGGTCAGCTCTCAGCCGTCAGCAGCTGACAGCTGAACGCTGACCGCTGACAGCTGATAGCTGCCCTGACTGGCTCTCAGCGCAGCAACTCCTGCAACTCCGCCGACGCCGCCGGACCGAACACGTCACGCTGCGGGACCGTGACGTACTGTGGCCGGCCGCCCGGCGCGCCGCCTGCGCCCGTGGCGCCGTCCGATCCCCGCGATCCATCGGCTCCCGTGGACCCGCCCTGGCAGGCGGTGCCGTCGGTGTTGCGACCCGAACCGCCGGCGCCACCGCGACCGCCGGCTCCGCCTTTGCCACCGGGGCCGCCCTCGCCGCCTTCACTGTGCGCCGCGACGATCCCGGCGAGGAAGGGCTCTTCACTCGGAGTGATCACGGTGATGGGTCCACCCCGACCGCCACCGGCGCCGGGGCCGCCGCTCCCGCCAGGGCCGCCCGGTCCACCGGGGCCGCCGGGACAGCTCATGATACCGTTCTGCCCAGCCTGACCCGGTCGGCCCGCCACGCCTCGGCCCCCGCGTCCGCCGCGGCTCGCGACGACGATCCAATCGGCCGGCGGGACGGTGGCGGCATCGGCGAGGAGATAGACCGGTGGGCCGTCGGCCACCTCGATCGACGCGACGATCAGGCGATCGACGAATGGCGTCCGCGCGAGACCGAGGCGCACCGTGATCGGCGGGCCGTCCTGACCTGCCAGCCCGACGTCGCCGTCGCGTCCGGCGAACGCGAAGCTGTGCGGGAGACATTCGTAGCTCGGCGCCACCACGATTCGGCCGATAACCGAGGGTTTCGCGAGCAGCGAGACTTGCAGGCGGAAGCCGTCGCGCGCGGAGAGGAGCGGGTCGCGGTCGGCCCACCACCCACCGCCCTGCGTGGGGGTCGCGGCGTTGCTCGAGCGATCGAGGAACACGACGTGGAGGCGCGGGGGGTGATCCGGGTCGTAGCGCGTCTCGAACGGGATACGCGAGCCGTCCTGGAGCACGGCCAGGTAGGTCGCCTCGAAGGTCTGTCCGGGGCAGACGCGCTCCGGAGCACGGATCTCGATCGCGGTGATCTGAGCGACGAGTCCCGGGGCGGGGGCGAAGTCCGGGGGAGGCTTGTGGCTGCAGGCGGCCGCGAGGCCGAGCGCCGTGAGGGCGAGGAAATGTGGGTGACGGGCCATGCTGGAACATTGGGTGTTCCGCGCCGTCATGCAATGTGGGGGCGCCGCCGCTGGCGCCGGGGTAGGGCCCCCCTTTAGCTTGCTGAACTTGTCGCGTGGTGGCTGTAGCTCAATTGGTTAGAGCGTCGGACTGTGGCTCCGAAGGTTGCGGGTTCAATTCCCGTCAGCCACCCTGAAACCAGTTGCGAAGTTGCGCAGACGGCAAGTTGCGAAGTGGTTGTCCTGCCGAATCGGTCCCAATCCCTATTGCCAGGTCACGGTCGCGCCACCACCGGTCACGGTGTGGGCGCCGCCCTCGGCCGCCGTCAGGTTGCTGGTGATCTGAATCATGAGCGGGAGGCCGTCCCCGGTGTTGCTGTCGGTGGCGCTCAGGTAGATCCCCGTCCCGCCT
>DATJXC010000072.1:0-5075 GCA_035500495.1 Gemmatimonadales bacterium
TCCGCGGCGCCGCGGGCGGCTGCATCGCCGGAGCCGACGGCCGCGTGGCGGGGGGGGGCGGAGGCGGCGGAGGTGCCGGTGGCCGCGGAGCCGGAGGCGCGGCAGGCGTGAACACCGGTGCGGCAGGCACCGCGGTCACCGGCGCCGGTGCCGGCGAGATCGGTGGGGGCGCTGGAGCCGGGGGTGGGGCCGCCATGGGAACGGCAGCCCCCACTCCCGCGACCGCCAGCGCCGGCTCCGGACTCACGCTGATCACGTGGTTGCAGACGGCGCAGCGCGCCCGCACGCCGGCGGCGGGGACTTTGGCCGGATCGACGCGGTACACAGTCTCGCAGGACGGGCAGGTGACGTTCACTTAATGGACCTCGCGCTTTTTGCTGGGGCACCCGTGGGCGCCGGTGTCGCCTGATCCGCATCATGACGGCGATCGACGACGAACACCGACCCGGGTTGTGTCTTGGCGTAGCTCTTCATTTCCGTCGCCAACTCGCTCACCTGAGCCGGGTGGGCGAACTTGCGATTCTCGTTGGTGACGACGCCGATGGAGAGGGTCATCAGGGGCACGCGATGCAGCTGCCCTCTCCGGTCCTTGCCAAAATAATAGCCCGCCCGGCGATCCTGCTCGTTGTATTGGTATGGGACGAGGGTGTCGAACACCGTCAGGATCTCGGTGCACACTTCCGAGGTGTCGGAGACCGGAACGATGAAGATGAAGTCGTCGCCGCCGATGTGGCCCACGAACCCCTTCCGCCCCACCATCCCTCGCACCACGTCGTGCAGGATCCGCGACACGATGTCGATGACGCGATCGCCGTCGTAGTAGCTGTACCGGTCGTTGTATTCCTTGAAGTGATCCAGATCCGCGTAACAGACGGCGAAGCGTTCGTCGCCTTCCATGCGGCGACGGATCTCGCGCTCGATCTCCGTCGTTCCGGGCAGCCGGGTGGACGGATTCACGGCTACGTCGCGCTGGGCCCTGGTCACCAGCGCCTCCAGCCGGCCCGCCTGCTCCGTCGGCTCGAACAGCGGGGTGATTACTTCATCCGCCCCGGCCGCGAACCACTGCCGGACCCGATCCGTGACGTGCCGACCGGCCAGCGCCGCCAACGGTACGATCGCGGTGTAGGGATCGGACTTGAGACGCTGGCAGAGGGCGAGCCCCTCTTCGACCGCCCCGTCCACATCGACGAGGACCATCGACGGCAACGCCCGGAGCACGCGCTGCTCGACCGCCGCGGCCTCGACGAGCGGGACCAAGGTGAGCCCGCGGCCGTCCAGCCATCGCGTCACGAAATCCGGAACCGGACGGCCGGCCGGCGAGAAAAACAGGATGGTCGGGCTGGTCCGCAAACCAAGACCTCACGTAAGGGTCGAGCGCACTTAAACTTAGGCCGCTTGGTCTCGGGTGTCAAATTAAGCCTCAGCGGTCAGCTCTCAGCCCTCAGCCTATCGCATCAAAACGCCAGCGTGAGTTGAACGCCGATCTGATGCCACCCGTGGATCGATGTGCGCCATTCGGCCGGGTGGCGAAGTCTGGTGGAAAGCTGGCTGGAGATCAGCGCATCGACGGCGCTCGCCAGGTGGTTCGCGAGCAGCAGCCCGACCTGGCCCTGAACGGTGCGGTAGGCATCATCGCTGCTCTTGATGGCCACCCGGTATTCCCCGAGTTGGGCGCTGGCGTCCTGCCACGACCACAGGTAGCCCGGGCCTACGGCATGGGCCCGGTAGAACGTCAATGCCTCCTGGTACTCCAGCGAGGTAGGTGGCGGCGGCGTGTTGGGATCCGCCCAGTAGGTCTGTCGCGCGAGCAGCCACACGGACCCGTTGTAGGTCATGGGGTCCGTTTCCGGGGACAGACCCGGCCCCGATGAGAGGTTGAACGCGCCACTCGCGAGGTACTTCTCCATCGTCTCGTAATACTCCCAGACCGTGTCCTGCTGGGTGGGGGCGAAGTTCCGCCGCGCGACGTTGAACGCCAGGCTCCGGAAGCGGTCGCGTTCGTCCGTGGCGACGCCGTTGCTGTGCACGATGGCCGCGATCAGGTACACCTCCGCCGCCAGATAGGCCAGCCCTCGGTCCTGCCCGGCCATGAGCTGGCCGGTGCCCGGAACCACGAGTGACGCCAGGGGGCGGACCCACAGCCGCGAGCGAGCCGCGGCCGTCGAGTCCGGGGGGGGCGCGGCCTGCGCCGCGGCCGGGAGGGCGCCGGCCGATCCGGTGAGCCAGACCGCGACCAGGAGGTCGGCTCGGCAGCGCCGATTCAGAAGCTCACCCGGAACGACACGAAGGTGGGATTCGACGCCACGAGATCGGTGCCCGACAGAAAGGTCCGCGCCACATCCACCCCGATCGAGCCGGTGGCCAGTCCCAAGCCGACGCTCGCGCCGTGCAGGCCTTCGTTGGCGAACGAGTACCCGCCCCGGACCCGGACCAGCTGCAGGTAGCCCACGTCCACGCCGAGGCGCATCTCCGGATTGCCGGCCTCGCGCCAGGGGCTGTCGACATCGGCGGCGACGCGGACGTCGAAGCGCTGGGCGCCGTCCCCGACGTCGGCGGGCTGGAGCTTCAGCGCGTACTCGGCGCCCACGGCGAACCGAGTGGGCAGCGCGTCGGCCTGGTCCTTGTTGTTCACCTGGAGGGGGAACCCGAGATTGCGCAGCGCGAAGCCGAGGTGCAGGGCGCCGCCGGGCCCCACGTGCACCTGCCCGCCCAGGTCCAGCGCGTGCGTGCTGCCGTTGCCCGTCGGCACGGTCCGGCAATCACCGGAGCAGTCCACCAGGAATTGCACGAGCTTGTAGGTCACGCCGAGGGTGAACGCGGGAGACAGCTGCCCGGCGTAGGTGGCGCTGAGAGCGAGGTTCCGAGGCGCCAGGTGAGCGAGCGTGTTGCCGAGCGAGTCGTTGACGTCCTCTTCGCCGTAGTCGACGAAATTCACCGCCGCGCCGAGGACACCGATGCGACCGGGCGAGACGAACGCGGTGAGCGCCGTCGTAGTGCCGGCCGCCATTTGTCCGACGTAGACCCCGACCTCGCTGCCGGGAATGCGGCCGACCCCCGCCGGGTTCCAGAACACCGCTTCGCCATGACCCTCGAGGGCGACCGCCGCCTGCCCCCGCCCCACGGCCTCGGCGCCGACCGGGAACAAGAGGAACAAGGCACCCGCGTTGTTGGTGCTGGTTTGGTCCTGGGCGGATGCCCGGCTCGCCGAACCGACACAGGGGAGCAGCAGGGCGAGCGCGATGACCCGTCCGACCGTCCGACTGCGACCGCCAGGGAGTCCGTTAGGGTGCGACGCTTTCTTAGAAGGGTTTCGCCTCATCGATCAGCATGACCGGGATGTCACCCTCCACCGCATAGCGCAGCCGGCAGGAATGGCAGACCAGCTCCTCCGACGGGCCCGTGCGATGCTCCAGGGCCCCCTTGCATTTCGGACACACGAGGATCGCGAGCAAATCCGGAGCAAGGCTCATGGCAAGTATCCCAGACGCTTGAGAGATGGGTCGTGCCGCCGCCAGCGCGGCAGCACCTTCACGTGAAGATCGAGAAAGACGCGGCCGCCCGTAAGGGCCTCGAGCCGGTGGCGGGCGGCCTGGCCGATCGTGCGGATGGTCCGGCCCCCTTCCCCGATCACCATCCCCTTCTGACTGTCCCGCTCGACGAACAGCGTGGCACGGACCAGGACCGGATCCCGGTCTTCGTGGAATTCTTCGATTTCGACCGCGACGCTGTAGGGCAGCTCCTCGTGCAATGCGTCAAAGGCGGCTTCCCGGACGTATTCCGCCGCGAAGAACCGGAGCGGCTGGGTCGCCAGCTCGTCGGGATCATAGTGGAAGGGTCCTTGCGGCACGCGCTCGGCCAAGCGGTCGAGCAGCGGCTCGAGCCCCTCCCCCGTCGTCGCGGACACGGCCATCGCGTCACCCAGCCCGGGACGGCGCTCGGGGGCCACGAGGTCCGCCTTGGTATACACCGTCACGACCGGGACGGCTGGCGGCCGGTCGAGCCCGGCGGCCTCGGCGAACGGCGGCGCCGGGTGCTCGGGCAGCGGATGCAGGTAGGCAATCACCTCCGCGTCGCTGATCGCCTGCAGGGCCCGGGCCCGCATCGCCTCCTGGAGCCGGTAGGCCGGCTCGAGCAGGCCGGGGGCATCGGTGAAGATGAACTGGGTATCGCCCCGGGTAACGAGGCCGATGACGGGGAGCCTCGTGGACTGTGGCTTGGGGGAGACGATGGCCAGGTGCTCGCCGACCAGGGCATTGAGCAAGGTGGATTTCCCGACGTTGGGCCGGCCGGCGAAGACGACGGTGCCGCAGCGACTCATTGCGGATTGCGGATTGCGAATTGCGGATTGATCATGGGTGAGAAGCGTAGTACGAGCCGGGAAATCCGCAATCCGCAATTCGCAATCAAGCAAAGAAGCCCGCCTCGGCGAACCGAAGCGGGCTTCCAGGGGATGCTGGCGGCGGCCTACTCTCCCACCCCCTCTCGAGGGCAGTACCATCGGCGCTGACAGGCTTAACGACCGTGTTCGGGATGGGAACGGGTGTGGCCCTGTCGCGCTAGTCGCCAGCGAAGAAAGCCACTAACGGCGTGTAGTGTGGGTTCTGGGAAGCACACGAAATGAAGCGGAGAGATCAAGCCTCACGGGCAATTAGTACGGCTCGGCTGAAGCGCTCGCGCGCCGTGCACCTGCCGCCTATCAACCTGGTAGTCTCCCAGGGCCCTTTAGGGATCTTGCGATCCGGGAGTGTTCATCTTGGGGAGGGTTTCCCACTTAGATGCATTCAGCGGTTATCCCCGCGCGACATCGCTAACCGGCGTTGCGCCTGGCGGCACAGCCGGGACACGAGCGGTCGCTTCGTCCGGGTCCTCTCGTACTACGGACGACGCCCCTCAACACTCCAACGCCCGCACCGGATACAGACCGAACTGTCTCACGACGTTCTGAACCCAGCTCATGTGCCACTTTAACCGGCGAACAGCCGGACCCTTGGGACCTTCTCCAGCCCCAGGATGTGACAAGCCGACATCGAGGTGCCAAACCGCGCCGTCGATGTGAACTCTCGGGCGCGATAAGC
>DATJXC010000073.1:0-86055 GCA_035500495.1 Gemmatimonadales bacterium
TGGGGATTCGGTGGTGCGGGACGAGCCCAACGATCAGCCCGGCGCGCAGACGCACGGCACGGCGGTCTGGTCCCTGTTCGCCGGATTCATCCCCGGGCAGCTCATCGGGATCGCTCGCGGCGCACACTACCTGCTCGCCAAGACCGAAGACATCCGCTCGGAGACCCGGGTCGAAGAAGACAACTACGTCGCCGCGCTCGAATGGGCAGATTCGATCGGCGTGGACATCACTTCGTCCAGCCTGGGCTATCTGAATTTCGACAACGGCTTCACCTACACCCCAGCCGAGCTGAACGGAGATGTCGCGGTGACGAGCGTAGCGGCTGAATCGGCCGCGGCCCGCGGTATTCTCGTGGTGACGGCCGCGGGGAACGGCGGCCCCGGATTCCGCACACTCGATACACCCGGCGACGCCGATTCGATCATCACCGTCGGTGCTGAGGATTCCCTCGGCACCATCGCCATTTTCTCCTCGCGCGGCCCGACGGCGGACGGCCGCTTGAAGCCCGACCTCACCGCTCCAGGTCAGGACGTGTGCGCCGACTGGGGTGGCGGGCTCGCCCGGGTGAATGGAACGTCATTCGCTACCCCGATTACGGCGGCAGCCGCCGCCGTGTTGAAGCAGGTCAATCCGGTGCTCGGGCCGATTGCACTCCGCGATGCCTTGCGTGCGCACGCGACCCATCGAGCAAAGCCGGATTCCACGTACGGGTGGGGCCGGCCCGACGTGGCGGCTTCCGCTACGTTTCCGGGAGGCATCGTCCCCCAGTCGCCGTTGCCACCCGCGCTGACGACGATCACGCCGCTGTTCCGCTGGACGGCGGGGGCCGTGCCCCCGTTCGCGATGCCGGTCGGGTACCGACTGCGCGCGGCCCACGATACGACCTTTGTCGCACCACTCGTCGACTCCAGCCTCGTCGACGTGACGCAGGTGGCGCTCACACGACCGCTCAAGGGCGCCAAGTTGTTCTGGCGCGTGGATGCCGTCGGGGCGAACGGGGTGTCGGCGACGACCGGCAGCGTGGGCCCCATCACGATCCCCGCCTGGGCGGCGCTCACGACGCTGTCCGATTCCGCGGGCGCCGCCACCACCGAAATCCAGCCGGTGTTCACCTGGCACCCGACACCAGTTGCCGCTCCACCGGGGCCGGAGACCTTCGACTTGTTCGTGTACCGGACCTCCTCCACCACCCCGATCTACGGGGTCGGCGGCCTGCCCGACACGGTGTTTCAGATCCCCGTCGCCCTCGAGCGCAATGCCTCATATCGCTGGGACCTGGTGGTGCATGCCGGCGCCGACACCTCCCTGATCCGCAGTCTGGGGGCGTTCATCGTGCTCGACCCCTCGGCGCCACCGGTCACCCTGCTCTATCAGAACTTCCCCAACCCGTTCCCCCGGAACGGGCAATCGGCCACCTGCATCTGGTTCGACCTGGCGACGTCATCCACCGTAACCCTGGATATCTTGGATCTGCGTGGCGGACTCGTCCGCCGCATGCTGCCGGACCCGGCGTTTCCGGGTGTCCTACCGGTTGGCCGCTACGGACGAGGGTCCGGTGGAGGCACCCTGTGCGATCCGCGACTCGCCTGGGACGGAACCGCCGACGACGGCCGGACCGTGCCCGCAGGGGTATATCTGTCCAAGCTCACCGCCGCCGGGATGACGCAGTTCAAGCGGATCGTGTTCCGAGGAAGGACCAATTAGCGTGGAGCTCGTCACCGTGGGGACCGGGACGGTCGCCCCCTCGCCGAAGCGAACGGCCGCCTGCCACTGGGTGCAGCGTGGCAGCGCGCGCGTACTGCTCGACTGCGGCGCGGGGGCGCTGCACCGTCTTGCGGAGTTCGGGTTGCCCTGGCAAGACGTGTCACACGTCGTTCTCTCCCATTTCCACCCCGATCATTTCGGCGAGCTGCCGATGCTGGTGTACGCGCTGAAGTACACCCGCGCGACGCCGCGCACCGATCCGCTGGTCGTGCTGGGCCCCCCCGGCGTGGTCCGGCTCCTCAAGGCCCTGGCCGAAGGGTTCGGCCCCTGGCTCCTGGACCCCGGATTCCCCATCGCCATTCTGGACGTCCGTGATGGGGAGCCGTTCCCACTGGATGCGGACCTGGCGCTCGAGACGTTCCCCGTTCCCCACACCCCGGAGAGCGTAGCCCTGTCGCTCGCGGCGCCGGAAGGGCGGCTCGTCTATACCGGGGATACGGGCCCGTCCACCGAGCTGGCCCGCTGGGCGGAGGGGTGCGATCTGCTGCTCGCCGAGTGCTCGCTACCCGCGAGCATGGCCATCGATATGCATCTCACCCCGGAGCAGGCCGGCGATCTGGCCCGCGATGCCAGGGCGAAACACCTCGTCTTGACGCACTTCTATCCTCCTGTCGAGAATACGGACCCGGCCCGTGGGGCGGCCGCCCGCTTTTCCGGGAAGGTCACCGCGGCGCGGGACGGGGATCGATTCACCATCGGAGGGACAGGGTCGTGCTGATCGTGATGCGCCACGGGGCCACCGAGCAGGAGATCCAGCGCGTGGTCGCCGTTATCCGCGAGATGGGCTACCAGGCGCGTCCCATGCCAGGCGCCCAGCGGACCGCGGTCGGCCTCGTCGGCAACGACGGCCGGGTGGACGCGTCCCGTCTCGAGGGGCTCGAGGGCGTACAGGAGGTCATCCACGTCTCCAAGCCCTACAAGCAGGTCAGTCGTGAATGGAAGGCGGAAAACACGGTCGTCCGGCTGCCGGGAGGCATCACCTTCGGGGGCCCGGACGTCGTGGCGATCGCGGGCCCCTGCTCGGTGGAATCGGAGGCGCAGATCCTGGAGGCGGCGCGGGCGGTGCGAGAGGCCGGCGCGGTCGTGCTGCGCGGCGGCGCGTTCAAGCCACGCAGCTCCCCCTACTCGTTCCAGGGACTGGGGCGGCCCGGCCTGAAACTCCTGGCCAAGGCGAAAGAAGAGACCGGCCTCCTCGTCTGCACGGAGGCGATGGACCCGGAGGCGGTGGCGTGGGTGGCGGAGGTGGCCGACATCATTCAGATCGGCGCCCGTAACATGCAGAACTATTCCCTGCTCCGAGCGGCCGGGCGGGCGGGCAAACCGATCCTCCTGAAACGCGGGATCTCGGCCACCATCACCGAGCTGCTGCTATCGGCCGAGTACATCCTGGCCGAGGGGAATCCGGACGTGATTCTGTGCGAGCGCGGCGTGCGCGGCTTCGACACCATGACCCGGAACCTGTTCGATGTCAGCGCGATCCCGGTCGTGCAAAAGCTCTCGCACCTCCCGATCATCGCCGACCCGTCGCATGGGACCGGGCTGCGCGAGAAAGTCATCCCGATGGCCCGCGCGGCAGTGGCCGCCGGGGCCGACGGGATCATGGTGGAAGTCCATCCCAATCCCGAGCAGGCGCGCTCCGACGGCGCGCAGTCGCTGTATCCCGAGCAGTTCGTCCAGCTCATGAAGGAAATCCGCGTCATTGCGGAGGTGATCGGCCGACGCGTCGCCGAACCGGCACCGGTTGGGGCGTAGCCAATTGCGGATTGCGGATTGCGGATTGCGGATTGCAAACCTCACTCCGTTCCTGATCGTAACCCTGGCGCTCCCGCGGCGCCAAACTCCCGATCCCACACCGATTCTCGACCACGCCGCGACGGTTTACCGCGGCGTGACGACGGTGAGCGCCGACTTCGTGCAGATCATCACCAACCCGATGGTCGGCCCGCCAGACACCACCCGGGGGAAGCTCTATGAGCGGCGCCCAGGCGAGTTCGCGATGCGCTTCACCGCCCCTTCCGGTGACCGCATCGTCGCCGACGGCCGATACCTCTGGCTGTACACACCCAGCACAACGCCCGACCAGGTCATCCGCCGCCGCATTCCCGATACCGGGACGACCGGCCCCAACCTGATCGGACAGTTTGTGGAGCACCCGCATGAGCGGTTCCTCGCCCGCTATGTGCGCGCCGATTCGTCGGCCGGCGGAGCGGGGATCGCCGACGTCGTCGCCCTCACGCCGCGAGACCAGAACGCCCCCTATGCCGGCGCCCGAGTCTGGATTGCCCGGAACGACGGCCTGGTGCGACGGATCGACATCAGTGAGGCGGGGGGTCAGGAGCGGACCGTGATACTGTCAGAGCTGCGGATCAATGGAAGCGTGCCGGCGGG
This sequence comes from Gemmatimonadales bacterium, assembly GCA_035500495.1. Classification (GTDB taxonomy): domain Bacteria; phylum Gemmatimonadota; class Gemmatimonadetes; order Gemmatimonadales; family GWC2-71-9; genus DASTHG01. Next base: position 4,154 of record DATJXC010000073.1, read on the forward strand.
CGAGTTCCGCTTCACGCCTCCGGGCGGAACACGAGTGGTAGATCAGTAGCGAGCGCCTCGGCGACTCGCTTACCCTGGGCCGGGTCCATCCCTCGCTTGAGCGCCAGCTCGAGCGCCCCGCGGGCCAGGCTTTGGTACAACCGCGCATCGTCTACCGTCAGCGCGCCAAGGTGGCGCATGATGGTCTCAACGTCACCCCGTGCCACCGGCCCCGTGAGTGACGGGATCGGCCCCTGGCGCCGGAGGTTATCGAACGTCCCCTCGACCAAAGGCTGCAGCGCCGTCCAGGCCTCCTCGTCGGTCAGCCCGGCATGGCGCACCAGCCGCTGGGCCACCGCCGCCACCACCACGACGTAATTGGACGCGAAGACCGCCCCGGCGTGATACACGGGTTTGATCTTGGCCGTGATGGGGAACGGCCGCATCCCGACGTCGCGGGCCAGCTGGGAGGCGGTGTCGATCGCCCGGGGCATCCCTTCCACCGCGGCCCACGCCCCTCGGAGATGCTCCGGGGCATGCTCCGGGTCAACGATGGTCTGGAGCGGGTGCAGCGAACCGAGGGCAGCCCGTGTCGCCACGAGCGATCCCAGGGCCTCCTGCCCCTGGACGCCGCTGAGATGCAAGATCACCTGGGTCGGTCGGACGCCGGGGCGCAGGGTTGCGGCCAGCGGGCGGATGGCGTCGTCCGGTACCGCCAACACCACGACGTCCACGTCGCCGAGCCAGGGCGGCACGGTGTCGGCGCCGGTGGTGAGGGTCAGCGGAGCCGGCACCCGCTTGGAGTGACGGCCGTGAAGCTGGACCGTGTGCCCCGACCGGGCGAGCGCGAGGCCCAGCCCGGTGCCGGCCCGGCCGGGGCCCACGACCCCGATGATCACTTCGGCGGTTGCACCGAAGACGCGGGAGCCGACGCCAGGAGATCGGCCGGGGTCTTGGCCTGGCGGGCGAAGTGCAGCGCTTCCTTGGCCTGCGTGTCGTCGCCCATCCGGCGACGGAACTCAGCCGAACGCCCGAAGGAGTAGCGAGCCGCCTCGTAGCCAAGCTCGTCAGCGATCAGCCCCCGCGCGCCGCCCGTCACGACGCTGTCGCTGGTCAGCGCCCCGCGGGCGTGCAACCGAGTGACGACCTGGTTCACCATGGCCGGGGTCACGGTGAAGGTCGGGCTCGCCACCAGGTGCCCCGCCTTCAGCTCGAGGGCGTAGGTCGAGAGCACGTCGCGGAAAATCGGGATCTTGTTGCCGAGCGCCTTCATGAAATTGCGTTCCGCGGTGGTGTAGGTATCGACGGCCACGAAAATGTCCGGTCGAATCCCTCCGCCGCCCAGCACCGTCCGCCCCATGTCGGTGTGGAACACGAGCGATGAGTCCACCTTGGTGGTGTCGTGCCCGGCTGCGCCGTTCGGCGCGACGGCCTGCGCCGCGACCTGCGCCTCCTGATCTTCCTCGCTCTTGCTCTTCCGCTGAATCGTCCGGCCGCTCGGCGTGTACCAGCGCGCCGTGGTCAGCTTGAGCGCGGTGGGCGGGTTCTGCGTGAACGGGTACAGCGATTGCACCAGTCCCTTCCCGAAGGTCGGGGTCCCGATCACCAGGGACCGGTCATGGTCCTGGAGCGCCCCGGCGATGATCTCCGCCGCGCTGGCCGTGCCCCCGTTGACCAGGGTGACGATGGGGAGCTGGGGCCACAGCTGTTTGTCGCTGTCTCTGGCGACCCGATTGGCGTCCGGGGCCCGGCCGCGGGTGGAGACTACCTCCTGCCCGGGATCGAGGAACAGCTCGCTCACTTTGATCCCCTGGTTCAACAAGCCGCCCGGATTGCCCCGCAGGTCGAAGATCAGGGACTTCATCCCGGCCTTCATCAGGCTGTCCACGGCCTCCTGCACTTCCTGCGCCGACGACTCGCTGACCGGCGAGAGCGCGATGTAGCCCACGTGGTCGTCCAGCATCATGGCGAGCTGGACGGAGTGCATGTGGATCGTCGCCCGCGTGAGCTTGAACGCGAGCGGCTGATCGACGCCGGCGCGCCGCACTTTCAACTCCACCTGGGTCCCAGGCGTGCCCCGCAGCTCCTTCACCGCCTGGTCGTTCTTCCAGCCTTCCGTGGACCGCCCATCCAGCCCGACGATCAGATCGCCGGACTGGATCCCCGCCCGCTCCGCCGGCGAATCGGGCAACGGCGCGACGACGGTGATCCAGTTGTCCCGGACGTCGATTTGCAGCCCCAGTCCGCCGTAGTTGCCGCTGGTCTGCTCGGAGAGCGAGCGGAAGTCGTCCGGCTTCAGGAAGGTTGAATAGGGATCGTGCAGCTGATCGAGCAGGCCGTCGATGGCCATCTGATACAACCTGCCCTCGTCGATCGAGTCGACGTAGAAGTCGGCGACGTGGGCGAGCACGTCGTCGAAGGCCCGCGCCTGCTGGTACGCCGACGCCGGGGGGGCGCCCTCGCGCTGCAACAGCCAGGCGCCGGTCACGAGAGAAGCGGCCACGATCGCCAACACGATCACGATTCTGCGTTGCTTCATGAGATCCCTCGAGTGGAAAGGGCCGCGACCGCCTGAACCTCACGCCAAGCGGCGTCCAAAACGGCCTTGCGGTTCTGCGTTGCGTCGAAATGTATGATGCCCGGGCCCGACGCGGCGCGGTAGGCGGCGCGGACCCGTTCGTGAAAACTGTCCGCTTCGCGCTCAAAACGGTCCTGCAGCTTGCGGGCCTTGCGCTGGCGCTCCCGGCCGATCTCGACCGGCACGTCCAGCACCAGGGTCAGATCCGGAGCCACCCCTCCCGTGGCCAGCCGCAGAGCCGCGTCCACCAGGTCGTGCGGCAAGCCCCGACCTGCGACCTGATAGGCCCTGGTGGAGAGGTCGAAGCGGTCGGCGAGTACCACTTCACCCGCTTCGAGCGCCGGCCGAATGACTCGATCGACCAGGTCCGCCCTCGCCGCCAGCATCAGGAACAGCTCCACCGCCGGAGATAGCTCGTGCTCCGACTTCAACGCGAGCTTGCGGGCGGCTTCCGCCACCGGCGTACCGCCGGGCTCGCGTACACTGAGCACCGGCCGTCCCTCGGCCAGGAAGCGGGAAGCGAGCCCGCGCGTCAGCGTGGACTTTCCCGCCCCATCCGGTCCCTCGACCACCACGAACATGAGCGGCCCTACCCGAGTGTGATGATGGGGCTCGCCGCCCCCTTCTGGATGCCCTCGTAGATCCGGGCGTTCACCTTGGCCATCAGCTTGTCGAAATTGGCCTGGGCCGCCACCATCTGTTGATACACCGGACTGGCCTGGATGAGCTGAACGGCCCGTTCGTAGGCCTGCGCCTGCTCGGGGCTTGGCTCCTTACCCTGTTGCGCCTGGCGCTCGATCTCGGCGGCGAGCTTCTCCACCTCGCCCAGCTGGCGCTGGCACTCGGCATCCTCGCGCAGCCGTTCGCTCGCCCGGCGCAGCGCCTTGTACTCGTCACTCTGTCCGAGCAAACGCCCCAGCTCCTGCGCCTTATCCTCAATCACGCGTCCTCCTCATGAAGGATGCGCCAGCAGGTAGCGCGGGCGCCCGAACAGATCCAGATGAATGGTCACCTCACGCCATCCGTGCGCCGTGGCGAAGCCTTGTGCCGCCGCAGCGCGGCGCTCGTCGATCTCCAGCGCCAAGAGGCCCCCCGGCTCCAGCAGGCCGCCGGCCCCGGCCAGTATCGCCGCCGTCGCCACGAGCCCATCCGCTCCACTCGCCAGCGCGAGGCGGGGCTCGTAGGCCTTTACCGCGGGATCGAGCGCCTCCCATTCCGCGGCGGTCAGGTACGGGGGATTGGCTACGATCACGCGGCTGCGGCGATTCCCGAGCGGTTGGAGCAAGTCGCCGAGCCGCACCTCGACCGGCACGCGGGGCCGCAAACGGGCCACGTTGCCCCGCGCCAGGGCCACGGCGTCGGGGGAGATGTCCACCGCCAGGACCGCCTCGAACGGCCCCTCGATCGCCAGCGACAGGGCGATGCACCCGCAGCCTGTACCGATGTCGGCAGCCACACCCCCTGCCTGACCGGCCGCCGCCGCCCACCGCAAGACCAGCTCGACCAGTCCCTCGGTCTCCGGCCTGGGGATCAAGGCGCGCGGGTCCGTCTCCAGCTCGACGTTTCGGAACGACGTCCGACCTACGACGTACGCAAACGGCGCGCCGGAGGACCGCCGTTGGACGGCCTCCCAGAAGCTCGCCGCCGTTGCTCGATCGGCGACCTCCTCACGGCGCAAGAACACCTCGGCAGGTCGAATACCGCCGCAGGCCGCCCACAGCGCCGTCGCCTCGCGCCGGGCATGAGGAATCCCCCCGAGCTCGAGCTGCCGCGCGGCTTCGCCGAGCGCCGCGGCGATGGAGATCTCCGCCCCCGTTTCAGGCACTGAGGCGCTCCTGCTCTCCGGCGAGCCGCAAGGCGCCGATCAGCTCGTCCAGGCCGCCGTCCATGATCCCGGCCAGACTGTGCGTCGTGAACCCGATGCGGTGGTCGGTCACCCGGTTCTGGGGAAAGTTATACGTGCGCACCTTGGCGGAGCGGTCGCCGGTCCCGACCTGCGCGCGTCGGTCCCGCGCCCGGGCCGCTTCCTGCTCCGCGATCATCCGGTCCAGGAGTCGCGAGCGCAGAATCTCGAGCGCCTTGATCTTGTTCTGCAGTTGGGACTTCTGGTCCTGGCATTGCACCACGATTCCGCTGGGGAGGTGAGTGATCCGGACGGCGCTGTCGGTCGTGTTCACACTCTGGCCCCCCGGCCCCGAGGAGCGGAACACATCGACCCGCAGGTCCTTGTCCTCCAGCTTGACGTCGATCTCCTCGGCTTCGGGAAGTACTGCCACGGTCGCGGCCGAGGTGTGAATGCGCCCCTGCGCTTCGGTGACCGGGACGCGCTGCACGCGGTGGACCCCGGATTCGTAGCGAAGCGTGCCGTAGGCCTTGGGACCGCGTGCGGCGAAGATCGCTTCTTTGAGCCCACCCAAGACGCCCTCCGACAGTTCCAACAGCTCGACCTTCCAGCCCTGCCGCTCGCAGAAGCGCGTGTACATGCGGAACAGCTCCGCGGCAAACAGCGCCGCCTCGTCTCCTCCCGTGCCGGCACGGATCTCGACGATGGCGTCACGGTCGGCCAGCGGGTCGGGAGGCAGGAGCAGCTCAGCGAGAGCCGATTCGAGGCGGGCAATACCTGGAGTCAGGCGGTCGACATCCGCCCGGGCCAGCTGCGCGAGCTGCGGATCGGGATCCTGGAGCAGTTCTCGGGCCTGAGCCGCTTCGGCCTCGAGACGCGTCAAGCGGTCGTGGGTCTGCTGGATCTGCCCCAACCTCGCGTGCTCGCGGCCTAACTGCTTCAGCTTAGCCGGGTTCCGCGCGGTCTCGGGGTCGGCCAACAACCGGGCGACCTCCTCCGCCCGCGCGAGCGCCTGGCGGAGTCGGTTCTCCATCGGTCAGCTGGCGGCTTTCTCCGTCCCGTACTTTTGGCGGAACCGCTCGACGCGCCCGGCGGTGTCGACCAGCTTCTGCTTGCCGGTGAAGAAGGGATGGCACTGGGCGCAGATTTCCACGTGGATTTCGGGCGTGGTCGACCGCGTCACAAAGGTGTTGCCGCAGGCGCACTGAACGACCGCTCGGCGGTATTGGGGATGGATTCCGGTTTTCACTGCCTGCACTCCTCAAGCAATCTGTAGAAACTGCGCCAGACAAAGAGGCGGAAATATAGTCAGCGCAAAAACTTGGCGGCAAGGCGAGTGCTCCCTGGCGAATTGACACGGGCGCCCGGCAGCCGTAAGCTTGCCACGGAACCTACGATCCACCGCCCACTTAGGAGACTGCCCGCGTGCCGGCGGAGGCCACGCTCAACAACGTGCCGCTGTTCAGTCAACTGACCCCTTCCGACCTCCAGCGAGTGGAAGAGCTGGCCCGCGAGCGGGTGTACCCCAAGAACTCGGTCATCTTGTTCGAGGACGACCCTGGGGACGCCCTGTACGTGGTCAAACAGGGTCAGGTCAAGGTGGTCCTGATCGGCGAGGATGGGCGCGAGGTCATTCTCTCGGTGCTGGGAGAAGGCCAGTTCTTCGGGGAAATGGCGCTCCTGGACGACGAGCCCCGCTCCGCCCACGTGATCGCCATGGAAGACTCGACGCTCGTAGTCCTGCGACGGGAGGACTTCCAGGGGATTCTGGGCCAAAGTCCCGCCCTGGCCCTGGCCCTGCTGCGGGAACTCACTCGCCGGCTACGCCGCGCCGATGAAAAGGTGGGCAGTCTCGTCCTGCTGGACGTCAACGGCCGCGTCGCCCGCATGCTGCTGGACATGGCGGACGAAGAGGGGGGCGACCGCATCACCCGACGGCTCACGCACCACACCATCGCCCAAATGATCGGGTCGTCCCGTGAGACCGTGAGCCGGACGATGCGAGAGCTCTCCGACAAGGGCTTCATCGACGTCACCCGCAAGGACATCGTGTTGCGGGACCGGCCGGGCCTCGAGGCCGCAGCCGGCCGGTCGTGACCCGAGTCACACTCCGGTCGTGAGGCGGCGTCTGGTGATAGATGCCCATCGTGGCGTAACTTAGCTCAGGACACGGCGTGCCCGAACGGATGGCCTACACGGTGACCTTCTGGGGGAGTCGGGGCTCAATCCCGACACCCGGAGCCCACACCGCGCGCTACGGCGGGAACACGCCGTGTGTCGCAGTGGAGGGCGCCGGGCAGCTCGTGATTCTCGATGCCGGCACCGGGATTCGCGGCCTCGGTCTGCTCCTCGCGGAACGACAGAACGGCGCGGTCAACGCGGAAATTCTGCTGTCGCACACGCACTGGGACCACATCCAGGGGCTGCCGCATTTCAAGCCCTTCTTCACCAAGGGCAACGTGGTCCGGATCTGGGGAGCCAAGCAGGGACGGACGTCGCTCGAAACCATTCTGCACCTGCAGATGGATCCCGCGGTGTTCCCGGTGCCGCTCTCCGCCGTGGCCGCCGAGCTGTCGGTGCGGGAAGTGGCGAGTGACGACGGTGAGTTCGAGGTCGGGCCGTTCCGGGTGCGCACGATGCCGCTCCGCCACCCAGGGACGACGCTGGCCTACCGGCTGACGCCGGTCGCCGGCGGGGCGAGCATGGCGTACGTGACGGATAACGAGCTCGGGCCGGGCGGTAACTACGAGGTCCCCGCCGGCTGGCGCGGCTCGCTGGTGAAGTTTTTGTCGGGAGTGGAGCTGTTGGTGCACGACGCGATGTACACCGGCCAGGAGCTGGAGACGCACCGGGGCTGGGGCCACTCCTCGATCGACGAAGCGGTGGCGCTCGCCGCGGAGGCGGGCGTGCGCCGGCTCGTACTGTTCCATCACGAGCCGGAACATGACGATCGGATAATGGACGGGCTGGTGGCGGACGCTTGCGCGGAAGCGAAGCGCCGCCGTGGCCCTCAAGAAGTGTTGGCGGCCCAGGACGGGCTGCGACTGACTCTCTGACAGGAGTACCCTATGCGCGCGCGTCTTCCCCTCGTCCTCTTTGGCCTGCTCGCCCTGGCCGGTGTCGCCAGTGTTGCCGCCCAGGGAGGCGGATCGGACACCCGGCCGGGCCTCGCCGTATTCGCGTTCGACAACGGTGGCTCTTACGGCGCGGACAAGGAGGACTACGACGCGCTGCAACGCGGATTCGCCGGCATGCTGATCGCCGAATTGGCCGCGAATCCGGCGCTGCGCCTGGTGGAGCGGGATAACGTCCAGAAGCTGCTGGATGAGCAGAACCTCGCCGCTTCCGGTCGCGTGGACGCTCAAACCGCGGCGAAGGTCGGCAAGCTCGTGGGGGCCCGCTACGCGATCGTCGGCGACTTCGTCGAGCTCTCCGGCCAGTTCAACGTATCAGCACGCGTGGTCAACGTCGAAACCAGCGAGATCATGAAGGTCGCGAGCGAACGGAACACCCGCGACCACTTGTTCGACATCGTGCGCGCGCTCGCCGCGGACCTGAACAAGCAGATGAACTTCCCGGCCCTGCCCAAACAGGTATCGGAACAGCGGATGAGCCGGGAGGTGCCGACCGAGGCGCTGACCTACTACAGCCGGGCGCTCCTCTACCAGGACCGTGGGCAGCGGGACAAGGCGATCGAGTACTACAACAAGGCGCTGACGGCTTTCCCGCAGTACACGGAGGCGTCGGAGGGCTTGAAGCGCCTGCAAGGCTGACGGCGAGGCAGTGAACGTCGTCACCCGACTCGGCGCAGCGACGGCGCGCCGGCTCTCCCGTTTGGGGGCGCTGGCGCGCTTCGGCTTTGGCGCCGTGCGGGCGGGGCTCACGCTGCCGCGCGCCGGGCGCGCGGTCGCGGTCCGGGTCACGATCAACCAGGTGCGGTTCACCGCGGTGAACGCGGTCGGCCTGATCCTGCTGCTGTCGAGCATCCTGTCGTTCCTCGTCATCTCCCAGGCGGTCCGCCAGCTCGGCCAGCTGGGCGTGACGGACCTGATCGGGACCCTGATGGTGGTCGCGATCGTGCGCGAGCTGGGCCCGCTCATCACCGCCCTCGCCGTAGCCGGGCGGTCGGGAACGGCGATCGCGGCGGAGCTGGCCACGAACAAGGTGATGGGCGAAGTCCGCGCTCTTGAAGCGATGGGCATCGATCCGCAGCAGTACCTGGTGGTGCCGCGGTTTCTGGGCGCCCTGATCAGCGTTTTCGCCTTGCTCGTGTTGTTCGACGTGGTGGCCATCGCCGCCGGATTCGCGGCCGCCAGCTTGAACGGGATGACCGGCGCCCGCTATTCCGAGATCGTGCTGCAACAGCTCTCGCTCATCGACGTCTGGCTGACCGTCGCCAAGGCCGCGGCGTTCGGCGTGATCGTCGGTCTCGTCCCCAGCTACTTCGGCCTGTCGGTGCGCCGCGCGCCCACCGAGGTACCGATCGCCGTCAGCCGGGCCACGGTGGTGCAGATCGTGGGGATCTTCGTCGCGTCGGCGCTGTTCGCGGCCGTGACACGGTGATGCCGTGAGCACACCGCCCGCGCCTCAAGGCCCTCCGCTTTCGTTCGAGGACGTGCCGCTGTCGCCGCGCCACGCGCGGCCGCTGACCCTCGAAGTGCCGGAGCACGAAACGGTCGCGGTGCTGGGCGATGAGGACTCGGGGGTGAATGCCCTCGGCGGCTACGCGCTCGCACTCGAGGCGCCGCGCGGCGGGCGGATCCGCGTGTACGGGACGGCCCTGGAGGACCTCCCGGAACACGAACGCTTGGCCTTCCGGCGCCGCGTGGGCTACCTTCCCGCCGGCGACGCCCTGCTGCAAAATCTCTCACTGCGGGACAACGTGGCGTTACCGCTGCGGTTCGGGAGCGGCCTCCCCGGCCGGGAAATCGACGGGCGGGTGAACGTGATGCTCGCGGCGGTCCGGCTCACGGAGCTGGCGAAACTCCGCCCGGCGCAGGTAAACGAGGAAGGGCGCCGGCGGGCTGGGTTTGCCCGTGCCATGGCCTTTGACCCGGCACTGTTGATCCTGGAGCAGCCGTTCGACGGCATCACCTCACGGGCCGCGGCCGAGCTGCTCGAGATCGCCCGGGGTGGAGAGACCGCGAGCGGGGCGCGGCGGACGATTCTCCTGACCGGCCAGGAGCTGCCGCCGCTGTTGTTGCGGCGCGCGGATCGCGTATACCGTCTCTCGCGCACAGGGGCGCTGGAGCTGGAGACGGCCTGACTCGAGGCAGCGTGGACACCACTCGCCAGGACTTCATCGTCGGCCTGCTGATCGTCACCGCCATCGCGGTCGTGGTGGGGGCGCTCCTCGCGACCAGCGGCTGGGGCGAGCGGCGCTACGATCTCTACTTGCGCGCGGCGAACGCCGAAGGCCTGACCATCGACTCCCGAGTGCTGCTCCAGGGCCTGGAAGTGGGACGGGTGGTGAACGTCTCGCCGCGCGTGGATTCGATGACCCGGCACGTCTCGTTCATCGCCCGCCTCAAGGTCATCGAGCGATTCAGCGGCGGCGCGAACCTGCGCCTGCCGGTGGGGACATCGGCCCAGCTCGAGCAAGCCAACCAGCTCTCGCCCAACGTCCTCGTACGGCTGGTGCTCCCGGACACCGTGCGGCGGGGGGCGGGCAACGCCATGCTCGTCGCCGGCGACACCATCGACTCGGAGCGGAAGGCGCCGGTGTTGAACGAAGTGGCCGACGTCGCGACGCGCCTCTCGACGGAGGTGACCGACGTCCTCCACGCCGCGCACCAGACGCTGCTCGCCGTGCAGAGCACGCTGCGCCAGGCGAACACGACCATCGCCGACCTGCGCCCCGACGTGCGCCGGACCCTGGCCAACGTGGCCTCGACCATGGACCGGATCAATACCCTGGTGGCCCGCGTCGACCCGGGGCTCGCCGACACCGTGTCCCGGGCGGTCGTGCTCTCGACCCGCACCCTGGCCCGCCTCGACTCGCTGATCGCGAACGCGAACGCGATGACGGTGGAGAACCGCCAGGACATCCGCGGCACGATGCAGAACATCGACCATCTGACGCTGCAGCTCAATCACCTCGCCGAAGAAATGTCGCGGCGTCCCTATCGGTTTCTCACGGGCGTGAAGCCGCTCAGCTTCGACACCAATCCTCCTCCCGGGGCTTCGACCGTCCACGCGGACTCGGTCCGCGCCTCGGCCGTGGCCAAAGACAGCACGCACCCGTGAGCTACCTCCTGCTGCACCCGGAGACCTGGTCGCCCGGCACCCTGGCGCCCGCTCTCGCGTCGGCACGGGTCGAGACGCGCGTCGTGCGGAAACGCGAGGAGCTGGCTCCGGCCGATCACCCGACCGTCCTGTTGCTGGACGTGAGCGGACGGGCGCAGTTCCCGACGGAGCTGCTGCGGGCGTTCGTCGACGCGGGCGGCGCCATCGTCGCCCTGGCCCGGCCGGAGGAGTCAGACGTGCCCGACGACCTCCCCACCGAGCTGTTGACGGGGTTCATCCCGGCTAATGGCGGCACCCGGCAGCTGCTCGTGGCACTGCGCTCGGGGTACCGCGAGGCCGCCGCCCGTCAGGAGACGGCCCGGGCCCGCAATGAGGCCGCGCTCCGCAGTCGCGAGATCGGTGAGCTGACGCGCATCGGCGTCGCCCTCGGGACCGAGCGGGACCTGGACACGCTGCTCGGTCTCATCCTGTCGCTGGCCCGCGACGTCACCCAATCGGATGCCGGCAGCCTCTACCTCGTGGAGCAACCCGAAGGGGGTAGCGGGAGCAAGCGCCTGAGCTTCCGGTTGGCCCAGAATCTCTCCAAACCTGACGTGCCGTTCGTCCAATTCACGATCCCGATGGACCGGACGAGCATCGCCGGGTACGCCGCGACGACGGGTGAGCCTCTCGTCCACGACGACGCGTATTTCCTGCCCCCCGATGTCGAGTACTCCATCAACCGGTCGTTCGACGAGCGCTACGGGTATCGCACCAAGTCGATGCTGGTCATCCCGATGAAGGATCATAAGGACGACGTCATCGGCGTGCTGCAGCTGATCAACCGCAAGCGCGATACGCAAGCGATCCTCGCCACGCCGGCGGACGTCGACGCGCAGGTCGTGCCCTACTCGAAGCGCACGGTTGAGCTCGTTACGGCGCTCGCTGGCCAGGCGGGAGTGGCGATCGAGAACAGCAAGCTGTACGAGCAGATCGAGAAGATGTTCGAGAAGTTCGTGAACGCCGCCGTGCTCGCGATCGAGCAGCGCGACCCCACCACCTACGGTCACAGCGGTCGCGTGGCGGGCTACACCGTCGGCCTGGCGCAAGTGGTGGACCGCGTTGCCGACGGCCCCCACCGCGGCACCAAGTTCACCAGGGAGCAGATCCGCGAGATCAAGTACGCGGGCCTGCTGCACGACTTCGGCAAAGTCGGCGTGCGGGAGCAGGTACTCGTCAAGGCCAAAAAGCTCTATCCGATGGACCTCACGGTGATCCGGCAGCGGCACGCGTTCGTGCGCCGCACCCTGGAGCGGGACTTCTGGCGCCAGCGGGCGGAGTTCCTCGAGGCGAAGGGTAAGGATGGCTATGCCGCGTTCATCGGGCGCCTCGAGACGGACCAGCAACGCGAGCTGGCGGAGCTCGATCGCTTTCTCGAGATGGTGCTCCAGGCGAACGAGCCGAGCCTGTTGCCGGCCGAGCACGCGCAGGGTCTCACCGACTTCGCCCAGCGGACGTACGTGAATCTCGAAGGGGAGCCGCAGCCCCTCTTGAACCCCGACGAGGTGCGGTTCCTGACGATTCCGAAGGGGAGTCTCGATGAATCCGAGCGACTCGAGATCGAGAGTCACGTCACCCACACTTTCAACTTCCTCCAGCAGATTCCGTGGACCCCGGAGCTGGCGCATATCCCGTTGATCGCGTTCGGGCACCATGAAAAGCTGGACGGCAGCGGGTATCCCAAGCACAAGCGGGCGACCGAGATCCCGATTCAAACGCGGATGATGACGATCTCGGACATCTATGACGCCCTGACCGCCCAAGACCGCCCCTATAAGCGGGCCGTCCCGCCCACCCGGGCCCTCGACATCATGTCCTCTGAAGTGCAGCGCGGGCAGCTCGATGCCGACCTGTTCAAGGTCTTCGTCGACGCCAGGGTCTTCGAGGCGCCCGCCTAGCGCCCGCGCGACCCATGAACCGCCGCGACTTCGTCCTGAGTACCGCTGCGCTGGCCACCCTGCCCCGCTGGCTGCGGCTCGCCCCGTCTGCCGGTCCGCTCCGCGTCCGACCGTTCGACCTGCGATCGGTGCGACTGCGCCCCGGGCCGTTCCTCGATGCGCTCCAGGTGAATCGCCGCTTTCTGATGGGGCTCGATCCAGACCGGCTGCTGCACATGTTCCGTCTCACCGCCGGGCTCCCTTCCACCGCCGAGCCACTGGGCGGGTGGGAGGCACCGGACAACGAGCTGCGCGGGCACTTTACGGGACACTATCTCTCGGCCGGCGCCCTCCTGTCCGCCAGCCTGGACGATCCCGAGGTTCGCGCGCGAGTCGACCTGATGGTGGCCGAGCTCGCCAAGTGCCAGCAGGCGCTCGGCACGGGATACCTCTCCGCCTTCCCGGAAGAGCTGTTCGACCGGTTGCGGGACGGGAGGCCGGTGTGGGCTCCTTTCTATACGCTCCACAAGATTCTCGCCGGGCTACTGGACGCCCACACCATCGGCGGCAACGTCCAGGCCTTGGACGTCGCGACTCGGCTCGCGCGCTGGACGGCGCGCTGGGTGCAGCCGCTGGGTGACGCGGCCATGGCGCGGGTCCTGGAGCGCGAATTCGGCGGGATGAACGAGGCGCTTTACAATCTGGCCGCCATCACCGGTGAGCCGGCGTGGCGCGATCTGGCGCACCGCTTCGACCACGAGCGCATCTTCGGCCCCTTGGCAGACGGGCGCGATGAGCTGAAGGGCCTGCACGTCAATACCACGATCCCGAAGATCATCGGCGCGGCCCGACGCTACGAGGTGACGGGCGACGAGCGGGCCCGGCGCGTGGCGGAGTACTTCTGGCGCGAAGTCACTACCCGGCGGGCCTTCTGCACCGGGGGGACGAGCAACGGCGAAAGTTGGAACGCCGACCCCGGGATCATCGCCGGCGAGCTTTCGGCCTACACCCAGGAATGCTGCACCAGCTACAACATGCTGAAGCTCACCCGCCACCTGCTGCAATGGACCACGGACCCCAGAGTGGCGGACTACTACGAGCGCCTGCTCTGGAACGGCGTGCTGGGCGCGCAGCACCCGGCAGATGGGTCGAAGCTCTACTACGTCCCGCTGGCGAGCGGGTACTGGAAGCTGTTCGGCACTCCGCTGCACGACTTCTGGTGCTGCACCGGGACCGGGAGCGAGTCGTTCGCGAAGTTCGGCGACAGCATCTACTTCCACGATGCTGGCGGGCTGTACGTCAACCAGTTCATCGCGTCGGAGCTCGATTGGGCGGACCGGGGAGTGCGCCTGATTCAGGACACCCGGTTTCCGGAAGTCGGGAGCACGACCATCACTGTGCGCACCTCGCGATCGGTCCGCTTCGCCTTGCGCTTGCGGATCCCCGAGTGGGCGGGCGACGGAGGGTCGGCGGCCCTGAATGGCCGCACCCTCGAAGGATTCGCGGCCTCGGGGAGCTACTTCGTGCTCACGCGTAGCTGGAAGGACGGGGACCGGGTGGAGTTGACCCTGCCGCTGACTCTTCAGGTCGAGCCGACACCTGACGATCCCTCGCTCCAAGCCGTGACCTACGGCCCGCTCGTTCTGATCGGCCGCCTGGGCGCCGCCGGGCTGACGCCCGAGCACCTGCGCGCGGAGCCGACCAAACCGCGCACCGTCCCCGAATTCAAGCTCGAGCCCGTCGCCGCTCCCGCGCTCCGCATGCCCGCGCAAGGCGTCACCGCCCTCATCCAGGCCGTCCCGGAACGACCGCTGGAGTTCCGGACCGTGGGGCAGAGCCAGGACGTGACCCTCGTTCCCTTCTACCGGCTGTTCGACGAGCGGTACGCGGTCTACTGGAAGGTCGTTACCTAGGGCCAGAAGCGGTCGGCGAGCGCGGCGGTGCGATCGTCGCGCGGCACCGTTTCACCGGCGAGCGTGGCGATCTCGATTATCCCCCGTACGGCATTGGTCCCGAACAGGCTGCGGCCACGCAGCTCCGCGGGCCCCACCACCCGCTCCGTCACCTCCACCAGCTCCTTCACCCGCTCGCGGGCGACCCCCGGCAAGATGCCGAGGCTGAGCGGCGGGGTGACGAGGCCGCGGTCTTCCCACCAGAACAGATTCCACACCGTTCCCTCGGCCACCGCTCCGCCGACCGTGATGAGCAAGGCGTCATCGGCGCCGGCCGCTCGAGCTTCGGCAAAGGCGGCGTCGAACACGGCCCGAGCGGTGGTTTTCCGTGGATAGGGGGCGTGGGGGGTCGAGGCGAGGCTGAGTCGAAGCGCACCGGCGACCGGCACAGGACGCGTCGAGGTGGTCGATCCACCTGGCCCGACCTCAACGCGGACTACGGCCTCGCCGAGAGTCAGGTGCGGAGCGACGAGGTCGGTCAGACCAGGTTGGTGAACCCCGGCGCGCCGCAGTCTCGCCTCATGACGCGCCAGAAGCGGCGTTTGGCCCTCGCGCACGCGGATCGTCTCGAGGAGCGTCTCATGGGTCATCGCTCGGCGTCGCCGTCGTCCGCCCCGAACGCGGCCCGCACTGCGGCAGCCTTGCGGAGGCTCTCCCGCCATTCCCGTTGGGGGATCGAATCGGCAACGATCCCGGCCCCCGCCTGGATCGCGACCTCCTCACCGGACACCACGGCGCTGCGAATCACGATGTTGAGCTGTAGCGCGTCAGGTTCGATCCATCCCAGCGCCCCGGTATACGCCCCGCGCGCCACCGGCTCCACCTCATGGATGATTTCCATCGCACGGATCTTGGGACACCCCGTGATCGTTCCCCCCGGGAAATAGCTCGCGATCACATCGGCGGCCTCGAGCTCGGGACGCAGCGCGCCCCGAACCTCCGACACCAGGTGAAATACGTGGGAGTACTCCTCCACCACTTCGCGTTCGGCCACGAGGACGCTGCCGTACCGGGCGACCCGCCCCGTGTCGTTGCGGGCCAGATCGAGGAGCATCACGTGTTCCGCCCGTTCCTTGGCGTCCAATCGTAGCTCGGCCCGCATTCGCGCATCGCGCTCCGCGTCTCCCGTCTTCTTGCGGGTGCCGGCGATCGGACGGGTGCGGAGACGCCCGCCCGGTTCCTCGGGCCCGCCGTTCCCCGCTGCTCGCGATAGCTCGACCAGAAGCTCCGGCGAGCCGCACACGAGCTGCCAGTCCCCGAAGTCCGCGTACCCCATCCAGGGAGAGGGATTGAGCGCGCGGAGTCGCCGGTAGGCGTCCCAGGGACGGCCCACGAGGGGCCACCGCTCGGCCACCGACAAGTTGACCTGGTAGATGTCGCCGGCGACGATGTACTCGCGCGCCCGTTCCACGGCGGTGGCGAATCCGTCGGCGTCGAACGATCGCCACGGCCTGCCCCGCGCAGTGGTATCCGGGAAGACCGGCACGACGATCGATCCCGGGGTCATGCTCAGCGCGGCGCGCCAACGATCCTCCGCTTCAGGCCCCTCGCACAGCGGGGCGCCTGCGCCCGGGCGAAGGACGATGCGATTCGCCGGCTCAAATAGGTCGCACAGCGGTTGCGCCACGGTGGGTATGGCGGGGCGTAACGTGCCCGGGAGCCCCTGCTCGTAGGCGATCGTGCCGTACCAGCGACCGGCGGGAAGGCCGATGGGAAGCGGGACGAGGTCGTCCCAATGACGCCGCAGGCGGCGCCGCGCCCCCCAGGCGAGGTGGGTGGTGCCGCTCGCGCGCCCGTCCTCGAGCAGCACGAACGGCGGCTCGAGCGTGGCGGCAAGAGCGAGCAACCGGTCGAGGCTCAATCGGAGATCGCGGACACCTTAGAGGTAGCGGCCGATCGCCATGGCGGCCGCGGTAATCGTGAGCAGGACGGCGACGATCTGTCCCGTGCGGGTCGAGCGGAGCCGCAACACCTGGGCCTCCGAGGCTCGCGCGGGGTCGGCGCCGATCAGCATCAGGCGCTTCATCGTCGGCCGCATGACCAGGATCCCCATGCCGAACGCCAGCAGGGCGGCGGCAGCGCCCACACTGTACGCCGTCCCGGAGCGGGAACGCATCCATTCGCCCGTGAAGCCGTTCGACATGATGGCCATCAGACGGAGCCCCGAGAGGATCGTCACCAGAGCGACGACCGGCATGATCTGGAGTAAGCGCCTGGCCGCGAGCTGTTGCATCACCGGCGCCCCCGCCGGTCCAGCCGCCCGCAGGCTCGGCTCCAAGAACACCGCCATGAACACCAGCGACCCAGCCCAAAACACGCCCAGCAGGATGTGCACCAATCGCAGGGCGATCAACTCCGTATGCATGCGGCCTCCGGGAAGGAAAGCGCTCGAGTTCGGGGAGTGAAGCTAGGTCCCACGCTCCGGTTCGGCTATCGAGAAGTGATCGTGCAGCGATGGGTCGATCCTCCGGGGCCGGCCCGACGTGGCGTCGATCGGGCACCAGATGCTGCGGGCGCTGGCGAGCAGCTGGCGGTCACTCGCCCGCAGGATCTCGGTCACGCGCTCGAAGCGGGTTCCAGTGGCCTCACCGACCCAGGTGCAGGCGATCACCTGTTCCCCAGGCATCGCCGGGCGATGATAGTCGATCTCGTGGCGCAACACGACCCACACGAGGCTGCGCTGCAAATCGGGCGGAGCCGCGCTGCGCCAGTGGGCCCCGGCGATGTCCTGCACCCACCGCAGGTACACCACGTTGTTGACGTGACCGAGTACGTCGATGTCCCCCGGCTCGACAGGGTAGCGCTCTTCGAACCGCACGGGGCGGCGCGACGGCGTCGTCACCGCAGCGTGACCGAGTTGAGCCCGGAGACCGGGGGCCCTTGGCTGCTTCCCGCGCAGCCGGCGAGCCAAGCGGTGGCGAACAGGATGCAGCGTCGTCCCCGCCGGCCCGGCCCGGTCAACCGGTGCTCGCGCCGGCGGCCCGCGAGGGTGCGGCCCCCATCCGCTCCTGCACTTTGGTCAGCAGGTCATCCAAGGCGAACGGTTTGGCCAGGATCTCGAACCCGGCATCGGGCGGCAGGTTCTTGAGCACCGGATCGTCCATGTACCCCGACATCAGCAGGACGGGGAGATCGATGCCCGCCGTGCGGACCCGTCGGACCAGCTCGACGCCGTTCACCCCCGGCATCGCGACGTCGCTCAGGAGGAAATCGACGGCGACCCGGCCTGCTTCCAGCACCTGCAGCGCGGTGGCGCCGTCCGGTGTCTCGATGACCTCGTAGCCCCCGGCCTCCAGATGACGGCGGATCGCTCGGCGGGTCATCTCGTCGTCCTCAACGAGCAGGATTCTCCCGGTCCCGGTCGGCTGCCTCGTTTCCTTCAGCCCGCCCGCGGCCGCGGCCGCCGAGGGTCGCTCGCCCTCGGTTCGCGCCGTCGGCCAGAGCACCGTGAAGGTGGTCCCCCGCCCTGGAGCCGTATCCACCTCGATCCGTCCCCCCGCCTGGCTCACGATCCCGTGGACGGTGGACAAACCCAGTCCCGTACCTTTGTCTCGCGGTTTGGTGGTGAAGAAAGGCTCGAAGATGCGCGACCGGGTCTGCTCGTCCATCCCCGTCCCCGTATCGCGCACGCGCAGGGCCACCTGACCGAACGGGACCCCTACCGCTCCGGTTGTCCCCGATTCTCCCGCCACGACCTCGAGGGTCACCACCCCGCCGTCGGGGGTGGCATCGCGCGCATTCGCGACGAGGTTCAACAGCACCTGCTCGACCTGTCCGGTATCGGCGACGATCATGCCGGGGTCGCGGATCTCCACGCGTAAGGTCAAGGCCGCACCGGTCAACTTCCGCATCAAGGGCTCGAGATCAGCTACCACTTCCCCGAGATTGATCGGCCGCGGTTGGGCGACTTCCCGGCGGGCGAAGGCGAGGAGGTGCCGCGTGAGGGCGGCCCCCCGCTGCTGCGCTCCCATGATCTCCTCCGCGAGCGTCAACACCTCCGAGTCCATGGTGATGCGTTTCATGAACTGGGCGCCGCCGCCGATCACGGTCAGCAGGTTGTTGAAGTCATGAGCGACCCCGCCCGCGAGCCGCCCGACCGCCTCCATCTTCTGAGACTCCTGGAGCTGCTGCTGCAGCCGACGCTGCTCCGCCTCGGCGGCGCGACGGGCCGTCACGTCGCGCAGCACCACCATGGTCCCGATGCTCCCATCGGTCCGCACGGTGCGGCGGGCTGTCACGTCGCAGCTGACGATGCGGCCGGGGCGGGGATGGAGCGTCACCGGGAAGCTGGAGTCCTCCCCGCGCTCGAGCCGCGCGGCGAGCGACCCGCTTTCACTGCCGACGGCCTCTCGCAAGATGTCTCCCAGCGAACGCCCGGCGACCTGCTTGACATCGCTGTTCAATAGCGCCGCCGCCGCCGGATTCATCGCCTCCACCCGACCCGCGGCGTCCACCGAGATCACTCCGTCCGGGGCCGCTCGGAACAGGTCGGCAAACCGGCGTTCGTTTTCGCGGGACTGCAGCAATACGGCGTTGAAACTGTCGAGGAACAGCGCGATCAGGATCGCCATCGCCACGATCGCGAGGTCGAGCACGGTCATGGTGAACACGTCGGTTCCGGTGACATGGGCTCCGTGCACCCAGCGATTCCCCGCGATGGCGAGGGGGCCGGCCACGCCCATCACGCCGGCCGCGATCAGCCCGATCCGCCCCCCCAGCAACAGGCCGGCACCCGCCACCAGCAGGGGAAACGCAGGCAGCGAAATCCATTGTCCCGAATTGGGCGTCAGCACCAGCGACAGGTTCATCTCGGCGGACACGGCCACGAGGGTGAGGGCGATGGCCGGGACCACCCAGCCGAGCTGGAAAAGCAGCAGCGCTATGGCGCAGGCGAGGAACGCGCCAAGGTCGGTGAACAGGTAGGGAAAGTGCTCGGCGCCGGTGAACCAGCCGATGACGAACGACACGCCATACCCGGCCGTACCCATCAAGATGCTGACCCGTACCCAGCGCGAGTGGTGCTCGGTGGCGACCAGCCGCAGGCGCTGCAGCGACAACGGGCGTGGGGTCGGGGAAGCGGGGGGAACCGCGGGGAACATGGGTGTAACTTACATCGCCTCATCCCGGTCGCGAGGCGCGCCCGCCTGCTCCCCACGATCCCGCCCGATCCTCAACTCAACCCAGGCGATCCGCCGCTCCTGGACGGCCTCACGAACCTGCCGCTCGCGAGGCGACAGGCTGGCGCTCGCGGTCTTCACCTCCACGAAGACGACGCGGCGCACCAGGCCGTCCGCGAGGCCGTCGAACACGACGAAATCGACGGGAGATCCGAGAAACCGCGCGTCCTTGGGGTTCCAGACGAACTCCGGAAAGAACGGGACGATCTGCTCGGTGACCTTGCCGACCGTGACCGCGTGGCTGCGTTGCACGGCGTCGCTCCGCAGCGCCCGCGTGTAGCGCGCTTTCCACACCAGCACGTAGATCAGGGCGAGCAACGCGGTGAGTGCGACGCCGATCGCGATGCCGAGGCCGAGCCCTGCCAGGCTGGGGAGGCTCACGGATGCGGGGCCGGAGCTAGGTGAACAGCAGGCGCGCGGCGACGAGCAGCAGGAACCCGCCGAACGCCCGGCGCAAAGTCGTGTCGGTCACGTGGCCCGCCAGCTTGGCCCCGAGCAGGGCGCCAAAGAACAGCCCGATGGCGATGATCGCCGCGTAGGCCAGGTTCACCTGCCCCCGACGGTAGTACTGCAGGAATCCGAGCAATCCGACCGGCAGCAGCAGCGCGCCGAGCGAGGTGCCGTTCGCCGCGTGCTGGCTCTGCTTCGCGAGCAACACGAGTCCGGGTATGATGACCACCGCGCCGCCGACCCCGAACAAACCGGACACGATCCCGCTCACGAGTCCGATCACCGCTACGAGCACGTAGTTCATGCCGTTCCTCCCGCGGCCGCCGGGGGCCGCCCCCAACCAAGCCGGTCGCGCGCGAACAGCGCGGCGCCCAGCACGACTATCGCCACCATCACCAGGGTGCCGACCCAATCGCCCCACCGCACGTACAACGTCAGGGCGTCGCTCGTGAGCAGGTGTCCCGTGACCACGGTCCTCGTCTCGAGCTGGCTCGCCGCTGTAGCACGACCCAGGGGGTCGACGAATTCCGAAATCCCCGAGTTGGCCGCGCGCGCCACCCCCAAACGCGTTTCGATCGCCCGCACCACCAGGTGTGTCGCGTGCTGATAGGGACCCGCCGTCCGCCCGTACCAGGCATCGTTCGTCACGTTGACGAGGAAATCCGCGCCCAGGGCCCGGTAGCGGCGCGGCATGTCCTCGAACGCCGACTCGTAGCAGATGATCACGCCGAACCGCCCCAGCGCGGCCCCCCCCGGGTAGAGCGGCAGCTCCCGCCCGTGCCCGAACCCACCCGACCATCGGCCGAGCCAGGGGAGCGCGCGAAACCACGCCACCGGCACGAACGGTACTCGTTCGACGACCGGGACGAGGTCGTGCTTGGCGTACACGGGGTAGTCCTGCCACCGCCCCAACGAATCGAAATAGAACGCCGCGTTGAACACTTCGGCGGTACCGTCGGTGCGCCAGCGGGCATTCAACCCGCCGGTGACGAGAGGCGTTCGGCTCTCGGCGGCGAACCGGGAGATCTCGCCCGACCAGCCCGGACGCTGGGCGAGATACCCGGGGACGGCCGCCTCCGGCCAGACGACCAGATCGGGGCGGGTGACGGCACGGGCCTCGCGCGAGAGCGACAGGAGCAGCGCGACCTCGCTGTCTGCCTCCGCCTCGTTCCACTTCTCGTTGAACCCGATATTCGGCTGGACCAGCGCCACCTTGCCGACGTCGCGCAGCACGATGGTGCGCTCACGCCAGAGCCCGTACCCCCACGCACAGGCGACCGACATTGCCACCGGGACCAGCCGCCGGACAACCCGTCCCCATTCACCCTTTCCACCTCCCATCAGGGCTTGTCCAATCACCACGCTACACCACGCCAGCCACACCCCCACCCCACGGGCCCCCGCGAGGTCCGCCCACTGGATCAGCACCGGGGCGTCGGCGAGCGAGGTGCCGAGGCCGAGCCACGGAAACGACAGCTCGCCGATATGCCCCACCAGCCACTCGGTCGCCGTCCATCCGAGCGGCAGCAGCAGGGCAAGGGGCAGCCCGAACGCCGCGCGAAGGCGCGTCACGAACCAGAACAGCGTCCCGGTCAAAGCCCCGAGGACGATGATGATGGCGAAGTACCCGACGGCGGCGAGCTTCGTAAAATGCCACAGGGCGACGACGAGCCAATGCAGCACCAATCCATAAGTCGCGAGCCCGTACCAGAACCCGAGGCGCCGGGCCGCTCCGGCGTCGCCCGCCACGCCCTCGAGTAGGAGGACGGCCGGGACGAGGGCGACGAAGCTGAGGAGCGGAAGGCGGAAGGGCGGGTAGCTGGCCGTGAGGAGCGCTGCGCCGAGCAGAATGAGCACCGCGGCGCGACGCGCGCTCACAGCAGGACGTCGCGCCCGGTATCCGCGGATCGGTAAATGGCGTCGAGCACACGATGCAGCGCGAGCTGATCCTTGGGCGGCGGTGCGTTGATGTCGCCACGGATCACGGCGAGAAAGTAGGTCCACTCGGCGCGGTACGACTGAATGAAGGGCGACTCGCGTCCCGAGGCGCCGGTCGGCGTGACGTCGGTCGGAACCCCGTGCAGCTCCTTGTACACGCGCAACGGCCCGATCGACGCCGTGCCCTTCTTCCCGACCAGCTCGAACCAGAACCGCTCGCCCTCGCCAAGGTGGCGCCAGGAGACGTCCACCGTGATCGCCGTGCCGTTCTCACAGACGATGAGCACCGATCCCATGTCCTCGACGCCGCCGGGCTCCCGCCCCACGAGCTGCGCGGAAATGCGCTTGGGAATCGGCCACCCGGCGAGCCACAACCCCAGATCCACGAGGGGGGCGCCGAGATCGAGCAGTGCACCGCCGCCGGCTTCGGCCCGGCGCAACCGCCAGCCCAGCTCCGACCGGCTGGTCTGGAAGGTGAACCAGCCGCCGCGGATCACGTCGATGGTCCCGAGCTCACCCCCTGCCAGAAAGCCGCGGACCGCTTGCACGTCCGACCGGAACCGATGGTTCATCGCCACCATCACCCGCCGGCCGTGGCGCTCGCTCGCCTTGAGGACCCGTTCCACCCCTTCCGTGGACAGCGCGAGGGGACGCTCGCACAGCACATGGACGCCCGCCGAGAGCGCTGCGGTGACGTGGATCTCGTGCAGATGGTTCGGGGTGCAGATCACGACGGCATCAGGGTGGGCGTAGCGCAGCACGTCCTCGATGTCGTCGTAGGCCTCCTTGATCTCGAATCGGCCGGCCAGGGCCTGGGCCTTGGACAGGTCGTTGTCGCAGATCGCCGCGATCTCGACCGCCGGGAGCTTCCGCAGCACGGGGAGATGCGCGATCTGCGCGATGCCCCCGGCGCCGACGACCCCGATCCGCGTAACGGCCGCGGTCACCGGGCCCCCGGAAAGCGATACATCGCGCCGACCCGCACCGAGGCCGTGGAGAAGTCGCTGAGCAGCATACCCCGCAGATCGAGGGTGAGACGCCAGGGCGGGGTCAGGGCGTACTCCAGACCCAGGGTCGCGTTCAAGGCCGGCGCGACTCCATCGAGAGCGTCCTCCACGAACGTGCCGTTGATCCCTGGACCGTTCCCATTGCGGAAATGCACCCCGGCCCCCAACCCCAGGTAGGTCCAGAACCGCTTTCCCTGCGGAAACACGTATTGCAAGTCGACCTCGGCGGTGAGATCGGCCAGAGTGATCTTGCCGACGTCGATCTGAGCGTTCGAATCGGGATCCTGCACCAGCTTTTGCAGCTGACTGTTGAGCCGGGCGATCGATGAACCGGAGAACGACGACTTAGCGTACGACAACCCGGCCAGGAGACGCAACCGCGGCGCCAGGAAGCCGGCATCGAATCGCACGCCACCCACCAGCGTGCCATAAAAATCGTGTCCCGCGAGCGCTCCGAGGTCGAACTGGATCCCCGAAGGCGCAAGGCTGTCATAGGTCGCCTGCTCCAGGCCGGCCTGAGCGGCCACCGCGGCCGGCCAGCAGACGACCAGCACGCCGATCATGCGCCGCACGCTAATAGAGCCGTTCAACCGTAGTCCCCGGGTAGTACGTCGAGAGGATCTTCTCGTAATTCTGCCCCGCCCGCGCTCGGCCGATCGCCCCCCACTGACACATCCCTACCCCGTGACCGGAGCCGTGTCCCTCGACGACCAGCCGGCTCACCACTCCCCCGGTCTTCGACACGTCCACTGAAAACACCGTGCTCTGCAACAGCCGGTCGGGCTGCGGCCGCAGTACTGAGCGGACGTCGGCGGCCCCAACGCGTACGTCTCCATGCGAGAACACGATCCGTAACTCGTCCACCCGCCCCGACTCGGTCGTGTGCGCGACTTCGACTCCGGTAATCGGCGGCAGCCCATCACCGGGCACCGTCATCACCTGCGCGAGGGTTCGCGTCAATATAGTGCGCAGGGTTTGGCCATCCCACTCCTCCCTCCACTGCCAGCGGGGAGAGATGTCGCAATACGAGTGTCCCCCACCCGACGCATCCGAGACCGGCTTCAGATAGGACGGCCGGGCGACGGTGCGGAACGCCTCCTCCGGTGCCGCCGTCTTCCCGCCGCAGGTCGAGTGGAAATACGCGTCGATCACCGCCCCGTGGTACTCGATGACCTGGCCCGCCGTCGCCCGGACCGCCTCCCAGGCTTGGGGCGACTCCCCGGCCACCCCGGGATACACCTGGTCGCGGGTATCGGCCCAGGCATCGAACCCTTCGCTCTCCCAGCGACCCCGGTTCCGGACGGCGAAGGTCCGGGACACGATCGTCTGGGCCAGCAGCGCTTGCCGTTCATCGTCCCGGCGCGGCCCCATTTCCTGACCCAGGACCCCGGCCACGTACCCCTCCAGCGGCACACGGTTCATCACGGTCAGGCCGGCGGTCGTCCGGTAGACGTTGAGCCGCCCTCGATAGCGCCGCCCGTTCACCATGGCAAAGCGCCCCTCGGTGACGTTGACGGCGGAGAGTCCCAGGTGGCGCTCGGTACGGCTCCCCCCGGGCTTCACGAGGACTAGGCCACCGCCCGAATCCGGGATCAGGCTCCAGGTGACCCCCGCCGGAATCGCACCGACAGGTTTCCCATTCGCGTCGTCGGCCAGAAACAACTCGCCGTCGCCCCCGAGGCGTACCAGCGTCAGGCCGGTGTTCAAGCCGATCCGGAGCTCTGGCTCGCCACCGAGGGTCAGGGGTTGGGGATGGGCGCAGGCGGCAAGGGACAGGAACAAGGCGAGAAACGAGAGACGGGAGGCAGGAGGCGGTGCCCACGCCGCTTCCCGCCTCCCGTCTCCCGTCTCCTGGCGGTTCGTCACCCGATCCCGACCGCCCTGAAATCGTAGTCTTCGCTCTCTGTCAGCCGTGCCTGCACGAAGCTGCCAACGCGGGCCCACCCCCCGCCGGTCAGGTAGGTCACGCCATCCACGTCGTCGGCCTGCCAGGGAACCCGCCCCACGTGGGTAGCACCACCGTCCAGCGGGTCGGCCACTCGATCCACCAGAAGCGGCACCTCCCGGCCCACGAAGCGCGCCAGCCGCTCGGCCGAGATAGCGCGCTGTACCTCCAGTAGCTCCTCCAGCCGGTCCCGTTTATCGGGCTCCGGGACATCGTCCGGGTACTGCATCGCCCGGGTGCCCTCCTGCGGGGAGTACGCAAACGCGCCCAGTCGATCGAATTGCGCTTCCTCCAGGAAGGCCAGCAGGGCCCGAAAATCCGCGTCGGTCTCCCCCGGAAATCCCACCAGGCAGGTGGTGCGCAGGGCGAGGTCGGGAATGCTGCCACGCAACCAGCTGAGCTTCTCCCGCAATGAGGCAATGCGCTCCGGCCGGCGCATCCGTTCCAGCATGCGATCGCTGGCATGTTGAATCGGCATGTCGAGGTACGGCACAATCCGAGGTTCCTGGGCGATCAACTCGACCAGCGCCGGCGTGATTCCCGCCGAATAGACATACAGGAGGCGGTACCAAGGGACGGTCGTCTCGGCCAGAAGGGTCCGGAGTAGATCCGGGAGCTTCGGGCCGCCCAGACCCAGATCCCGACCCCAATGGCCGAGATCCTGCGCGACGAGATTGATCTCTTGGGCGCCCTGCGCCTCGAGGGCCTGGGCCTCCTGGACCAGGCGCGCCAGCGGCTCGGAGCGGTGCTTGCCGCGCATCAGCGGGATGGCACAGAAGGCACATGTGTGGTCGCACCCCTCGGAGATCTTCAAGTAGCGGACGTGGCGCTCGTCCCCGAGGAACTGGCGCACCCCGGGGTGGTGCTGGACGGGGTCCTCAATAAGGCCCCGCTTGGCCAGCTCCGGCACAAGGTGGTGAAGGTCGGAAAAACCGAGGAAGAGGTCGACTTCAGGGATTTCCTGCCGCAGCTCCTGCTGGTATCGCTGCACCAGGCACCCGACCGCCACCACGGCCCGGACCCCTCCGTCCCGCTTCAGGCGGGCGGCGTCCAGAATCGCGTTGATCGATTCCTGCTTGGCCGCGTCGATGAACCCGCAGGTATTGACCAGGACGACGTCGGCCTGGGGAAGGTCTGCGACGAGGGTGGCACCATGCCCGACCAGCTCGCCGACCAGCCGCTCCGAATCCACCGTCGCTTTGTCGCAGCCGAGAGAGATGACGCCCAGCTTCATCCGCGGTAGTTCCCGAACTTGAGCTCGAGCCCGAAGTCCTGGCCGCGAAGGAAGGCGATGACCTCCTGCAGCTCGTCTTTGGAGGGGGCCTGAACGCGGATCTCTTCGCCCTGGATCGACGCCTGCGCCTTCTTGAACTTCTTGTCCTTGATCGCCTTCACGATCGCCTTGGCCTTGTCCTGCGGGATCCCCTGGGTGAGCGTGATCTCCCGCCGCACCGTGTCTCCCGCGGCTGGTGTGATGGCGCCGATGACCAGATTCTTCACGGGTACCCCGCGCTTGATCAGCTTCCCCTGCAGCACGTCGAACAGGGCCTTCATTCTGAAGTCGTCATCGGCGACCAGGGTGAGGGTCTTCTTTTCACGGTCGAAGGCGATGCTGCACTTCGATCCTTTGAAATCGTAGCGCTGCTGGACCTCCTTGGTCGCCTGATTGACCCCGTTGTCGACCTCCTGCAGGTCGGCGCCGGTGGAGATGTCGAAAGAAGCAAGGGAAGCCATGGGACGAATATAGAAGGAAGAAGGGAGAGGGGAGAGGGCCGGCGCCGTGCCTTCCCCTCCCCTCCCCCGTCTTCCTCTTCCGCCGTTTACCCGAGGAAGCTTTCCAGCGCGCGCGCCCGGCTCACGTGCCGCAGGCGGGCGAGCGCCTTCTCCTTGATCTGCCGGACCCGCTCGCGGGTGATGCCGAGCAGTGAGCCGATCTCTTCGAGCGTCATCGGCTCCTGGCCTTCGAGCCCGAAGTAGAGCTTCAGGATCTTGGCCTCGCGGTCCTTCAGGGTCGAGAGGACCCCCTCGATGGACTCGGTCAGCGCGTGCTCGAAGATCTGGTCGTCGGGGCCGGGGTTCTGCGTGTCGGGGAGGTAATCGAGGAGCTTGTTGTCTTCGCCTGGGGTGAGCGGCGCATCGAGCGAGAGGTGCGCCTGCGAGATGGATAGTGTTTTCGCCACCTCATCCTGCGAAATATCCATGCCTTCGGCGATCTCTTCGACGGTCGGCTCGCGCCCCAGCTCCTGCAGCAACGCCGATGAGCGTTTTCCGATGCGGTGCAGCGTGCCGGCGCGGTTCAGCGGCACGCGAACGATGCGGGACTGTTCCGCCAGCGCCTGGAGAATCGCCTGCCGGATCCACCACACGGCGTACGAGATGAACTTGATGCCCTTGGTCTCGTCGAACTTGTGAGCGGCGCGGATCAGCCCGAGGTTCCCTTCATTGATCAGATCGGAGAGGGAGACACCCTGGTTCTGATATTTCTTGGCGACGCTGACCACAAACCGCAGGTTCGAGCGCACCAGTTTGTCGAGGCACTCTTCGTCATTGACGCGGATGCCCTGCGCGAGGCGCACCTCTTCTTCCCGGTTGATCAGCGGGTACTGACTGATCTCGCGCAGGTATTGGTCGAGCGATCCTTCGTCGAACGACGCCCGTCGTACGGTGTTCACGCGCATGGGCAGGAACCCCTCCTAGTGAATCAACGACAAGAGTCTGCTCCAGCGGATGTCCGTCAGCCAGGGGAGAGCGTCCTGCGCCTCCCGGTCATAGCTGAAGTACACGAGCAGCGTCCGACCCTTGATTGCGGACGCGTCCACGAACCCCCAATAGCGGGAGTCCAACGAATCGTCCCGGTTATCCCCCAGGACGAAATATTTCCCCACGGGCACGATGAGCGGGCCCCAGGTGTCCCGAGTCGGCAGGTAGCGGCGCCGCGCGTCGTCCGAAGAATCGGCGTAGTAATCGCGCTGCCACCGGAAGTCGGGACTGTAGACGTCGGTATGCGCGTTGGCCCGGTGGATGTACGGCTCTTCCTGGGCGACGCCGTTCACCTCCACCAGCCCCGAGCGCATCGCCACGGTATCGCCCGGTGCCCCGATGACGCGCTTGACGAAATCCTGGCGCGGATCCCGGGGATAGGCGAACACGACGATGTCCCCGCGGCGCGGCTCGCGAAAGCCCGGGAGCCGAGCGTGCGTGCCGGGAATCTGCGCCCCATAGAGCGCTTTGTTGACGAACAGGAAATCACCGGTGAGCAACGTGGCGGTCATGCTGCCGGAGGCGATCTGGAATGCTTCGACGAGGAAAGTCTTGATGATGAGGAAGAGGACGACGGCCATGCCCACCGAGCGCATCCAGCTGTCGAACCATCGGGCCAGCGTGGAGCGCCCCCGTGCCGGAGGTGGGATGACCCCTGGCGCTGACGCGCCCATATCCCCCCGCGGCTCCCCCGGACCGTGCATGTAACTCACACTAGTATGGGAGGTTCCGTCGCGCAACCCACTCCCCCCAGCCCCCCCTCCCCCCTCCCTGGTGCGAAGTGCGAAGTGGGCGGCCGGGTGGGGGGACTTCGCGCTTCGCGTTTCGCACTTCGCGCTACTTGTCATACGTGTCGATCTGCGCCCGCTGCAGCGTCCCCGAGAAGTCCACGTACAGCGTCTTGGTCTCGGAATAGAAGTGGTAGACCTCCCATCCACCTTCGCGGTGCCCGTTCCCGGTCTGCTTGACACCGCCGAAGGGCATGTGCGCTTCGGCGCCGATCGTGGGCGCGTTGATGTAGGTGATCCCGTTGTCGAGCTCGTTCATCGCCCGGAACGCCCCGTTCACGTCCCGGGTGTACAGCGATGACGACAAACCGTATTGGACGTCGTTGTTGACCCGAATGGCCTCGTCCAGGGAGCCCACCTTGATCACCGACAGCACGGGCCCGAAGATCTCCTCCTGTTCCACCCGCATCCCCGGACGCACCCCGGCGAGCACGGTGGGGCGATAAAACCAGCCTCGTTCGAGGCCCTTCCCTGTCGCCGCCTTGCCGCCGATCGCGACCGTCGCCCCTTCTTTGGCGCCGATCCCGACGTACTTCTCGACGTTCTGTCGCGAAGATTCGTGGATCAGCGGACCGACCTCGGTTTCGGGTTCGAGGCCTGGGCCGAGCCGCAGGGTGTCCGCCCGGTCGCAGAGCATCTTCAAGAACTTGTCGTGGATGCCGTCCTGGAGGATGAGGCGGCTCGTGGCGGTGCACCGCTGCCCGGTGGTCCCGAACGCGCCCCACAGGACGCCGTCCAAGGCCAGGTCGAGATCGGCGTCGTTCATCACGATCATGGCGTTCTTGCCGCCCATCTCGAGCGACAGGCGTTTATGCATCTTGCCGCAAGTGGCCCCGATGATGGAACCGACCTCGGTGGAGCCGGTGAACGAGATCACCGGCACATCGGGATCCTCGACGAGGGCCCGCCCCACCACCGAACCCTGGCCGTGCACCAGCTGCACCACCTCCGGTGGCAACCCCGCCTCGAGCAGCACCTCCACCAACCAGTGCCCGCTATGCGGGACGTCCTCGGCGGGCTTGAAGACCACCGAGTTCCCGCACAGGAGTGCGGGGAACATCTTCCAGGTGGGAATGGCGAGCGGGAAATTGAACGGGGTGATCAAGCCGCACACGCCGATCGGCCGCCGCATCGACATCGCCCACTTGTTGCGGAGCTCCGAGGGCGCCACATATCCGAACAGGCGACGGCCTTCGGTGGCCGCGTAGAAAGCCGTGTCGATGCCCTCCTGCACGTCGCCACGCGTTTCCGCCAGGACCTTGCCCATCTCGCGCGTCATCGCCCGGGCGATCGTTTCCTTTTTCTCGAGCAGCAGCTCGCCGACCCGGCGCAGCACGTCGCCCCGCAGGGGCGCGGGTGTGCGCGACCAGACCGTGAAGCCCCGTTTGGCGGACGCGATCGCCCACCGCACGTCGTCGGCGCCCGACCGGGGGAACCGACCGATGACGTCGTTGCAATCCGCCGGGTTGCGGTTCTCGAAGTACTCACCCGTTGCGGGAGCGACCCACTCGCCCCCGATGAAGTTCTTGAACGTTTCAGTCATGGAGCCTCTAGAGGAGGTTCAGGGGCAGAACCACGTCGCCGTTTCTCTAGCGTAGTGAACGCGTGGCAAGATCTCCCGGGCCGCGAGGACCAGTGCCCAGATGATAAGCCCTTGGGACAGGATATGGGCGAAGCTCAAGCGGCGTCGCCAGGAGGACACACTGCTCCACAACCCCGCCACGAGGACGACCGCGACGCCGCCCAGGTAGAAGTAGAGCTTCAAACCACAGCCGTGGGTGTACGGCCATTGCGTCATGCCGATCCCCACGAGGAGGCCAAGCCCGACCCGCGCCCAAGTGCCGATCCATGCGCGCGTCGAGAGGCCCGGGTCGGCCGCCCCATGCGCGGCTGGGGGCACCGCCGCGCTCCGCGCTTGCGCCGCCTTGGTCGCGGCCTGCTCCTCGCGATAGGTCGGGAGCTGGTTCAGGAGCTTGTCGACCTCCTTCAGCTCCTTATCCCAATCCCGTTCCTTCTCTTTCGCCACCTAGCTCTCCCGCGTCAGTCCGTAGCGCTCGATCTTCTTGTACAGGTTACTACGAGGCATGGCTAATGTGCGTGCCGTCTCCGAAACGTTCCAGTCGTGCTCCTTGAGCTTGGCCAGCAAGAACGCCCGCTCGGCCGCCTGTTTGAACTCTTCGAAGGTACCGGCGCGCAGAATCGACCCGATCGCCGGGGCCGCGGATACGCCATCGGCGCCCGCGTAAGCCCGTCCTCCCACTCCCACCAGGCGTTCCACGTCCGCCTCGGTCACCTGATCGCCCGGTGCGAGAATCAGCAGCCGCTCGACCGCGTTGCGCAGCTCCCGGATGTTCCCGGGCCAATCGTAGGTCGCGAGGCGGGTGATCGCCCCCTGGCTCAGGGTCCGGGGCTTGAGCCCCCCGCCTCCGCGCTCCGTGGCCGTGAGGTGGCCCGCGAAATGCTGAACGAGCTGCGGGATGTCGCCGCGCCGGTCGCGCAAGGGCGGCACCTCGATCGGGACGACGTTGAGGCGGTACAACAGGTCCTCCCGGAACCGGCCTGCGGCGATCTCGTGCGTCAGGTCTTTGTTGGTCGCCGCGAGCACGCGAACATCGACCGTGACGGTGCGCGCCGAACCGATGCGCGCGATGATGCCCTCCTGCAGGGCCCGCAGCACCTTGGCCTGAGCGGAGAGGCTCATGTCCCCGACTTCGTCGAGAAACAGCGTTCCCCCTTCCGCCTGCTCGAACTTCCCGGCGCGGTCGGCGAACGCACCGGTGAAGCTCCCTTTCATATGACCGAACAGCTCGCTCTCGATCAGCTCCGCGGGGATGGCGGCGCAGTTCACGGCGATGAATGGCTCGCGCGCCCGGGGGGAGAGCGCATGGATCGCCCGCGCCACGAGCTCCTTGCCAGTCCCGTTTTCCCCGGTGATGAGCACCCGGGCCGGGGTCGGCGCGACCTTTTCGATCCGCTCGATGACCTGCTTGATGACCCGCGACGACCCGACGATGGCATACTGCGCATCGACTTCGGCGCGCAATCGGACGTTTTCGACCGCCAGGTCCGACTGCTGGAGCGCGTTGCGGAGGACCAGCAGGATCCGATCGGTGTCCAGGGGCTTCTGCAGAAAATCGTAGGCCCCGAGCTGGGTCGCCTCGACCGCGGTCTGAATCGTCCCGTGGCCAGAGATCATCACGATCTGCGCGTGGCCATCGAGCTCGCGCAGCCGCTTGAGCGTCTCGAGTCCGTCCATGCCCTGCATCTTCACGTCGAGGAACACGAGGTGGGGACGGAACTCGGGGTAGGTGCGCAGCGCGTCATGCCCGGATCCGCAGGTCTGCACCTCGAGATCCTCGAACTCGAGCACCTGCTTCAGCGCGTCGCGGATCCCTTTCTCGTCATCGACCACCAGCACGCGGCGTTTCATCGGCGTCGGTGGCGGTACAGCACCACGCCGGTGGGGTGCACCGCCACGGCGGCGATCGCCGGGTCGATCTTCAGCGGGACGGCGCCGCTCGAGTCGGCGCCCGCCGCCTGGCGAGCCAACGAGCGCACCGCCGGCGGCGGGAACGGCACGCCGCGCAGCATGAACTCGCGCACGGCCCAACGCGCGAGACCCGGCCGGGCGACGGTGATCGGCCCTGCGATGCGGATCGGCTCCCAGGCGGCGAGCAGCCCCTTGAGCGGTCCCAGCGATTGCGTGGGAATCACCCTCGTGTCGAGCCGCGCGAACACCGCGATGTCGCCCTCGTGCAGCTCGACCTTCAATGAATCGAACGACTTGCGCACGTTCCAGTCGATGCTCGACCCCACCAGCGCCGCCATCTCGTTCGCCGTCAACGTCACGGAGTCGGGCCCGCCCCGCGCACCCAGGGCGCGCAGTTTCGTCTGCCCACTGGCGAGCGCCGACGGCGTGGGAGCGCCGACGCCCGGATCGACGACCGATGGAAGGGTCGCGCGCCTCCCGAGCCAGCGCCGTCCCGCGTCCAGCAGTGGCTGCCGGTACCACCAGGCCGCGACCAGGACGAGGGCCAGGAGGACCAGCAGGAGCAGGCGAAAGATGCCCTTAAGACAACCGCTCATGATGTACCACTTGATACACCGCCCCCGACCGTTGGAGGGTGCTTTCCATCAGGTCCAACCGGTCTGCGACGACGCTGGCACTGAACGCCAGGCGCGAGAGCTCTGCCTCGAGCCCGCCAAAATCCCCTGGAGCAGCATTCCGGGTCGCCCGCCCGAGGGTGATGTGAGGGCGGAAGGGACGTCCCTCCGGTGGAAATCCCAGAGGACCGAATTCCTGCTCCACCCGGTGTTGCAGCAGCTCGAGCGCCGGCTCCGCCGTCACGGCCGCCCACACCACCCGGGGTCGATGCAAGTCGGGGAACGCCCCGAATCCCCCCTCCCCGACCGCCAAGGTCAGCGGTCGCGTCCCCTGAACCGCCCGTCCCGACGCGGTCTTCATCTCCGGCAGACGCTCCGCCTCTACGTCCCCCAGAAACTTGAGCGACAGGTGCAGCTGATCGACGCCCACCCATTTGATGGGGAAGTTCTTCCGGATCAAAGGCTCGATCGACTGCCATAGCGCGGTGCGGACATCGGCCGGGAAATTGATGGCGAGAAACAGCCTCACGGGGCAGCGGTCGCGCGGTCGGCCAGCAGACCCCCCCGACGGTAGCCGCGCGGATCCAGCTCCACCCCGGCGAACCCCAGGGCGGCGAAGCGCCCACGAATCTCGAGTAGGCGCGGCTCGATGCGGGCCAGCCAGGCTGGCTCTACTTCGATCCAAGCCACCGCGCCCCGGTGCCGCACCCGAAGATCGCCGGTCACCCCGAGCTCCCGCAGGTAGGCTTCCGATGCCTCAACCTGTCGCAGGCGGTCGGGGGTGATCTGCAGACCGTACTGCACCCGCGACGAGAGACACGGAGCCGCCGGCGCGTTCCAGTTGGGCAGGCCGAAGTCCAGGGCGCTGGCCCGAATCGCCGCCTTGTCGAGACCCGCCTCGGCCAGCGGCGAGCGCACGCCGGCGCGGACGCCCGCGGCAAACCCGGGACGATGCTCTCCGGGACTCAGGTCGTCGGCGTTGGTCCCGTCGCACACCACCGCCATCCCTCGCTCGCGTGCGACCGCGCCGAGCCGGGCCCATAGCTCGGTCTTGCAGAAGAAGCAGCGGTTGGTCGGGTTCGCGAGGTAGCGCGGATCCTCGAGCTCGTGCGTCTCGATCTCAACGATCGGAATGTCGAACCGGGCCGTCACTTCGCGCGCAGCACGCCATTGGGCTTCGGGGTAGCTCGCGCTGCGGCCTACCCCCGCGAGCATGCGGTCGGGGCCCAGCTCCTGCCGCAACACGACGGCGAGCAGCGCCGAATCGACGCCGCCAGAATACCCGAGGAGTGCCGAGGGGAACGACCGGACGATGGCGCGAAGAGTGTCGAGCGAGCCGGCCATGGGGCAAACGTAGCCGGGCGCAATGTCCTGTTTCAAGGACACTGCGATTCGACCAGGAGTTTGGCTGTCGCTCGCGGATAGCCCACCCGAGGGAAACCAATTACTCTGTGATTGCGTTAAACAAAGCACACCGATTACCGTCGTTTCGTCCGCTACAAGCCTAGGAGGCCGTCTAAATGACTGCCAAACTAGAACTTGACGCAACCGATCGCCGCATCCTCCACATCCTCTCGCACGACGGACGCTCCAGTTACCAGTCGCTCGCGGACGCAGTCGAATTGTCCCGCCCGGCAGTCATGGAACGGGTCAAGCGGCTCGAGGAGCACGGTTACATCACCGGATACGGCGCGCATGTCGATCGCGCCAAACTCGGCTTTCCCGTGACGGCCTTCGTCGCCGTGCGGTACGGCAACACGAGCTATGTCGGCGACGAGCCCCGGATGCGGGAGATCGCGCAGCACCCCGGCGTGCTCGAATGTCATCACGTCGCGGGTGACGATTGCTACATCCTCAAGGTGGTGGCGCCCGATCTGGAAGGAGTGCAGGACATTCTGCGCGCCATGGCCGGCGGGCAACACACGTTTAACACTCGCACGACGATCGTTCTCTCCACGTTGTTCGAAAAGCCGGGGCTTGTCCCCGTGGCCTTGGACTGACGTGGCCGGTCTGCGCGGGAAGGCGCTCGTCGCCTACCTCCTGGTGTGCCTCTTCTGGGGCTCGACCTACCTCGCGATCAAGGTGGGCGTCGCCGTGCTGCCGCCGCTGCTCTTCGCGGGGCTGCGCTTCTTGGTGGCCGGCGGGCTCCTGTTCGGCGGCGCGCTGGCCTTCGGGGACGCGCTCCCTCGCAACAGGGCCGAATGGCGCATCGCGGCGATCGCTGGACTGTTCCTGCTCGCCGGTGGCAACGCACTCGTGGTCTGGGCCGAGCAGTTTACGGCATCGGGTGTGACCAGCGTGTTCGTCGTCACCGTCGCCCTGTGGATGGCGTTCTTCGACGCGATCATTCCCGGCGGTGGCGGCAGCCTCACCTGGCGCGTCGTGATCGGCCTGGCGGCGGGATTCCTCGGGACCGCGCTGCTGGTCGGCGCGTCCCCGCGGGAGATCTTCGCCGCGGATCTGCGCGGGCCGATCGCCCTCACCTGTGCTTCCGCCTCCTGGTCGATCGGGTCGATCTACTCGAAGCGGCATCGCACGACCTTGAGCCCCTACATGACCGCAGCGATCCAGATGCTCGCCGGCGGGGCGTTCGTGACCATGCTCGGCACCGCGGCGGGCGAGTGGCACGTCTGGCACCTTACCCCACGGGGCACGGCCGCGTTCGCCTACCTCGTCGTCTTCGGGTCGATCCTGGGATACAGCGCCTACGCGTACGCCCTGCACCACGCGTCGGCGACCATCGTCGGCACTTACGCCTACGTGAACCCCGTGATCGCCGTGCTGCTCGGGGCGCTGCTGCTGCACGAGCCGGTGACTCCGCGCACGGTCCTGGCGATCGTCATTATTCTCGCGGCGGTTCTCTGGATTCAATTCTCCCATGCCCTGCCCGTCGTTGGCCGGAGGCCCACGGGCAAGAACCGACCGATCGGAACGGAGGCGGAGACCCTCGGATGAGTCGCAACCAGCCGGAGCTCACGCTCGACCCTGCGGACTGGAGCGACCTCCGGGCGCTCGGCCACCGCATGCTGGACGATATGTTCGACTACCTGGCGCAGGTGCGCGATCGCCCCGTCTGGCAGCCGATGCCAGACGACGCCAGAGCGCGACTGGCCGAGCCCGTGCCGCGCGCCCCCCAGGAGCCTGAGGCGGTCTACGATCAATTCGCGCGCGACGTGCTCCCCTACCCTCTGGGGAACATTCACCCGCGCTTCTGGGGGTGGGTTATCGGCACCGGGACCCCGCAGGGAATGCTGGCCGACATGCTCGCGTCAGGGATGAACACCCAGGCGGCCGGTGTCCGCGAAGCGGGCCGCTATGTCGAGGAGCAGACCCTGGCCTGGTTCGCGGAGCTGTTGGGATTCCCCCGGGGATCGAGCGGCCTGTTCGTCTCCGGCGGTTCGATGGCGAATCTGGTCGCGCTGGCCGTGGCGCGGCAGGCCAAGGCAGGGTTCGCGGTGCGGGAGCTTGGCTTACAGGGCAGCGCCGCGCCGCTCACGGTTTACGCCTCGACCGAGGTGCACAGCTCCGTTCGGAAGGCCATCGAGCTGATGGGCATCGGCAACGCGAATCTGAAACTCATCCCGGTCGACCAGGAGTACCGCATCGTCGTTCCGGAGCTCCGGGCGGCGATAACCCGCGATCGTGCCGCCGGCGCGCGGCCTATCGCGGTGGTGGGGAACGCCGGGACCGTCAACACCGGCGCCACCGACGATCTCCAGGCGCTGGCCCAGATCTGCCGGACCGAGGGGCTCTGGTACCACGTCGATGGGGCCTTCGGCGCCCTGGTCGCCCTTGCTCCGGAGCTCAAGCCGATCCTGGCTGGGCTGGAGCAGGCGGATTCAGTGGCCTTCGACCTCCACAAGTGGATGTACCTCCCGTTCGAAGTGGGCTGCACCCTGGTGCGCCATCCCGAGCTGCACCGCGACACCTTCGCCGTGGCGCCGAGCTACCTCGGTGCCACGGCACGCGGCCCCGCCGCGGGCGGGGTGCTGTTCGCGGACCTCGGGGTCCAGCTGTCGCGAGGGTTTCGCGCGCTCAAGGTATGGATGGCGCTGAAGACGCACGGTACCGAGCTGATCGGGCGTCTCATCGCTCAAAACGTCGCCCAGGCCCGTTACCTGGCCGAGCTCGTGGACCAGCACCCGCAGCTCGAGCGGCTCGCCCCAGCTCCGCTCAACATCGTGTGTTTCCGCTTCGACGCCCCCCTCCAGGACGAGGCCGCCTTGAATGCGCTCAATCAGGAGATCCTGTGGCGCATCCAGGAGACCGGGGTCGCCTTGCCGTCTCACACGATGCTCGGGGGCAAGTTCGCGATCAGGGTCGCGATCACGAACCATCGCAGCCGTCGCGAAGACTTCGAGGTACTGGTGCGCGCGGTCGCTGACACGGGAGCAGCTATTCTGGAAGGGCGGTGAGCGAGCGACCAACCCTCTCCCCTCTCCCTTCTCCCCTCTCTCTTACGCCGGTCGCGTCCCCGGCTTCCCCTCCTCCGGATTCCGGAATTGCCGGATCGTCTGGTATGCAAAATCGATGTCGGGACAGGCGGCGAACTCGTCCAACACATCCTGCCAGATCGCCTGTTCGCTGCCGCGTCGGTGGCGGGGTTGAATCAGATAGCGCATGGTCAGCCGCACCCCGATCTCCACGACGCTGGTGTATACGATCGGTGTAAGCCGCGTGTACGATATGAAGAACTGCCGTGAAGCCTCCAGCAGGTCCTTCTCCGCCTGCTCGGTGAGGTGCTCGGCGTGCTTCACGGCGATCCGCTCGAGGATCGCCTTGGCCAGCTTCCAGTTGCTTTCGAAGGTGACCACGACAGGGATCTCATTCCAGATGTAACGGAATCCCTTGTCGTAGTTGGCCACCGCCTCGGTGAACACCCTCCCATTGGGTATGTGGATGATGCGTCCAGTGCTCTGGTCGGCATCCACCCAGTTGCCGATTTCGTTCAGCGTGAAGTTGAACACGTGCAGGTCGATCACGTCGCCGGCATTGGCGCCGATCTGGACGCGATCCCCCACCTCAAACGGCCGCCGCCAGACCAGGTAGATCCACCCCGCGAGGTTCACGATCGGATCGCGCAGCGCAATGGCCAGCCCGGCTGAGACGAGCCCCAGGAAGGTGGCCACGGCGGCCACGCTCTCCACCCAGATATGCCCGAGCAGCACCACGCCCAGGACGAACGCGAGGTAGGTGAGCGACTTGCGCCACCGGTATCGGGTCCAGGGGTCGCGGGAACGGCGATAGACCAGCGCCAGGACGAGCCGGTGCACCAACCACAGGCCCCCCACCGTGAGGAGGGTCTCCAACAACTTGCTCTGCACCCCCGGCGGGAGCGGGAGGTAGTCCTGGATCCAGTGGTCCAAAATGTTGCCCTGCGTGAGGTTGGCCTAAGGTATGGAGTGGCGCGAATCACCGCCAGCGGCATATTTCTTGTTCCCGTTATCGGATATGGCCGTGACCAGCACCCAAATCTGCAGCCATTGCGGAGAGGAGATCTCGCCCGGCGCTCGATTCTGCGCCAAGTGCGGCTCCGACGTCTCCGGGCAGCAGGGGGGGGTGGCGACTGTTCACGTGGATTCGTCGCCATTCGCGACGATGACTCAGGCCGGCCTCCTCGAAGCCCTGCGCCAGGCTACGCTCGGCGAATACGAGCTGATGGGCGAGCTCGGGCGTGGTGGGATGGCGACCGTCTTCCTGGCTCACGACATCGCGCTCGATCGCAAGGTCGCGATCAAGGTGATGTCGCCGCAGCTCTTGTCGGGCGAAGGCATGGCCGAGCGGTTCAAGCGGGAAGCCCGCACCGCCGGCGCGCTCAGCCATCCTCACATCATCCCCATCTACGCCGTCAAGGAGTCGGGCCAGCTCCTCTACTTCGTGATGAAGTTTGTGGAGGGCCGGCCGCTCGACTCGATCATGAAGGAAGTCGGCCCGCTGCCGATCGCCATGGTACAGACGATCCTGCAGCAGGTCGGTTCCGCGCTGGGTTACGCGCATCGGCGTGGCGTCGTGCACCGCGACATCAAGCCGGCCAATATCATGCTCGACGCCGAAGGCTGGGCGGTCGTCACCGATTTCGGGATCGCCAAGGTGTCTGAGAAACAGGGGCTTACGATGACCGGGGCCACCATGGGCACCCCGTCCTACATGAGTCCCGAGCAGTGCGCGGCGAAGGAGCTGACCGGCGCCTCCGATCAGTACTCGCTCGGTATCGTGGCGTGGGAGATGCTGGCCGGAAAGCTCCCGTTCGTGGCCGAGTCGGTGATGGCGGTGATGTACGCGCACTTCAACGAGCCGCCGCCTCCGGTCCAGGATGTGCGCGCCGATTGCCCGCCCGAAATCGCGGCCGGGGTCATGCGGATGTTGGAGAAGGACCCGGTCGCCCGCTTCCCCAACATCGAAGCGGCGGTGGCGGCGATCGGGGGAGCACCGCTCGCGCCCGACGATCCGGTCCGCACGCAGATGATGACATTGGCGGCCGCGGGTGACAACCTGAAAGTGGCGCAGCGATTCTCCACTCCGATCAGCGGAACCCCGATCGGCGTGAAAGCCGGGGGCACGAGCGCCTCCGGCCGACAATCCGTCGCCTCGATCGTCATTTCGCCGATGCAGGTCACCGTAAGCGTCGGGGCCGCGGTGCAACTGCTGGCTACGCCCAAGGCTCGCGGCGGATCCACGATCGCCAACAAGCGGGTGACGTGGGCGTCCACCAACACCGGCGTGGCCAAGGTTTCGCCGTCGGGGCTGGTGACCGGCATTGGGCCGGGTGTTGTCACCATCACCGCGTCGACGGAAACGACGAGCGCCACGGCGACCATCACCGTCGTCGCCGAGCAGGCACGGCGACGTAAGGTGCTGTACGC
Organism: Gemmatimonadales bacterium; assembly: GCA_035500495.1. Classification (GTDB taxonomy): domain Bacteria; phylum Gemmatimonadota; class Gemmatimonadetes; order Gemmatimonadales; family GWC2-71-9; genus DASTHG01. The sequence goes on from DATJXC010000073.1 coordinate 43,700, forward strand.
CGTCGCCGCGGTGTTGCTGCTCGTCGCTGGCGCCGGTGCCTACCTGTTCGGACCATGGTTCCCCGGCCACAACGTGGCGGGACCCGGTAGCGCGGCGGCCCCCGATTCAGCAACCGGGCACGTTGCCGCCGTGCCCAGCGCGCCGCCACCGACGCCGCCGGCAGCGCAACCGGAATCCACCGCGCCCTCCGCCCGACCGGCCGATCGCCGGGGTGCCCGGCAGGCCCCGCCGCCCGCACCTTCCACCGCTTCAGCGACCGCGGTGCGCGATAACGCCGACGCCGCCGCCGCGCGGACCGCCGCGCAAACCGCACATGATCAGGCCGTCGGAGCCGGGGCCCCTGCGCTGGATCTGACCGCCGGCGACGCCGAAGTGCGGACTGGAGATCTACTGGTCCAGCGTGGGCAGCCGCGGGATGCGATCGGCCACTTCAGCAATGCCATGGTGAGCTACAACGCTGCGGCCGCCCGGGCCCGCGCGGCCGCCTCGCAACAGGCCGCCCGTCCAGTCGAGCCGCCCCCGACGACCGCCCCGGTCACGCCAACCGCCGATCCGCGCCCCCAGATCCAGGCGGTGGTACAGGCGCAATTGCACGCCATCACGCAAGCCTTCGCCGCGCGGGACTTGAAGCAGCTTCAGAACTCCTACCCGGGCATTTCCGCCGACAAGGTCGACGGGTTCAAGGAATTCTTCAAGAACGCTAGCGAAGTGACCGCCGTGCTAACGCCGGGTGAGATCCAGTGGGACGGCGACAGGGCGGAGGTGCCGATTACCGAAACGCTGCATTACCGCGACGGGGAAGGCAAGCACGAAGTCCCTGCCCAGAATCTGCGCGCCCATCTCGAACGCCAGGCCAACGGGACCTGGCGTATCACCACCATCCAGTAGCGCGAGCGGGGTCGCATGCGAATCCGGCGGGCCGTCGTCGCCCTCGCAGCAGGTGCCCTCTTCGCCTGCACGACCGACAATGTGGTGGGGCCGAAGTCCGTCAAGGACCTGGTCGTTTCTCCCCCCAACCCGTCTCTCGTCGTCGGGGATACGCTGATCCTCGCGGGGATCGCCACCGACGAGCACGGCGTGCAGTTCATCAGTACGGCCACTACCTGGCGGTCGAGCGATCCAGCGGTCGCCACGTTCGGCAGCGGGGGGCACCTGATCGCCGTGAGCCCGGGGACCACCACCGTCACCGCCACCCTGTCGGGTGTCTCGGCCACCACCACGGTGACCGTCACGCCGCCGCCCGCCATCGGCCTGAGCCGGGACAGCGTCGCATTCGCGACCATCGGGCACGGCACCGTGCCCGCCGCACAGACCGTGACCGTCGCCAACACGAGCGGGGGCACCCTGACCGGCCTCACCGACTCAATCGCCTACTCGGGAACCGACTCGAACTGGCTCCAGGTCGCGATTTCGAACCCCACCGCCCCCGACACCGTCACCCTGGCCCCGGTGCGCAGCGATCTCACGATCGGAACGCACACCGCCACCGTGTTCCTGCGGGCGCCCAAGGCCACCAACTCGCCCCAGATGGTTACCGTCACCTACGTCCTCAGCGCGGGCGCGCCCGCGTCGGAGGTGATCGATTCGGGCAACGGCCAAGCCGCTCCGGTCAACACGGCGGTGCCGAAGGTCCCCGTGGTTCGGGTTCTCGATGCGTTCGCGAACCCGGTGCCGAGCGTACCCGTGACCTTCACGGTCCTCTCGGGCGGCGGCGTTGTAGTCCCGACGTCCGCCGTGCTCACGGACGCCAACGGCCGAGCCCGGGTTACCTCCTGGACGCTCGGGACCAGTGTGGGCCCCGATTCGCTCACCGCGACGGCCGGGCCGCTGCCCTCGGCTCCCGTGATGTTCGTCGCGACCGCGATCGCCGGAGCGCCCGCCCACCTCCAGAAGGTGCTGGGCGACAGCCAGACCACATCCGTCGGGCTGAGCGTCCCCGCCGCTCCGACGGTCAAGGTCACCGATCAGTTCGGCAACCTGGTCGCCAATTCAGTGGTGACGTTCAGCGTGAAGTCCGGTGGCGGCAGCGTCACCGGAGCGACCCCGACGACCGACGTAGCCGGTCAGGCGAGCGTGGGATCCTGGACCCTTGGAACGACCGCCGGGACACAACAGCTGCGGGCCGGGATCGCGACGGATTCGGTGTTCTTCACCGCGACGGCCACCCCCGATGCCGCCAGTCAGCTCACCCTCGTCACCGGGAACGGGCAGACCGCCACCGTCGGCACGGCGGTGCCCATCGCGCCCAAGACGAAGGTGACGGATCAGTACGGCAATCCGGTGTCCGGCGTCGCGGTGACGTTCGCGATCGCTTCCGGCGGCGGCAGCGTCACCGGCGCGTCCGCCATCAGCGATGCGCTCGGTGAAGCAGCGGTCGGGAGCTGGACCCTCGGGACCAGCGCCGGTTCGAACAGCCTCACGGCCACCGCCCCGGGTCTCACCGGCAGCCCTCTGACGTTCACGGCCACGGGAACGGCCGGTGCGGCGACACAGATCGCCCTCAACGCCGGGAACGGACAATCGGCCACGGTGAACACCGCGGTGGCCACCGCTCCGGCCGTCATCGTGGAGGATCAATTCGGCAACGCGGTCTCGGGAGTGAGCGTGACCTTCGCCGTGGCGTCGGGCGGTGGTACGGTGAATCCCACGACCGCCGTGCTGACCAACGCGAGCGGGATTGCCGCAGTCACCTCCTGGACGCTCGGCACCGCGGTCGGCTCGAACTCACTCACCGCCTCCTCGACCGGCCTCTCGGGCAGCCCCCTCACTTTCACCGCAACCGCCACGGCCGCGCCTGCCAGTCAGGTCGCCGTCAACGGCGGGAACGGCCAGTCGGCAACGGTGAACACTGCCGTCGCGGTGGCGCCCTCGGTGATCGTGAAAGACCAGTTCGGCAACCCGGTGGCCGGCGTGAGCGTGACCTTCGCGGTGGCGAGCGGGGGGGGCAGCATCACCGTCGGAGCCGCGACCACTAACGCGAACGGGATCGCGACGGTCGGCAGCTGGACGCTCGGCACCACCGCCGGGAGCAATACCCTCACCGCCACCTCCGGCAGCCTCACCGGCTCCCCCGTCACCTTCACCGCCACCGGGCTCCACGGCGCCGCGACGCAGATCGCGAAGTTCGCGGGCGACTCCCAGACCGCCGCGGTGGGCACCGCCGTGAGCACGCCGCCGGCCGCGGTCGTCCAGGATCAATTCGGCAATCCGGTTCCCGGCATCAGCGTCTCGTTCAGCGTGGGTTCGGGGGGCGGGAGTCTCACCGGGGGAGTCACGACGACCAACGCGAGCGGCATCGCCACGGTGGGAAGCTGGACCCTCGGCACCACCGCCGGCGCGAACACGCTCGGCGCCACTTCGGTCGGCCTCTCCGGGAGTCCGCTCAGCTTCACCGCGACGGGGACTGCGGGCGCCGCGACGCAGATGGCGCTGAATGCGGGCAATGGCCAGACCGTGGCCGCCGGCAGCGCGGTTCCCATCGCTCCGTCGGTGACCGTCCGCGACCAGTTCAATAACCCCGTGGCGGGCGTCTCCGTGACCTTCGCCGTCGCCACGGGGGGCGGCAGTGTCACGGGCGGCAACGCCACGACCAACACGGTGGGCGTCGCGACAGTCGGCAGCTGGACGCTCGGCACCACGGCCGGCAGCAACTCCATCACGGCGACGTCGATCGGCCTCAGCGGCTCCCCGGTGAATTTCAGCGCGACCGGTACCGCCGGTGCGGCGACCCAGATCGCGCTGAACGCCGGGAACAACCAGTCGGCGACCGCCGGCACGCCGGTCGCGATCCCGCCGTCGGTGATCGTGAAGGACCAGTTCAACAACCCGGTGTCGGGAGTCGGCGTGACCTTCGCGGTCGCGACGGGGGGCGGCAGCGTCACGGGCGGCAGTACCACGACCAACGCGAGCGGGATCGCGACCGTCGGCAGCTGGACCCTGGGCACCACCGCGGGGACGAACACCCTCACCGCCACCTCCGGCAGCCTCACCGGCTCGCCCGTGACTTTCACCGCCACCGGCACCGCCGGCGGCGCGACGCAGGTCGCGCTCAACGCCGGTGACGGCCAGACCGCCGCTGTGGGAAGCGCCGTCGCCCTCCCGCCCTCGGTGATCGTCAAAGACGCGTTCAATAACCCGGTTTCGGGCGTGAACGTAACCTTCGCCGTTGTCACGGGCGGCGGCAGCGTCACAGGCGGGAGCGCCACCACCAACGCGGGCGGGATCGCGACGGTCGGCAGCTGGACTCTCGGCACGACGGCCGGGAGCAACACATTGAACGCCACCTCCGGTAGCCTGTCCGGTTCGCCGATTACCTTTACGGCGACGGCCACCGCGGGTGGCGCGACCCAGATCGTGCTGAACGCCGGGAACAACCAGTCGGCGACGGTCGGCACCGCAGTCACGATCCCACCGTCGGTGATCGTCAAGGACGCGTTCAATAATCCCGTATCCGGGGTGAGCGTGACCTTCGGCGTCGCCACGGGCGGCGGCAGTCTCACAGGCGGCAGCGCCACGAGCAACGCGAGCGGGATCGCGACCGTCGGCAGCTGGACCCTGGGCACCACCGCGGGGACGAACACTCTCACCGCCACCTCCGGCAGCCTCACCGGGTCGCCCATCACCTTCACCGCTACGGGCACCGCCAGCGGCGCGACGCAGATCGCGCTCAACGCCGGGAACAACCAGAGCGCGACGGTGGGGACCGCGGTGGCCGTGGCCCCATCCGTGATGGTGAAGGACCAGTTCAACAACCCGGTGTCCGGAGTGTCGGTGACCTTCGCGGTCGCCACGGGGGGCGGCAGCGTCACGGGCGGTAGTGCCACGACCAATGCGAGCGGGATCGCGACGGTCGGCAGCTGGACCCTTGGCACAACGGCCGGCAGCAATTCCCTGACGGCCACGTCCGGCAGCCTCACCGGCTCCCCGATCACCTTCACCGCCACCGGGACGGCCGGCGCCGCGACGCAGATGGCGCTGAATGCCGGGAACGGACAGGCGGCGACCGTGAACACGGCGGTCGCGGTGGCACCCTCGGTGATCGTGAAGGACCAGTTCAACAACCCGGTGTCGGGAGTCGGCGTGACCTTCGCGGTCGCGACGGGGGGCGGGAGCGTCACGGGCGGGGCGACGACGACGAACGCGAGCGGGATCGCGACGGTCGGCAGCTGGAGGCTCGGCACCGCGGCGGGAAGCAATTCGCTCACCGCCACGTCCGGGAGCCTGAACGGCTCGCCGGTCACCTTCACCGCTACCGGGACCGCCGGCGGCGCGTCCCAGATCGCCACCTTCGCCGGCGACAGTCAGAGCGCGATCGTCGGCACGGTGGTCGGCGTCCCCCCCGCCGTCATCGTCAAGGACCAGTTCGGCAATCCGGTGGCGGGGGTTGCGGTGACCTTCGCGGTGGCCTCCGGAGGCGGCAGCATCACCGGAGCGAGCCCCAGCTCGAACGCGAGCGGCGTGGCTACGGTGGGCAGCTGGACCCTGGGTGCCGTCGCTGGCAAGAACACCCTGACCGCCACCTCGAGCGGCCTCACCGGGTCGCCGCTCACCTTCACGGCGACCGGCCTTGCGAGCGCCGCGACGACGATGGCCGCGGTGAGCGGCACGGGCCAGACCGACACGATCGGCGCGACCCTCGCCTCGCCCTACGTCGTGATCGTCACCGACGGGGTGAATCCGGTCTCCGGGGTCCCGGTCACCTGGGCCGTGGTTTCGGGCGGGGGATCGCTCACGGCGGTGGTCGCGACGACCGACGTGAACGGCCACTCCAGCGCGAAGCAGATCCTCGGGCTCGCGGGCGGCGCCCAGGCGGTCACGGCCTCGGTGGGCGGTCTCACGGGGTCGCCCGTGACGTTCACCTCCACGGCCACGCACGGGAACGCCGCGAGCATCGCCCTGAAGGACGGTTCCGCGCAGAGCGACACCATCGGCGCCACGCTGGCCAATCCCTACCGCGTCACCGTGAGCGATCGCGGCGGGAATCCCGTGCCGGGCGTCACCGTCAGTTGGGCGGTCAATTCGGGCGGCGGCTCGATCACGGCCTCCTCGAGCAGCGACGCGAGCGGCATCGCCACCGCAACCCGCACCCTCGGCACGACAGTCGGGGTCACCGCTGACCAGGCCACGGCCACGGGGCTCGCCGGGTCGCCGGTCGCGTTCAGCGCCACCATCACGAACGGGCAGGCGAAGACGATCGCGCTCACAGGCGGGAACGCGCAGACCGACACCGTCGGCAAGACGCTGCCCGTGCCCTACACCGTCACCATCACAGACCGCGGCGGCAATCCGGTTTCGGGCTACACCGTCACCTGGGCCGTGACCTCCGGTGGCGGCTCGATTACGCCCACCTCCATCTCCAACGCCGCCGGCGTCGCGAGCGCCTCCCGGACGCTGGGGCCGACGGCCGGCGCGCAGACCGCGACGGCGAGTGGCACGGGGCTCACGGGATCACCGGTAACGTTCACGGCGACGGGTGTGAACGGCGCGGCGGCGACTATCGCCCTTTCGGCCGGAAACGCGCAGACCGATACCATCGGCGCCACGCTCGCCACGCCCTACAGCGTGCTCGTTACCGATGCCGGGAGCAATCCCGTGGCCGGGGTGACCGTCACGTGGGCGGCGACGGGCAGCGTTGGGTCGATCACGCCGTCCTCGATCACCAACGCGAGCGGCATTGCGACCGCCACGCGCGTTCTTGGTAGCCCGCTTGGCGCCCAAACGGCAACCGCCACCGTGACCGGGCTCACCGGCTCTCCGGTGACCTTCACCGCCACCGCGACAGCCGGGAACGCGAAGACGATCGCCCTGAACGGCGGCAACACCCAGACCGATACCATCGGGGCGACGCTCGCCACGCCGTATGCCGTGCTCGTTACCGACCGTCTTGGCAATCCGGTGTCCGGAACCACGGTCTCCTGGGCGGCGACCGGCGGCGGTGGCTCGATCACCCCGTCCTCGATCTCTAACGCGAGCGGTCTTGCCACTGCGACCCGGGTGCTCGGTTCCGTCCTCGGCAGCGAGACCGCCTCCGCCACGGTGTCCGGACTCACCGGGTCCCCGGTGAATTTCAGCGCGACCGCCACGGCCGGGCATGCTACGACCATCGCGCTCGCCGGCGGGAATTCCCAGACCGACACCATCGGAGCGACGCTCGCCACGCCCTACACCGTGCACGTTACCGACCGCCTCGGGAACGATGTCTCCGGGACCACGGTGACCTGGGCGGTGACCGGCGGCGGCGGCTCGATCACCTCGTCGTCGATCTCGGACGCCGGCGGGATCGCCAGCGCCACGCGGACACTCGGGAACGCCACCGGGGCCAACGCGCAGACGGCGACCGCCACGGGGACGGGTCTCACGGGGTCGCCGGTGACCTTCCTCGCCACGGCGACGGCCGGTCTGGCGGCGAACATCGCCCTCAACGCCGGAAACGCCCAGACCGACACCATCAACGCCACCCTGCCGACGCCGTACTCGGTCCTCGTCACCGATCGGGGCGGGAACCCCGTGTCCGGCACCACCGTGACCTGGGGCGTGACGGGCGGCGGCGGCTCGATCACGCCGTCTTCGAGCTCCAACGCGAGCGGCATCGCGAGCGCCACTCGGGTCCTCGGGACGACCGTGGGAGCCGGCTTCCAGACCGCTCAGGCCGGCGTGACCGGGCTCGCCGGATCTCCGGTGACGTTCAGCGCCAGCGCGATCGCCGGAAACGCCACGACAATGGCGTTGAACGCTGGAGACGCGCAGACCGATACGATTGGCGCCACCCTCGCCACCGCGTACTCCGTCCTCGTGACCGATCGACTGGGAAACCCCGTGGCCAACCAGACGATCGCCTGGGCCGCGACGAGCGGTGGGGGCAACATGACGCCGGCCTCGAGCTCGACCAACGCCCTGGGCATCGCCTCCTCGGTACGGACCCTTGGAACGAGCCTCGGATCCCAGACGGCGAACGCGACGGCCGCGCTCACCGGCTCGCCGATCGGCTTCACCGCCACCGCGACCCACGGCAATCCGGCCGCCATCTCCGTCAGCGGCGGTGACGCGCAGACTGACACGATCGGCGCGACGCTCGCCATCCCCTACAGCGTGACCGTGACGGACCGCGCGGCCAACCCCGTCGCGGGCGTGACCGTGAACTGGAGCGCAGGGGGCGGTGGATCGATCACCACATCGTCCGTAACGAGCGGGGGCGGCGTCGCGACCGCCAGCCGCACCCTTGGAACGACTGCCGGGACGCAAACGGCGCAGGCCGACCCGGGCTTCGGCGTGACGCCCGCTTCCTTCACCGCGACGGCCATGCCCGGCAATGCCAAGACCATCGCGCTGAACGCCGGCAACGCCCAGATCGACACGATCGGCGCGACGCTGGCGACGCCGCTCAGCGTGCTCGTGACCGACCGTGGCGGCAATGCCGTCCCCGGAGTGACCGTCACCTGGACCGGCTCGGGTGGCGCGACCCCGTCCACTGGGTCCAACACCACTAACGGCAGCGGGATCGCGAGCGTCTCCTTGACGCTCGGGACCGTGGCCGGGGGCCAGGGCGCGACGGCGACTTCGGGCGTCCTCACCGGTTCCCCGGTGAACTTCAGTGAGACCGGGACGGCCGGTCACGCGACGCAGATCGCCATCAACGGCGGCAATGGACAATCGGCGACGGTCAACACGAATGTGGCGACGGCCCCGTCGGCGATCGTGCGCGACCGCGCCAATAACCTGGTTCAGGGAACCGGGGTCACCTTCGCCGTGACGGGCGGGGGCGGGAGCGTCAGCCCGACCTCGGCGATCCTGACGAACTCGAGCGGCATCGCGCAGGTGACGTCCTGGACCCTCGGCACCGTCGCCGGGACCAACAACAACACCCTCTCGGCGACGTCGGGCACCCTCAGTGGAAGCCCCCTCGCCTACACCGCCTCCGCCACGCCGGGCGCCGTCAGCGCGGCCCAGTCCACCGTGGCGGCCGGGACCGCCTCGATCACCGCCTGCAGCACGAGCTGCGTCGCGGGGACGACAGCGTCGGTCATCACCGTCACGGCAAAGGATCAGTTCGGTAATCCGGAAGGTGCAGGCCTGACCGTGAACCTGAGCGGAAGCACGGGAACGAACAACAGCTTCTCCCCCTCGGCCAGCGGGACTACCAACGGGAGCGGGCAATTCACCGCCACCTTCAGTTCCACGAAGGCGGAAGCCAAGACGATCATCGCTTCGGTCGGAGGCACGACCGTCACCACACAGCCGACCGTGACCGTGAACCCGGACGTCGTGCTTCTCACCCTGTCCACGTTCACGGCCGGGACGGCCAGCATCACGGCCTGCTCAACGAGCTGCGTCGCCGGTAGTACCGCCTCCACCCTGACCGCGACGGTAAAGGATCAGTTCTCGAATCCAATCAGCGGGAAGACGGTGACACCGAGTTGCTCCGTCGGCACGAGCTGCACCTTCTCGCCTACCAGCGGATCCACCAACGGCAGTGGCGTATTCCAGTCGAACTTCAACTCGACGCTGGCTCAAGCGAAGACGATTCAGGCCGCGGTGACGGGCTCCGGGACAATCACGCAAACGGCCGGAGTCACTGTGAACGCGGCGGCGCCGTTCTCGGTATCGGTAAGCAATCAGGCACAGGCGGCGCGCATCACGACCGGTGTTGGCACTCGGCCTACCTACACGGTGTTCGACCAGTTCTCGAACCCCGTCCCCACAACGGCGTTCACCGTCGCCGCGGCGGGTGGCGGGAGTGTCAGTCCGACTTCGGGGTCAACGAATGCCAGTGGCCAGGTCACCCTGACCAGCTGGACCATGGGCAGCAGCGGGACTGAAACCGCTCGCGGCGGGTTCGTGAATACGGCGACGCTCACGGCCGGCTCGGCGAATGGAGTCGCGACTGACACCGGGTTCTACTCGTATGCGAACGACGTGCAGCCCGTCTACAACGCGAACTGCACCAGCTGCCACGGCATCGCCCCGATCCTGACGACCGGCAACTCCTACAGCCAGACCGTCAACGTCGCCTCGACCTGCGTCGCCGGTACACGAATTGTTCCCAGCTCGGCATCGACGAGCGTGCTCTATCTGCGGGTGACCGGAGGGAGTTGTGGCGTGATGCCGCCGAGTGGGCAGATATCCGCTCCCCAGCAGACCATCCTTCGAGCGTGGATCAACCGGAGCGCGCTCAACAACTAAACTCAGTGGGAAGTACGAATGCGAAGTGCGAAATATCAATGGGATGCCGAGATTCGACCTCCCATTTTAATTTCGCACTTCGCGTTTCGTACTTCGCACTCAGAAGTTGTACTCAATCCCTCCCGTCCACGTTGCCGACGGCTGCATCCCGGAATTCCGCAGCGGGAACAGTCCGTTCGCCACGATCCGCATCCCCGCCCGCGTCTGGAACTTGAACCCGACCGCGAGCGACAGGTAATTGTCTTCCGAGCCCGGGATGTTCGTGACGTTCACCGATCGCGTATAGGGATACTGGTACTCGACGGGCGGAGGGATCTGCAGGGCGCTCTCGCCAACCCGCCATTCGCCCAAAACATCCAGCGCCATCGTGGCAAAGGACGACACCAGCTGATCGAACCCCGCTACCATGCTGAGCGAGTTGTTCTGGTCTTTCGCGTCCCGGAGCGTGTAGCCGAAGTTGACGTGGGGGTTGAAGTTCCCCCACGTGGCCGAGACGATGCCGAGCCCGCGGCCCATGAACGCCCCCGAGCCCAGCAAATTGTCGGCGTCGCCGGTCGGGAACCGCGCGTCGACGAACATGCCGACGCCCACGTGGCTCGTCTGCGCGATGTTGATCTTGAGTCGGGCTCCCACGTCCCCGAGACCCGACGCGGTCCCTTGCGTCGAGGACGTCGCGGTGAGCGTCGGGTTTGCCGTGTCGCCGAAGAAGTGCACGTTCGTTCCCGAAATCGGCAGGATCTGCGCCAGGCTCGTGCCGCTCTCACTCACGTGCACGAACGGGACCACCACGCCCAGGTCGAGCCCGTCCACGATCCCCCAGGTCAGGCTCGCCGTCGACACGATCGTGCTCGCGTTGAACGCGACCTGCACCTGCACCAGGTCGTTCTCGAACGTCGGCATCCCCATCGTATCGAGCGGGGGCACGTTCTCGTGCGTGAAATTGAATTGTAGGTTCGAGAGGGGGATCCCCCGGAGCCGCTCGAAGGTGGTGCTGGTGACGTTCAGACTCGCGAAGAACCGCCCTTTCCCGAGGGTCTGGGCGCGCTCGGCGAAGATCGGGCCGGCGGAGGTCGAGGTCTTGATCGGCACCCCGCCCTCGAATCGGAACGTCGTGCCCGAGGAGGACGACGCGATCGGGGTGTTGGAGACGCTGATGGCGATGGAGCTCGCGATCAGGCCGATCAGCACTCCGCCATTCTGCTCCGCCGCCGGGATGAAGTGCTCCCCGTGGCCGGCCAGTGAGCCGCCGAGGCACAGCGGCTGACCGCAGTCCCCGAACGTGAACAGGTCGTGCTCGATCTCCTGGCGGAGGCCCTGAGCCGCAAGCGCGGCGGACATGCCGGTAACGAGCGAGACGAGGGCCACCAAGGATCCAACGACGCGAGGTCGTTGCATGCACGCTCCTGCTGGGGTCAGGGGTCGGAGGCCAATGATACGACCGGGTGTGCGGGCCCGCAAACGGCCCCTTCGGCTTGACGAATGAATCCGGAGACCCGGATATATTGGATCCATCATGCCCGACCCGACCTGTTCCCGTTGCGGCACCGCGGTGCCACCGGGCGCCCGGAACTGCCAGAACTGCGGCGCCGACATCACGGGACAGCAGGGTCAGGTCGCCACCGCCTACGTCGCCCCGACCCTGGCCGTTCCCCCGGACCTGCGCGAGGCCCTCGCCCGCGCCACGATCGGCGAATATGAGATCAAGGGTGAGCTGGGCCAGGGCGGGATGGCGTCGGTGTTTCTGGCCCACGAGATCGCCCTCGATCGCAAAGTCGCCATCAAGGTGATGGCCCCCTCCCTCGCCTCAGTGCCGGGGATGGTGGAGCGGTTCAAGCGGGAGGCACGCACCGCGGCCGCGCTCTCGCATCCCCACATCATTCCCATCTACGCGGTGAAGGAAGGCGCGGGGGTCGTCTTCTTCGTCATGAAGTTCGTGGAAGGCCGGTCGCTCGAGTCGGTGATCCGGCAGGTGGGACAGCTGCCGCTCGCCCTGGCGCAGGGGCTCCTCTACCAGGTGGGCCAGGCCCTGGGTCACGCCCACCGCCGCGGGGTCATTCACCGCGACGTGAAACCGGCCAACGTGATGCTCGACGCCGACGGCTGGGCGGTGGTCACCGATTTCGGCATCGCCAAGGTGGCGGAGAAACAGGGGCTGACGCAGACCGGGGCCACAATCGGGACGCCGTCTTACATGAGCCCCGAACAGTGCGCGGCCAAACGGGAGCTCACCGGGGCGTCGGATCAGTATTCGCTCGGCGTCGTCGCCTACGAAATGCTCGCGGGGCAGCTGCCCTTCTCCGCCGAAACGACGGTCGGGCTGCTCTACGCCCACGTGCATGAGCCCCCGCCCCCGATCAGCGAGCTGCGCCCCGATTGTCCTCCGGAAGTCGCCGACGCGTTGATGCGGATGCTCGAGAAAGATCCCGAAGCCCGCTGGCCCGACGTCGAGACCGCGGTCGGGGCGTTGGGCGGGGCTCCCCTCAGTCACGACGATCCGATTCACGCCCAGCTCGTAGAGCTGGCGGGAGGACGCTCCCCCTCTCCGGCCGAGACGATTCGAACGCCGGTCAGTCCCGTGCCTCCTGGGAAGGCGGCGCCGCGAGCGCCGACCCGGACTTCGGCACCGCCCGGGCGTCGCCCCCCGACCCGCACGGCGGCCCCGCTCGCGAAAGGCGCCGCCGCCCAGGCGGCACCAGCACGGCGGGCCAGCTGGGTCCTTTGGGCGATTCCGGCCGTTGCGCTGGTCGCGGCGGGAGTGTGGTGGAAGCTGGGACGCGGGACGGGGGAAGTGGGACGGGGGGGACTCGGCGCGAGTCCCGAGTCACTGCCGACGGTTGCAGCGGTCACCCCCCCCCATCAAGGGCCGGAGACGGTCGTGGTCGTGCAGCGCCCGCCGGTCGAGACGGTGAAGGTGACGGCACCGGTCGTGCCGTCGCAGCTCGCCTCTCCCGGAAGATCTGTCGGCGGGGCGCCGCCCGACGTCTCGTTCCGGATGGCCGAAACTCGCGCGCTCTCGAACCGGATGCGCGCGGCTTCCGCCGGCGCCACACCACCAGAGCTGGCCGGCGGCGACGCCCTCGCCAGGACGGCGGAAAGTCTCTCCACGGCGGGACGTCCTCGACTGGCGACAACCAAGCTGCAGGCCGCCGAACGGTCATGGGCCTCGGCGGAAGCCGCGGCGAATCAGCGTCCCCATCCCCAGGCTCAAACCGAGTCCGCCCCTCGCATCCCGGCCGAGCGGCTGGCGATCGAGTTCGCCACGGCGTTCGAGGAAAAGCGCATCGATCACTTGCGGCAGGCCTACCCCGGGATCACTTCCCAGCAGATCGACGAATGGAACCAGCTGTTCATGCGGGCCAAGGGGTTGCGGATGCGGCTGCGGGCCACGATCGCGCAGCCCACCGGAGGGGGCGAGGCGCAGTCCCAGTTCGACGGATTTTACGAGTACCAGGATCTGAACTCCGGAGCGAACCAGCACCAGAACGTGTCGTGGACGGCGACGCTGACCGATACACCATCAGGCTGGCGGATCACAGGCTTGCGGTAGTAGAAGACGGAGCTGACTCTTCCGCGAGTCAGCTCCGCCCTCGCCCCAACGGTACGACCTAGCGGCGCGAACGACGGACGCGGCGTTTGGGTCGCGCCATCCGCTTGGTCCGCTTCTTTCCCCCCGACCGCATTTCACGACGAGCCGCCGCCGCGCCCGCGACTATCGCGGCCTTCCCAGCCGCAGCCAGCAGCTTGGCCTGGCCCTCGAGCTTCTTCTGGAGGCGACGCCGCGCGACGGCGCTCGTCGCCGCCTTCTTTGCTTCGCGGGCGAGGCGATCGGCCTCCCGCATCGCGGCCAACGCCGCCGTGCGAGCCTGCTTGGCAGCCTGCACCGCCCTGCGCTGCCACTGGTTCAATCCCGCCATGATTCACCTCCGCACACGGGGAACGCCAAACTGCCTCACCCAGCATACCGCCGGGCGGGTGCCTGCGTCAGGGTGGGGTGCAGACCCGTCCTACCCCCGCCGGTCCAGACTGCGGTACTGAATCGCCTCGCTGACGTGTTTCGGCGCCAGCTCCGGCGCTCCCTCCAGGTCGGCGATCGTTCGCGCAATCTTCAAGATCCGGTGATACGCCCGGGCCGATAGCGCCAAGCGGGTGATCGCGGTCCGCAGCAGCGCATCGGCGCCGTCCGATACGCGGCAGTGGGTGCGGATGTCCCGCGCGCCCATGTGGGCGTTGGCGTAGATCCCCGCGCGGCCGGCGAAGCGCTCCCGTTGGATCACCCGCGCGCGGTCGACGCGATCGCGAATGGCGGCCGAGGGCTCTCCCACCCCCTGGTCGGCCAGGGCCCGGTATTTCACGGCTGGCACCTCCAAGTGCAGATCGATCCGGTCGAGCAGCGGCCCCGAGACGCGAGCCAGATAGCGCTGCACGCCGACCGGGCCGCAAGCACAGTTGTGTTGCGGGTCGCCGAAGTACCCGCACGGGCACGGGTTCATCGCCGCCGCGAGCATGAACCGCGCCGGGTAGGTGAGGCTCATCGCCGCCCGCGCGATCGTCACGACCCCGTCTTCCATCGGCTGGCGCAGCACCTCGAGGACGTTCTTGCGGAACTCTGGCAGCTCGTCCAGGAACAACACGCCACCGTGCGCCAGGCTCACCTCCCCCGGCCGGGGGAACGACCCGCCCCCGATCAGCCCCGCATCCGAGATCGTGTGGTGCGGCGCCCGGAACGGGCGGCGCGCCACGAGCGACTCGCCGAGGGGCAGCACGCCCGCCACCGAGTGGATCTTCGTGGTCTCGAGGGCTTCATCGAGGCTCATCCGGGGGAGGATCGTGGGGAGTCGGCGCGCCAGCATGGTCTTCCCGGAGCCGGGAGGGCCGATCAAGATGAGGTTATGCCCGCCCGCAGCGGCTACCTCGAGGGCCCGCTTGGCGTGCTGCTGGCCTTTCACTTCGGCGAAGTCCACGTCGTCCTGCGCCCGCTCGGCAAAGAGGCGGGCGATGTCGACGGACGGAGTCGGCAGCTCGGCTTTGCCGTCCAGAAACTCCGCGATTTCCGCGAGGGTGCTCGCGCCAAGGACCCGGAGCCCTGAGACGACGCCCGCTTCAGGGAGGTTTTCCCGCGGCAGGATCAGGGCGTCGAGCCCGGCGGCGCGCGCGGCCAGAGCCACTGGTAATGCCCCGCGGACCGGGCGAACCGCGCCCTCGAGCCCCAACTCTCCCAGCACCACGACCGTGCCGAGTCGATCACCCGCGATCTGTTCGGTGGCGGCGAGGAGACCGAGGGCGATGGGGAGGTCGAAGGCGGAGCCTTCTTTGCGGATGTCGGCGGGGGCGAGGTTGACGGTGATGCGCTTCAAGGGGAAGGTGAACCCGGTGTTGGCCAGCGCGGCGTAGACCCGCTCGCGGCCCTCCTTCACCGCCCCCTGCGGCAGCCCCACGGTGACGAAGGTGGGGAGGCCGTTGGCGATGTCGGTCTCGACGTCGACCAAGTAGGCATCGATGCCGAGGATGGCGGCCGAGCGCACGCGGGCGAGCACCACCCATGGTGGCGGTCGCGGGTCACGGCAGCGGTATCTGAATTACGCTGGTGGTACCGGAATGCCGCTGCGAGGCGGACGAACGGGGGGCGGCGATCACCGTCGCCCCCCGCCGCCCCTTCCAGTTGGCGCCTTACCGACCCGGCGGCGGGCCCGGGGGACCCATGATGATGAACCCGTTGCGCGCCGCGATCGGCGCGAGCTTCGCAATGTCCGGAGGGGGCCCGTCGTGGTGAGGCGGGAGCTCGCGCGCCGGCGCGGGCTGTCCCACGGTCCGCATGAACCCCTCGAACTGCATTGGCGAGAACCCGACGAGGGCACGGGTCGTGGGCGCTGAGCCATAAAAGGTGTGCGGCACGCCCTTGGGACCGAAGGCGAAGCCGCCGGACGTCAATTCGAGCTTCGTGTCGCCGACCCAGAAGGTGAGGGCGCCGTCGAGGACGTAGAACCACTCGTCCTCCTCGGGGTGCACGTGCCACGGGGAGCCGAGGCCCTCGGGTACGAGGATCTCGAGCATGCCGAAACGCCCATCGGTGTCCGCCTTACCGATCTTGACTGTTTGAAGCATGCCGAGGAGCCAGAATGCCTCGCCTTCGTCACGGGCCAGGGCGTATCCCGCCTGGCTCCGAGCTTCCATGACCGCTTCCATGAGACCCTCCGTGTTACGAGTGAATGAGCGTCAACAGTCGTCCAACCGATTATCGTTGAAACAGGTATATGGTGTCAGGAACACGGGTTCCTCAGGGATACGTTCCCATCCCGTCCAGCACCTGGGCGAGCAGCTGGGACAGCTGGCGGAGCTTCCGCGACCCCACGTGGCCGATGAGCGCGCGCGGCATCCGCTGGGAGTGCGGGTCCAGCTCGCGCAGCAGCTCGAGCCCCTTCCCCGTGATCTCGACCTCGACCACTCGGCGGTCCTGCTCGCTCCGCGCCCGCTTCACAAGGCCCCGGGCGTCGAGCCGGTCCACGAGCCGCGTGACGTCCGGCTCGCGGGCAATCGTCCGCTCGCCGATCTCGCCGGCTGTGAGCGACTGCGGGTGACTCCCCCGCAGGATGCGGAGCACGTTGTACTGGCTGGTGGTCAGGTCGGCTTCGGACTTGAGGAAGCGCTCCCACGGCGCCAGGATCCGCGCCGCGACCATGCGGATCCCGAGCATCGCCTCCTGCTCCGGAGAGCCGAACGCCCGTCGTTGCTTGATCTCGTGACCGATGGTGGGATGCACGGTGAGGAGATTAGTTGTTGGCACGAATATTGTCAAGACTGACATCTACCGCTCTTGAACGGGCTGTTAGCTTTTCAGTGACGCGTGAAGGTGCGCGTCCCAGGTTGGGAGCGATCCGCCAGCTTCGACGGATCGAGGCGTTGCCCAAACGGCCCCCCAGCCCCGGTTCCCACAACCAATGGGAGCAGCGCCCGATGACCGCAGGGACCACCACCCCCAGCACCCGCCGCTTGATCGCCGAAATTCAGGAGCTCCGCGTCGAGCGCGGCGCCGCGATTCTCGCGCACAACTACCAGCGCCCGGAGATCCAGGACCTGGCCGACGTCGTCGCCGACTCGCTGAAAATGGCGCGGAGCGCGACCGAGATCGACGCCGCGGTGCTCGTGATCTGCGGCGTGCACTTCATGGCCGAGACCGCCGCGATCGCGAACCCCGGCAAGCGGGTCCTGATCCCCGACCCTACCGCCGGCTGCTCGCTCGCCGCCACGATCCAAGCGGCCGACGTGCGCGCCTGGCGCGCCACCCACCCGGACGGCCTGGTCGTGTCCTACGTCAATACGTCGGCGGAGGTGAAGGCCGAATCGGATTACTGCTGTACCTCCGGCAATGCGGTGGCCGTGATCAACGCCCTCCCACCCGACGTGCCGGTGCTGTTCCTGCCCGACTTCTTCCTTGGGAACTACCTGCGACGGGTGACCGGGCGAGCACTCGACGTCTGGATGGGGGAGTGCCATGTCCACGCCGGATTGACCCGAGAGGCGCTGGAGCAGCGCCGCGCCGAGTATCCCGACGCGGAATTCCTGGTGCACCCGGAGTGCGGCTGCGTCACGAGTGCCATGTACTACGCCGCAGCCGAAGGCGACGTGGCGAACGGCCGGATGCGGATCGTCTCGACCGAACAGATGACCCGGCGAGCCCGGGACTCCAAGGCCCGCCGCTTCGTCGTCGCCACCGAGACCGGCGTCTTGCACCGCCTGCGCCGGGAGAACCCTGGTAAAGATTTCATCGCCGCCGCTGAAACCGCCGAGTGCCGTTACATGAAGCAGATCACGCTCGAGAACCTGCGCGATGCCCTGCGTGAGAATCAATACGAGGTGACCGTGCCGTCCGCGACCGCGGCGCGGGCACGCCGCGCGATCGAGCGGATGCTGGCGATTGGCTGAGCCCGCCTTCGCACTCACGGAAGTGCGTGAGGCCCTGGCGGAGGACCGGGCCACCGAAGACGTCACCACCCGCCTGTTGGGCGCAGCCGCCGACGGTCCCGCCGTAGCGCGGTTCATTGCCGAGGCTCCTTGCGTCATCGCCGGTCTCCAGGTCGCCACGACCGTGTTCCGCGAGCTCGACAGAGAAGCCCATCTCGAGGCGGCTCCGGGAATCCGGGACGGCAGTCAGGTCAAGGCGGGTACCGTCTTCGCCACCGTGCGCGGTCGGGCCGGCGCGCTGCTCGCCGGGGAACGGGTCGCCCTCAATTTCCTGCAGCGCCTCTCCGGCATCGCCACGCTGACCCGTCAGGCCGTCGACGCCGTGGCGGGCACCCGCGCGAAAATCACCCACACGCGGAAGACCACTCCCGGGCTGCGGGCCCTCGAGCTCTATGCCGTGCGGGCGGGTGGCGGCGTGGAGAACCGGGTGTCACTCGCCGATGCGGTGCTCTGGAAGGACAATCACTGGGCGCTGCTGGAGCGCGACGGGCAAGGCAAGACGTTGGCCGATCTGCTGCGGTCTGCACCTGCCGTCCCGGTGATCGTAGAGGTAGAGAACGAAACGCAGCTCGAGGCCGCGCTCGCAGCCGGCGTTTCCCATCTGTTGATCGACAATCAATCGCCCGAGCGCCTCGCCTCCTGGGCCCGGCGCGTGGGGGGGGGCCCCAAGGTCACGATCCAGGCCTCAGGGGGCATCACCTCAGCGAACGCCCGCGCCTACGCCGAGGCCGGGGCCACCCTCATCGCGATCGGCGCTCTGACTCATTCCGCCCCGGCCATTCCGATCCGCTGCGACCTCTCCTAGGCCCACTCCTTGGCCCGTGCGATCACCGCGGCCATCTGATCTCGGTACTTGGTGAACGTGTCGTCCACCACGTTGAGCGTAGGAATCAACCCGGGCCGCTTGGACAAGGACAAGGTCGCCGGTTCCCAAGTGCTGAACCCCGACTCATGCACGCCGCTCGAGCCACGCCCCGGCGCCGGATGGGAGAGGTGGGAGAAATAGCGCGCGTACGGGACGCCGTGCGGTGAATAGACGTGATACAGCGGAATGAACTCGAGTAGGGCGTCGTAGTGGAATTCTCCGCAGGCGAGCACATGCGGGTAGCGCGCCCGCAAGTCGGCGACCAGCCGGCGGGTCCCCTCATGCATGTCGGCCGCCGGATTGTTGACCCAGCCGCCGGCGATGTCCAGGAAGTAAGCATCCACGCCGTAGCGCTCGATGGTGTCGGCGATGCGTCCCCCGAGCCAGCGGCGCCATGACTCGACCCCGAGATTCATGTAGGCGCCCCACCCTTCCTGGTGCCGGTCGTTGTCCCAGTCCACCCAGTTCAGGTCGAAGCGGTCACCGTCCACTCTGGCGGTCGCGCCATCCGCGATCTGCGAGAAACCGGGCAGGCGACGGTTGGCGGCATTCGCACCGAACATCGGCATGAACCGGAAACCGAGGCGGCGCCCCTCCTGCACCAGGCGCCGGAATTCCGTCTCGCCGCCCAGGCGGGTGGCCGCCTGATAGGTCGGGTAGTCCCAGTAGTAGCGGCCGTCCCAGGCCGGGATGAATGCGAGCACCCGGTCGGCCGGGATCTGCGTGGCGATCCATTGCAGGATCTCGAGCATCCGGGCGAAATCGTTGAAGACGTATCCCGTGTAGTGCATGCCGTGCAACGTGACAACGAGCGCGGTCTGCCGCAGCCAGGCCGGGACGTCGGGGCGCGATTCCCAGGACGGCAGCCGATATGCCCGCTCGAGGTGGGCGTAGTGCGGTGCCACGGCCGCTTCGAGTGTCGCGGCGCGACCGGCTCGCCACGTCGGCACCCGCACGCGCATCTGATCCAACCACCCTTCGACCTCGTGGACCAGCTCCACCCGATACCCCTGCTCCCCCGGCTGGAAGAAGAAGCGCTTGGTGCGCACGTGGTCGTCGAGCGAGGACAACGCGACCACGTGCTGGTCAGCGGCCTGGACCGCGACGAGCGGCGTCCCCATCCCCCAGGCGGTGTTACCGCCGAACAGGTCGCCGC
The DNA here is from genome assembly GCA_035500495.1 of Gemmatimonadales bacterium. Classification (GTDB taxonomy): domain Bacteria; phylum Gemmatimonadota; class Gemmatimonadetes; order Gemmatimonadales; family GWC2-71-9; genus DASTHG01. Next base: position 63,860 of record DATJXC010000073.1, read on the forward strand.
CGCCGAATGGGTATCCGTAGAGGACCTCGTCGTCCTTGGGATCGAACGGCTCCCCGCCACCCGAAGCAAGGCGGCCGCGCGGGATACCCCGGAGCACGGTCGTCACGGCCTTGATCGGCTGCGGCAGCTCGGCAGTGATGTCCCATTCCACGGCGTCGTCGACGCGACGCAGCTTCGCTTCGAGGCGGCCCGTCGCCCGCTCCTGCCCTCCGGCCCAGACGAATCCGGTAGCCGTGAGCGACAGCTCGGCGTCGGTCGCGGTCGCGGTGATCGTGCTTGTATCGAGAGTGTAGGCGTTCTCGCGCGTGAACACCAGAAACCCGAAGCGGAATCCGGCAAACTCGACCGCGGGTTCGGGGAAATCAAAACTGACCTTGTTGAACGCGCGGCCGCGGGGCGGGATGAAGACCTCCGTAGTGGAAGTGAGCGGCAAGATGGGAACGGGAACACCGAGGACAGGCTCGGATGACGGCGATCCAGGAGCGGGAGGGATGAGCGCCCCCGCCCCCGCGGCACCCATGGCTTTCAACCAGTCACGTCGCGAAACGGGATCCACGAAATCGCCTCCGTGTATGACGCGGGCCTCAAGCCGTCGCGCCGCGAAAAGCCCAGGCGCGCGCGGTCAGGCGAATTCTGCCGTCGGGCTCGACGCCCATGCGGCGACGGATTTCCTGTTCCAGCCGGCCTCGCCGTTCGGGGGACAGGCGCATCGCGTACGTCGGCGCCGGCCCCTGCCCACCGAGGAAGGGGCGCCAATAGTCGTCGAAATCCGGAAACTCCGTTGGCACGTCGATCTCGCGTACGGCGACGTCCCGAAGGCCGCACTCGTGATACAGGCGCCGCAAGGGTTCCGGTCGACAGAGCGGGAATCGCCGTCCCTCGTCCAGGGCGCGCGCCGCGGGATCAAGCGCCACGGCGGCATCCCAGAACACGCGCATCAGCTCCATCCCCTCGGCGTAATCCCACACATAGCCGGCGATCGTTACGCCGGGCCGGGCCCGGGACATGAGCGCCTCGATTCCGGCCCGGGGATCGGGCAGGAAGTTGAGCACGAGCCCGGCGACGCAGGCGTCGAATCCACCCTCGGTGCCCGGCAGGTCAGACAGCTCCGCCACCACGAACCGGGCGCGCGCATCCGGCATCCGCCGTGCGGCGAAGTCCACATAGCTCGGCGAGCGGTCGCAGCCGATCACCAATCGCGGATCGGCGTGCTCGAAAATCGCGCCGGTCAGCGCGCCGGTCCCGCAACCGAAATCGAGCCAGGCGGATTGTGCTGGGAGATCGAGCCAGCGGACGAATTGCGGGGCCACCAGTCGACTCCATCGGCCCACGTACAGTTCATATCGGTCGCCATCCGCCCAGACGTCCGCCGGCATTACTCCCCTGCCTGTGCCTGCATGCGGCGCAGCAACCAGCGGCCGTCGCGCTCCTCGCGCCAAAGCGCAACGAAGTGCCCGGTGGCCGTGGCGGGCGGTCGATCGGGAACGATGGCTCGCTGGTAGAACTGTCCCCATTGCATCACGCCGGAATCGGTGGTGACGACCGAGTCGGCCCACATGGCGGTTGAATCCACTCGCACATTCGTGAAGGTTGCGAGAAAGGCCCCAATCGCCGCCGGTCCGCGGATCGACCGGCTCGGGGTGACGAGCTCTCCATCTGGGGCGTAGAGCGCCGCGATGGAGTCGCCCTGCTCATGGCGCACGAAGCTGTTGTATCGCACCAGCGTGGCGGTCAGATCCGGAGTCGGGGCGACGCGGCAACCCATGATCCCGCAGAGCAGGACGAGCCTCGTCACACCGGGGTCCGGGCCTCCGGCTCCGGCAGACGCGGGGACTCACGCTCCTGCACGAGGCGCCGCTCGACGAAGTCCAGCCGCTCCTCGAGCTCGACGATCCGCTGCCCCAGCTCCGCCTCGAGCCGCTCGGCGTCCTCGCGCAGCCCCTGGACGATCGAGTCCGGTTCACCCGGGGGCAGCGGCTTAGCCCGGGCGCGGAGCCACATCCGGAGCGCCGTCAACCCGGTTCCCGCGCACAGGAGAAAGGCGATGACTGCTTTGATGAATGCGACGTCCGATGGATCCATGGGTCCCCCTCGACTACTTCGGGGTGACGATCCGGTCCTCGGCTTGCTTGAGCCTCGGTGCCGGTACCCGATCAGCCACGATGCGCGACAGGAACTCCTGCCCGTTCGCGAGCTGATTGAGCTGATCGGCGAGGGTCGCGATGTCCTGCTCCAGGCGGTCCACGGCCGATTCGGGGGGCGCGCCGCTGAGCTGTCGCTCCAGGCTCCTGATGCGGCGATGGGCTCGCAGCCAGCCGATCCCGAACACCACCGTGAGGGTACCGGTGACCGCGAACATAGTGGCGAGGATGGCGAAGGCTTCATTCATAGTAGATTCTTACCGTCCCCTCGAGAGAGCGTCAATCGTGCGACTCGTGATCCTCGTGGCATCCCTCACGTCGCTCGGCAGCTCCGCCGCGGCGGCCCAGAACCCACGCGCATTCAGCCACGCGGATACGCTGCGCGGCTCCCTGACCGCTCCGGCCAGAACGTGGTGGGACGTCACGTTCTACGATCTGCATGTCGCGATCACCCCGGCCGATTCGAGCATCCGTGGCTGGAACGGCATCACCTACCGCGTCCTTACCCCATCTGCCGAGATGCAGATCGACCTGATGGTGCCCCTGGACGTCGATAGCATGATCCAGGACGGCGCGCGCGTCCAGTACCGGCGCGACGGGAATGCTTTCTTTGCCGAGCTCACCGCCGCCCAACCAAAGGGCGCGGTGAAGACCATCACCGTCTATTACCACGGGCATCCCCAACCGGCCAAACGGCCGCCCTGGGACGGCGGTTTCACCTGGACCACGGACAGCCTCGGCCGGCCCTGGATCGTGACGACCGACCAGGATCTGGGCGCGTCCGTCTGGTGGCCCGACAAAGACACCCAGGCCGACGAGCCCGACAGCCAGCGCATCGCCCTGACCGTCCCCGATCCGTTGATCGACGCGTCGAACGGACGGTTGCGTAACACGACTCACAACCCGGACGGCACGACGACCTACGAGTGGTTCGTCGTGAACCCGATCAATAACTACGCCGTCGCGGTCGGGGCCGGTTCCTACACCCATTTCAGCGACACGCTGCAGGGGGAGCGCGGTCCGCTCACCATGGACTTCTGGCCGCTCGATTACCACCTCGACGCCGCCAAACGCCAGTTCGCCCAGGCGAAGTCGATGCTGCACTGCTTCGAGCACTGGTTCGGGCCCTACCCCTGGTACGAGGATGGCTACAAGCTGGTCGAGGTCCCGCATCCCGGCATGGAGCACCAGAGCGCCGTGGCGTATGGGAACTACTACGCCAACGGCTACCGGGGCCGGGACGCCTCGGGCACGGGGCTCGGCATGAAGTGGGACTTCATCATCGTGCACGAGAGCGCCCACGAATGGTTCGGCAACAACATCACGGCCAAGGATGAAGCCGATATCTGGGTGCACGAGAGCTTCGCGAATTATGCCGAGAATCTCTACACGGAGTGCCTGTTCGGCCGGGACTCGGGCGCCGCGTACGTCATCGGCACCCGGCGCGGCATCCGCAACGACATCCCGATCGAGGGACCGTTCGGCGTCAACGCCGACGGCTCCGGAGACCGTTACCCCAAGGGCGGTAACCTGCTGCATACGATCCGGCAGATCGTGGGCGACGACGAGAAGTGGCGCGGCATCCTGCGCGGCTTGAACCAGACCTTCTGGCACCAGACGGTGACGGGGGCGCAGATCGAAGCCTACATTTCAGAGCACGCCGGCACTGACCTCACCAAAGTGTTCGATCAGTACCTGCGGACCACCAAGATCCCGGTGCTCGAGTACAAGACCGAGGGGTCAACCCTCAGTTTTCGCTGGACCAATGTGGTGCCGGGGTTCGCCATGCCCGTGAAGGTGACGCTCAGCGATGGACAGTTCAGCCTGATCCATCCCAGCGAAGCATGGCAAACGACCGGGGTGCAGCTCTCGAATCCCGCCTCGTTCAAGGTGGACCCGAATTATTACGTGACCACGCACAACGGCGCCGTGGCCGACTCGACGGCACCGGGTAAGTGAATGCGACCGGGAGGTCGGTCAGGTGGTGCGAAACAGGCAGTGCGGCTCGCCCCCGTGTATCACCTCCCGCTCGTACGCCAGCCCTGCCTTCTGCAAGACGCGCTGCGACGCCAGGTTGCTCGGCCGGGTCACCGCCACGAACGAGGTCCGCGTGAGCTCGCGGCGTCCCAACGCCAGGCACGCCAGCGTCACCTCGGTCGCGAGACCCTGCCCCCAGAACGGCTGATAGAAGGCATAGCCGACCTCGATCTCGTCGACGGCATCGACCAGGAGATGTCGTAACACGGCCCGCCCGATCGGCTCGCCGCCTCCCCGCTCGCGCAGGATCCAGAGACCGAACCCATAGTCGGCCCAGTGCTGCAGGTTGCGGGCGAGGTAGACCGCGGTTTCCGCATCATCACGCACGCCACCGAGATGCCGCATCACCGCGGGGTCGCGATGCATGCGCCGGATCTCGGAGAGGTGTTCGGGCGTCAGACGCTCGGCCCGGAGGCGGGCGGTCGTGAACGCATCGAGCGCGGGCAGGCCCGAGCTCGTGGCATCGGTCATGTGGTGACCAGGACGCCCTTCCGGAGGTAGGTCCGGTCCTCGATTTGGGCCAGAAGGACGGACGCCAGGTCGGCCCGGGAAATCCGCGGGAGGCCTGCCAGCTGGAGGCGCTCACCGGCGCGAATGGCACCGGTCTTGGGTCCGTTGGTCAGCGTCGTCGGGTATACGAGCGTCCAATCGAGGCCACTCCGCCGGAGGATCTCCTCGCCCGAGTGCTTGTCGGCGTACAGATCACGCAACAGCACTCGGATCAGAGCGCGTGGCAGCAGCGGCACGTCCTGGAACGTCGTGCCCACTCCGTAGGCCGACGTGATGATCAGACGGCGAACTCCCGCCCGTTCCAGCGCCGCCACGAGCACCGGCATGCTGCGCTCGATCAACCCCCCGGACTTGAGCGATTGCCCGAGCCCGAGCGCGCTGATCACCGCATCCTGTCCGCGCACTGCCGCGTCGAGAGCAGTGACGTCCTGAGGCAGTTGCCCCGTGATCACCCGCAAACGCTCGTGCGTGACGGGAAGCCGGTCCGCTCGGCGGACGAACGCCGTCACGTCGTGCCCCAGCTCCAGCGCCTGAGCGACGACCTGTCGGCCCGTGCCGCCCGATGCGCCGAGAATGAGAAGATGCGCCATCAGGATCCCTCAGGCCGTCTTAAGGGCGGAATAGGCATGCGCCGCGCGGAGCAAGTCATCAAGATCGATAGCCGGCGGGCACGCGTAGCCTCCTGTTTGGCGCTCATCACCCAGAAGCTGCTGGTGCGACGATACCAGGGAGGTTGCGTGCGGAAGTAGGCCCACGCCCCGGCATTGGCTCGCAGCTTCCGGCCCAGGGCCGGGCTCAAGCGGGTCGGGCGTTGCTCGAAGGAGTAGATGCCGGTCCGACTGGCCTCCCGCGCCTGGAACGCCGCCAGGCCGGCCCTGGTCATCCGACCCGTCTGGATCAGGCGTTGGGCGTGGCGGACGTTGATGCGGCTCCAGATACTCCGCGGCTTACGGGGACTGAAGCGCGTCGAGAAGCTCTGGCCGTCGAGTGCCCGACGCACCCCGTCGATCCAGCCGAAACAGAGCGCTTCGTCGACGGCCTGGGTATAGGTGAGCCCGCGGTGGTGGTCGCTGGTCTTGTAGATCCGCACGATCAACTCCCGCGCCGTGCGGTGATGCCGTTTGAGCCAGGCGCGGAACGCGGCCTGGCTGCGAAACGTCTTCGGAGCAGCACGGCGCATGGACACTACCGGGTGCAGGCTTTCACGAACCTCCCATGAGGTCCGCGGTTCTGGCCGGCGGTCGGCACCGAGGGACGGCTAGACGACGGGTACTCAGCCGTTAGCGCCGGCCCCCTTTCTGCATCAGCTGTTGCATCAGTTGATCCAGGTGCGCCTCCGATTCGTGGGACCGGATGATCTGCCACCGCTGGTCGCGGCGCTGCACCAAGGCGGTGAGCACCCCCTGGCCAGTCACCTGCCGCCCCGACTTGGCGGTGATCGTGAACACGAAGGGAGCCATGACGACGGCGACGTCCGACGCCGCGACCATGGTCCGGACGGAGCTGGGGCGCGAGTTGATGCCCTGGATTCCCTGCCACGCGGAGTCGAGCGCCGCGCGATAGGCCTCTTTTGTCGAGTAGATGACGCCGTTCTCCGCCATGACGGCGTCGGTCGCGTAGGCGTCCACGAGTCCCTTGGCGTCCAGTTGATTGGCCGCGGTGAACACCCGTTGCACCACACCCGCCGCGGTGTCGGCGATGGCGACGCGCTGGTCCTGCGTGAGCTGTGCAGGGCCCATCTGGCATCCCAACCCCGCGAGCCAGCCGAGGTTGACGGCGACAATGACGACTCTTCGCATACGCCCCTCCAGCGAGAAGGCCTTCAAGGACTGACCACGTAGCGGACGACGATGGCTTGATAGGCGAGGGTCTGAAACCGCTCGCCGATCGTCAACCCCGGCCGGGGAACGAGTTGGATCATCATCACGCCAATCAGCTGCTCTTTCGGGTCCACCCAGAACGTCGAGCCGTAAGCCCCACCCCAGAAGTACTGCCCGACGCTGCCGTAGCTACCGGTCGCCCCCACGTCCCGGACCACCTCGAACCCGAGCCCGAATCCGGCGCCGGGGCCCATCGGCGACGGCGTGAGATCCTCGGTGGCGCTCGTCGTCATGAGCTCGACCGTCTTGGGCGAGAGCAGGCGGACTCCGTCCAGCTCGCCGCCGTTCAGGAGCATCTGAAGGAAGCGGGCGTAGTCCGGGGCCGTGGAGAAGACTCCTGCGCCCCCGGAGACGTAGGTCCGCGAGCCGCGCGTGCCTCGGCCTCCCGCCACGCCAAGGCCGAAGGGATGCAGGGGATCCATCGGGCGCAGGCGGCCGGTGCTGTCCCGTGTGTAGGGCACGGCGATCCGGGCGACCTTGTCATCGGGCACGTAGAAATAGGTGTCGTGCATCTGGAGCGGGCGAAAGATCCGCTGCTCCAGGAACCGATCGAGCGGCATGCCGGACACGACCTCGATCAGCCGACCCAGGACGTCGGTACTCAATCCGTACTGCCATTTCGTCCCCGGCTGAAACCCGAGCGGCTGGGCGGCGATCTTGTCGACGTTCGCCGCGATCGTCCCTTCCCCTTCGGCGATCCCGTCGTGAATGCCGGCGCGCCGGTAAGCGGACGCGGTCGCGCCGTCCAGAAACCCGTAGGCAATGCCCGCGCGGTGGGTCAGGAGGTCGCGCACGGTGATCTCTCGCGTGGCGGGGACGAGCGAGTCCCGTCTGCCCGTGCTCGAGTCGCCGGGGGCCACGAGCACCATCATGTGCCGGAAGGCGGGGAGATACAGGGCGATCGGGTCGTTCAGCAACAGCTTACCGTCTTCCACCAGCATCATGGCGCCGACGCTGGTGATCGCCTTGGACATCGAGGCGATCCGGAAGATCGTCGTGGAGCGCATCGGCACACGAGCCTCCCGGTCGGCCCACCCGGCCGTGTCGACCGCCGCGACTCTGCCTCGCCGCGTTACGACGGCGACCACTCCCGCCACGCGACCGCTGTCCACATAGGCCGCCAGCGCCGCCGACATTCGCGCCAGGCGTGTTGCCGACATCCCCACCGACTCCGGGGTGGCCCGGGGATGGCCGGCGCCCTGGCCCACGAGAACGGCCGTCCAAAGCCACCAGCCGCCCAGCCAGATCCGGGTTCGCGCCGCCACCTAAGACCTCCGTTTGCCGGGTTTCAACGTCTCGCTGATCTGCAGCGCACCGGGCCGGATCGTGACCGACACGTGCTCCCCAGACTCCGCCTCCTTGGGCACGAAGGTGAACGTGACGTTGCCGTCGTCATCGTCATCCCGATGCGCGTTCGAGAGATGATGCTGGTAGTAGTCCACCACCCGCGGCATGGAATCCTGGAACTTGAAGAACCAGGACTCGCTTTCGAGCCGAGGGGGGCGACCCGCCGAGTCCGTGTACGATCCGCGTGATGTCGTCACGAAGGTCGCCTTGGGGTACACGGAGATCTGGCCGGCGTACACCGCCCCCGTGATCCTGGGCCCGTGACACCCGGCGATGATGACGGCGAGGCACACCACGAGTGATCGCATGCGCTCCACGTTTCGGATAAGGGTTCCAATTCTAGCACTCAAATCGGGTGTGCGGGGCCGGGGTCAGCCGGCGCGCTCGGGGGTGCCGATCAGATAAGTGACCGGAGCCGCGGCGAGCAGGGTGCAGACCATCCCAGCCTCCCACCGATAGCCGGCGGCCCCTCCCTCATCGATCGCCTCCGCCAGCGCGCGGAGCTCCCGCGGGGTGTAGGAGCGCAGACTCGAGACCACCGCGTCGACCAGAACGGCCAGGGGGATGATGGGGACCAGGTAGGTCCAGATCAGCCGGGTCCAGCGGAACGGGCGGATCCACGGCGTGAGCACGAATAGCAGCGCGGCGAAGAGGGGCATGCCGAGCACATCCAGCACCGACCGGGTGGTCATTTCGAACACCGCGATTCCCTGACCCTGCCGCACGGCGTCGGTCAGAATCGCCCGTGCCGCGGGCGGCGGGAAATGGTGCAATGCCGTGAACATGGTGCGGAATCCAGGAAGCGTCGCGGGCACGCCGGATGCATCGACCGGCTGCGGGTACCCCCGAACACGGCCACCCGTCTGTTGCTCGACCCGGGCGAAGGCCGCCGCATTGGGAAAGGCATCGGTCAGCGTGATGGAGTCGATCCTGACACCCAGCCCGGCCAGGCGCGCACCGAGCTTGAACCAGGGGCCGCCACCACCGGACCCGAGATCCACGACCTGCGCCGTCCCGGCGCGCGCGAGTGCCGCGGCGAGCAGCGGGGCGGCGGGCCGGTACGGATCGAACCATGCGATGATGGCCTGCAAGTAGTCGGTCATCGCGTCCCGCAGCGACCGCGGCCACCCGGGCAGATCCTCGAGCTCGATGAGCTGCAGGCGCGGCAACATCACGCCTGGAGGTATCGCTCCTTCAGAATCTGCACGTGATGCCGCTCGTGCCCGGCGATGATGTAGGCGAGCGCCCGCACCGACACCGACTTGCCACTCGCCGTGCCGCGGCGGGCGACCGCCTCGGCCGGCAACCCTCGCAGCATCGCGACCGTCGCCTGGCGCACCGCCACGAACTCCGCGACCAGGTCGCTGAGAAGACGGCTGTCGAATCGTCCCGGGGGCACGAAGGCGTTCTCGTCGAACGACGCGAGGGGGGTCTCGTCGGCGCGCGCGAAGCGAAGCGCCCGGTAGGCGAATACGCGCTCGGCGTCGGCGAGATGTCCCACGACTTCCTTGATGCTCCATTTCCCCGTCGCATACCGGTACAGCGCCCGAGCCTCCGGAAGCCCGGCCAGCAGTGCCTGGGTCTCGCCAATCTGCCGGCCGAGCAGATCCACCAACGCGCCTTCGCCACCGGCTTCGGGCACCCGGTCGATGTACTTGCCGTAATACGACGCGTATTCGTCCGCGCCGGGACGGGGGATCGCCACCATCGTCAGGCCACTCCTTTCTTGAGCTTGGCGAGGAACCGCTGGCGCGCCTTGGCTACCTTCGGTTCGATCACGAAGCGACAATACGGCTGGTTGGGATTCCGCCGGTAGTAGTCGGCGTGGTAGGTCTCCGCCGGATAAAAGGCACTCAGGGGGACGACTTCGGTGACGATCGGGTCGCTGAAGAGTCCGGCGCCGGTCAGCTCGCGAATCACCGCTTCCGCCGTCTCCCGCTGCTCCGCGCCGTGCGTGAAAATCGCCGACCGGTACTGCGTCCCGGCGTCCGCGCCCTGCCGATTGAGGGTGGTCGGATCGTGGATCGTAAAGAACACCTGGAGGAGGTCCCGATAGCTGATCGTTCCGGGATCGAAACTGACCTGCACCACCTCCGCGTGCCCGGTCGACCCGGTGCAGACCTGCTCGTACGTCGGGTGCGGGACGTGGCCGCCGGCGTATCCGGAGATCACCGACTGAACGCCGTTCAGCTCCAGGAAGACGGCCTCGAGACACCAGAAGCACCCGCCGGCGAGCGTGGCGGTTTCCTGCGTTGCGGCGCTCATCTACCGGTCTCCCTCATTGATCCTGACATGGTTCGAGCCGCGAGCGCGGACGGCCTTCACACCCAGCGGCGCACGCGCCCCAGGTAGTCCCGGTAGGCCTGCCCGAATTTGCGCTCGAGGTACGCTTCTTCTCTGACGACCACCAACCGTTGCACCACCACCAGTACGAGCGGCAGCAGCACGACTCCCCATCCCATCCGGGCGAGGACCACGCCTCCGGCATACAGCGCGGCGAAGCTCAGGTAGATCGGGTTGCGACTGAAGCCATACGGGCCGCGCATGGAGAGCGCCTGGGTCGGTTTGAACGGGTTCGGGCTGGTGTGCGCGGCCCGCAGCGCCAGCAGCGACCACGCTCCCAAGAACGCGCCCGCGGCGCCGATCGCCACACCGAGTCCCTGGCTGGCCAGGCTCTGATGCCATGTCAGCGGCCAACGGCGCTCCAGCAGCCAGGCCACGAGCCAACCCAGCACGTAGATGAGCGGCGGCGGCAGCGCGACGGCGGCGTGGTCCGGCTTCTCCCCCAAGGCGGTAACCGTCGGACGGTTAGACGTAGCCGGTCACGACGCGGCGGTCGCGACCTCCCGGAACCGGATCAGCCGTTGCCGGCGTTCGTCCCACAGCGCCAGGGACACGCAGCGCAGGCTCTGCCACAGGGTCAAGGTCGTGACCTGCTGCAGCTCGGGGATCGACTCGAACACTTCCTGCAGCCGGTAGTTGGGGATGCGGGCGTTGAGATGATGGATATGATGCAGGCCGATGTTGCCGGTGGCCCACTGCAGGATCCGGGGCAACCGGTAGAACGAGCTGCCCACGAGCGCCGCATCGTTGTACTGCCACTTGGCATCATGCTCCCAATACGTCGGCTCGAATTGATGCTGGACGTAGAACAGCCACACGCCGATGGTGCACGAGCCGAGCGCGACGGGCAGGTGGACGAGCAGCAGCGCGCGGAAGCCGACGAGCGCGCCCATCAACGCGATCACGGTGGCCAGCCCGACGTCGGTCCAGAAGATGCTGCGTCGTTCCCGGGTCCAGTCCCGCGGTACGATGGTCGGGAGGCGGTGCTTGACGAAGAAGTGCAGGACCGCCCCGACACCGAACAGGACCAACGGATGGCGGTAGACCCGGTACTTGAACCTGCCCCAGCGCGTGAGGGCCAGGTATTCACTCACCGTCAGGGTGTCGATGTCCCCGAATCCCCGGTGCTCCAGGTTTCCCGACGTCGCGTGGTGAATGGCGTGCGTCTTTTTCCAATAGTGGTAGGGGGTCAGCGTGAACACGCCGAGAATCGACCCGATGATGTCCGAGGCCCGGGAGGACTTGAAGAATGACCCGTGCCCGCAATCGTGCTGGAAGATGAAAAGGCGGATCATCAGGAACGCGGCCGGGACGGCCAGGGCCAGCGTCAGCCAGTAGGACAGCCGGAGCGAGAAATACATGAGCGCCCAGGTCCCGGCGAAGAGCGCGGCGGTGCTGGCGAGCTGCCAGACGCTGCGTCGCGTATCCGGCTCACGGAATTGCGCCAAGCGCGCGGTCAGATTCTTAGCGGCATCTTGCGGTCGTGTCACGATGCTGATCCTGGTTTGTTGACCTCTAATATAAGACACCCGCCAAGCCGGACCTACGGTGCGGCGGGCCGAGGGTCCTGAAAAGGCGACGGCGGGACGCCGGCACAGTGCCGCCCGCCCCGCCGCCCCCTCCCGAAGCCGCTGCGACCGTCAGAACACGACCCACACCAGGAAATACAGGGTGTTGTTCCCCGACGCGTTGCGGCCCGCGCCATCATAGTTGTTGCTGGCGCCGTTGAAGTTCGAGTAGGCCGTGTACTGCAGGCCGAGTCGCGTGTTCTGCCAGGCATTGAAATCGAATTCGCCGATGAAGCCGCTGGTCTTGGGATCGTTGAGGAGACTCCCGGTCACCGGCCCCGAGGCGTAGAGCAGCGCGTCCGTGCTGCCGGTCGTCTGGAAGACGCCGAGCGTCACCCCGAAGGACTGGTTCGGATAATAGGACGCGTTGAGACGCTCCTCACTCACGTTGCCGCTCGCATTGGCTGCGGTGCCGGCGGCGACGCTGCCGTCGAGCGTGCGCGCCTCGTGAATGTACGTGCCGCGCGCGACCAGGTTGCCGGTGCCGACCTGTTGCTCCCACTGGGCGTCGACGCCCATGTCGGTGAGTTTGTCGGTCGCCCCTGAAACCCCCGAGGGGAACAGCGACGCATGCAACCCGAAGGTGCCGACCATCAGGTACGTCTTCTCCCACTTTTTCTGGAGCGAGAGCCGCCAATACGGAGCGCCACCGTCGATCGTGTTCGAGGAGGTAGCATCGGGCTGGCCCTGACCCTGGAACGCCGAGCGGTACACCCCGAGCTCGCCGTAGACCGTCCCGCCGACGATCGCATAACCAGTCAGACCGAGCGCCTGCTGAGCGAGGCCGCCGTCGATGAGGGTCGCCGCCGCCGCCGAGGGCGCCACGTCCGAGCCGGCATACGGGAATCCCCAGGCCGGCGTCGTGTTCCAGAGATCACTGATCGTCGGATTGTTGTTCAGGGTGAACCCGTAGGTCAGTGCCGTCGAACCGAGGTCGGCCTGGTTGGCGTAGCGCAGGTCGATGTTGTCGATCCCTACGGAGCCGTCGGCGCCACTATAGGTGACCTGCGAGAAGATGCCGATCTTGGAGCTGATCATCCCCGCCAGAAAGATGCTGAGCTGCTGAGGTAACGCCGCACTGTTGTTCTGGGTGCCGGGGATCGTGCTCGAGACGTGTGTATAGGAGGCTTGCACCATCGTCCCCAGCCCGGCGATCGGGGAGAGGTTCAGCTTCCCTTCCTTCTTGTCGTCGATAGCCTTCTGGGCCGTCATCGTGTAGCCGTTCTGCTTGAATTCCCGCCCGAACGGCGTCAGCGACAGGAACTGATAATGGCACGCGCTGCAAGCCAGCCCCGTCTGCCGCGAAAACGGCGGGACGAGGGCGCGACTGGTGACGTGCGCGCTGGTATAGGCCCGGGCCCGATCGGCCAGCCCCTCGGCGCGGGCGACCGGGCTGAACCCGAGCGACAGACCGACGACCGCGAGGACGTACGATGTCCGCATATGACGCTCCCCCCCAGAGGTGGTGTGACGGCCCCAATTCCGACTGCGTAGCGTGCCGATTGCTGTCTGAAGAACGCATGAGGACAGATGGAAGGGAGTTTGAAACAACTCGTGCGGGGCTGTGACGTTTCCTTATCTCGCTTTATCCTACAGCAGACTCTTGGAGGAGGAGAAACGCCGGATGCGGATGCTCTGGGCGACGTCGGTCGGGCTGGGTCTGATTCTGGCGCTGCCCACCGGTCGCGCCCGCGCGCAGGACACCCTCACCACCGAGGCGCAGCACGCCATCTCGGAAGGTCGCAAGGTGTTCCACGGCCGAGGTGGGTGTTTCGCGTGTCACGGGGGGAAGCTGCAGGGCGGCCCGATCGCCCCCGCGTTGACCGGTCCCAAGTGGCTGCACGTCGACGGCAGCCTCAATGAGATCCTGAACCGCATCCGCGGCGGGATGCCGGGCACGGTCATGATCGCGAACCCGGGCGGGATCGGCGATGACGAATCGTTCTACGTGGCCAACTACATCTGGGCGGTGAGTCAGGGCAAAGCGAAACCCTAGTGCTCGGCGGGAGCGGCCGGGACCCCTCGCTGCACCACCTGCGGCATCACCGGCGCCCCCGGGAATAACCGCTCCGCCCCCCCCACCACCACCTGTTCGCCCGCGTCGAGCCCGCTCGCGATTTCGACGAAACCGGGTGTGCGAACGCCGATGCCGACCTGGCGCTGCGCGGCCTTCCCTTCCGACACCACCCACACGAGGTTCGAGCCCTGAAGGGGCACGATCGCCTCTTCCGGCACGACCACCGCCCGCGGGCGGACCGCGGTCACGAGGCGCGCTTCGATAAACATCCCCGGGTGGAGCAGGCGCTGGTTGTTGGGCGCGCGCGCCTTGACCAGAATCGTGCGCCCCGGCAGCTGCACGACGGGGTCCACAAAGTCCACTTCGGCATCGAAGTCGCGCCCCGGGATGGCACCGACGCGGAAGGTCACGCGTTGCCCGACTTTCAGCGACTGGGCAAAGCGCTCCGGCACCTGAAAGGTCGCTCGCTGCGGGTTGACCGTTTGCAGCGTGATGAGCGGGGTGTTGTTGTTGACATAGTCCCCCAAACTGACCGCGCGACGACCAGCGACGCCCGCGAACGGCGCCCGGACCGTCGTGCGTTCCAGGCGAATGCTCTGCAGCTGGTACTGCGCCTCCGTGCTCCGCGCCTGCGCCTCAGCCCGTTCCAGGTCCGCGGCTGACGAAGCGTTCTGGGCCAGGAGCTGCTTGGTCCGCTCCAGGTCCTGATTGGCGAGGTCCTTTTGGGCGGCCAGCTGCGCCACCTGCGCCTTAAGCTCGGCGTCGTCGACTTTGAACAGCGCCTGGCCCTTGGCCACCTCGTCCCCCTCCCGCACCAGGATGTCGACCAGGCGCCCTTCGATTTCAGGCCGCAAATCCACTTGCTGGAGGGCCTCGATCTGGCCGGTCGCGGGGATCTCGTCCAGCACGGTATCGGTGCGCGCGACCGCGACCTCCACGGGCATCGGCGGCATGCCACCTCCCCCCCCTGCGGCGCGAGGGTCCGCTCCTTTGCTCTTGTGGCACGCGGCGAGGAGCAGGGCCGTCCCTGCGATTCGTTTCACGGTTGCGGTGTTCACTGGTGATCCTGAGTGAAGGTGATGCGCTCGCCGAGCATGACTTCCAGGCCGGCGCGGGCCAGTCGCGTCGTATACAACGATTGCACCAGGTCCGCTTGCGCCTGGACGAGGCGATTCTGCGCATCCAGCAAATCCAGAATCGTCGTGGCGCCGGCCCGATAGCGGGTTTCCTGTACCCGGTTGTTTTCCTGGGCGACGTTCACGGCGGTCCGCTGCAGCGCCGCCGTCGCCCGGCTCGTCTCGTAGGCGTCATACGCTTGCGTGACGTCTCGCCACGCGGCGCGCTCGAGGTCGTCGCGGAATGCCTGCGCGACTTCGTGATTGGCACTCGCCTGGCTCAGCGCGATCTCGCGCAGGCCGTTATCGAGCACCGGCAGAGTGACCGTCAGCGTGAGGGCCCACCGCTTCTGGAGTTCCGGGAAGAACTTGGTATCGAAGGCGCCGGAGGTGAAGGACAAATTGGCCGAGGGAAGAAACGAACCCCGAGCCGACCAGAGCTGCGCGGCCGCCGAGCGCTCGTTGGCCCGGGCGATGCGCCAGGATGGGCCCTGCGCGAGCGCGCGCGCCACCGCGTCCGACACGCTGAACGGCAGCTGCGGCGCCGGAGCGGAATCCTGCGGCGTGAGCTGGGCATCCGCCGCTCCATCGAGACCAATCCGGCGGCCCAGCTCCAGCTGGGCCACCCGGAGCGCCGTGCGTTGCTGCAACAGCGCCACTTGCGACTGGTTCAACGTCAGGAAAAGCTGCAGCGAGTCGGTCTGCACGGCCGCTCCCGTCTGCACCCGCGCGCGGGCAACGGACAGCTGCTCCTCCGCGCGGTGGACCTGGTCCTCCGCCAC
Organism: Gemmatimonadales bacterium; assembly: GCA_035500495.1. Lineage (GTDB taxonomy): Bacteria > Gemmatimonadota > Gemmatimonadetes > Gemmatimonadales > GWC2-71-9 > DASTHG01. Next base: position 79,600 of record DATJXC010000073.1, read on the forward strand.
CCGAGTGAGGGCACGCCGCACCAAGACCGAATAGAAGTCGTCCTCGGTCTGCATGGCGGTGAGGAAGCGCTGCTCCACCTCTCCACCACGGGCGGCCTCGAGCTCCGCGCCCGCGGCGCGCGCCGCCTGATACTTGCGCCCGCCGGTGAACAGATCGTAGGACGCCGTGAACAGGGCCTGCGTGGAGTTGAGGCGCTGATCGAACGTGCCGAAATTGAACGTCGGCACCGAATACCGCGTCGCGGTGGTGGACAGCGTGACCGCCGGGACCACGAAGACGGCGAGCGCCGACCAGCGCACCCACTCGGCCGTGCCCACGGCTCCGGCGGCCCCGACGTAGTTGGGATCGAGGTGGGCGGCGCGACTCAACGCCTCACTGAGCGACACCACCGGCAGAGTATCCCCGGAATCAGGGCGCACAGGGGCGGGAGCCTGGAGGAAGGCCAGCAAGGCCAGAATCATTTTGCCTCGGCCGGTTCGAGCTGACGCAGGTCGTGCTCCTCCCGGACCCGGAGACGGTCGAGCAGGACGTAGGCGACCGGCACCACGAACAGCGTCAACGCGGTCGAGAAGAAGACCCCGCCCACGATCGCGTACCCCAGGGGCTTCCGGGATGCCGACCCGGCCCCCAAACCCCAAGCGACCGGCAGGGCGCCCATGATCGTCGCCACCGACGTCATGAGAATCGGCCGGAGGCGGATGCGGCCCGACTCCAGCACCGCCGCGACCGTGTCGAGGCCCTTCGCCTTGAGCTGATTGGAGTACTCCACGAGGAGGATCGAGTTCTTGGCCACGAGCCCGATCAGGAGGATCATGCCGATCTCGCTGTACAGGTTGATCGTGCCCCCGGACCGATGAAACAGCTCCGCCACCTTCAGGGTGCCCAGCGCGCCCGTGATCGCGAGCGGGACCGCGAGCAGCACGGTGAACGGGTGGACCAGCGACTCGAACTGCGACGCCAGCACCATGAACACCACCAGGAGGGCCACGCCGAACGCGAAGTACAGCGCGCCCCCGCTCTCCCGGAATTCCCGGGAATCACCCGCCAGGGCGGTCGTCGTCCCCGGGGGGAGCATCTGACGCGCCACGGCATCCAAGGAATCGAGCGCCTCCCCTTGCGCGAACCCCGGCATCAGCGAGGCGGTGAGCGTGAACGAGGGGACGCGATTGAAGTGGTTGATCTGGCGCGGTCCGATCCCTTCCTCGACTTTCGCGAGGGCGGCGAGCTGGACCAGCTGCCCACTGCGGCCGCGAAGGTAGAGCCCCGACATGTCGCTCGGCGTCGCGCGCCGGCTGGGATCGAGCTGCACCATCACGTAGTAGAGCTTGTCGTTGCGAGTGAACGTGGAGACGCGCCGACCGCCCAGAAACGTCTGCAGCGCCGAGGCCACATCGCGCACGGGGATACCCAGGTCCTCAGCGCGGTCCCGTTCGAACGTGACCCGCAGCTCCGGCTTGTTGACCCGCAGGTCGGTATCGATGTTCGTGAGCCCCTTGATGCCACGCGCCCGGTTCGCAAACTGGTCCATGATCTGGCCCAGCTTCCCTAGGTCGGGGTTTTGCACGACGTATTGGACGGGTTGACTGAACCCGAGCGCGCTCGGGGCGTAGGGGAACGCCATGACGCCCGAGATCCCGAACAGCTGCGGAAACAGGCCCCCGATCAGCTGCTGACTGGTGTTATGGCGCTCGCTCCAGTCCTTGAGAATCACCCCGACGAATGCCCGGTTGACGCCACCGGAGAACCCACCGATGATCGTGAAGTACCCGTTGACGTCGGGCGTCTTCCCGATGATCTGCTCGATCTGCTTCACATAGCTGTTCGTGTACTCGAGGGACGCCCCCTCGGGGGCGATGGCCACCACCAGGAAGAAGCCGCGATCGTCCTCCGGGACCAGCTCCTGCTTCAAGCGGGTGCGGGGATACATCACCAGCGCAAACACCGCCACCACCACGATCGCCACCGTCCCGACGACCACCGCCCCCCGATGCCGGAGCGCCCGGCCCAGGAGACGGGCGTACCGCTCCGCCAGGGCGTTGAACCCCTGCTCGAACATCTTGAAGATCGGGCCGTGTTCGTGCGGCACGCGCAGCACCTTGGCGCACAACATCGGCGTGAGCGTCAGCGCCACGAATCCCGAGATCACGACCGCGCCGGCGACCGCGATTCCGAATTCGCTCAGCAGCCGACCGGTGGTCCCACGGAGGAAGCCCAGCGGGGTGAACACCGCCACCAGGGCGATGGTCGTGGCGATGACGGCGAACCCGATCTCGTTGGTTCCATTTATGGCGGCCCGCTGCGGCGACTCGTTGAGCTCTTCCTGGTGTCGGTACGCGTTCTCGAGCACGATGATCGCATCGTCCACTACGATGCCGATCGCGATGGTGAGCGCCAGCAACGTGAAGTTGTTGATCGAGTAGCCGAGGAAGTACATGATCGCGAAGGTCGAGACGATCGACGCCGGGATCGCGAGCCCGGGGATGATCGTCGCCCGCATGTTGCGCAGGAACACGAAGATGATCAGCACGACGAGGATCGCCGCGATGACCAGAGTCATGCGCGCGTCGTCGATCGAGTGCGTGACGAACACGGAACCGTCGTAGGCGATTTCGAGCTTCACACCGGGAGGCAGCGTCTGCTGGATGCTCGGTAGTGCATCCCGTATGTGACGGGCCACGTCGATCAGGTTCGCCTTGGATTGCCGCACCACGCCGATGGCGACCGAGGGTGTGCCGTTGTAGCGGAAGATCGAACGGTCGTCCTCCGGCCCCAGGGCAACGCGCGCCACGTCCTTGAGCTTGATGACCTGGTTTCCCTGGCTCGCCACCGCCAGCTCGCCGAATTCCTGCGGCGTCTTGAGCTCCCCGAGGGAGCGCACCGAGAATTCCCGCCGCGTCGACTCGATCCGCCCTGCGGGGATCTCGACGTTGCGGGCCGCGATCGCGGCCTCCACATCCTGCACCGTGAGTCCTCGGGCCGACAGCGCGTCGGCCTGAACCCACACCCGCATCGAGTAGCGCCGCTCCCCGAAGATCCCCGCGCTGCCCACGCCGGGGAGACTCTGTAACCGCGCTTTCACCATGCGGTCCGCGACGTCGGAGAGCAGCATCAGGTCGTAGTTCGGGCTGCTCAAAGCCAGCCAGAAGAACGGCTGCGCATCAGCTTCCTGTTTCGCGATCACCGGCTCGAGCACATCGACCGGCAGGCGCCCCCGCACGCGAGACACCTTGTCGCGCACGTCCTGGGCCGCCACGTCCACCGGCCGGTCGAGGTTGAACTCCAGGGTGATGTTGCTCGTCTCCTCCGACGAGTTGCTGGTCAGGGTCCGCAATCCCTGGATGGTCGACAGCTCCTCCTCCAGGACGTCGGTGACCGCCGTTTCCACGACCTGGGCGTTCGCGCCGGGCAGCGTCGTGGACACCGAGATGATCGGCGGGTCGATGTCGGGCAGCTCACGGACGGAAAGACGGGAGTACCCGATGAGCCCGAACAGCACCAGGGCCGCCGACAGCATGCTGGCGAGGACAGGACGGCTAATCGCAGTTTCGGAGAGTTTCATGAGCCCGCTTCTTCCACGGGAATGTGAGTCGGGACGACGGCCCTCAACGTAACGGGAACCGCCGTGGCCTGGTTACAGATCCGTCTGCTCAACGACGAACGAGCACGCGCAAAAACTGACATCGATTCCGTCCGATTCGGGGCCCGAACATATACCGAAGAACGGTGGCTGCGCAAGACATCTCACCAGAGCCCCGCGGCGGAGTTGGTATATAGACATTGGTCATGCTCCACGTCCACGGTGGGTCGATCCTCCTCGAAAACCTCCGGGCAGCCGGCGTTCCAGGCGACCGCTTGGAATGGGGCGAGACCCTCAGCGTCGGCCCCACCCCCGCAGGCTTGGCACCCGATGCCTGGAGGGCCACCCGAGCGGCGTTTCTCGAAGCAACATCCGGAATCCCTCACATACTGCCGGCGCTCGCGGCCGCCGACCGGCGCCTGGAGCAGGCGGCGCGAGAAGAGGACGAGATCGTCCTCTGGTTCGGGCCCGAGCTGTTCTGCCAGGCGATCCTCATCGCCCTACTCGATCGTCTCGCCGGATGCGGCGCTCGGCTCTCATTGGTTTCGCTGGACTACTACCCCGGGGTCGAGGACCATCGCGGCTGCACCCCGTCCTACCTGAACGCATCTCAACTGCTGCAAGTTTTCCGGATGCGGCCGTGGGTGACGCCCGCTCAACATGCCCAGGCCCGCGAGGCTTGGGCTGCCTGGTGTCACTCAACTCCGGAACCCCTGGCCGCCCAGGACTGGAACAACCCGGACGGCCTCCCCTACCTGGCCGACGCGTTACGCCGCCAGCTGGAAGAGCTGCCGGGACCCGTGCATGGCCTCTCCCGCACCGAGCACACCATTCTCGCGGTCCTCGAGGGAAAGCCGCTGGCGTTTGGCGAGTTGTTTCGGGCCGTCCAGGAGCGGGAAGAGCGGCCGTGGCTGACGGACGTGATACTGCTGGACACACTGCGGCGACTGAGTGAAGGGCGGGTGCCCCTGCTGGAGCCGCCGGCACCAGGGGGGGGATGGGAGGGACAAATGCGCGTGCGGCGCACCTCCGTGGGAGCGGAGGTGGCCGCGGGAGCTCGGGATGCCGTTCGCCTGAATGGAATCGACCGCTGGGTCGGGGGCACGCACCTGACCCCAGACTCCTGTTGGCGCTGGGACACGGCCACAGCCAGTCTGATTCCGCCTACCTCAGGATGACCGAGACTCCCACGTGCAGGACGACGAACTCGGTGGCACTGCGGACGGTGGTCAGGGCGATGGTCCCATCCGGCGCGCTCACCGCGCTTCCCGGCACAACGAACGAAGCCGGATTGTTGTGCAGGTAGCTCGCGCCCAGGTCGAGCATGGTCGAGGAGCGCCGGCTGCCCATGCGGAGCAGCAGCCCTCCGCCCGCCCGGTAGGAGGCGGCCCAGTCGGAGAAGTCCGTCCCCCCGCCCGGGGGCGAGCACCCACACCCGTTATCCTGATACGATGACCATGTCGAGATCCAGGTGGCCCCGAAGGTGGCGAACCCATACAGCCGAATCGGCCCGCCGCCGATCGTGAGCTGGGGTCCGATACCGAGCGTGCCCATACCGTTGGTCGTGTGCAGCGACAGTGGATAGTACGATTGCGGAAGGGTCGCATAGCCGTTGCCGTAAATGACGCCCGCGGCGTCGACCCTGAGGGCGAGCGGGCTCCCGGCACCCAGATTGATGATGGCGGAGAGCCCCGCTCCGGGCGCAAAACCCGCGAATTGCCGGAACGGACCGGACGGCACGGCACCGTCGAAGGCGATGCCGATGGCTCCGGCCTCGTCGTCCTCAACCGGACGCAGGCTGCTTCGCTGACCCGCGGCCGCGGCCGGAATGACCATGAGTGCGACAACCTGGAGTCGGAGAATCAGATACCGCCGGACGAACATCGGGCACCCCCGCGCGCTGGTTGCCCTCCCCCGTTCGCAACGCCAATGCCGGCGTTAACCCATTGCGCCGAAATGCTTTGTGATGGGTGGCCCGGCCTCGAAAGAGGACAAACGAACAGATGCCTGAGATCACCTACGCCGACTTCGACAAGGTGGACATCCGGGTGGGCCGGATCGTGGGGGTCGAGGATTTCCCTGCGGCGAGGAAGCCCGCCTGGAAGCTGCGCATCGACTTCGGACCGCTCGGAGTCAAGAGCTCGAGCGCGCAGATCCGGAAGTACTATGACCCGAATGACCTGCTCGGCAAACAAGTGCTGGCGGTGGTGAACTTCCCGCCGCGGCAGATCGCCAATTTCTTCTCGGAAGTGCTGACGCTCGGGGTAATCTTAGGCGAGGGCGATATCGTGCTCGTGCATCCCGAGCGGGATGTGCCGCTGGGGAGCAGGATTGCTTGAAAGATGCTGTCAGCTATCAGCGATCAGCTGTCCGCCATCGGACTAGCTGATGGCTGATGCTGAGAGCCAACCGCCGCCGCACTGTAGCGGTGCCGCACGTACTCTTCCAGGATCCCGAGGAAGTCACGGACGATCGTGTCGCCCTTCAGCGTGACGTGGAGGCGGCCGTCCACGTACACGGGGGCCTTGGGCTCCTCGAAGGTGCCCGGCAGGGAAATGCCGATGTCGGCGTGCTTGGATTCTCCCGGACCGTTCACCACGCATCCCATGACCGCCACGCGCAGCTCCTCGGAGCCGGGGTAGCGCGCCTTCCAAACCGGGCGCTGCTCGCGCAGGTACTCCTGGATGTCCTGCGCCATCTCCTGAAAGAACGTGGAGGTCGTGCGGCCGCAGCCGGGGCACGCCGTCACCTGTGGCGTGAAACTGCGGATCCCCAGGGATTGGAGAATCTGCTGGGCGACGAGGACCTCTTCGGTGCGGTCCCCCCCCGGCTTGGGCGTGAGCGATACGCGGATGGTGTCGCCGATCCCTTCCTGCAG
>DATJXC010000074.1:0-2963 GCA_035500495.1 Gemmatimonadales bacterium
CGCCCTCGACGAACGGCATCGCGTAGTACAGCAGGCCGTCAGCTTCACCGGAATCGAGCAGTGGGAGGATGTTCGGATGGGTCAGCTGCGCGGTGGTCTTGATCTCCAGCAGGAAGCGCTCCGCGCCCAGCGTCGCGGCCAGCTCGGGCCGCAGCACCTTGATCGCGACGGCGCGATCGTGCCGGAGGTCCCTCGCCAGATAGACGGTGGCCATCCCGCCCGCACCCAGCTCCCGCTCGACGGTATAGCGATCAGCGAGCGCGCCCTGCAGCCGAGCAAGCGGATCCGTCATGGTAGTGCCCCGGCCCTCCGCCACCAATTCGATTGCCCAACAGTATGGTGCGCGCTCGGGCGCGGCCAGATGGCTCAGTGGCGAGACCGCTTGCGGAAGAGGAACGTTTCGGTTGGGATTGGGCCGTGCCGTCCCGCCTGCCGTGGCTGCCGTGGAAAGCGCCTCATTGCAGGGTCATCAGCCAGATGTCGGCCTCGGTCACGCGGCGCGAGTAGAAGACATGACGCCCGTCCCGCGAAAGGCGCGGCGGGCCGATCACGTCACGCCCGGCGGTGTAGATCTTCTTCACCTGCTTGGTCTCACGGTCCACGATGTAGAAGGCCTTCCCGCCCGACACGAACAGAATGCGCCGGCTGTCGGGGAGCCAGACGGGCCACTCACCGAAGTCCGTCAGCCGCTCGTACCGGTGCGCACGGAGGTCGTACGTTAGGATGCCGCGATCCGCGGGCCCGATGCCGCCGCAAATCCAGTGCCCATCCGCTGACCACGAATTCATGTAGTAGGGCGAGAGCGCCGTGTCGGGCTTCGGGAGTTCCTGGGGGACCTGCTGCGCCCACGTTCGGTTCGGATCGATGATGTAGGTCGTGTTCGCCACGAGTCCCGCCAGGCGCGAGCCGTCGGGCGACCAGACGGGATAAACCATGCCCCCGCGCGCGTCGGTGAGCTGCGTAAGCTCACCTGCATCGGACCGGGTCTTCCAGAGCTGATAGGTCCCGCCGCGGGTGGAGAAGAACGTCAGCCACCTGCCGTCCGGGGACCAACGGGGCAGGCGATCAACGGCAGTGTCGCCTGTCACCTGCCGCAACCCTGTGCCGTCGGGACGCGCCACATAGACATGGCCCTCCGGGTTAGCCGCGGAGTAGAACGCCACCCACTGTCCGTCGGGCGACGGGTCCGGCGACGACCAGAGCGCCGATCCCGTAGTGACCCAGGCGGGGTCGCCAATCACCGTTGCGGTGACGGGATCGAGCGTGGCGGTTTGAATGTTTGCAGTCACGAGGAGCGAGCTGTACGCGATGCTGCGCCCGCCGCCGGCAATGCTAATCTGGGTCACGTCCGTGGCCGGCGTCGTGATCGGCTCGGGGCTGCCCTGCACCTTGCCGGACTTCTCGTCAATCCGGACGCGCCAGAGGTTCATGGGGCCGCCCCGGTTGCTCGCGAAGTAGAGGTACCTCCCGTCGGGCGACCAGGCCGGGTTCAAGTCAGAGGGGAGATCATTCGTCACCGCGACCGGATCCCCGCCTCGGGACGTGATCGTCCACACGTCCGCTCTCGCTTGGTGCAGCGAGGCACTCAACCGCTTCGTATAGGCAATCCGATAGCCGTGGGGGGACCAGCTCGGCAGCGCGGCGTCCTCGGTGCTCACCCGGTGCGACGCCCCGCTGGTGACGTCCGCAACCCACAGCTCGCTCTGCCCAACGATCCTGTTGGCGCTAAAGAACTCGACGTTCTGAAGGGCGTATGCGAGCTGCGTGCCGTCCGGGGACCAGGTCGGCCTGAAGCCGGCATGCGTCACGCGCCGGACGCCTTCGCCGGTGCGGCCCATCACGAAGATGCCGCCACCCTCGCGGCTCGACCGGAACGCGATGCGCTCGCCGTCGGGCGAGAAGGCCGGCTGGTCGTCGTCACCCGGCGAATCCTTGGTGAGATCGAACGAGTTCTGCGCGCCAACGCCGCGCAGGAAGATGTGCCGGTGGCCTGCCACATCACCCCCGTACACGACCCACTTCCCGTCCGGTGACAGGCTCGGAAACCACTCCACGCCGGGCTCGGTGGAGAGCTGCATGAAGCTCGCATGCACCAGGGCGCTCCCGCGCGCGCCACCGGGAATCCACCGCAGCAGGGCGTACACACCAGCCGCGACCAGCACGACTGCCACCGCCGAAACGAGTAGCAGCCGCCGTCTCTTTGCGGCGCGGGGTGAGGCCGCCGGCACGAGCCCCTCGCCCGACAGTGCGGCGGCAAACGCGCCGGCCGTCGCGAACCGGTCAGCCGGGGTCCGCGCCAGCGCCTTGTTCAGCGCCGCTTCGACGCTCGCCGGCACCGTCTCCCGCACCACCGAGATGTGCGGCAACGGCTCGCTCAGCTTCTTGGCCATGAGCGACCGCGGCGTGGTCCCCGTGTACGGCGTCTCCCCGCTGAGCATTTCGTAGAGCACGCAGCCGAGCGAGTAGACGTCCGAGCGCCCGTCCAAGTCTTCGCCCCCGGCGGCCTGCTCGGGGCTCATGTACGCCGGCGTGCCCACCGAGAGCCCCGTCTCCGTGAGCCGCGTGCCGCCCGCCGCACTTACCGCCCGCGCGATCCCGAAGTCGGCGACCACCGCGTGCCCGCTCTCGAGCAGGATGTTCTCGGGCTTGACGTCGCGGTGAATGACACCGTGGCTGTGGGCATAGCCCAGCGCGTCGGCCGTCTCGCGCGCGATCTGCAACGCGTCGTCCACCGGGAGCTGTTTCTCGCGCTCGAGGCGTTCGCGGAGCGATTCGCCCTCCACGAAGGGCATGACGTAGTAGAGCGCGCCGGCGGCCTCGCCGGAGTCGAGCAGCGGGAGGATGTTCGGATGGGTGAGCTGGGCGGTGGTCTCGATCTCGCGCAGGAACCGCTCGGCGCCCAGCGAAGCGGCCAGCTCGGAGCGAAGGACCTTGATGGCTACTCGGCGGTGGTGCCGCAGGTC
>DATJXC010000075.1:0-50750 GCA_035500495.1 Gemmatimonadales bacterium
CGACGAATTTCTCCTGAACCGCCGCTTCGGGTCGGTTCACGATGCCCTCGCGGTCTTCGCCGGCGATTCGTTGCTGTTCGAGCCGGGGACACGGTTCTCGTATTCGAGCTACGGGTGGAACCTCGTGTCGGCGGTGGTGGAAGGCGCTTCGGGCGAAGACTTTCTTTCCTACATGAGCCGGCACGTGCTGCGTCCGCTCGGCCTCACGCATACGGCCCCGGACCGGGCCGACAGTCTGATGACGGACCTCACGCACTTCTACGACCGCGATTCGGCGAGCGGGGCGTTCTCCCTCTCGCCCCCGGTGGACCTGAGCGTCAAGTGGGCAGGCGGGGGATTCGTGTCGACGGCGGAGGACCTGGTCCGGTTCGGATCGGCGCTGCTGCGACCCGGCTTTCTCCGGGCGGAGACGCTCGAGCTGCTGTTTACCTCACAGCGCACCCGCGACGGCCAGCCGACCGGCTACGGCATCGGGTGGTTCGTGACCACCGACAGTCTCGGGCACCGCTGGGCGTTCCACGGCGGCGGGGCGGTGGGGGGGACGACGGCGTTCGGCGTGGACCGGGATTCGCATCTCGTCCTCGCCATCACCTCCAATTTGACCGACGCCCCGCTGACGGCGGTGCGGGCGGTGCAGCGGTACTTCGACGCGGCGGCCGGCGCCCCGCGCTAGCCGCTTACTTGGTCGCGTTCCACTGCTTGGGGTCGAACACCGCGTCCGCCACCGTCACGCCGGTCTTGATGTCGCTGTACTGCTCCTTCCAAACCGGCTTGCCGTCGGCGATGAACAGCACCTCGGCCGCCACCCACCCATCGCCGGCTTTCTGATACGCGTTGAATTGCGTTTCGGAGATCTTGGTGGAATCCGGCTGTGCCGGCTCCAGCATGCGGACGAACACGAGCCGTTCTTTGTCCACCCAGAATTGCCTGGTGCGGCCGTCACCGGCCTTGGCCCCGACGACGTACACGGCGCGCCCGCCCCAGGTGTCGTCGTGCCCGGTCGCCAGATCGAATCCCAGGGTGGTGAGCTTCGCCAGGATCTGGTCGACGGGCTGCGCGTAGACGTCAAATCCCAGCACCATGAGCGGGTGGATGAACGCCGTCGCCGACTTCACGGCGCCGCTCTGCATGCGGAACAGGGTGTCCGAGGCGAATACGATCCCGTCACCCGGGATGAATCCCGGTCCGTCGCGGAAGTCGATGCGCAGCTTCCCCGGGATGCTGGCCCGCTCGAACCAGACCGAGTGTTGCACGCTGTCCCCGGGATAGAAGTAGCGCGTGTTCTGCTGGACGAACGTGAGCGTGCGATACCAGTGACCCGCATAGCGGTCGTGCATCGCCTGGATGATGGCGCGGCCGGCAGCCTGTGAATCGACCGGTTGCGCCGCGCCGAGGGTGGCGAGGCAAACGAGTGTCACGATCATGACGACGCCTCCAACGTTGGGAAGTACTCGAACGAGAATGCGCGCGGATCGCGCCGCGCGCAACGTTCCATGCTGCGACGCGCGCTTGGGGAACAGGCACCCGCCGCGCGCAGTACCACATACGAGGTCGCGGATCGAAGTGCGACGGCCACTTCACCCGACCGACCAACCCGGCGAGCTACCGGCGCCGGGTTGGATTTTTTTCTGGGGGTGCGAAGCGGGGGTGCCGGCTGCTACAGCTTCACCTCGATCATCGACCCGCGTTTGAACCGGAGGTAGAGCCAGGCCATCGGGATGAGCATGATGCTCGCGGCGACGATCGTCAGCGCCAGGAGCACCGTCGCCAGCTTCACGCCCTTCTGCGACTCTTTCGCGGCATCGAACAGCTTCCGGTCCTGATTGCCGAGAATGACGACCAGCGCCTCCCGGGCATGCTTGATCGTGGCGGGATCGGTCGTCGTCAGCCCTTCGAGGATCTGGCGAATCAGCTCCCGCTCCTCGTCGGTTGTGCTGGACCGCTGGTCGAGACGTTGCAGCGCGGACTGCAGGTCGGACCGCAGACTGTCCCGCTGCGTGATCACTTCCGGGCGCTTGTACTCGGGGCCCGTGCCCGTCGCCATCGTGAGGTACACTTCCCACTTGGCGTTGTAGCGATGCAGCGTTTCGCTCAGGTTCGCGCCCGCATCCACTGAAGCCGCGGCATGGCGCAAGGAGCGAATCAGGAACACACCGATGATCAACGAGGCGATCAGGGTGATGGCACTGATCGTGACGGCGATCCCCGGCCGGATGAACGTGTAATCCTTCATCGCCATGGCAAAGGACGACCGAGGCATCGACATGCGCGGGGAGGGCGGGGGGGGCGGTGGATTGCTCATGGACCTCTCGAGCGTGCGGAACGGTTGATGGAAGCCCCACGGTACCCGCCGACCGAGGGGCTGTCAATACAGGGCCGCACGCAGGTCCTCCGTTGCTTCGCGCACCGCTCGGGTGTAGGCGTCGAGCGCCGCGGCGACCCGCGCCGCCTGTGCCTGGGCCTCGTCGGCATGCCGTTGCTCGACCGCTTCGCGGATCCCCGGCATGGTCTTGACGTCGTACCCGGTATAGGCGCCGGGCGCGTAGATCAGGTGCGTGAACCAGGGACGCCGCGGCAGGCCGACCGCCGTGTCGGCCAGCGCCTGCTCCACGTGGGCGAGGACGCGGTTCACGAGGGTGAAGGACTCCCGGCGTTTCGCGATGCGCGCGCCGGACGCGGTATCGAGCCCAGCGGCCACGCCGTCGTAGGCTGCCGCCGCCGAGTCGAGCCGGGCGATGGCGTTCCGCACGCCGGAGAGCTCGACGTGCTTGGTGGTGTCATTGGAGTCCGCCGCCTGCTCGATCTCGGTGGCGTATCGTCGGTACGACCGCGCCGCGGTGGTGAACTCGAAGGGGAGCAGCGGCGCATTCGCCATCCGCAGCATGGCGGTCACCATCGTCTGCGCCAGCGCTACGCCGTAGGTGAAGGTCGAGTCGATGTATCGCTCGTAGAACGGGTCGTTGTCGTAGATCGAATGATAGATCCCGGTGTGCACCGCTCCCCCGAACCCGAGGTTGATGGAAGGGACCGCCAGGTGTTGGAGGAACGGGGTGTAGTCCGAGCCGGATCCGAGCGGCGCCAGCACGAACGTCGTATCGGAGGTCGTGTCATGGGGGGAACGCCGCTCCCGCTTGTGAGCCAGATAGGCGTCGAGCACGCTGCGGCCGGTCTTGGGATCGGGCACGTCCCGGGCCACCTCGCGCATGAACTGCTCCAGCGAATGCGAGCCGCCGGGTTCGAGCCAGCCGGGGTCGTTGGTATCCGAGTTGTAGTAGACGACGGCCCGGTCGCGCAGCTCCGCCGCGTGCCGCTCGGCCCATTCCGTGGAGCCGAGCAATCCCCACTCTTCCCCGTCCCAGGCCGCGAACACGATCGTGCGCAGCGGCCGCCATCCGGAGCGCACCAGGACCCCCAGCGCGCGCGCGGTTTCGTTCAGGGCGATCTGGCCGGACAGCGGGTCCTCGGCGCCGTTGACCCACGCGTCGTGGTGATTGCCATACACCACCCACTGTTCGGGGCTGACCGAGCCGGGGATCGTCGCGATCACGTCGTAGAGCGGCCGGGATTGCCAGTCGAACTTCACGGCGAGGTGGACCCGTGCCGGCCCGGGACCGACGTGGTAGGTGATCGGGAGCGCCCCGCGCCACGGTTCGGGCGCCACCGGTCCGCGCAGCTGACGCAGCAGCGGCAGAGCGTCGCCGTAGGAGATCGGCAACACGGGGATGCGGGGGAGGGTGGTGGCCTCGGCGATCGACAATCGGCGCGTTCCGGGGACGGACGCCCAACCGGGGGTCAGCGGATCTCCGGCGGCGATCGGCATGTCCAAGACGCTGCCGCGCTGGACGCCCTCATCCGGCCGCATCGGTCCCGCGGGGTAGGTGTCGTCGCTCCAGTACCCGTCGTCCCGCGGGTCGCTGTAGATGATGCACCCGATCGCGCCGTGCTCGGCCGCGACCTTGGGTTTGATGCCGCGCCATGCGCCGCCGTACCGCGCGATGACGATCTTGCCCTGCACGCTGATTCCCAGGCTGTCCAGGACGTGATAGTCGCTGGGCCGCCCGTAGTTGACGTAGACCAGGTCCGCGGTCACGTCGCCGTCGGGAGAATAGGCGTTGAAGGTGGGGAGCTGATCCGGCTGTCCCGAAGCCGAGTCGCCCGGCACCGGAGGCTCGCGCAGCGTCGCGACGAACCGCACCGGCGCCACGAGCTCCAGGGAGCGCGACACCGGGCGCGGCATCAGGGCCTCGAACTGCTCGATGCGCGCGTTGAGCCCGAACGCGCGGAATCGCTCGAGCAGCTGCAGGGCCACCGCGTGAGAGCGCTCGGTGCCGGCTTCGTGCGGCACGGCGGAGAGACGGCGCAGCAGGGCCCGCAGCGTATCGGCGCTGGGCACCGCGCGGGCCTTGGTCTCGAGGCTCATCTCGGTCGCGAGCTGATCTCGCGCGAACCCGCGGATGGAAGGCGGTGGTGGCGCCGTCGCGGTCGGGTGTTGGGCGGCGAGCGGCGCGGCGATGAGCAGGACCAAGGCAGTCGTGGAAAGTCGCATGACCGGAGTGGTGAAAGTGGACAGGAAAAGAAAACCGAGGGACGGGAAGATTCCCCGTCCCCGGATGACCGCAAGGGCCTTACGGAGTGACCGTGATCGTTCCGAACATCCCGCTACCCGGCGAACCGTGGATAGAGCAGTGGAATCCGTAGGTGCCGGTCGTGGTGAGGCGCACGGTAAACGATCCGCTCGATTGAGTGGGCGAGTCCGTCGGACCGGTCGGGTCCCCAGGGTCCCACGTGACGTTGTGGGTACCTCCCGCCCAGCTGAACTTCACGAAGGTTCCTGCGGTGACGGATTTCGATGACGGACTGAACGTGGTCGTTGCCCCACCCACACTAATTGAGGTGACGGCCCCGGCCGTATCCGTGAAGGCCACCGGCGACCCGGCCAACCCGATCACGCTCGCCGTGTCCGAGTTGATCCCCGGCGCGGCCCCCAGGGTTCGAGTGACGGCGGCGGTGCCATTGGCCTGGGTGCTTGGCGACGTCGTGGAGACGCTCCCGCCCCCCTGACCCACCTTCCACGTCACCGTGACGCCGGGCTTGGGGTTATTGTGCCCGTCCTTGACCAGCACCACATGCGGTAACGCCAACGCGGCGCTCACCGGGCCCACCTGATTATTCCCGGACGAGAGGGAAATCACGGTCGGATTACCGGCAGTCCCGCTCGAAGAGAAGGAAACAGGTGATCCGGCCAACCCGGCGACGGAAGCCTGGACGACCTGTGCCCCGGCGGCGGATCCCAGCGTTGCCGTGATCTGGGCGATCCCGCCGACGTTGGTCTGACTGGTGCCCGCGGCAACCTGTCCCCCGCCGGAATTGACCGTCCAATTCACCGTCACGTTCTGCACGGGGACATTTTGCTCGTCTTCGACCAGGACGGAATAGGGCGCGAGGGTCGACAGGACGGTGTCGTTCTGGGTGTTCCCACCACTTGCCTGGATCTGGGTAGCACCCTGGATGTGCGAGATGTTGGTAAAGACGAACGGGGTTCCGGATCCGACCTTCGCCGAGGTGGTCTGAATGCCGGCGTTGGGACCAAGGGTCCGCGTGGCCGAGGCCTTTCCGTCGGCTCCCGTGGAGGCGCCAGGCGTGACACTGCCGCCGCCCGACACCGACCAGGTGACCGTTTGTCCGCTGACCGGTGCTCCTTTGTCGTCGGTCACGATCACTACCAGTGGGGCGGGAAGCGCCGTCCCCGCATCGGCCACCTGGCTGTCGCCGCTCACCTTGGCGACGGTGAGGGTCGGGTTGGGCGTCGTGCTGCCGCCGCCGCCGCCGCCGCCGCAGGCCCATAATGCCGCTCCCAATAGCGACGTGACGCCGGTGCGATAGAGCAGCCTCATGATTGCCTCCACGGCTCGAAATGGGGAAACAGCGTACCCTTCACGGCTCGCCGCTGCTACTTTAGGGACGTCGCTGAGTCCACAATTGGTTGGAGGGGGCATTGGTGCTGGCGGAGACCTTCAGACAGGGTGCGGGGGAAATCCTGCGGCAGGCGAGCGTCGCGCTCGGCGGCCGCCCGGTTACCCTCTGGGAAGTCGCTGAGGGGCCCGCGTTGATACCGCAGGCCACGAGCGATCCCCAACCCCGGCATCATTTTACCGCCATCGACATTGACAGTACGTTGCGGCGTTGGGGCGTTCCCATCAGGCGGGGAACCAAGTGGGTGGGGTGCCGGCTGTCCCATGACGGCCCCTGGGTGATCGCTCCGGTCCGCAGCAGGCCCCCCGCGCCGCCCCCAGGCGGTCACGAACGGCGCAGTGCCGAGCGCCTGACCATCGAACTGGCGGGGCTCTGCATCGGGCTCGTCGATCGACGCGACCTCGTCGGGCGACCCTCGGGGGCCACCCTTCACGAGCCGCTCTACGACTTTCTCACGCTGCCGGCCGTGATCGCCCACGAGGCGAAGAATCCCCTCGCCGCGGCGCGGGCCGGATTGCAGCTCTCGATGGACACCGTCCGGAATCTCCCAGGTCTGACGGAGCAGCGGCGGCGGGAGCTGATCGGCGAGCTGGGGGAGGTGTTCGAGGCCCTGGACCGGGCGCTCGACTTCCTGCAGGCGGTGCAGGATCGCGCGCGCGGCACGAAGGCGGGGCCGACGCGCTTCGACGCGGTGCGAGTGGCGCGCTCGGTCGTCGCGCTGGAAGGCCGGGTCCTGCGCCAGCGGGGCGTGGACCTGGAGCTGGTGACGTCGCTCGAGGCGGTGCACCTGAACGGCGACCCGGGGCTGCTCTACGAGCTGGTCTTGAACCTGGTCCGCAATGCGGCGGAAGCGACGCTGGTGCGGCCGGGCCCGATCGCGGTCCATCTCGATTGTGAAAACGACCGCCTGCGGATCGCCGTGCAGGACCGCGGCGTAGGCATTCCCCCGCACCTGCTCGAAAAGGTGTTCGAGCCGGGATTCTCCACCAAGGATGAAGGGGAAGGGTTGGGGGCCGGGCTCGCCATCGTACGCAAAGTCGCCCAGACAGAGTTCGACGGCGCCGTCTCCGTGACCTCCACGGTCGGCGCCGGTACGACGTTCACCGTCACGCTGCCGATCCCGCCCCAGCGCGGCAGCCAGCCATCGGTGGTCCAACCGGAAGCCTAGTCTCCCAACACGCGAGGCAGTCGGATGCGAATATCCCAATGGTTACTGGCCTGCGCCGGTCTGGCGTTCGCGACCCCCCTCCTGGCCCAGGAGATGACCGTCGACACCGCCGGCAGCGGCGCGTTGATCGATGAGGGGATGAATCGATCCGAGGCCATGAAGAATCTGGAGCACTTGACCGACGTCATTGGCCCGCGGCTCACGGGCTCACCGGCCGCGAAAGCGGCGAACGACTGGACGATGCAGCGCTTCAAGGACTATGGACTCGACTCCCATACCGAGGCCTGGACTTTTGCCGGCACCTGGACGCGAGGCGGGTTCTCGGCGCGG
The DNA here is from genome assembly GCA_035500495.1 of Gemmatimonadales bacterium. Taxonomy (GTDB): domain Bacteria; phylum Gemmatimonadota; class Gemmatimonadetes; order Gemmatimonadales; family GWC2-71-9; genus DASTHG01. Next base: position 7,472 of record DATJXC010000075.1, read on the forward strand.
ATGCTGGCGCCGCGCGTGCATTCAGTGGTGGCGGCGAGCTGGGCGTGGGCGCCGGGGACGGGCGGGAAGCCGCTCAAGGGTCCCGTGGTGCGGATCAATGCCTCGTCCCCCGAGAGTCTGGCGGCGTACAGGGCGGTCGTGAAAGGCTCCTGGCTCATGACGGGGCCGCCATCCTTCGTGTGGAACAACGACGGGCCGCCGATGACCGCCGCCGACTCCGAGACGATGCGGGCGTCGTTCCGGCGCGCGTTCGGGCGGCCGCAGGCGGGTGACTCCGCCCGCCGCGCCCAGCTGATGCAGTTCCGCGTGGACCTCCCCTACATCCTGCACAATCTCGGGGCCCTGGGGCTGCTCACCGATGCGGGAAAGGAACAGGGGCTGCTCAACATGAGCGGATCGCCGAGCCGGGTGTACCCGCTGCCGTACGTCGTCCTGGCGCACGATGAATTCGCCATGTTCGGGCGGCTCATCGAAGACGGTGCCACCCCGCAGCTCGAGGTGACGAGCGACAATCAGATCGGGGAAGACTCCGTGCCGCAGTGGAATACCGTGGGGGAGATCCGCGGCACCGAGCATCCGGGCCAGGTGGTGATCGTCGGGGCGCACCTGGACAGCTGGGACCTGGGCACCGGCGCAAGCGATAACGGGACGGGCTCGATCGCCACGCTCGAGGCGGCCCGCATCATCAGCAAGTCGGGACTCAAGCCGAAGCGCACCATCCGGTTCGTTCTGTTCACCGGCGAGGAAGAGGGACTGTTGGGCTCGCGCGCCTACGCCCAGCAGCACGCCGCGGAGGCCGACTCGATCCAGGCGGTCATCGTCCTCGACAACGGGGTGGGGGCGATCACGGGGCAGGCCTTGCAGGGACGGCCCGATCTCTACGGCCTGTGGCGGGCCCTGCTGGCGCCGGTCCGCTCACTCCACGCCGATACCATCACCGACGCGATAAAGGGCGGCACCGATCACTTGTCGTTCATTCCCCTGGGCGTCCCGGGATTCAACTTCAATCAGATCACCCGCGGGTACAACCACACCCATCACTCGCAATCGGACACCTACGACAAGGCGATCGACGGGGACCTGCGGCAGGCGTCCACGGTAATGGCGGTCAGCGCCTACGAGCTGGCGAATCTGCCGGGGATGATCTCGCGGAGTCCCAAGACCCCGAGCCGGTTCGATTTCTTCGGGCCGCAGGTGAGTGACAGTCTGAAGCCGAAGGGAAAAGCGAAGAAGCACTAGGATGAGGCGACGTTAGGAAAAGCGACGTTAGGATGAGGCGAGCAGACTCCTCGCCGTATCCTAACGTCGTTTCTTCTAACGTCGTTTCTTCTAACGTCGCTTCCCCCTAACGTCGCCTCACCCTAACGTCGCTTCACCCAGTAACCCATCCAAGTCCAGCGGTCGCGTGAACATCTGCAGCTCCCCCCCAGGGCCGCGCGGCCACTCCGCCTGCGGCCGGTCCCGGTACAGCTCCACCCCGTTGCCATCGGGGTCGCGTAGATAAATCGCTTCGCTCACGCCATGGTCCGAGGCACCTTCGATCGGAATCCGATGGTCCAATAGCCGGCGCAGCGCAGCCGCCAGGGCGCGCCGGTCCGGGTAGAGGATGGCGAAGTGATAGAGACCGGTGGTCCCCGGTGCGGGGGCCGGGGCGTTCCGGCCGGCCCAGGTGTTCAAGCCGATATGGTGGTGATAACCGCCGGCCGAAAGGAACACGGCGTCCGGTCCGTAGCGGGCGGTCACCTCGAAGCCCAGCACGTCACGATAGAAGCGCAGAGCGCGATCGAGATCGGCCACCGTCAGATGCACGTGACCGATCCGGGTGGCTGCGGGGATCATGCGTTAACGATAAATGCGTCGCGAGAATGCTGCGACGTTCGGTTAGAACGACGTTGGGATGCTGCGAGACGGCGCTTAAGGTGGTTTGCCGCCTTATCCTAACGTCGTCTCTTCCGAGCGTCGCTTTACCCTAGCGACGTCATATCTTTATCCCCATGTACAAAATCCCCTCCCCCTCAAACGAGCCCGTCAAGAGCTACGCTCCGGGCACCCATGAGCGCGACGAGCTGAAGCAGGCGCTCAAATCCATGAGCAGCCGGCAGGTCGAAATCCCCGTGATCGTCGGCGGCAAAGAGATCCGCACCGGCAAGACCGTGAACGTGGTGATGCCGCATTGCCATCAGCACGTCCTCGCGAAGGTGCACCAGGCCGGTCCCAAAGAGGTTGCCGCGGCGATCGAGGCGGCCCGGAACGCCTGGCGGGAATGGTCGGGGTGGACATTGGCGCAACGGGCCGCGGTGTTCCTCAAGGCAGCCGACCTGCTCCAGGGGAAGTACCGTCCGATCCTGAACGGCGCGACGATGCTGGGGCAGAGCAAGACGGCGCACCAGGCCGAAATCGACGCGGCGTGCGAGATCATCGACTTTTTCCGGTTCAATGTGAGCTATGCCGAGCGCCTCTACACCGAGCAGCCGGTGTCGGCCCCGGGGATGTGGAACGGGATGGAGTTCCGACCCCTGGAAGGGTTCGTGTATGCCATCTCTCCGTTCAACTTCACCTCGATCGGTGGCAACCTCTCTTCGGCGCCGGCCATCATGGGGACGACCGTCGTGTGGAAGCCCGCCGCCACGGCCGCACTCTCGAGCTATTACATCATGAAGCTGTTCGAGGAGGCCGGACTGCCGCCGGGGGTGATCAACTTCGTCCCTGGGCCGTCGGGGATGGTGACGGACGCCGTGCTCGGCGATCGGCACCTGGGCGGCATCCACTTCACCGGCTCCACCGAAGTGTTTCAGCTGTTGTGGGAGACGGTGTCCAAGAACCTGCGCCGCTACGCCGACTATCCGCGCCTGGTGGGCGAAACGGGGGGCAAGGACTTCATTCTGGCCCATCCGTCAGCCGACGCCGACGCGCTCGCCACCGCGATCGTGCGGGGATCGTTCGAGTACCAGGGGCAGAAGTGCAGCGCGGCCTCTCGGGCCTACGTTCCCGATTCACTCTGGCCAGCCGTGCGGGAGCGGGTGCTCTCGATGCTGGAGCGGGTGAAGGTGGGGGACCCAGCCGACTTCCGGACGTTCATGGGGGCGGTGATCGACAAGAAGGCGTTCGACAAGATCAAGGAATACATCGACAGCGCCAAGCAGGCGGCGGGAGTGAAGGTGCTATTCGGGGGGGGGTGCGACGACCGCGAAGGGTACTTCATCCAGCCGACGCTGCTCGAGGCTTCCGATCCGGGCTACCGCACCATGTGTGAGGAGATCTTCGGTCCGGTGATGACGCTGCACGTTTATCCCGAGGCGCGTTGGACCGACACGCTGCGCATCGTGGACACCACATCGCCGTACGCGTTGACCGGGGCGGTGTTCGCGCGCGAGCGGAGCGCGGTGAACGAGGCGCTACGCGCGCTGCGCTACGCCGCCGGCAACTTCTACATCAACGACAAGCCGACCGGGGCCGTAGTCGGACAGCAACCCTTCGGCGGCGCGCGGGCCAGTGGAACCAACGACAAGGCCGGCAGCCTCCTCAATCTGATCCGCTGGGTGAGCCCGCGGACGATCAAGGAGACGTTTACGCCGGCGACCGATTTTGCCTATCCGTTCATGGCCGAGCAGTGAGTCACGCAGATCACTTGGGGGGAAGGATCTTGAACATTCCGGTGCCGCACACCGGGCACACGCCTTTCAGGGCCGGACGGCCATTCGCCATCTTGACCTCCTGGCCGTTGGAAATCTTCCGCTTGGTCTTGCACTTCACACAGTAGCCTTCGTCGGCCGCCATCGGGGTCTTGGCACCCTTCGCCATTGCGTTCCTCCGGTAGGGGAAGAGGGTCCATTGCGAAACGGCCTCCAACATAACACCCTCGACTCAAGAGGTGGGAGTTGGGCCGGGGGCGTCCTGGAACCCTATTCGCTTATGTGCGCCGTCACAGAACGGCTTCAGGCCTGAGTGGCCACAGCGGCACAGCTTAACGACTTGCGCGGGGGTCCCGTCTTTGCCAGGCGGCACCGGCAGCTCTCGGCCGTCGGGGGTCACGATCCGCACCGGGCCTTCTACGATCAGCGGACCGTTGGCCTTCGGGGTAATGGTAGTGGTCATGTTCGAGAATCTACCATCGCCGGCCAGTCTCACCTCCGGAACGCGCCTCCACGAGGTCGGGTATCTTTGGCGGCTGCCATGACCCGCCTGCCTCGAATTGTCGGCCTCGCCGTCCTGGTAACCTCCGCGTGCGCGACGGAACGGGGGCCGTTCACCAATCGCATGTCCCAGGCGGCGACGCCGTACCTGTTGCGCGCGGCGCGCCAGCCCGTGAGCTGGCAGCCGTGGGGGCGGGAGGTGTTCGCGCTGGCGGCGCGGCTCGATCGGCCGATCCTGTTGTACGTCGGCGCCGATGACTGCCGCTGGTGCCTCACCATGGATCGCGAAGTGTACGGCGATCCCGGCCTCGGCGCCCTCATCGATTCCCTGGTGATCCCCGTCCGGGTCGATCGCGACGAGCGGCCTGACGTCGCCCAGCGCTACGGGGCCGAGGTCCTGGCCCTGGCCGGGCTGCGAGGCGTGCCGCTCACCGTGTTCCTGACACCCGACGGCGCCGCGTTCTTCGGAGGCACGTATTTCCCCGCGGACGACCCGGTCACCGGTCGTGGGCTCCGGCAAATCCTGCCGGAGGTCGCCCGCAGCTACCGCGAAGGCCGGGAAACGGTCCAGCGTCACGCGATGATGGTCCAGCAGCTCGCCCTCGAGGGTGCGCCGGCGATTCATGCGGTGCTCGCTCCCGACGCGATCTCGGCCGGGATCGTGCGGATCCGCGAAGAGCTGACCGCGACGCACCCCGGGGCGGGGGGTGAGCGCGGCGGATTCGTGCAGACCCAGGCGGTGACGCTCCTCCTCGCCGAGTTCGGTCGTACGGGCGACACCGCCGCGCTCCAAGTCGCGAGAAACGTCCTCGACGCGATGATCGATTCCGGAGCCGCCGCCGCCCGGGCCACGCTGGACGAGCCCCAGGAAATCGTCCGGGGCGCGCTGGCCCGGGCCCTGGCACTCGCGTTCGCCTTCACCGGGGAACCCCGCTACCGCGACGCCGGGCTCGCGACTTTACGCACTCTAGTCGCCGCGCTCGACGGTACCACGGACCGGCCGATGTTCGCCGACCGCGACGGATTCGCCATCGCCGCGGCGCTGGAAGCCGCGGGACCGTTGCGCGATTCGGTGTCGGAGCGGCGCGCGATCTCGGCCCTCGACAGTCTGAAACGGCGCGTCTACGCCCGGGGGTGGGGAGCTCGCCACACCCCCGCCGGCTCGGTGGATGGACTGCTGCAGGACCAGGTGCAGCTGGCCGATGCCTGTATCACGGCGTACGCGGTCACCGGGCGCGTGCGCTACCTCAGCGTGGCGACGAGCCTGGCCGCGATCCTGGTCCGGGATTTCGCCGCGCCGCAGGGCGGCTTCTATGACACCGCCGGCCGCGACCCTGTCCCCGCCGCCTTCGAGACGCGAACCCGGTCCGCCACCGATGAGTTGCTGCCGGGAGCCAATGCCTGGGCGGCGCGGGTGTTTCTGCGGCTCGCCGCCGCGACCGGGGAGCCGCAATACCGGCGCCGTGCCGAGGCCACGCTCGAAGCGTTCGCGGGGACCGTCCCGCCACAAGGGCTTCCCGCCGCGAGCTTCCTCACGGTAGCCCGCGACGCCCTGGGCGCCCACTAGGCTCCCGACCCGCCGTCGTGACGCCGCCGCATGCCCCAAGGTCTACCAACAGAGACCCCTGACTCACCCGACGCCGACATCGTGGCCCGGGTGCTGGGGGGGGATGTCGAAGCGTTCGGCATCATCATCCGGCGCTACGAGTCCGGGCTGTTGCGGTTCGCGACGCGGATGCTCGGCAGTTCCGATGTCGCGGCGGACGCGGTCGCCGAAGGTTTGGTCCGGGCCTACCGTCACCTGGCCACCTGCCGCGAGCCGGCTCGGCTGCGCAGCTGGCTCTACCGCATTGTCGGCAATCGCTGCCGCAGCTACCTGGCGCGTCGGTCCACCGACGAGCTGTCTCTGGAAGAGGCCCCCGCCCAGGCGGATCCGGCCGATCCGGCGCTGGATGTGGAGCGTGCCGAGCAGCTGGTTCTGGTCGAACGGGCCCTGGCTGGGTTGTCGGAAGAGAAAAGGGAGGCGTTCCTGCTCAAGCACGTCGAGGGGCTCTCGTACGAAGAGATGGCCGCGATGACCGGTGAGCGTATTCCGACGTTGAAGATGCGGGTGCACCGGGCGCGCGAGGCGTTGCTTGAGGCACTGAAGGAGGACCAATGAGCGCCCGGGACGAGAGGCTGCACCAGGCACTGGACGGGGAGATCGATACCGCGTCGCTCCCGCCGGAGCAGCAGCGCGATCTCCGTCGCCTGCTCGGCGCGGCCGCGTTGCTGTCTCAGGGCCCACCGGGGAGCGTACACCACCGCGTGATGGCTGCCCTCCGCCAACCGCGCCGGTCCCCCGCGCGCCGGTTGGCGCATTGGCTCACCGCCCCGCACGCCCTCACTTTCGCGGTGCGTCCCATTTGGAGTCTCGCGCTCGCCGCCGTACTCGCGGTGGTCGCGGTGTTCCCCGCCCACGGACCGGGTCCGGTGCTGTCCGCCGAAGAGGGAATCGTGCAGTTCGTAGGCCGCTTCCCGAGCGCGCACTCGGTTGACGTGGTCGGCTCGTTCACCGACTGGCGCCGCGGCATCGTGCAGCTGCGCGACGACGACCACGACGGCACCTGGGATGGCTCCGTCGTGCTGCCGGTCGGCCACCACGAATACATGTTCGTCGTAGACGGCGAGCAGTGGGTGACCGATCCTTTGGCAGGCCGGTACGTCGCCGACGGCTTCGGCCGGCAGAACGCGCTGCTCATCGTCCGCCCGGCCGTCGCCACCGCCGCGTCCGCTCGCCGATGATGCCGCTCCGAGTCCTGGTCCTCGCCGTACTGGCGGGTGCGCTTCCGGTGCAGACGGGCAACAGCCGCCTGCGCGGACGCGTCCCGGCGGAGGCGTTGCCGGCCGTGGATTCGATCGTGGCCAGCGCCGCGGCGGCCGGACTTCCCACGGAGCCCCTGATCGAAAAGGCGCTCGAGGGGGCGGCGAAGAAAGTGCCGCCGGACCGGATCGTATCCGCCGTCGGCGCGGGGGCGGAGCGGCTGCGCGCCGCGCACGCGCTGGCGGCCCGCGGCGGCAGCGAGCCTTCCGACGGAGAGGTGGAGGCGATCGCGGCGGCCCTGGCACGCGGCCTGGACGCGGATCTGGCGGCTCGCCTGGCGGCGGCGCTGCCCGACGAGCCGCCCGGACCGGCACTGCACGCGGTCGCGGACATGGTGGGCCACGGATTTCATGAAGACTCTTCGGTCAGTTTGATCGTCAGCGCGGCGGGCACGGGGCTCCGTGGGATGCGGCTGCTGGACGCGGCCGCGGCGGCAATTCTGGAACTGCAGCGTGGGCTCAGCCACGCGGCGGCGATCGACGCCGTACGCCACCAGCTCCCCGACGTCCCGCTACCGCCCCGGCCGACCCCGGTTTCCGTTTCCCACGCCAAGCGCGTCCCGACCTGAGGCGCCGTTTTCGCGCGACGCTGTCCCCTTTGCTGCTTGTGTAACTGCACGCAGTTTCGTATCATAGCGCAACCATCCCAGGGGTCCCGTTCGCAATGACTGGGGAACCGTTCCTCAGCTCCGACGAATACGACGAACGCGCACACCAGCTCTACAACGAAGGACGCTACGACGAGGCGATCGAGACCCTGAAAGAGGGGATCGGGCTCTATCCGCACGCCGTGGAGCTGCACGTCGGTATGGGCTACGCCCGCCTGGCCCGGGAAGAGTTCATCTGGGCGCGTCACGCGTTCGAAGAGGCCGTGGGGTTGGACACCGACCACGAGGATGCCCTGGCCGGGTTGGGGGAGGTGCTCCTCAAGTTCGGCGACCGCGCCGGCGCGGTCGCGAGCTTCGATCGCATTCTCGGGCTCGGCTTCCAGGACGATCACGACTTGATGCTCCAGCTCGGCCGCGCGATGTTCCGCGAGGGCGTGCTCGATCAGGCGCGCCGGTTCTTCGAGGTGGCGCTCTCCGCCCATCCGGATTCGGCGGAAGCGGCGGCCTGCGCGGGGTACGCCGCGCATCGCCTCGGCGACGAAGGCGGCTCCTTGCACTGGCTGCGCCGGGCGCTGGAGCTCGATCCGGCGCAATCGGAAGCCCGCATCTACCTCGCCAACCTGCTGTACGATCGCGGTGAGTACGAGGCCGCGTTGTTCCACCTCGAGCGCACCGAGCCCGATGACCACTTCGACACACTGGCGATCTGGCGCCTGCTCGAGCTGAAGAAGAGCGTCTATCGGCTGCCGGACGATGATCCCGAGCTGCACCCCTGGAACAAGCGCCTAGAAGACCTGACCGAAGAAGCCCAGCCCGAGGACCTGCTACTGGCCGAGATCGAGGCGATCGGGCCCGACGGCCAGGTGCGGGACCCGCGCCAGCTCGAGCTGTTTGGAACCCTGTTGACCGAGCTGCAGGGGATGAAGAAAGGCGCCAGCTCGGGGGGCGAGGTGCATCGGGTGCGCACCCGGGCTGGCATGATCTACGTGGGGACCTGGGAAGAGATCGTGCAGCAAATGAAGGACGACGCCGCGGGATGGTCCGCCGGCTCGGTGGAGCAGTACATGGAGGTCAGCGCGCAGCGGGGCCGCCGGGAAACCGGGGTCACGATCCCGGCGACGGACGCCGAAAGCTTCATCAGGGGGAGTGCCGAGGCGGGGCTGCTCCGCATCCTGCACTGAGCGACGGCGTCAGGTCCCGCGCTTCAGGCCCACCGCCAGCGCAAACGGTCCGTCCCCGAGCGCCACGAGCGCCAGCGCGCTCGCCAGTAACATCCCTTCGAGCTCGAACCCCCGGCCTCCCGGCAGCAGGACCCGCAGGATCGCGACGGTCATCTCCACCGCCATGCAGGCCGCCCAGGCCCGGGTGAACAGGCCCGCGATCACGCAGGCGGCCCCCAGGGTTTCGACGGCCACCACAATGCCCGCCCAGACGATGGCGAACGGGAACCCCAGGGTGTGCAGCCAGTCCGCCAGTCCGGGAAGCCCGTGCTGCAGCTTCATGATCCCGTGATGCAGGAACACCCCGCCCGTGGCAAGGCGCAGGACTAACGCGGCATAGGGACTGAATCGGTTCATGCGCGCTCCGCTCCGAGGTTAGTGGACCGCCCGCGGCACGTGATCACTTGCACGTGGACGTCGTGGTGATCAACGGCGCGACGAACGTCCCCCGGATGGCAACCCCGCCGAGGGGGTCGGTGTAGAAATCGGTTCGCTGCCCGAAAAAGGCGTAGCTGCCGCTGATGGCCTGCCCGCCCGTCACCGGTTTGACCTGGGTGATGCCGAGGTGACCCGCCGGACGCGACACCGCGTCGAGGCGGAACGTGCTGAACAGCGCGCTCCAGGTGCCCCACGGGCGCGGCGGGTAGCACACGGGGCTCCTGGCCGGGTCCGTGGTGAACGCCTCCGAGGGAGAAATGGAGTCGATCACGAACGAGCCGGGGGCCGTCACCGGATCCATGAGAGTGAGGATCACCGCTTCGACGGTGGTGCTCCCCTGCGTGACGTAACTGCGGAGCCGGAAGGCGGGAGAGAGATCGGCGCGCGGGTAGTTGAGCGCGCGTTCCGACGCCGCGACATGGCGGGTGACCGAGCCGTAGATCGTGAAGAAGCCTTTGCCCCCGGTGGTGTCGGTGAGGACGACCACCTCGGTCCACCCGGTGTCGGCGATCGTGTCGAGCCCGAGCGCGGCGTGCGCGATGAACGGGAGCGGGCCCCCGGCCGCAATGCCAGAGACGCGGCCCGCGGAGTCGATATTGAAAATGGCCTGGGATGCGGGGATGGTGAACCAGACCGTCGGGGTGCCCGCCGCCTTGTTCCGCACGGACACGGGAATCGTGAACGTGTCGCCCGGCATCAAGTACACCGTGTCGAGCAGGATGGTCAGATCGAGCAGGCGCGAGACGGCGACCAGGGCTTCGCCGGTGGTCCCGTTGGCCGCGGCGGAGATCACCGCGGTCCCGGCGCCGACGGCGTGGATCTTCCCGGTGACGGGGTCGACCTGGGCTACGCTCGTCGCATTGCTCGACCAGGTCACCGTCCCCGCGGGCTGGATGTTCCCGGAGGCGTCGTAATAGGTCACCTGGAGAGCCGGAGCGGTATCGCCGATGAACAGCGAGTCCACGAGCGGCGCCAACACCAGCTGCGCGGTGCCGGTGTTGGTGCTGGAGCTGCAGGCGGCGATCACCGCCGCGAGCGCGGCGAGGAATCCGTGGCGCTTCGTCATGACCGAAAGGATGACCGAAGTTGGTAGCCCGGCAGGGCTAGAACATCGACATGGCGAGGAACGACCGGAGATTGTCGTTCGTCGCGCGGAGGCGCGAAGAGAGCAGCCGCACGACCGACCACAATACCTTGTAGGCGATATCCCGGTTGAAGTCGAGCAGCAGCTCGAAGTCGGAGCGCGAGATGGTGGTCAGGGTGCAGGCGGTGTTGGCGATGGCATCGGTCGAGCGCTCGGAGCGGTCGAAGATGGCCATCTCGCCGAAGATCGCGCCGGGCTTCAGGACGGCGAGGGCCTCCTCCCCCGACCCCGGGATGGTGCGCGAGATCCGCACCTCCCCTTCGGCGATGATGAAGAGGCGGTTGCCCGGCTCGCCCTCCTTGAAGACGAACTGGCCGACCGTGAACTTCTGCTCCCGGCACACTTCCGCCACCCGGGCCAGTTCCCCCTCGTCCAGGTCTTGGAAGATCGCGGCGTTCTTGAGCAGATTGATGTCCATCGTGGAGCAAGGTATGGGAGCAGGCATGAGCGAGCAAGGGAAACGTCTGGTGGGCCCCGCGGATCTGCTGACCGCGCTTCGGTTTCCGCTGGCGGCGCTGTTCCCGTTCGTCCACCAGCCGGCCTGGCAATTGGGGATTGTAGCCGCGGCCGCGGCCTCCGACCTGGCCGACGGATTCCTGGCCCGCCGCTACGGCGGGTCCCGCGCGGGGGCGTTCCTCGACCCGGTCGCCGACAAGGCCTTCATGGTGGCGGCGTTCGTCACCGTGGCGCGCCGCGGGCTGTTGCACCCGCTGGAGATCGTGCTCGTGTTGTTGCGCGACATCGTCGCCGTCCTGGCGTACCTGGGAACCGTGGTGTTGCGACATCCCCACGCGCTGCCCGCCAGAGCCGGTGGCAAGGCGGTGACGGTCTGCCAGGTCCTGACTCTGGTGGCGTTCATTCTGGAATCTCCACTCGTCACGCCCCTGGCGTACGCCACGGGAGCGGTGTCCCTGTACGCGATCTGGGACTACAGCCGGGCGGCACGCTCCGTCTCGGCTGCGGCTTCCCGAAAGGCTGATTGATGCTTCGCCAAGATCCCCGGCCGACCCGCTGGGCGGCGTGCTGCGTCGTAGCGCTGGCCTTCGCCCCTGCGATCGCCGTCCCGCAAACCCAGATCGGGCTGAACGGGTTTGGCGTCCGGGGGGGAGTCGATTTCAACGGCGGGCAAGGCATCTTCGGTGCCACGCTCGACCTGGGCCAGATCCTGACGCCGCGGCTGCGGCTGCGGCCGGCCGGCGAGCTGGGCGTCTGGAAGGGCGCCAACACGTATACCGGATCCGTAGAGGCCTTGTATCACTTCACCAGTGACGCGGAGGTCGCGATTCCCTACCTCGGCACCGGGCTCGCGCTCGCGGGGCACGACGCCTGCGGATCGGATCCCGACTGTCCGGCGGTACGCTGGACCATCGTGCTTGGCTTCGAGCTGCGCTTCCGCCAGACGTTCAACTGGCTGCTCGAGTATCGCGGCATGGGCGAGTTCAGCCACAACCGGTTGTACATCGGACTGACGACCAGAAGAGGGAGCTGACGTGGCCGGCAAACCCGTGTTGATATCGATGCGCTGGAAGGGCGAGCTGTTGTTCGAAGGCGGCCCCGCGGGCCGCCCACCGACGCAGGTCGACGGCAACTCGGTGGTGACGTCGTCGCCGGTCGAGCTGCTGGTGCTGGCCGGCGCGGCCTGCACCGGCGCCGACGTGGTTTCGATCCTCGAGAAGATGCGGGTACGCATCACCACCTTTGAAACCGACGTGCGAGCCGACCGGCGGGATGAACAACCCCGGTGCCTCACGGCGGTGCATTTCCGGTTCCGGGTGGTGGGTGAGGGCGTCGACGAAACGAAAGTGCGCCGCGCCGTACATCTGTCCCTCGAGAAGTACTGCTCAGTGATGACTTCGCTCCGGCCCGACATCGCGGTGAGCTACGACGTCGTATTGGTGTAGCAGGGGGGGCCTGCTCGGCGCTGCCGGGGTCCTTGCCTGCTCGGCCCTGGCGGCCCAGGCGCCGGGAGTGACCGAGTTCGGTGCCGGGGCGTTCGCCAGCTGGGCCGCGCGGGACTTCTACGGCGCGGAGCTGTCGATCGCGCGCCGCCCGGGAGGCGGGGGGGGAGGGCAAGGGCGGATTACGGGCGCGGTAGCCGGCGGTGTCCTGGAGGGTGAGGGCCAGGCCGCGGTGCGTCTGGAGGTCTCGGGCCAGTTTCTGGTGAACCCGATGGCCCGCTCCGGGGCGACGCTCTACGGCGGATTGGGCGCGGCGTTCAGGGGAGCGGTGGGAAGCGAGCCGGACGCCTACCTCACCCTGCTCGTGGGAGTCGAGCAGGCGGCGGGCGTGCGACGTGGCTGGTACCTCGAAACGGGGCTCGCAGGAGGGGTGTTCGCGCGTATGGGGTATCGCTGGCGCGGCTACCCCGGCTGGTGGCGCTAGCTCCGGAAACACGACGGGCGCCCACGAACGGGCGCCCGTCTAGGAACTCTTGGTCCGCGCCGGGCGATCAGGCGCTGGCGCCCACCGGCGCCGGCCGAGCCACCACCGGCCGACAGTAGCGCTCGCCGAGCAACCGGAGCTGCCCGATTTCCTGATCGGTCAGGTCCGCGTAACGGTCTTCCAGGTACAGCATGGTGTCGTCGAACCACTCCTTCTGGTGCTCCGGAGCGGCTTCGAGCACCCCACACCGCAGGATGTGGGAGAACAACTCGTCGCGGGCTTGTTCGAAGGTCGTCGGGGTCGCCGGTTTGCGGGGCTCACGCTTTTTGGCCATTCGGGGCGCTCCTCTCGGGGCCTTGGGGACGGGTTCGGGCGGCTTTCGGCGGCGCAATCTAATGAAGCGCGTCCGGTGAGGCAAACTTGGCGGCAAGAAGCCCCCCAATCATGGTATAATGCAGGAGTTATGAGCGACGAAACCTACGGGCCGGAGCGGGCGGAACGGCTCCTGGCGCTGCTGCGGGAGGTGGCCGCGCGGATCCAGGACCTGGACCGGGCGGGCCGGCTGCTCGAGGCCGCCCCGGAGCTGCAACGGCTGCTGGGGAATGCCCGGAGCGAGCTGTTTCACTACGAGGTGCGCTGCACCTACGACACCCCGGAAATCGCCGAAAGCCGCCGGATTGTCGAGGAAGCCGAGGGTTCTCTCGATCTCGGCGGGGCTCTGGAATTCGACGATCCGGACGATGAACCCTGGCAGGGGGCTTCAGAGGAATGAACCGGTTTTACCTGCTGCTCGTGGCGGTCGCGCTCGCGGCGGGGGGCCTGCTCTACGTCGCCCGCTCGAAGCCGGCGACCGTCCCCGGGGACAACGGCACACCGGTCGTGGTCACGGCGGCGGACAGCGCGTTTCGGGGCAACACCCTGGGGAGCGACTCGGCGCCGGTCGAGGTCGTGGAGTACGCCGATTTCCAGTGCTCGCACTGCGGTGAGTTCGCGATCCTGCAGTTCCCCACGATCCGCGATTCGCTGATCCGCACCGGGCGGCTGCGGTGGCGGCTGCGCGAATTCCCGCTGGGATTCCCGTTCTCGCGGATTTCCTCGCTGGCGGCGCAGTGCGCCGGGGAGCAGGGCCGCTACTGGGAGATGGCCGATGCGCTGTTCGAGCATCAGGCCGAATGGGCCGCCCGCGTCTCGAGCGACCCCTCGTCCAAGCTGCGCGACTATGCGCGCTCCGCCGGGGTGGACGCCGCGAAGTACGACGCCTGCATGGACAGCAAGCGCTACGCCGGGCGCATCGAGTTCAGCCATCAGGAAGGGCTGGCGCGCGGGGTCGGCGGCACGCCCACGTTCTTCGTCAACGGCCGGCCGCTCGACAACCGGAAATTCGCGAGCTCGGACGACTTCCAACACCTCGTGGACAGCCTCGCGCCACGGTCGGGCCACAAGCGCTAGATGCGTCACCGCCAGACGATCGCGCTGCTCGCGCTCGTCGGGTTCTTCGTCGCGCTGTACCTCTGGTTCTACAAGATCGGGGTCATCGGGGGGCTGCAGTGCGGGTCGGGGAGCTGCGAGTACGTCCAGACCAGCCGCTACGGGGTCTTCCTCGGGATCCCGGTGGCGCTCTACGGCGTGGTCGGATACGCGGGGATCTGCGCGGTCGCCTTACTCGGACTCCAGCCGCGTTGGCTTGATCGCGCCGGCCCGACGCAGGTGCTCACGGCGCTCGCCGGCGCCGGATTCCTGTTCACCCTCTATCTCACCTACGTGGAGCTGTTCGTGCTCCACGCGATCTGCCGGTGGTGCGTGACTTCCGCCGCGATCGTCACCGGCGTGCTGCTCATCGCGCTGCTCGACCTCCGCCGCCGGCGCTAGCCCGCGCCGGTTACGACTCCTCCGCTTCGTACTGATCCTTGAGGCGTTGCACGACCCCGGGATCGGCGAGGGTCGTCGTGTCGCCGAGAGCCCGGCCTTCGGCGATGTCCTTCAGGAGCCGTCGCATGATCTTGCCGCTGCGGGTCTTGGGGAGATCGGCGGAGAAGAGGATGTCGTCGGGACGGGCGAGCGCCCCGATTTTCTTCGCGACGTGGCCTTTCAGCTCCTCCCGCAGCCCGTCACTCGCCGGGTGCCCTTCTTTGAGCGTGACGAAGGCGGCGAGCGCCTGGCCCTTGAGCTCGTGGGCCCGCCCCACGACGGCGGCTTCGGCGACCGCGGGGTGGTCTACCAGGGCGCTTTCCACCTCCATCGTCCCGATGCGGTGTCCCGCAACGTTCAGGACGTCGTCGACCCGGCCGAGGATCCAGAAGTACCCGGCGTCGTCCCGCTTGGCGCCGTCGCCGGGGAAGTAGGTCTTCGGCCAGCGGCTCCAGTAGGTGTCGCGATAGCGGTCGTCGTCGCCCCAGATGGTCCGGAGCATTCCCGGCCATGGGCTCGTGATGGCGAGGTACCCCCCACCGACCTGCACCGGCTTCCCCTCGCCATCCAGCAGCTCGGCATCGATGCCGGGGAAGGGAACGGTCGCCGAACCAGGCTTGGTGGTGGTGATGCCGGGCAGCGGCGTGATCATGATCCCGCCGGTCTCGGTTTGCCACCAGGTGTCCACGATCGGACAGCGTTGGCCGCCGATGTTCTTGTTATACCAGATCCAGGCTTCCGGGTTGATCGGCTCCCCCACGGTGCCGAGCAGGCGCAGCTTGGAGAGGTCGTGTTTGGCGGGGAGCGCGGTCCCCCATTTCATGAACGCGCGAATCGCGGTCGGCGCGGTGTAGAACACGGTCACGCCGTGCCTGGCGCAGATGGACCAGAACCGGTCTTTGGAGGGGTGGTCGGGAGCCCCCTCGTACATGACCTGGGTCACGCCGAGCGCCAGGGGTCCGTAGACGACGTAAGAGTGTCCGGTCACCCATCCCACGTCGGCGGTGCACCAGAAGACGTCGGCGTCTTTCAGATCGAAGACCCACTTGGTCGTGGCATAGACGTGGGTCAGGTACCCGCCGGTGGTGTGCAGAATGCCCTTCGGCTTCCCGGTGGTACCCGAGGTGTAGAGGATGTACAGTGGATCTTCGGCATCCATCGCTTCGGGCGGGCAGAGCGGCTCGGCGCGCGCCATCAGCTCGTGCCACCAGTGGTCGCGGCCATCGGTCATCGGCACGGGCTGCCCGGTCCGTCGCAGCACGATCATGTGCTTGACCGACGGGGTCTCACGGACCGCATCGTCGGTGTTGGCCTTGAGTGGGATCACGCTGCCGCGACGGTACCCGCCGTCGGCGGTGACGACCACCTTGGCTTCGGCGTCATTGATCCGATCGCGCAGTGATTCGGCCGAGAACCCGCCGAACACCACGGTATGCGGGGCGCCGATGCGGGCGCAGGCGAGCATCGCGATCGCGACTTCGGGGACCATCGGCATGTAGATCGCGACACGGTCGCCTCGGGCGATGCCGAGGCGCCGCAGCACATTGGCGAACCGGTTCACCTGGTCGTGCAGGTCGCGATACGTCAGGCGCCGGACCTCGCCGGGTTCCCCTTCCCAGATCAACGCGACCTTCTCCCCGCGGCCGGCGCGGAGGTGCCGGTCGAGGCAATTCGTCGAGGCGTTGAGCTTCCCGCCGGTGAACCACTTCGCGTGCGGCGGTTTCCACTCCAGCACTTTGTCCCAGGGCCGGATCCACTCGAGCTGGGCCGCCCATTCGGCCCAATACCCCTCGCGGTCCCGCCGAGCCCGCTCGTACACTTCCGGGTCGCGCACATGGGCAGCTTGTCGGAACGGGGCGGGAGGCGGGAAGCTGCGCTGCTCGTCGAGCAGCGTTTCGATGCGTTCGCTCATGGGCTCGCGGGTTGAAGCGGGAGGTGGTAAGGTATGGGTGGCCAGCTCCTCGCAGAATGCCCCGGGGGGCTCGCAATGCGACCCGTCCGGGCGTGATGTGGATCACACCGCCCTGGTAAGCTGTTGTAAAACAAGCCATTTAGCCAGTGGCTTGAAAGTGGCATTGGCTTGAAATGATCGGCGACAATCGACCGAAAACGTTGGCAATGTCAGGATCGAATCTCATGACGGCTGCGCGTCCCAGCGACCAAAAAATCCTCGCGGCACCCGAGACGCTGAATCTCGGGAGCCGCACTGAATTCCGGCGCGTCGCCTCGGAGCTCTTGGACCAGCTCCCCGAAGGCGGGGGTCGGCTCGTCATCGACCTGGCCGCCACGCGGCAGGTCGATTCGGCGGGTCTGGGCGCCTTGATGCTGATCCAGCGGAAAGCCACGGATCGCCGCCAGACGGTCTGCCTCCGCGGCGTCAACGAGGAGCTGCGGTTCCTGCTGGTTCTGACCAAGCTCGACGATCTGTTCGAGCTCGAAGGCGGCGCCTCCTAGGCAACGCTATATTCCCGCGACTATGCCGCCCGCGGGATTCAAGCGCAGAGTCCTGTTCATTGAGGACGAGAAAGCGCTGCAGACGTCGTACGAGCGCTTCTTCGGCGCCCGCTATGAGATGGCGTTCGCGCGGACGGGCGCCGAGGCCATGGAGCAACTCGAGAGCCACCGGCCCGACGTGCTGGTGCTGGACCTGCGCCTTCCCGACACGGATGGGATCGCCCTGCTGCAACGGATCCGGGAGCGCCAGCCGGACATCCCGGTGGTGGTGACGACCGCCTACGTCAGCATGGAGCCGCTGATGCACGTGCTGGATCTGGGCCACAGCGCCTACCTGGTCAAGCCTTTCGACTTGAACGAGCTCGCTACGCGCATCGATGCTGTGGGCTGAGGATCTCGGTCACACCTACGGCGCCGTACGCGCGCTCGACGGCATCTCCTTCTCGCTCACTCCCGGACAGACGCTCGCCATCTTCGGCCCCAATGGGGCGGGGAAAACCACGCTCCTGAAGGTGCTCGCGGGGTTGCTGCACCCGTCCCGCGGGCGGGCCCACATCGAAGGCGGTCGCCACGCGATCGGCTGGATCGGGCATCAATCACAATTGTACGGCCACCTCACCGTGATCGAGAATCTGCGGTTCTGGGCCTCGCTCTACGACGTGTCCCCGCGGGGCGAGCTGTTCGTGACCCGCGCCACGGATCTGCTCGAGCGCCTGGGGCTCGCGGCGCTGGAGCATCGCCTGGTGCGGGTGCTCTCGCGCGGCCAGCTGCAGCGGGCCGCGATCGCCCGGGCGCTGATCCATGACCCGCGGGTGTTGCTGCTCGACGAGCCCTTCACCGGCCTCGATCGCGTGGCGGCCGGGGAGCTGCGCCGCCTGCTGGCCGAGGAGGCGGCGGAGGGTCGGGTGACCGTGCTCGTTACGCACAACGTGGAGGAAGGCGTCGAGCTCGCCACGGAGATCGCTTTCATGCGCGGTGGCAAATTCGTCCAGCTCGGGGCGCGGGGCGACCGGGACGCGGCCGCCGTCGCGGAGGCCTACCGGGAGGCGGTGCCCGGTGCGTGAGACGCTGCGCCACGCCTGGATCATCGGGCGCAAGGATCTGCTGCTCGAGTTCCGGAGCCGCACGGCCATTCTCTCGGCGGTCGTGTTCACGGCGCTGGTGCTCGTGATCTTCGAGTTCGGGCGCGATCCCACCGCCGTCGCCACTCTCGACCTGGCCCCCAGCATCCTGTGGGTGACCTTCTCCTTCGCCGCGATGCTGGGGCTGAACCGGGCGTTCCAGTCGGAGCTCGAGAATCAGGCGTTGGACGGCCTGCTGCTGTCACCGGTGAGCCGCGTCAGTCTCTATTGGGGAAAGCTGCTGGCCAACCTCGCCTTCGTCGCGGTGGTCGAGCTGGTGGGATTGCTGTTGTTCACCCTGTTCTTCAACGTGCCGGTGGGACGCATCCTGGCGCCGCTGCTCGGCGTCATCGCGCTGGCGACGATCGGGTTCATCGCGGTGGGCACGCTGTTCAGCGCGATGGTGATCCGCACCCGCTTCGCCGAGCTGATGCTCCCCGTGCTGCTGCTGCCGTTCCTCATTCCGCCGCTCGTCGGCGCCGTGCAGGTGACGGCCAAGCTGCTGGCCGGCCGTCCCTTGAGTGAAGTCGGCGGGTGGCTTAGGTTGCTGCTCGCATACGACATCGTGTTCGTGTCCCTGGCCTCGATCCTCTTCCCTTCCACGGTGACCGAATGACGCTGGCCCAACGCGGACGCTGGATCACGGCGGTGGCGCTCCTGCTCCTGGCCGGCGTGTACGTGCGAGCCCTGGTCTTCACGCCGGAAGAGGCGCACCAGGGGCTGGCCCAGAAGATCTTCTACGTGCACGCGCCGGCGGCCTGGTCGGCGATGTTGTCGATGGGGCTCGTGGGCCTCGCGAGCATTCTGTTTCTGTTGATCAAGGATCCCCGCTATGACCGGTTCGCGGCGGCGTCGGCCGAGGTGGGGACGGCGTTCTCCCTGGTGATGCTGACGACCGGTCCCATCTGGGGCAAGACGATCTGGGGCACGTGGTGGACCTGGGATGCCCGGCTCACCCTCACGCTGTTCCTGTTCTTCCTGTTCCTGGGCTACCTGCTGATGCGCGGGGCCGTCACCGAACCGGGATTACGAGCGCGCTACAGCGCGGTGCTGGGGATCTGCGGGTTGGTGTTGCTGCCATTCATTCATCTGAGCGTCTACCTGTTCCGCACCCTGCACCCGGCTCCGATCGTGCTCAAACCCAGCGCGCCCTCGCTCCCGCCGGAGATGCTCGTCACCCTGCTCAGCTCCTTCGCGGTGTTCACGCTGCTGTACGTGGGATTCGTCACGATGCGGTACGCGATCGGGGATGGGGGAGGGATCGATGCCTGAAGCCGTGCCCCAGAACGGCGCCTACATGGTCGCGGCCTACATCGACGCGGCCGTGATTCTGCTCGTGTACGCGCTGACGCTGTTCCGCCGCAGCCGCCGCCCCTCCTAGCCCCGCCGCTCGGCGCGCAGGTCCGCGCGCGCCTGCTCCAGCTGTCCTGCCCCGCCCGGGACCTGCGCCGCCCACAACTGCAACGCCTCATCCGCCGCGGCTTCGTCGCCGGCCAGGTGCAGCGCCTGGGCGTTGCGCCGCAGCGCTTCGGGGCCGCCCCCGGCGGCATAGGCGCGGGCGAAGCGCGCGGAAGCTTCGGCGTGACGACCCTGGCGGAAGTAAATCTCCCCGGCGGCGAGGGCGGCATCGGCCCGCTCCTCGATCGTCATCGCCTGCTCGAAATCACTGAGCGCGTCGAGCTGGCGGAATACCATGAGATGGGCTTCCCCCAACAGCATCCAGGCGTCGGCATCGCCGGGGAATCGCTGGGTGGCTTCCTGCGCGACCGCGACCGCGCCCCACCGGTCCTCCCGGGCGCGCCGCAGGGCGACGAGCTGCTCGAAGCAGGGATCGAACGACGGCGCGAGCGCGCAGGCCAGCCGCAGCCATACCTCCGCCCGCCGCGCCGAGCGGGGACGGGCGGCCTCCGCGCGACGGGCGGCGAAGCGCACCACCCCCGCGCGTGAACCGCCCGGCGACGCTACAGGCGCGCCGGATCGCGGGGCAGGAGGAAGGTCCGCCAGACCCATCCCGCAAGACCGCCGCCCACGAGCGGGCCGATCCAGTACACGGCGTGAGCCTTGAAGTCCATGGCGACGAGCGCCGGCCCGAAGGCCCGGGCGGGATTGAGCGCGGCGCCGGTGAGTGGGCCCACTACGATCGCGGCGACGAAGATCGACAGCCCGATACCGAATCCCGCGATCTTGGGTGCCTCGGAGGAGACCGCCGTGCCGAACACCGCAGAGACGAGAATGAACGTGAACAACGCCTCGATGGCGACGCCCTGACCGAAACTGATCATCGAGGCCAGGCCGGGCGTGCCCACGCTCATCGCCATCACGGACTGGACCGGGAAGACCGCCTTCACCAGCGCGGCGCCGATGACGCCGCCGACGAGCTGCGCAGCGACGTACTTGCCGAAGGTCTTGGCGTCGATCTTCCCGGCGGCCAGGAGCCCGAAGCTCACCGCCGGGTTCAAGTAGCCGCCGGTGATGCTCATCAAAGCACTGATCAGGACGGCCATGCCGACGCCGTGGGCGAAGGCGATGCCGAGTCCTCCGACGGCGCCGGCCGTGATCCCGTTCGCGACGACGCTGGCACACCCGATGAACACGAACAGGGCCGTGCCGAGGGCCTCGGCGAAGACCGACCGGAAACTAGGGGCGGAAGAGGTGGTCACCGGGCGCTGCCTCCAGTCAGGTGAGTGGCGAGAAGTGGCGGGGCAATCTACTGGCGCGGCTAGGCGCGCCGCAACACCAGCGACGCGTTGATCCCGCCGAACCCGAACGAGTTGGTTAGGATCGCGTCAGGCGTCGCCGGGCGGCCGTCTCCGGGGAGGCAGTCCAGGTCGCACGCGGGATCGGGGACCGTGAGGTTCAACGTCGGGGGAAGCCAACGGCGGTCCAGCGCCAGGGCGCAAATGGCGGTCTCGATCGCCCCACTCGCGCCGAGCGCGTGCCCGTAGTAGCCCTTCGTCCCGCTCACGGCCAGGCGGTACGCAGCGGCACCGAACACCTGCTTCAGCGCCAGCGTCTCGGTCGAGTCGTTCAACGGCGTGGAGGAGCCGTGGGCATTCACGTACCCGATTTCCGCGGGCGTCACCTTCCCGTCGGCGAGCGCCAGCTGCATCGCGCGGGCCGCCTGCCTCGCGTCCGGGCGCGGGGCGGTCATGTGCCAGGCATCGTTGGTCATCCCGTATCCCGCGATTTCACCATAGACGCGCGCGCCGCGGGCCAGGGCCCGCGAGCGCTCCTCCAGCACCACGACCGCGGCGCCTTCGCCCATCACGAACCCGTCGCGGGCGACGTCGAACGGCCGCGAGGCCGTGGCCGGATCATCGTTGCGGGTACTCATCGCGCGGATGTTCGCGAACGCCGCGAAGGTGAGCGGCGCGAGCGGCGCCTCGGCCCCGCCGGCGAGCATGATGTCGGCGTCACCGGACCGGATCACGCGGAACGCCTCTCCCACGGCGATCGTCCCCGACGCGCAGCTCATCGCGTTCGTGGAATTGGGGCCGGTCACCCCGAACTCGATGGCGATGTTGCAGCTCGCGGCGCCCGGGAACACCGCGAGCGCGAGCGACGCGTCGAGCCCGCGCGGGCCGTCGCGCAGATAGTGCTCCACCTGCGACTCCGCGAACGCCACGCCGCCCAGGGCCGATCCCATCATGGCCCCGATCCGGTCCGGATCTTCGCGCTCGAGCGGCAGGTCCGCGTCGGCGAGCGCGAGCCTGGCACTCGTCACGGCCAGCTGGGAAAAGCGGTCGAGCCGGCGCGCCCGTTTGGCATCGAGGAAATCCTGCGGGCGGAAGTCCGGAATCTCCGCCGCCACGTGGCTCCTGAACGGGCTCGGGTCGAATCGGCTGATCGTGCGCACCGCGGAGCGCCGCGCCACGAGACCGGCCCACAGCCCATCCGCGGCGGTGCCGATCGGCGTGACGGCGCCGACCCCCGTGATCACCACGCGCCTCACGCCGCCTCCGCGTGCCGCTTGAGGCCGGCCAGCGTGCGCGAGGCGATCCCGTGCACGAACACCGGCCCGATGACGAGCGCCGCCGCGAGGCCGCCGATCAAGGGCCACGGTGGACCCGCCCACTCGTGCACCAGCTCGACCTCCACGCTGTGCGGTTCCGCCGGTGCCCGACGCTCCCGCAGGATCCACCGCACGTCCATCCCGGTGGTGAGGCCGCCTACGTGCCGGTACCGGATCACGTGGGCGGCGGGCTCGACCGTCATTTCGGAGACCCACCAGGTCGGCCAGCGTGCGCTCCCGAACGGCCGCCACGCCGCCATTTCGACGCGTCCGCCGTCGGGCCGGCGCTCCAGCATCCGCACCCAGCGGTAATGGGACAGGATCTGCGGCCAGCGTTCGACTTGCCGGGCGGCCTCGAACACTCGCTCGAGCGGAGCTGTGATGGAGATGGTATCGGTTGTGCGCATGGTGTCGGTAGCTGTCACCTGACGGCTGACAGCTCAATCGCTCCCCAGGTTGCCGTATCCGCCGCGGTAGTACAGCAACGGCCGGCGGTTGGTCACCGCCCCACCGGTCACGAGTCCCAGGAACACCGTATGATCCCCTCCGGCGATCGCCGCGTGCTTCTCGCACTCGATGTGGGCCAGCGCTCCGTCCAGGAGCGGGATCCCGCGACGGCTTTCCCGATACCCCACCCCGTCGAACCGGTTCTCCGCGGTCCCGGCGAACCGGCGCGACCAGGCCTCCTGATCGTCGGCCAGGATGTTGACGACGAAGTGCGAGGTCGCTTCCATGGCGGCGTGCATCTCATGCTGTCGGTCCACCGACACCGACAGGAGCGGCGGATCGAGGGACACCGACGCAAGGGAATTGGCCGTCATGCCGATGGGTCGGCCGGCCCCCCGGTCCGCGCTGAGGGCGGTCAAGACGGTCACACCGGTCGCAAACCGGCCGAGCAGCTCTCGGAATTGCTCAGGGGGGACGCCGGCATTGGGCATGCTCACCAGACCAGTTGCAGCAATGAGGTGGGCGCGAGCACCGCGCGCGCGGGCACGATGTTACCGGTGGCACCGACCAGCAGGTCGGCCAGCGCGGGACGCCGGGCGAGGCGCGACACCACGCGCTGCGCCAGCCATGGCCACCCGACGCCGAGGCCGATCAACCGCTCGAGCAGCCACTTGCCGGCAAAGGCGCGGCGGCGGGCCGCCCGGTAGCCGGCGAGAGCCGACGCCCCCAGCGGGCGGCTCCCCCCGGAGGGCAGGGCGCGGAGCACCGACTCCGCCGCCAGCTCCGCTCCTCGAAGCGCCGCGTAGATCCCTTGGCCCGTGAATGGATCGAAGAAATCCGCCGCGTCTCCGACCAGCAAGGCGCCCCCGCCGGGCGCCACCGCCCGTCGTGACCACTGCGCGAAGGGCCCGGTGGTGAGAACGGGACGGACGATCCGTGCGTTGGCGAACCGGCCGGCGAGCCCCGGGAAGCGCTCCATCTCGGGGAGCAGGTGCGCGGCCAGTACTCGCGCCCGGCGGCGCGCGACAGCGACCGGGAGCACCAGGGCCAGGGTGGCCAGGTCTCCGCCGATGGGACCGAGCCCGATGTAGCCCGGGCGACCGATGTGCATCTCGCCCAGGTCGGACATCCCGGCCACGCCTTCGAGATGCACGCTGAACGCGATCCGGTGCGGGGCGCTGGAGCGGCGTAACCCGAGTCGTCGCGCGACGACGGAGCGCAGCCCGTCGGCGCCGATCACCACCCGCGCGTGAATCGTCTCCCGCTTCCCGTTTCCCGTTTCCCGCGCCACCACTCCTCCCACAGCCCCGCCATCGTAGATCAGATCCTCCACCGCGGCCCCTTCCTTAATAACCGCTCCCGCCCGGGCCGCGGCGTCCCGCAGGATGGTATCGAAGGTCGTGCGGGGAAGGGCATACGACCACCGTCTGAAGCGTCCGATTGCGCTTGTGCCGTGGGGACCGATCAGCTTCATGCCGCTGAGGCGGCTGGGCGGTGGGGTGGCCTGGTCGATGGCCGCCACGACGTCGCGACCGAGGCGCTCGAGAATCGCGGTCGTGGCGGGGCTCAGGTATTCCGAGCAGGCCTTGTCGCGGGGGAAGCGGGCCCGCTCGGTCAACAGGACGCGCGCCCCGGCCCGCGCGAGCAGCAGGGCGGTGGCGGACCCGGCGGGCCCGCCTCCGACGACGACTGCATCCCAGTGACTCATTCGTCGAAGAGCTGTTCCAGAATCCGGTGCTTGAGGCTGGCGGGCGCCCCCTGTGTCTGGCAGCGCAGCTTCAGGAACTTGAGGAACAACTCCTCGAAGTCATGGTGCTCGCCGCAAGGGGGACAGGCTTCGAGGTGAGCCCGGATCTCCTGCTCCAGCGCCGGCGTGAGCTCGCGATCCAGATACTCGTAGAGGTGCTCGGCGCATTCCCGGCAATTCATCGGGGCGAGCCCTTGATGTAGCCCATGTCCACGGCGTACCGGTACAGCTTGGCCTGAAGCAGGCGGCGGGCGCGGAACAGGCGAGACTTCACGGTGCCCACCGGGACCTCCAGCATCTTGGCGATTTCCTCATAGCGCAGCCCCTCCACGTCGGAGAGCATCACCGTTTCCCGGAACGCCTCTGGGAGCTCATCGATGGCCCGCAGCACCTCGTCGTCCACGATCTGATCGAAGAAGGTCCCTTGCGGGTCTTCGTCCTGTATTTCTTCGAACACCGCAAACGGCTCGATTGTGTCCACATCCACGGTTTCCGGGTGCCGGGTGCGGCGCCGGTATTCATTAATAAAGGAGTTCCGGAGGATCGTGAGGAGCCAGGCCTTGGCGTTGGTCCCGGGCTGGTACTGGTTCCAGGCGCGGTACGCCTTCAGCATGGTCTCCTGGACCAGGTCCTCGGCGTCGGCGGGGTTGCCCGACAGCCGGAGCGCCACGCGGTACACGGCGTCCAGGTGCACCAGGGCTTCGCGCTCGAATGCCGCGCGCCGCCCGTCGGCGGAGGGCGCGGGGGGTGATGAGGAGGGCGAGGTCACGGGTATAGGCTCGCTTGGCCTCCCGGCTTCCGCAATGGGGTGCTAGGTTACGCCCCGCGTGATTCACGCTATCGTCCCTCTCGCCGTGCTCGAAGCCGTGCGCAACCTCGATACGCCGGTGGAGGACGGGCTTTCCGAATTCGCCGATGAGCTCCTGGTGAAACGGTTCGGTCTCTCGAGCACCGTCACGGTGCAACTCGCGGAATACGAGGCGCTGGTGCGCCGCGACCGCGGCGTCGAGCCCGGGCATGTGCAGGCGTTGCTGCGGCTCGTCGGCCGGCGTCCCGATGCGGATCTGGTGTTCGCCGACGCCGGGCGGCGCGCGGCCCGGCGCGCGGTGCGCCGCGCGTTCGCGGGGTCCCGTCTGGCGGCGCGGCTCGCCCCTCAGCGTCTCGGGTACGCCGTGGCCCGCCGCGCCGCGCGCGCGGTGCTGGGGGGTGACCTGCGTCGCGAGCACCGCGTCCCGGTCGCGCGGGTGAGCGATCCCGTCGCCGTCCAAGCGACCCCCGATGGCGCCGCCTGCGCCCTCTACGGCGCGGCGTTCGCGGAGCTGCTCCGGTTGCTCGCAGGCTTTGAGGGCACGATGTTGCACACCTCCTGTCGCGCGACCGGTGGCGCGACCTGTGAATGGCGCGCCGCCACCACCGACTTCCGCCACCACTGATGCCGGACGCCCCGCCCCCCCCCACGCCCGCTCGTCCCCTCGCGGGGTTCGACTTCGCGGCGCTGGCGGACGAGCTCGCTCCGCTGGGCGCCGATGGGTGGCTGCTGTTCGATTTCCACGGCGTCAACCCGATCGTCACGAACGTCCTCGGGACGAGCGGCATGGCCACCCGCCGGTTGTTTGTCTGGCTGCCGCGTGTGGGCGCTCCCGTGGCGGTGGCGCACCGCATCGAGCTGCAACCGCTCGAGGGGTTCCCGGGGGAGGTGCGGCCCTACGCCGCGTGGCCGGAGCTGCACGAGCGTCTGCGCACGCTCGTCGCCGGGAAGACGGTCGCGATGGAGGTCTCGCCCGACGACGGCGTGCCCTATCTGGATCGCGTGCCGCACGGGGTGGTCGAGCTGCTGACGCGGTTCGGCGCGCGCGTCGTGTCGTCGGCGCCGCTCGTCACCCGGTTCGCCGCGCGCTGGTCGGCGGCCGACCTGGCGGGGCACCGTCGCGCGGCCGAGGCGCTTGCCGTGATCGCGCGCGAGGCGCTGACCTGGGCGGGGGCCGAGCTGGCGCGCGGGGAGGAAGTTCGTGAGACGGCGGTGCAGCATCGGGTGATGGAGGCGTTCGACCGTGGTGGGCTCTACACCTCGCATCCCCCCATCGTCGGATTCCAGGAGAATGCCGCGAACCCCCATTACGAGCCGCGGGCCGGCGCCGATCGGCGGTTGGCACCGGGTGAGGTGCTGCTGCTCGACCTGTGGGCGGGGCAGCGGAGCGGTGCCGTGTTCGCCGACCAGACGTGGATGGCGGTGGCGCGGCCCGGGGCGGGGGGGGGGGCGCAGCGCGGGGGGAAGGGGGAAGTGCAGCGCGTGTGGGAGGCGGTGCGCGGCGCGCGCGACGCGGCTGTGGAGCGGCTGCAACAGCGCTGGCGGTCCGGGGGGGGGGTCGCGGTGACGGGCGCGGAGCTCGATGACGCGGCCCGGGCGGTGATCCGGGACGCCGGGTACGGCGAGTTCTTCCTGCATCGGACGGGGCATTCGATCGACAAGGACCTGCACGGCTCCGGTCCCCACCTGGATAATTTTGAGACAGCGGACACCCGGCCCCTGGCCGCGGGGATCGGGTTTTCAGTGGAGCCGGGG
Source organism: Gemmatimonadales bacterium (assembly GCA_035500495.1). Lineage (GTDB taxonomy): Bacteria > Gemmatimonadota > Gemmatimonadetes > Gemmatimonadales > GWC2-71-9 > DASTHG01. The sequence goes on from DATJXC010000075.1 coordinate 34,511, forward strand.
GTCTACCTGGCGGGCCGCTTCGGCGTGCGCAGCGAGATCAACGTGTATCTGGGAACCGACGGGCCCGAGGTGACCCCGCGGGAGCCCCAGCGGGACCTGCTGCTGGTCTGACGGACGGCGGCGCCACGCCTCTCGGGGGGTCTTGCGGGATTCTCGTCGGGGAGTATGTTGGCCGCGCCGCTGTCCCCGGGAGGGGACAGCAATCAGCTTGACGCTGCGCGAACGGTGGGACAGCTTAACGAAAGTTTGCGCCTCAGCCGTCGTTTGGGAAACACTCACCCGGAGGGAGGTGACGTGTCGCCATCCGTTTTTCCGTCCGGTAGTCCACACGCAATCACGCTTTGGGAGGATGTGTCCATGACTCATCGTGTGCGAAGCGCTCTCGATCGCTTCCTCGCGCTGGGCGTCGCCTTGGCGATCGCGACCGTCGTCGCGGTCGTGCCGCTGGCGGCGCAACAGACGACGGGCAAGGTCGAGGGAACGGTGACGGATCAGGCCGGCGCACCGATCACGGGAGCGCAGGTCCTGGTGATCGGGACCTCGTTCGGCGCGATCACCGACCAGAAGGGCTACTACTTCATCAACAACGTTCCGGTCGGCACGTATTCGTTGCGCATTCAGTTCATCGGATTTCAGGCGGTCGAGATTCAAGGGGCGAGGGTGGTCGGCGGGCAAACGTCGACGCAGAACGCCAAGCTCCAGCCGTCCGCGGTCCAGGTGGCCACGGTGAACATCACCGCCGCCTCGAACCCGATCGTGCCGCGCGACGAAGTGGCCTCAAAGGCCATCGTGTCCGGAGATCTGGTCAACAATCTGCCGACCGACGACGTCCGCAACGTGATCTCGTTGGTGCCGGGGGTTGTGGAGTCCGGGGCGGGCGCGGGCGTTTCGATCCGCGGCGGTCGGCCGGGCTCGGCGAACGTGTACATCGACGGCGCGCCGGTCCGCTCCACCAACTTCGGCTCGCAGGCCATCAACATCGGCACGAACGCGGTGGAAGAGGCCTCGGTCACGACCGGAGCGTTGGGAGTGGAGTTCGGGAACGCGCAGGCCGGCGTCATCGCCTACAACAGCCGGTCGGGCGGCTCGAAGTTCTCGGGGAGCCTGAACTGGTCGACGGACGAGCCGTTCAACAACTCGATGAGCGTCGGGTACAACCGCTTCGAGGGGTCCCTCGGCGGTCCGATCACGGGCAACCTTCGGTTCTTCGTATCGGGCGTGCTGCAGGGACAGGTGGCGCAGTTCCTCGGCTCCGGCTGGGATCAGGTGCCGACCTATGCGATGGCGGGGACCGATACCAACGTGGCGTTCGTCGACAAGGGCGGCCACACCGAAAGCGTGGCCATTCCGCTGTTCGTACAGGCGTCGGGCCAGTGCGACCAGGGGTCCAACCACGGCTTCGAGTGCACCGGGCAGCGGCTGCCGTACAACTGGAGCACCAACCAGCAGTATCAGGGCAAGCTGTCCTACTCCTACGGCAGCGGCTCGAGCATATCGCTGAGCGGGCTGGCCAACGGCAACCAGGGGCGGAACTGGCCCGGCAGCGTCATCGGTGACCCGGCGCTGTACAGCGGATCCCATACCTGGTCCCGGCTCGCCGTGATGAACCTGAACCACACGTTCTTCAAAGAGACCGAACGGGCGCTGGCCCTGAACGTCAACCTGAGCTGGGGCCAGAACCGTGGTATTACCGGGATGCTGTCTCCGCAGAGCGAGCTCGACACCCGTAATCCAACCATGGGGATGGAGTTCTCGAACCTGAATTTCGCCGGGATCGGGAACGAGCCGTTCCCGATCACCGATCAGGTGATCCGCAACATCCGGTCGAACAGCGGCGACTGCCTGGCGGCGAACGGCTCCGACTGCCGCATTCCCTACCTGAACCGGACCGATCTCCGCAACGTGCAACCCTATCGGATGAACCCCTATGGGTTGGTCGGGCAGAACTATTTCACGCAGGGGAGCAACTCCAACATCAACCTGAATGCCGAGGACCGCTATCGCGGCTTCGGGCAGGTGGACTGGCAGCTCGACAAGTTCAACCGCCTGAACTTGGGCGGCGAGTACAACACGACCAATCTGGCGTACCTCAACTCCTCCATTACGAGCCAGTTCGCCATGGATGCCTACGTCGTCCAGCCGAAGACCTACGCCTGGTGGGCCTCGGACCGGCTGGATCTCGGTGACGTGGTGCTCGAACTGGGTCTGCGCTACGACGCCATGAACTCCGACGGCCTGTTCGCCAACACGCCGGCTTTCATTGCCTCGAACCCGGCATGGCAGAACGGCACGGCCACCAACGACGCGGCCTACCAGGCCTCACTCAATGCGGTGATGACCCCGGCCGTCTGGCACCACGCGCTGCAGCCGCGCATCCGGGTGTCGTTCCCGATCACCGAGCGGACGGACTTCCGGCTGTCGTACTCGCAACAGGTCAACACGCCGGATTTCAATACACTCCTGTCCGGAACCAACAACGACATCTCGTTCACCAACACCAACGACCAGTTCGGGCGGGACGTGGGCTTCGGCAAGTCGATCGCCTTCGAGTTCGGCATTCGTCACGCGTTCAGCCAGAACCTGGTGCTCGACGTCGCGGCGTACAACCGGAACAGCGTGTCGGACCTGGCGTACCGGTTGCAGCGGTATCCCGACCCGTCCTTCCCCGGCGCGTTCCGCGACCTCAACGTGCTGACCACGGCGGATTTCGGATACTCCCGCGGGATCGACCTGAAACTGGACGAGCGGGTCGGTTCCTGGTTCCTGTTCTCGGGCTCCTATACGTTCCAGCAGGCCAAGAACACCGGGTCGGATCCGTTCACCTACCTGAATACGGCGGCACGGGAAGCGGCTCAGGTCACGGGCGATCGCTCGCCCCCGGCGGAGCAGCCGCTCCCCACCGACGACAACCGGACCCACAACTTCGTGGGCGGGATTTCCATCAACGTGCCCAAGGATTGGCAGAAGGGGCAGACGTTGGGGGCGATCCTGCAGAACGTGGGCGCGTATGCCTCGTTCCGCATTGTTTCGGGGTTGCCCTACACGAGGCTCGTGAACACCGGCCAGGGATCGGTCGGGCCGCGCGCCGGCTTCGGGCTGGGGGGCAACGCGGCGGAGGCGCTCAACTCGTCGACCATGCCGTGGACCAAGGCGTTCGACCTGCGGGTGACCAAAGGGTTCCGCCTCTCGAGCATGGACGTGACGGTGTTCGGCGATTTCCGGAACCTGTTCAACTTCAAGAACGTGACCTCGCTGTTCGTCGAAACGGGAGACGTGGTGAACCCGGTGTACCAGACGAACGTGCTGAGCCCTGAGTTCTCCAGTCTGCAGATCGAGGCGCAGCAGGAGGGCAAGAACCTGCCCGGGGGCGCGATCGATCTGCGGCCGTCGTGCAGCACCTGGACGGCCACCGATCAGGGTGTCGTCAATTGTGTGAACCTGCGCCGGGTGGAAGCGCGGTTTGGCAACGGCGACGGCGTGTACACGCTGGACGAGCAGACCGCCGCGCTCAACGCGTGGTACAACCTGGTCGCGGGGCCGCAGAACTTCTACGGTCCGCCGCGCTCGATTCGCGTGGGCTTCGAGCTGAGCTTCTAACGGATCGCGATGCGGGGAGGCGCCTCGATCCGGGGCGCCCCCCGCAGGGCTCACCTTCATGACGAGGAATTGACTATGCGTTCAACCTGGTGGACTCGCGGAGGCCGCGCGGGCGGAATCCTGGCGATGCTGCTCCTCGCGGTCGGGGTGCCGGCGGCGTCGGGGAAGCCCGGGCCGGTCAAGCCGGCGAAACGGTCCGGCATCGCCCTCTTCGCGTTGGCGTTCAACGTGATGAACACCAACAGTATTTACTGCGGCATCAACAACCGCGGCGAGGTGTGCGTCGATCCCACCGACTCGCCGGTGTTGGAGGGCGGCTTCTGGCCCAAGGGCAGTCCCGACTCCTACATCTTCAACTCGGGGCTCCAGCTGGCGGGGACGATCCCGTTGAACGCCGCCTTTCCGTGGGCCGGTGACACCGTCGGGGCCTTTTTCATGGACCCCCGCGGCGACCAGCGTCATGGCGCCGGGGTCACGGCGGTGTTCAACTCCCTCGACCCCGCAGACCAGGTGGCTTGGCCCCAGGACGCCTATGTGCGGGACACCAACATCTACCATCCGATTCTCGTCGCGGGCGCCGACTCGGGGCTCTTGAAGCAGGACGGCTCGGGGATCAACGTTTCCCAGCAGGACCTCTGGACGCTCAGCTGGGAAGGCGACCCGGCCAACCTGTCGGGCCGCAAACATCCCATGGGAATCCTGGTGGAAGAGCGTGGTATGTCATGGAACTTCCCTACGGGGAATGAAGACATCATCTACTGGGTGTATACCTTCTATAACGTCACGGCCGACGGCACGGCGGGCGTCTGCGACACGCTGTACAAGCGGACAATCGACAAGGAACACTACGACGCGGTCCGACAGGTCGGGGCGAACTTCCAGTCCATCAACGAGGCGAAATTCGGGATCAACATCCCCGCCTGCGGCTACCCCATTACGAACATGTACGCCGCGTTCTTCATGGACGCGGACGTCGGAGTCTTGGCGACCCTCAACTACTCCACCCCGGTGATTCCGTTCGCCATGGGGGTGGCGTACAAGGCGGATTTCCTCGAACCCACCTGGTACTTCCCTCCCGATAAATTCGGCTCGCCGTTCGTGCCGAGCCCGGGCTTTGTGGGCGCCAAATACCTCCGGTCGCCGGTCGATTCCGCCGGCAATCAGATCGGGCTCACCATCTGGGGCAACACCGACAACCCGACGGCCGCCGCGCCGGCCCACTACGGCGATCCGGTGGGGATCTGGCAGCTGTACCGCTACCTGTCGGGGACCTCGGACCCGAAATACGGCGACGGCACCTGCAGCTTCCAGGGGCAACAGTTGGAGCTGCACTTCTGCTACCAGTCACAGACGGCCCTCGACACGCGCTTCTTCCAGTCCTCGGGTCCCATGTCGTTGAAACCCGGTGAGGCGAAGACGATCGTGATGGCCTACATCTTGGCGGCTCCGGTCGGGACGCCCACGCTGCTCGCGACCATCGGCGGCGACTTCAAGCCGGGCATCCCGGCCTCGGGCGACTCGATGGCCGCCGATCCGTCCCGAGTCCGGGACATCGAACACGCGATGGGGTGGGTGAGCCAGGCCGACACCAATGGTGACCAGAAGATCGAGCAGTACGAGGTGTCGACCGTCCCCAAGTCGCTGCTCAACAAGGCCCTCGTGGCGCAGGCGGTGTACGACAACCGCTTCCTGCTGCCGTTCGCGCCGGCCCCGCCGACGTTCTTCCTGGTTCCGGGGAACAACCAGGTGACGATCGCCTGGCAGAAGAGCGCCACCGAGCTCCCCGGCGGCGGCGATCCTTTCTACGCCATCGCTTCGGATCCGCTCTCCAAGCTGTACGATCCGAACTTCCGGCACTTCGACGTGGAGGGATACCGGATCTACCGCGGGCGCACCACCGGCAACCTGGATTTGATCGCGCAGTTCGATTACGCCGGCACCCAGATTGTCGACTACACCGGCGACTTCGCCTACACCACCGACTTGAGCGGCAACGGCATCAGCGCCTGCGCGCCTGAGCTCGGGGTGTTCGAAGACTGCCCCGTCCACTTCGACACGGCGCCTCCCTACACCGTTTCGTATCCCCATGATCTGGTGGGGAACGTCATCCAGGTGCCGCTGGGTGGACGGGTGAAGCTGGCCAACGGCGGGATCCTGATCCTGAAAGCCGATACCGCGGTCACGGGCGGCGGGAAGTTCCCCCCGCTGGTGGACAACGGGGTCACCTTCGCCTACGTCGACCGGGGCGTGCTGAACTCGTTTACCTACTACTACGCGGTAACGGCGTTCGACGTGAACTCCGTGACCTCGGGCCCATCCTCGCTGGAGTCGGCCCGGGTCACGAAGCAGACCACCCCGCGGGTAGCAGGAGCGAACACCTCGAGCGTCGTGCTGGTGCAGGGCGAGTACGGCTCGGACGGCACGCAGCTCGATCTCAACGCGCAGTATCCCGCGATCAACACCTCGAACGGCACGTTCAGCGGCAACATGCCCCCCGGCAACGCCGCCGCGCTGATCCTCGGGTCGGCGGTCAACGAGGCGCTGCCGCAGGGCGACATCGCGGTGACCATCGACTCGATGACGCCCGGCTTCCAGAGCGGCATCGGCGGCCAGCCGTCGATGTACCTGACGATGAGCGCCGGCGGCTCCGTCATTAAACGCGTCGTGCCGCTGACCATGCCGTCGTTCAGCGCCACAGGGAACACGAACTACCAGTTCGACCAGGCGCTGGTACCCTACGATTCGGCCAACGCCAAGCGTTTCGGGATCGCGTTCACGCAGGACGTGCGGATGCCGATTACCTTCGGCGATTCCCTCACGCCGCTGTCGCGCCATTCGTACGGCGAGGCGCTGATCATCGGGCGCTACGGCGTGGGGGGGACCAACGAAAACCGCTATCTCGCGCACTCGCGCTGGTTCGATCCGGGCGCGGGCGAGCCGCCCAATCCGACCGTCATGGGCTATGCGGATTCGGCGCACCACGCCGGCAAGCTGACCGGGGTGGGGCGGATCTGGTCGCCGCAAAATCACCGCGACACCAAGACCGACGGGACGGCGGGGCCGCAGGGGGCAGCGAACATCCTGCTCCGCGGGTACGGGTACGCCAATACCGCGTGGTATCCGGCCGACTACCTGGTGACCTGGAACGCGGACTCGAGCGTGACCGTGTTTGATTCCACGCACCACACGGTGCTGCCGTTCACGGCGCAACAGGGAACCGGATACGGCTTCCTGAATGTGCGGACCTATGCGGACTCCGGGGTCGCGGCGGGCGATATAGCCGACGGGACCGGGGCTCCCAGCGTCGGGGTGGCGGGGTACCATCATCTCTATCTCACCTACCCAACCTGCCTGCCGGACTGGTGGGGTCCCGCGCCGTGCGTGGACCTCGAGCGGACGGCCCAGTATGAGCCGCTCTCCCTCACCATCACGGGGGCTCAGAACGCCAGCGGGATCGTCCTCATCATCAACGGCGAGCCGTTCTTCATGGAGATGAGCGGCATCCCGGCAGCCGGCACGAAATGGCGACTGCGGGCGGTGTCGGGCAACCTCTCGGCGACGAGCTGCAGTCCGGAGCTCGGCCCGGTGATGACGGGCTGCACCGGGTACAGCTTCACCGGAGTTGCGGTGCGGCCGTCCTATGCGCCCGGGCTTACCTACAAGATCACCGTGGCCCAGAAGTACGCGGTCGCGGACAACACGTCCGGCGATCTGTCGCGCGTGCACACGGTGCCGGATCCGTACTACGTCACGACGTCCCTCGAGGCCACGCCCAGCACGAAGCTGCTCAAGTTCGTGCACCTGCCGTCGCGGGCGATCATCCGCATCTACTCGGTGAGCGGCATTCTCGTGAACGTCGTCACCCACAACGACCCTGGCGGGGCCGGGGAAGCCACCTGGAACCTGCGCAATCGCAATAACCAGTTCGTCGCCAGCGGCGTGTATTTCTACCACGTCGAAGGCCCCGACGGGAAAACCAAGGTCGGCCGGTTCACCGTCGTCAACTTCGCGCCGTGAGGGAGACCACCATGACACAGCGACTGACTCGCGTGCTCGGCACGCTCATGGGCCTGGCGGCGCTGACCACGGCGCCGCTCCTGAGCCAGACGTCCCAGGTGGACAACACCGGGTACGGCGGCACGTCGGGGGAGTTCCTGCTCCTCGGAGCGGGAGCCCGCGGGGCCGCCCTGGGGGACGCCTTTTCGGCGCTCACCAGGGACGTCACCTCCTTGTACTACAACGCCGCGGGCCTGGCGGAGATGCCGCACGCCGAGGCCCAGGTGTCCACGTACAGCTATATCGCGAGCACCCACTATACCTGGGTCGGGCTCGGCCTGCCGTTCCCGGGCGGGACTCGCGCGATCGGCTTCAGTCTCGGATCGTTCGGGTTCTCCAACCAGCCGGTGTATACGCTGGAAGACCCCGACGGTAACGGTCAGACGTATTCGGTCTCGGAGACCTTCATGGGCGCCACCTACGCCCAGAACTTTTCCGATCGCTTCTCCGCCGGGATCACCGCGAAGCTCATCTCCGACAAGCTGGGTTCCACCAACGCGTCGGCGTTCGCGGTGGACTTCGGGACCAATTTCCACGCCATGATCGGGGATCGCCCGATCCGGGCGGCGTTCACCATATCGAACCTCGGGACGTCGCTGAAGGCGAGCGGATCCGCACTCGATGTCACCGTCACGCGGGCCCCGCCGCTCGGCACCGTGGACATTCCCCAGAATCCGCAGCCGGCCTCCCTGAAAAGTTCCGCATGGAGCCTGCCGGTGCAGTTCCTGGTCGGAGTGTCGTTCGATGCGCTCAATTCGGGGATGAACCGGGTCAGCGTGCTGGGGGAATTTTCGCAGCCCATCAATACCAAGCCGGGCGCCGGGCTGGGGCTCGAGTACCAGGCAACCAATATCTCCAGCTCGGGCTTCTCATTGGCCCTGCGGGGCAGCTACACCCTGCAGCCGGACAACAACTTCGACGTCGGTAGCGGTGCGGGGTTCACCTCCCAGTACTCCGCTTCCAGCTTCACGAGTGACGGGCTGGCGGCGGGCGGTGGCTTGGCCTACACCCATGGCCAGCTGATGCTCGGATTCGATTACGCCTACAAGAACTACGGACCGCTTGGCGCGACGAACTACTTGAGCTTCAGCGTAGGCTGGTAGTGGTATCGGTGTGAAGCAGTCGTGGCATGGGGCGGCGGCCCTGGCGGTTCTCGTGACCGTCAGTGCCGCCTCTCCGGCAGAGGCGCAGAACGATTCCAGCTTCACCCTGCAGGCCGTACGCTATTACCGCGCCGGCCAGCCGGGACAGGGCTCCCAGACCGCGGTGGATGTGTTTTGCCGCGTACCGTTGCCCCTGGTGACCCCGCTCGAGGCCGGCGGCGGCGGGGCGTTTCGGTTCAGCGTAGTGGTGCGCGACACCGGAGGCCTGCAGCTGGCCTCGTTCTCCAGGTTGGAACCGCTACGAGCGGAGCTGCTGCGGGCCCGCGGAGCATCGACGGTCGAGCAGTTCGCCTTCGCGGCGAGGCCGGGCCGGTACACCATCGAGGTATCGGTGACCGATTCGGCGACGGGGCGGCTGGAGCGCCGGCAGATGGTGGTGGATGCGTTCGATCAGTCGCCGCAAGCATCCGACCTGCTGCTCGCCTCCGACATCAGGGCAGTGAGCGGGACGGCGGACACGATACTCCGGATGGGCGAGGTCAAGAAGGGACCGTTGGTGCTCACCACCACGGGGCGGCCGGTGCTCACGCCGGTGGAAGCGAAGTTGGGCTACTACCTCGAGCTCTACCCGGGCCGGGCTGAGACAACGGCGGTGAGCGTACGGGTGCTGACCGACTCGGGGAAACAGGTGGTGGCTGTCCCACCCGCGCCGGTTTCCGTGGGGGCTGGCGGTGGATTCGCCTACGCCGTGCTCGACCTGGCCGGACTGCCGCCGGGACGATACCGGATGGAAGTCGCCGCCGCCGGGCCGGGGTTCCAGGTCAGCCGCAACGCCCCGTTCGGCATGGCAGGGCTTGAGACGATCCAGGTTGAGGCCGCGATGGCGGCGGCGGGCGAGTGGCCGGCCGGTCTAACGGAAGCGCAGCTCGATTCGGCCTACAGCCCGCTCGACTACCTGATGACGCAGGATGAGCGGGGCGTGTACTCGACCCTCTCGCTGGAGGGCAAGCGAACGTGGCTCAAACAGTTCTGGGCCAAGCGAGATCCGACACCGGGCACCGCTCGCAATGAGCAGCGTGAGCAATTTTACGAGGCCATCGCCCAGGCCAACAAGAAGTTCTACGAGGGCGGGGCATCAGCACGGCCTGGATGGAGTACCGACCGGGGACGGATCTTCATCAAGCAGGGTCCCCCCGACGAAGTGTACTCGCGCAAAGTCTCGGCGTCGGGGAATCCGTACGAGGTGTGGCGGTACACGCGGAGCCGGTTGTACACCTATATCTTCATGGACTTGACGCGGTTCGGGAACTGGACGCTGATCTATACCAATGATAAGACAGAGGTGAGCCGGCCGGGATGGGATACGCTGCTCGGTGCGGACGCTCTACACGACATAGTACAACAAGACTGACCCGCGAGGCGGAGACAGAGACCTTTCACGTGAGGATCGCATGAACCGTCATTTCTTCGGGCTAATCGGAGTCCTCGCCGCCGTTGGCGGCTCGGCGGTGGCGTGCAAGGACACGCCGGTCGCGGCGTCTGGCCTCGGCAGCCCGGTCAAGCTGGTGACCGACTTTAACCAGCTCACGTTCAACGGAACGGGCCTGGCGCAGACCGTGACGGCTCGGGTGCTCGACAACACCAGTACCCCGCTGGAGCAGGCGATCAACGTGGCGTCCTGCAACAATGGGGTCGCGACCGCGATCCCGACCGCGACGCAAGCCGTCCCGCCGGTGTCCTTGGCGGTAAGCGTGACCGGGATCTCGCTGAACGCGACCTGCGTCGTGTTCACGAGCAACGGCGTGGCGCCCGATACCGTCCAGGTGGTGGTGCTGCCGGTCGATTTCCCCGGAGCCCTCTCCGCTTCCACCGTGGCGGGCGGCGACACGCTTATCATCCACAGTACCGCGACGCTCAAGTTCGATACCTCCAAGGTCACGGTCACGTACCCGAGCGGTGGCAGCACGGTGACCGGTACGACCTTCATCGCGAGCAAGGACTCCCTAGGTCTCCTCGTTCCGTTCGGCGCGTTAGGGAAGCCCACGATCACCGGGATCGCGGTCACCTACGTTTCGGGCCTCGACGTCACCCTGACCTCCACGACCCAAGTGGAGCAGAGCGGGGAGTTGTGGACCGGGTACGCCAGCTGGCAGACCGCCCCGGACATCACCGGAATTCTCCCCGCGTCGGGAGATACCACGTACTTCCTCACCCAGCTGCCCCCGGCTACGAGTAACAACGTCGCCGTCTGCCCGGAGGCGGTTTTGGGCGCCGGTTCCTTCGGACCGTGCGCCATCTTCAAATTCACCCTCGCCGCACCGACCACCCTCAACTTCACGACGGATTGGACGGGGACCGCGAGCAACCCGGACGTCGACATCTATTCCTGCTCGGACAGCACCCTGGCGAACTTTGGCACGGCCTGCTTCGAGGACGGCGGCGCCGGTGCCACCGGGAAGAAGCCGCAGGCCACGGGCAACTTCACATACCCGGCCGGCACCCATTACTTCGTAATCGAGAATTACTGCATCGGTGATCCCAACGAGGTGCACTGCCAAGCCGGGTCCTCGCCCAACAACTACGTGATGATTACGCGGCCATAAGACCGCGCGACTCACGCGCCGCCACGGAGCCCCGGCCCGTCGGGCCGGGGCTTCGTGCTGCCATGCCCCGGGGTCTCGGCATCGCGGCGGCAGCGTATATTCCCGGCTCGTCATGACCGGCACCCCGGACCAATACGGCGAACGCCTGCCGCGCCGGCTGGGCTTGTGGAGCGCGGTGGCCGTACTCGTCGGCTCCACCATCGGCAGCGGCATCTTCCGCACCCCCGCGTCCATCGCGGCGCAGGTGCAAAGCGTCCCGCTGTTCCTGCTGGCCTGGGTGCTGGGGGGAGTCGTGGCCGTGTGTGGGGCGCTCACCTACGCCGAGCTCGCCGCCCTGTTCCCCCGCTCGGGTGGCGTCTACGTCTTTCTGCGCGAGGCGTTCGGGCCGCTCCCGGCGTTCCTCTTCGGGTGGGCCGAGCTGCTGGTCATCCGCCCCGGCGCGTACGGAGCGATCTCCATCACCGCGTCGGCGTACTCGCTCCGCCTCTTCGGGCTCGATCCGGCGGCACCGGTGCTGGGAGTACCGGTCCGGGGGGAGCAGCTGCTCGCCGCGGGATATATCGCCGTCGTCGCGGCGGTGAATTACTTCGGGATTCACCGGGGCGCCGTCCTGCAGAACCTCAGCACGGCATTCAAAGTCGCGGCGCTCGCGACGCTCGTGATCCTGGGGTTCGCGCTGGGGGGTGGAGTGCATCCGCCGGGCGGTGGGGTGGCCCTCCCGGCGGCCACGGTCCGGCTTTCGCCGTTTCTGCTCGCGATGGTCTCGATTCTCTGGGCCTACGACGGGTGGGCCGACCTCGCGTTCGTCGGCGGCGAGGTGCGCGACCCGCAGCGGGCCCTGCCGCGGGCGCTGCTCCTCGGCACCGCGCTCGTGGTGGTGCTGTACCTCGCCGCCAACGTCGTGTATCTGCACCTCATCCCGATCGACCGGATGCGGGGGGCGGAGCTCGTGGCGGCGGACGCGGCGCAGCTGTTGCTCGGGAGCGCCGGCGTGGTCGCCGTCTCCGCGGCCGTGGCGATCTCGACTTTCGGGACGCTGAACGGCTCGATGATGACGGCGCCGCGGATCTTCTTCGCCATGGCGGAGGACCGCCTGTTCCCGCGGGCGATCGCGCGCGTCGATCCGCGGACGGGGGCTCCGACGGGCGCCATCGTGCTCGCCGCGAGCCTCGGGATGTTGTTCGTGCTGGTGCGGCGGTTCACGGAGCTGGCCGACCAGTTCATCATCGGGATCTGGCCGTTCTACGCCCTGGGGGTCGCGGCGGTGTACGTGCTGCGCCGCCGCCGGCCGGATCTGGAGCGGCCCTACCGCACGTGGGGGTATCCGGTCGTCCCGGCGGTGTTTCTCGCCGCTTCGTTGTTCCTGCTCGGTAACTATCTCGTCTCGAAACCCGTCGCGTTCACCGTCGATGTCGGGATCATTCTACTCGGGATTCCCGTGTTCGGCGCGTGGCGGCGCCTCGCCGGTCCGCCTTGACGTAATTCCCGCGGCGGGCAGTTTTGAGGGCGCCGACAACCCTGCGGAGCCGTTCAATGAAACGAGTGCCCTGGTCCGTCGCGGCGCGCCTCGTCGGGTACGCCCTCCTGCTCATCTGGTGCTTTCCCGCCCCTGGCCACGCGCAGGGCGTCACGACCGCCGCGGTTGCCGGGCGCGTCACCGATGACGCCGGCGCGGCCGTGGCCGGTGTCGAGGTGCTGCTCACCAAGACCTCGACCGGCGAGCGCTTCGCGGCGCACACCGGGGACGACGGGCGCTACAACCTCGAGAACGTCGCGATCGGTGGGCCCTACACCGTCAGCTTTCGGGGCCTGGGATTCGAACCCAAGACGCTCACCGAGGTGTACCTGCGGCTGGGCCAGCGGCTCGAGCTGAATGAGTCGCTGAAGCGGACGGCGGTCGAAGTGGCGGGCGTCACGGTGCAGGCCGAGCAGAACCCCCTGGTGGCCAATCGCACCGGCGCCGCGGGGTTCGTCTCCGACTCTCAGCTGCATCGCTTCCCCACATTGGCCCGCAACTTCACGGAGTTCGTCCAGACGATTCCGCAGGTCATCGGGCAAACCCCCACCGGTGGTGTCGCGTCAGTGGGCGGGGCCAACTTCCGTTTCAACAACATCCAGATCGATGGTGGTGTGAACAACGATCTGTTCGGGTTGTCGGCCAACGGCGCGCCGGGAGGGCAGGCCAACGCGCACCCGATCTCGATCGAGGCGGTGAAGGAGTACCAGGTGTTGATCGCCCCCTTCGACATCCGGCAGGGGAGCTTTACCGGTGGGCTCATCAACGCGGTGACCTACTCCGGGACCAACGCCATTCACGGGTCGGCGTTTTACTGGTACCAGGACAAGTCCATCGTGGGGCACGACACCCTGGGGAACGAGATCGCCGATTTCACGCAGCAGCAGTACGGTTTCTCGGTGGGCGGGCCGATCGTCCGCGACCGGCTGCACTTCTTCGTTTCGGGTGATTTTCAGACCCGTGGCCTGCCGTCCACCAGCCTGGCTCCGCCCACCAGTATCACCATCGGCGATGACACGACCGGCGGCGCGGATTCGGTGGGCGTCGGAATCCGGCGGGCGACGGCCGACACGGTGCAGAAGATCCTGCAGAACAAGTACGGCTTCGATCCGGGGAACTACAAAGCGGTCTCGCTGAACAACCCCGACGCCAATGTCTTCGTCAAGCTGACAGGCACCTTGGCGACGAACAGCCGCCTGGAGGTGTCTTACAACTATGTGAACGCGAACAGCGACAATCTGACCCGCAACCCGACCCAAACCGGATTCCGCGACGGCTACCAGCTGTCCCAGTCGGGGTACAACATCGCCTCCACGACCAATACCGTCCGGGCGATCTGGACCGCGCAGTTCGGGGCCAAGTACTCCAATGAGCTGATCACCGGGTACCAGCGGGTCCGGGACAACCGCGTGCTGCCGAACGACGTGCCCCTGATCTTCGTCAACGGCGATCGCAGCGGGACGTTCCTGGCGGCGGGCAGTGAGCGCTTCTCCCAGGCCAACTCGCTCGACCAGGACATCTACGAGGTGACCGACAACCTCACCTTCCCGGTCGGGACGAACCACCTGCTGACCGCTGGCACCCACAACGAATTCTTCAGCTTCACGAACGTCTTCTTCCCGGCTTCCATTGGGGTGTGGAGCTTCGCGAGTCCCGCGGCCCTCGAGGCCGGCCAGGCATATCGCTATGAAATCGCGGTGCCCGGCAACCCCACCCTCCGGCCCAACGGCCCCACCGCGAGTTGGTCGGTGCAGCAGTTCGGCGGGTACGTACAGGATCGCTGGTCACCGGTGCGAGGGCTCGCGGTGACCGGCGGCGTCCGCTACGACCTGCCCAACATGAGCACGGCGATTCCGACCAATGCCAAGCTGGACAGCGCGGCCCCGGTGGGGCTCAACATCAACACGGCGAGCTTCCCCAAGAGCAACGGCCTGTTCTCCTGGCGGCTCGGCGCTCACTATGACCTCACCGAGGACGGCGCCACGGTGGTGCGCGGCGGTATCGGCACCTTCACCGGCCGCCCCCCGTATGTCTGGCTCTCGAACGCGTACTCCAACACCGGGCTGGAGCAGGCGACCCTGGTGTGCGACGGTGCGTTCTCCTCCTCGGGCGGCACCACCGATACGGTGCCGGCCTTCACCGTCGATCCCAAGGCCCAGCCCACGCATTGCGGGTCCGGGAACGGTGTCGGGGCCACCCCCCCGATTCCCAGCATCGTGTACTTCGACCCGAGCTTCAAATTCCCGCAGGTGTTCAAAGTGGCGGCGGGACTGGACCGGCAGGTCGGACGGGGCCTGCTCGCGACCATGGACTTCGTCTATTCCAAGACGCTGAACCAGATGTACTTGAACGACGTGAACCTGAAAGGCGTTCAGAGCTACATGGCGGGTGAGGGCGGGCGCGCGATGTACGGCACGATCACCGCCACGGGGGGCGCCAACCCGGTCCGCATCAGCCCCAACTTCCGCGACGTCATCGAGCACACCAACAAGAGTGACGACCAGTCCGTCTCGTTCGCCGTGCAGCTGACCAAGCACTTCGCCAACGGGCTGGAGTTCGCGGTCGCGTACGCCTACAGCCATGCCCAGGATCTGATCTCCCTGGGATCGAGCATCGCGGCGTCCAACCTGCGGTTCACGCCGCTGGACGGGACGCTCGCCGACCGCAACCTGCGTACCTCGGCGTTCGACCAGCCGCACAAGATCACCATATCGGGCACCACCAACGGGCCGTGGAACAGCCGGTTCTCGCTGATCTACGTCGGCGTCTCCGGCACACCCTACGCCTACGTGGTGTCCAACGATGCGAACGCCGACGGGATCTCCTCCAACGACCTGGTCTACGTCCCGCGCAACGCCGGCGACATCACGCTCGCGCCCGGGCAGAGCTTCAAGCAGCTCGATTCCTACATCAACAGCGAGTCGTGCCTCGCGAGCGCGAGGGGCCGCATCATGGAGCGGGGCAGCTGCCGCAACCCCTGGATGAACTTCCTGAATGCCCGGCTGGCGTTCTCGATCCCGAGCGTCCGGGGGCAGAGCGTCGAGGTGATCGGCGACATGTTCAACGTGCTGAGCTTCGTGGGCGGGATTCTCAACCAGAGCTACCTGTTCCACAATACCTGGGGCCAGATCAAACAGACGTCCTCGTTCGAGAACGCCAACCTGCTCCAGGCGGTGGGCTACGACGCGACCTATCAGCGGCCTATCTACAAGCTCAATTTCTCGCCGACCAATCTGGAGAAGCTGCAGGTCGACCCGTCCCGCTGGCGGTTGCAGCTGGGCGTGCGGTACGCCTTCTGAGAGCCGGGAGACGGGAGAGGGGAGAGGGTCTGGTGTCGGCCCTCTCCCCTCTCCCGTCTCCCGGCT
>DATJXC010000076.1:0-45855 GCA_035500495.1 Gemmatimonadales bacterium
GCTTCGTCGAGCTGGCCGCTCAGCAAGCGGTCCCGAACCATCTTCTCGATCGCGGCCTCCAGCTTGGCCGGGGTCACTTCATTCAGGACTCGCAGCGCCGCCTCGATCGAATCGGCGAGCATCGTGACCGCCGTTTCGGCCGTCCGGGGCCGCGGACCGGGATAGCAGAAATCCTCGCGCCGCAGACTCTTGTCGCCCTGCTTGCGCGCCCGATCGAGGAAATAGGTGATCTCAGCCGTGCCGTGATGCTCGGGGATAAAGCGCTGGATCGCCTCGGGAAGCCCCGCTTCCTGGGCCAGACGAATCCCCTCGGGGACGTGCGCCCGGATGATCGCCACCGACTGCGCCGTGGTGAGACGATCATGGGGGTTGACCCCCGAGACCTGATTCTCCGCGAAGTATTGCGGGTTGGCCAGTTTCCCGACGTCGTGGTAGTAGCATCCCACGCGGCCGAGAATGCCGTTCGCTCCGATCCGGTTGCAGGCGGACTCCACCAGGTTGGCCATCGCGATGCTGTGGGCGTAGGTGCCCGGGGCCTCGATCGACAGGCGCCGCAGCAGCGGCCGGCTCGGGTCGGAAAGTTCGAGCAGGCTCAAATCGGTCGTGACATGGGTGAGGCGCTCGGCCACGGGTAGCACCAGGATGGTCAACGCGGCGGAAACCAGTCCGTTCGCCACCCCGAACGCCGCGCGCAGCCCGATTTCCTGTACGGCCCAGTCGGCGCTCATTCCCTCGGCCAATGCGGCGGCCGCATAGCCGAGCCCCACGAGCACGACCGCGCTGTACAGCTGCGTACGCCGCCGCAACGACTTCACCGAGAGCGCCGCGGTGACCCCACCAGCCCAGCAGAGCAGCAACACGGGGGTATCGTGGAATACCGGCTGGGTCGCGATCAGCGCGGTGAGAATCATGGCGCCGATCATCGACACGCGCCCGTTGAACAACACCGTCATCATCATGGCGGTAAAGGGCAACGGGATCAGCTCGGGATGATCGGGCACCCAGTGCGCGACCAGCGCGCCGCCGGTGATCGCCGCCGCGAACAGCGCCGCGACGAGCCCGACCTGCCCCGGCTCCCGATAGGTCTCCCGCCGGTAGAACAGCATCAGCACCCAGAAGACGCAGATGATCAGGCCGTTCCGGATGATCGGCCCGATCCAACCGCCGACCGTGGCGCTGGAGACGCTGCCACGGCGCACCAGCTCCGCGTGCAGCGCGGTCAGCTTCTCCGCGACCGCCTCGGTCACGACCTCGCCCTGCCCGATGAGGCGGTCCCCCTGGCGCACCGCGAACTTGGTCCGGTCGACGCCCGCGATCAGCTCGTTGCGCCGGCGCGTGGTGGCGAGGTCGTCGCGGGTCAGGGTGATGCGAAAGCTGCGCCGGACCAGCTTCAAGTAGACCAGGTCGCCCACCGAGGACCCGGGGTCGGGGTGCAGTCCCCGCGCCCGCCCCAGGTATCCCTCGGCGGTCAGCACCTGGGATTTATCCACGCCGTACTCGTTCGGTCCGCGGCGCACGATCAGTTGCCGCGAGGGCTCGGCTCGCAGCGATACCGCCGATGCCACTCCCTGTCCCAGCGTTTGCGGCAACAGCGCCTCGAGCGCGGCGAGCTGCGCATGCCGTTTGGGGGACCGCGTGAGGTACTCCGCCTCGGACGACGAGAGAGTCAATCCGCCGGCGGCGGCGGCGCGGGTCACCGCGGAGGCGCCATGACGGGACGCCGTGTCCAGGGAGGCGAAGAGCACGTGGAGCTGCGCGAGCGCGCTGTCGCTCACCCGCTGGTTCACCACCCAGATGGGGAGCGCGGAGGCCGCGTCTTCTTCGGATTCGCGCCGCACTTCATCGTCGGTCTTGGAAACCACGAAATCGAACGGCGCCTTGATCTCTCGCGCGGCGCGGTCACCCACGTCGAGGAGCGGCGCGTAGTCGGTCGCCGACGAGGGGAAAGCAATCTGGGTGAGCAGGGCAAGGCCCAGGACCCAGACCCAGCGGACCGCATGGTATTGGACGCGGGCGATCCCGATCCGGTTCATGGTCAGCCTTGGGCGTCCTCGGCGTAGGCGCGAATGATGTCCCGCACCAGCCGGTGGCGGACCACGTCGGTCTCCGCGAGATAGCAGAAGCCGATGCCTTCGATCCCCGGGAGGATCCGCTCGACCTGCAGCAACCCGGAATCTTCCCGTACGCCCAGATCGATCTGGGTCTTATCGCCCGTGATCACGGCGCGCGAGTTCACGCCCAGCCGGGTGAGGAACATCTTCATTTGCATTCCCGTCGCGTTCTGGGCCTCGTCCAGAATGACGAAGGCGTCCGAGAGCGTCCGGCCCCGCATGTAGGCGAGGGGCGCGATCTCGATCGTGCGTGTCTCGAGCGCCTTCTGCACCCGGTCCCGCGGCATCATGTCCTCGAGCGCGTCGTACAGAGGCCGCAGATACGGATCCACCTTCTCCTGGAGGTCCCCGGGCAGGAACCCCAGGTTCTCGCCCGCCTCCACGGCCGGGCGCGCCAGGATGATGCGCCGGACTCGCTTGCGCGCCAGCGCATCGACCGCGGCGGCCACGGCGAGGTAGGTCTTGCCGGTCCCGGCGGGCCCGATCCCCACGACAATGTCGTGCTGCGCGATCAACTGGAGGTACTCGCGTTGCCCCGTGGTCTTGGGCTGAATCACCCGCCGCAGGCCAGGGAGAATGATCTTGAATTCCACGCCCCCCCCGAGGCCCTCGCCCAGCGTGCCCGCCTGCTCCTCGAGGATCAGGCGCTCGACGTCGTGCACGTCCAGCGTCTCCCCCATCCGGGCGAGGTCGACCATCGCCTGGGCCACCGGGGCCGCGCGCTCGACCGCCGCGCCGGGTCCCTGAATCGTGAGCGCGTCACCGCGCAGCGACACCCGGACGCCGAGGCGCCGGGTCAGCTCGACCAGGTTCCCGTCGTTCACCCCCACCAGATTGAGGGGGTCGACACCCTCGACCACGAGCCGCCGGGCGATGTCGTCGCTCATGGCGTCACCTGAATGTGCAGGGCCGCAAGGTCGGCCGGGTTGGCCCGCGACGGCGCCCCCTCGAACAGCGCCCGCGCGGCGGTCGTCTTGGGAAAGGCGATCACGTCCCGCAGACTGCCCGCCCCCGCCAGCAGCATCGTCACCCGGTCGAAACCGATCGCGAACCCCCCATGCGGCGGGGCGCCCGAGGCCAGCGCCTGCAGCAGAAACCCGAAGCGTGCGTCGGCGTCCTCCCGCGTGAGCCCGAGGTGGGAAAACACTCTGCGCTGGACCGCCGGATCCACGATGCGGATGGAGCCGGAGCCGAGCTCGTTCCCGTTATAGACCGCGTCGTAATGCAGCGCGCGGCAGGCAAACGGATCCGCGTCGAGCTTGGCCAGGTCTTCCGGATGCGGTGACGTGAACGGATGATGCGCGAAGACCGGGGCTCCGGTCTCCGGATCCGCCTCGAACAGCGGAAAATCGACCACCCAGCAGAACGCGTGGGCCGCTTTCGGCGCCGGGGCGAGCCGCCGTATCAGTTCCTGGCGCACCCGATCCAGCGCCGGCGACGTCACCCGATCGGGCCCCGCCACGAGCAGCACGGCGTCGCCGTCCTGCACACCGAGCCGGCCCAGGACCTCCGCGGTCAGGAATTTCGCCACCGAGCCCGACACCTGGTCACCCTGCCGCTTGGCCCACGCGAGCCCCGAGGCACCGAGCTGCTTGACGACCTCGGTGATCTGGTCCACATCCTTGCGTGACACCTTGGCGCCTCCCGGGACCGCGATGCCGCGCACCCGGACGCCCTGTCTCCCCGCCTCGGCGAAGAACGGCACGCCGAGCGGCTGGAGCTCGCGGGTCCAATCCTGGAGCGTCAGGTCGTAGCGAAGGTCGGGCTTGTCCGAGCCATACCGCTCCATCGCCTCGCGCCAGGAGAGACGCCGGAACGGAGACTCGATCGTGTGTCCGGCTTCGTCCCACAACGCGACCAGCACCCGCTCCACGAGGCTCATCACATCCTCGGGCCCCACGAACGAGGCTTCGATGTCGATCTGCGTGAATTCGGGCTGCCGGTCGAAGCGCAAATCTTCGTCGCGAAAGCACCGGGCGATCTGGAAGTAGCGGTCGTACCCCGAGACCATGAGCAGCTGCTTGTAGATCTGCGGCGACTGCGGCAGGGCGTAGAACTCGCCCGGGTGCACTCGGGACGGCACCAAATAGTCCCGGGCTCCTTCGGGGGTCGGTTTGGTGAGGATCGGTGTCTCGATCTCGAAGAACTCGAGATCGGACAACGTGCGGCGGGCCCGCTGCAGCAACCGGTGCCGCAGCGCCAGGTTCGCCTGCAGCTCGGGGCGGCGCAAATCGAGGTGGCGATATTTCAGCCGCAGCTCCTCGGCCGGCAATTCCTCGCCCTTGCCGCGCGCGACCGGAATCGCCGGCGTGTCGGCGGGACCGACGAGCTGGAGCGAGGTCGCGTGCACCTCGACCTCCCCGGTCGCCAAGTCCCGGTTCTGCATGTTGGCCGGACGCGCGACGACCGTCCCCTCGACCACGACCACGGATTCGCTTCCCATCGAGCCCGCGCGGGCCAGCACTTCCGGGTCGGCCCAGGCCGGGCCGAACGCGACCTGGACGAGACCGGCACGGTCCCGGAGGTCGAGGAACACGATACCCCCGAGGTCCCGGCGCCGATGCACCCATCCCCCCAGTCGGACCCGCTCTCCGACCTGGGCCGCGCGCAGGTCCCCGCACCGATGCGTGCGCCAACTCGTCCGGCTCACCGTCGTTCCACTCCCTCCGCTTCGCACAGGGTGCGGTAGAATTCTTCGGGGCTCTGCGCGGCGAGGAGCCGCGCTCGGACCGGCTCCTGCCTTACCAGCCTGGAAATCCGGCTGAGCGCTTTGACGTGCTGTCCCGCCAGCGCTTCCGGCCCAGCCAGCAGGAAGAACAGGCGCACCGGTTGCCCATCCACGGTCTCATAGCGGACCGGGGTCGCGCTCGTCCCGGCGACGACCAGAAGGCCGTCCAGCGCGCCCGTCTTCCCATGGGGCACCGCCACGCCGTACCCGATGCCGGTGGGAAACTGCCGCTCCCGTTCGAGGATCGCCCCCAGGACCTCCTCCGCCTGCCCCCCGTCCCCCGGCAGCATGAGGGCGACGAGCTCCTTCAGGATCCCCTCTTTATCCGTAGCCTGCAGGGGGACCCGGATGCGGTACGGGTTCAGGAGTTCGGACAGTCGCATTCGGCTCGATGGGCAAGTGGTGTAAGCGATTGAATCTAGTTAAGTTGAGTCAACTGCGCTACACAAGACCTTGAGCCTATCTACTCGCCCATTCGCCCTCCTGGCTGGCCTCCTGGCAGGGAGCATTCCTCTGAGGGGCCAGGAGGGGGCTGGGGCCGAGCTATGGAGATTGGCGACCGTCACCGTGACGGTGCCCCCCGCTCTGGCGGCATATGGGTCGGCGTCGTTCTGGAACCCGGCACAACCGATTCCCAGCAAACACGGTGACCTGGGCCTGGACCTGATCCAGACCCCGAGCGTCGTCGGCGCGTCCGGCATTCTCGGTGGGGTCCGTTTCCGAGTTCCCGAGATCGGCGCGGTGGGGCTCTCCTATGGACGGATGAGCCTGGGAAATCTCGTCCAGACCTCCTACTCACCGGAGCCCGACGGTCCAACGATTCCTTTCTACACGCAGACCGCCGCGCTCAATTGGAGCCTGGGCCTCGCAGGAGGGGCGTTGTTGATCGGAGCCAACGCAGGGTATCACGAAACGCAGTTGGACCAGGTGACGACCGATGGGTGGACCGTGGATTTCGGCGCAGGCTACCAGGCGGGAGACGTGGTGCGACTCGCGGCCGCGACCCATTTCCTGGGCAGTCACGAGAGCGCGCAGGACATTTACGCCGGGGTGGAGGTGCGCTGCTGGCACGGCAACCTCTGGGGGGATACCCCTGGAACGATCCGTGCCCGAGCGGGCCTCACCGCCGGTGGGGTGGCGGGAACCGATGAGCAGGTCGGCGCCGGACTGGAATTCGGCCGGCCCGTGCGGCTCGATGTCCTTGGGACCCGGCAACAGAGCTACGGAAACGCGGCCTGGCGATTCGCCGCCGGGGTGGGGATCACGATCGGACATTATCGTGTTGAATTCGCCCGCGACGGTGGGGCGAACGAGATCGGAGCCGCCTATCGGGTGGGTCTGGCGGTTCAACTATGACGGTGAACCTGCTGGACCTGACCCCCGACGCCGCCCGGACGACGCTCGCCCAGTGGCTCACGGACTGCGGCGAACCCGCCTACCGCATCCGGCAAATTCTGCCGCGTCTTTGGCAGCGTCCCCTGGGAAGCTGGGCGAACGCCACCGATCTACCCGCCGCCCTGCGCGCGTCGCTCGACGCCGCGTTTCCGCTGGCGCGCCTCACCCTCGCCGCCCGTCAGACGTCGCAGGACGGGACCGAGAAGTTTCTGTGGCGGCTCTCCGACGGCGAGGCGATCGAGTCGGTGCTCATCCCGGAGGGAAAGCGGCGCACGCTGTGCATCTCGTCACAGGTCGGCTGCGCCCTGGGTTGCGTCTTCTGCGCCACGGGACAGATGGGATGGCGGCGTAACCTGACCCCCGGGGAGATCGCGGGCCAGGTACGCGAGCTGGTCCTGCTGGACCCAGGCCAGGCACCGACCAACGTGGTGTTCATGGGGATGGGCGAGCCGCTCCTGAACTGGGAGCATGTCGATACCGCGCTCACCATTCTCAACGCGCCCGAGGGCTGCGGCATCGGCGCCCGGCACATCACGGTCTCGACGGTAGGTATTCTGCCCAATCTCGCGGCGTTCGCCCGGCGTCCCGAGCAGTTCCGCCTCGCGCTGTCCCTGCACGCCCCCACTCCGGAGCGGCGGCTCGCGCTCATGCCGATCGAAAAGCGCTATGCTCTTCCCGAGGTGCTGAAGGCGCTGAAGCAGTTTCCCCGGCGGGTCACGCTCGAGTATGTGCTGATCGACGGCCGGAACGACACCGACGCCGATGCCGACGCGCTGGCGCGGATCGCCAAGCCGCTCGGCGCCCATGTCAATCTCCTGCCGCTGCACCCCGGCGGCGCCCCGGGGCTCGCGCCGTCGCCGCGGGCACGAATGCTCGCGTTCGAGCGGCGGCTCACGGCGCATGGCGTGGAGGCGGTGCTGCGCAGAAGCCGCGGCCTCGATATCGCGGCGGCGTGCGGGCAACTACGGGTGGAACTCGAGGGGCGGCGCAAAGTCCGCGCCCACGAAGACGCTCACGTCGAGTAACCGCGTCGAATCTGGTTCGATCACCACTCGTCCGACCCGCAACGCCCGGCGCACGCGCTCCCCGTTGGAAGCCGGGCCGTGCCGGACCACGATCCGGGTGGAATCGAGGCGACCGGTGATTCCCCCCGGCGCGTTCCCGATGCCGACCACGTCGATCCCGGCCTCGCGCAAGACGCGCGTGGCGGTCCGCGCGATCCCGGCCCGCCCGCTCGCGTTCAACACCTCGACCTCGAGGCGATCACCGTGATCGCCGGGGACCGCAAAGGCCGGCCGCTGGTCCGCCGTGTGCCCGCAGCCCGCCAGCACGAGGGCGAGCGCGACTAGGCGCGCGCGAGCGCGTTCCAGAAGTCCACCGTCTCCGGGGCGAGCGCCCAGCCTTTGCGCAGCGCCCGCTCGATCCGACGGCGAGCCACTTCCCGCAAAACGGCGTCGCGCTCGCGCGGGACCCGCGACGCCAGCGCGGCCCGTTCTTTCCGGTCAAAGTCGCGGCCGGGCTCCAGAAAGTCCGCCAGGTAGAGCATGCGCCCCACGTCGTCCCACGCCGCGTAGCCATACGAATGATACCGGATCGCGTCGAGGAGCCCGCGGTCGGTTTCTCCCTCGGCCGCCAGGCGATCCGCCACCATCGGGCCATGGCCCAGCTCCGCGTCAGCATCGCGCAAGGCGTCGTGCAACCACGCGGCGCGCAGCCAGCGGTTGCGCTCCGCCGGTGGGGTGTGCATCGCCTCGGCCCACGCGGAGACCAGCTGGACCACTCGCTCGATGTGCTCCCGGCGCCCGGGGCTCACCACCGACCATGGCGGCAGCACGCGCTACCCGACCGTCGGGTCGGCGGCGACGCCGTCGCCGAGCACCACGTTATCGATGAGTCGGGTGACTCCCACACGGGCGGCGACGAGGGCCACCGTGCGTGGCGTGGCCTGTCTCACCGGCTGCAGCGCTTCGTCCACCAGCGCCAGGTATTCCGGTTGCACCCCGGGCGCCGCGAGGACCTGCATGCCCCGGTCGCGCAGGGCCGTCGCGTCCGTCAGGCCCTCGCGCCACGCCGTCTCCACCGCTCCCAGCGCACCCGAGAGGGCCAGCGCCGACCGGCGTTGCGCCGGAGACAGGTAGGCGTTGCGGGAGGAGAGCGCGAGACCATCGCGGTCGCGCACGGTGGGAGCGACCTCGATCGTGAGCGGGAAATCGAGGTCATCCACCATCCGCCGCACCAGCCTGGCCTGCTGATAGTCCTTGCGTCCGAATACGGCGACGTGCGGCGCGACGATCTGGAACAATTTCGCCACCACCGTGAGCACACCGGCGAAATGTCCCGGTCGTGCGGCGCCCTCGAGCGAGTCTCCCAACGCCCCCTCGGGCGGCGTCACCCGGACGCTCGGCTCCGTGGGATACATGGCCCGGGCATCGGGGACGAACAGGCGATCCACTCCCCGCTCCGCGGCCAGTGCCCGATCCCGATCCAGGTCGCGCGGATAGCGGGCGAAATCCTCGCTGGGACCAAACTGCAGCGGGTTGACGAAGATGCTGAGGATCACCAGGTCGCCGCACTCCCGGGCACGGTCGACGAGCCGCAGGTGGCCCTCGTGCAGATAGCCCATGGTCGGAACGAAGCCGATGCGGGCGCCATCCCGGGCCCTGGCGCGTGACCAGGCTCGCATCTCGGCCAGACCGGAGATCTCGTCCACCGTGCCCCGCCCCGGCTACTTCTGGAAGGAGTGCTGATCGTTCGGAAAGGTGCCCTCGCGCACCTCGCGGGCGTACGTCTGGACCGCGCGGCGCACGTCGTCGGCGAGGGTCGCGTACCGCTTCACGAACTTGGCGGAAAAACGGTCGTTCAAGCCCAGCATGTCGTGCAGCACCAGGACCTGCCCGTCGCAGCGGGGGCCCGCGCCGATGCCGATGGTGGGAATCGTAAGCGACTGCGTGATCTCGCCGGCCAGAGCCGCGGGGACGAGCTCCAGCACCACGGCGAACGCCCCCGCCTCCTCCAATGCCTTGGCGTCGTTCTTGAGCCGCTGCGCCGTGATCTCGTCACGCCCCTGCACCCGGTAGCCCCCCAGCGCGTGCACCGACTGCGGGGTGAGGCCGATGTGCCCCATGACCGGGATCCCGACGTCGACGAGCGCCCGGACGGTCGGCGCGATATGCACGCCGCCTTCCAGCTTCACGGCGTGACATCCCGTCTCCGCCATCACGCGACCGCTGTTACGAATCGCTTCCTCTTTCGTGACCTGGTAGGTCAGGAACGGCAGGTCGCACACCACCATCGCCCGTTCCGCGCCGCGGCGTACGATCCGGGTGTGATAGATCATCTGGTCCAAGGTGGCGGAGAGGGTCGTGGCGGCGCCCGCCAGCACTTGGTTCACGGAGTCGCCGACCAGCAGAATGTCCACGCCCGCCTCGTCCAACAGACGCGCGAACAGCGCATCGTAGCAGGTGAGCATCACGATGGGCCGGTGTTCCGCTTTCATGCTCAGCAGCGCGTGGGTCGTCAGCGCCTTGGGAGTGTCAGCCATGAACCGCCTGAGAGGGGGGAGGGGCCAGCACGTCCAGCTCCGCCATTTCGCGGCGCCAGAAGTCGCGGTTGGGGAGCTCGGGGTGTGGAATCACGAGACCCGGCTCGCGGATGCTGCGATCGCCGTACCGGACGATGTCGAGGTCGAGCGTCCGTGGCCCCCAGCGCACTCCGGCCTGCCGTTCCCTTCCGCGCTCCGCCTCGATTTCCAGGCACCACTGCAGCAGGTCGGCGGGGGCGAGCCCCGTGTCGAGCAGGACCATCTGGTTGAGGAAGGTCCCTTGTTGGATGGGACCGAGCGGAGCCGTTTCTTCGACGCGCGAGACCGCGAGCAGGACGGTTTCCGGAAGACCGCCCAGGCGACCGCGGGCGTGCGCCAGATGCGCCGCCCGATCCCCCAGGTTTGAGCCGAGGGCCACGTATGCCCGCTCACCCCTCACGCCCGTATGCTAGAGGCGCTAGCGAAGACTTGCAAACCCGCGCGTCAGCTCGCGCAGATCGGTGGCGACCCGCTCGAGCTCCCGGGTGGCCTGCTCGAGGTTGGTGAGACCGGCCGCCGCTTCCCCGGCTCGGGTGGCGACGTCGTCGGCCTCGGCCCGGTTCTGTTGGGCGATCGCCGCCACCGAATGAATCCGCTCCCGCAACTTCGCGAACGCCACGTCCTGCTCCTCCGCCGTGGCGGCGATCCGTTGCGCGTGACCGGTCGCGTCGGCGGTGGCGGCGACGATCGCTTCGAGCGCTTGCAGCGCGCCGGCCGACAGGTCCTCCACGCCGCCCACGGTCACCTGACCCCGCCGCATCTGCTCTACGACCTCGCCCACCTGGCGGTGGATGTCCAGCACCAGCTCGCCCGCCTCCGCGGCCGCTTCCGCGCTCTGCTCGGCCAGGCGCCGTACTTCATCGGCGACGACCGCAAACCCCTTTCCGTGCTTCCCCGCCCGCGCTGCTTCGATGGCCGCGTTCAGGGCGAGCAGATTGGTCATGTCGGAGAACTCGCGGATGGAGGCGATGAATCCCGTGATGCGACGGCTCATCGTGCCGAGCTGCTGCACCTTGGCGGAGCTCTCTCCCACAAAGGTCTTGAGGGTGACGAGGCGCTCGAGCGCGCCTTGAATCCGCTGCCGGTTTCGGGTCGCCACCTCGCTCGCGGACGACGAGGCCTGCGCGGCCCCGGCCCCATCCTCCAGCACGCGCTGCGACACCCGGGACAGCGCGTTGGTCGCTTCCAACCCGCCGGCCACCTCTCCCTGCTCCGACGCCACGCCGGATCGGATCGCCTCCGTCGAATGCGCCACGCTGCCGGCGGCCTGGCGAAGGGCGGTGGCGGCGCCGGTCAGGGTGGTGAGCTCCCGCGTCATGCGCTCGACCGTTTCCACCAAGGGTCGGCGCAAGTCGGTGATGTGAATCGCCGTGGCGAGCTGATTGGCGAAGGTGGCGATGGTCACGAGGTCCTTGCGCCGATAGGTCCGGCGCTTGTGGTGCTCCAGCTCCAGCGTGCCGGTCACCTGGTCCCCGAACTTGAGCGGCATCACGAGCAGGCTCTGGACGACTTCGGGGAGGTCCGCGACGCGCTCGTCCCGGCTGGCATCGTCCACGATCACCAGCTCCCCGGTGGTGAGTACCTCCTGGCGCAGGCGCGCGGTGTCGGCGGTCGGCTCCCCGCGCTCCGGCCGCCCGGTCGCGCTGCGATAGGCGAGGACCAGCCCTTCTTCACCGCGGCGGTAGATCCGGAAATCGCCCCAGTCCACCAGTCGTCGGGCCAGGCGTTCGATGCGGGCGAACGAATCCTTGAGACTCACGTTGCTCGTGATGACCGCTTCAATCGCGTGGATCTTGTTCAGCTCCTCGGCGGAGATCGCCTCCTCGAGCATCCGCTTGAACAGCATCCCGAGCGCCCATAACGCCGAGCCCACAAAGAGCCAGGCGATGTGCGGCCACGCGAGGACGGTGCCGACGACGGTCGAAGCGGCGATGATCGTGCTGAAGTAGGCAATGCACTCGTAGCGGATGATCAGGAGCTGCTCGTCGTATTCGAGCTTCGATCGCAGCAGCAGGGTGAAGTAGAACAGCAAACGGCCGAACAGGAAGTAGGCCAGGACGAAGAAGAACACCGCCGGGATCGTTTCGACGCGGATCCCCGGCGTGCTGATCCCGGACAGCCGCAGCGTGCCGGCGTAGATGCCGGACGCCGCGATGAGGGTAATCACCTCCCGACCGAGATTGACCCGGGCCACGATCAGTGGTTTGCGCTGCCATACCCAGTCGGCACCGAGCACCCCCCCTGCCACGCCGAGCGCCGCGGCCGGGACGCCGACCAAGAGACTCCCCGCGACGGCGACGAGACCGGTTTGGGTCAGGTAGGAGTACTTGCTGAGCGGGATCGCGTTGGCGCGCAGCGGAATGCAGACCGCGACCATGACCAGCACGATGGGCAGCTGGGTGGTCCAACGCCGATCGACCAGCACCACCGCCAGGAGGAGAAAGAGCCCGCCCCACGCGAGCACCCGACTGTAGACGGCGACGACGCGCTGAACGTTCACGCGGCGTCCGAACGGCGGGCACCCCGCACCGCGGTCGCCAGGGCAGCCGTCAGCCGGGCCGCCGCGCTGATCCCTCCCCGCTCCATGGCGTCGACCAGGGCGCTCCCCACCACGACGCCGTCGGCGACCCGGGCGGCGCCCGCAGCCTGGGCCGGGGTGGAGAGACCGAAGCCCACGGCGACGGGAAGGTCGCTGACTCGCCGAATGCGGGCGACGTGCGCCGTGAGATCCGGGAGCGGGGGGGCGTCGGGGCGCGCCCCGGTGACGCCGAGTCGGGAGATCAGGTACACGAATCCGCCGGCGCCGCGAAGCGCATCGGCCAGGCGCCGCTCCGGGGTCGTGGGCGCCACCAGGCGAATCAGGTCCAGCGCGCTCGCCAGAAGTGGTGCTTCGATCTCCGGAGCCGTGCCGGCCGGGAGATCGGTGACGAGAATCCCGGCGACGCCCGCGGCGGTGGCGTCAGGCAGCAGCCGATCCAATCCGTAGGCCAGGACCGGATTCAGGTAGGTCATCAGCACCACCGGGACCGGCACCGCGGCCCTGCGGACCAGATCGAGTACCCGCGGCAGCGTCATCCCGTGCGCCAGGGCCGTTTGCGTCGCCCGCTGGATCGTGGGCCCGTCGGCCAGGGGGTCGGAGAATGGCACGCCGATCTCCAGGATGTCGGCGCCGCCGGTCCCCACCGTCCGGATGGCCTCCAAGGACTCGGCCGGAGTCGGGAATCCCGCGGGGAGAAACGGAATCAAGGCCGCCCGGCGCTCCTGGCGGACCTCGCGCCAGCGCCCGGCGATGGGAGAGGATCGGTCAGACAAAGTAGTCGCTGACCTTGACGTTGTACTTGGCCGGGTCCGTGACCTTGACGATGGTTCGGGGGAACCCGCCGCTCTCGTCCCGGTGGGCGAGGTCGGCGAGAATGCCCGGGTGGAGGATCCCGCCGTCGGCGGTGGCCACGATCCGCACGATGGGCCGATGCACGAAGCTGACATCGGGGTTCGCGGCGTGGACGATGGCCACCTCGTAGGTGTCCAGAATGACGCAGGTACCCACCGGGTAGATTCCGATCAGGTTGATGAACGCCTTGACCACGACCGGATCGTACCCGCGGCGCCGATTCTCCCACATTTCCTTCAGCACTTGATCGGGTTGGATCGGAACGGTCTGGTAGGCGCGGCGGCTCGTGGCCGCGTCGAACCCATCCGCGACGGCGATGACCTTCGAGAAGATCGACAGCTCCCGGGGTCGAATCGACTTGGGATAGCCGGTCAGGTCGATCTTCATGTGGTGCTCGTAGGCCACGATCATGCCCCGATAGGGGATCTCGCCGTACCCGCGGAGCCCGAACAGCGTCAGGACCCCGAGCCAGGGGTGGGCCTGCATGATGCGCCACTCGTCGTCGGAGAGCCCGCCTTCCTTATTCAGCACTTCGACCGGGACGCGGGATTTCCCCACGTCGTGGAACAGCGCGGTGATGCCGAGGTCGTACAGCTGCAACTTGGTGAGGCCGAGTTTGCGGCCGAGCGCCACGGAGAAGATGCAGACGTTGACCGAGTGTGTGAACGTGTATTCGTCGTAGTCCCGCAGCGTCGTGAGCCCGACCAGGGACGACTCGTTGTTCAGCACCTGGTCCACGATCGCCTGGACCGCGCGTTTCACCTTCTTCACGTTCGCGGTGCGGCCCATGCGGATGCTGTTGATGACCTCCTTCGTGACGGCCACCGATCGCGCGTAGGTGCGTTTGGCCGCTTCCTTCAGTCGCTCGGAGTCTTCCAGGTCCTCGTCGGTCTCGAGCGGCGGATCGAGGCTCAGATGCACGGCCCCTGCCTCCGAGAGTTTCTGAGCCAGTTCGAAGACCTTGCCGGGACCGGTCTCCTTGGCGGCGTAGGAGAGCAGCAAGGACACGAGGATCTGGAGCTCGCGGCGGTCCACGCCTTCGTCGATCCGCAGGGTTCCGACGCCGCTCTGTCGCAGCAGGCCGAGCACGTGCGAGAACGAGGCATAGTTCTCGAGGTCCAGCCGCAGCCGGGTCGAGTTCACGAAAATGAACTCACCCTGGAGCCGGATCTCCAGCTCTTTCTCGACATCGAGCAGGTGATGGGCGGCGCCGTGGAGATCGTCGAGCGCCTTCTGCACCTGCGCATTCTCGATCGGATAGAGCTTGAGAGAGCGCAGGGCCGTGTACAGCATGACCAGCAGGTCCCGCCCGGCGTGGCGCAGGAAGCTGTCGGTGGTCGCGACCGTGTCGACGATGGAGGCCCGGCGTACGGGCGGGATGGGAGAGTTCGGCTCCGTCACGGGGTCCCCTCCCGCAGCGCCCGGCTCACCGCGTTGCGAACGAGCGGATCCTTGTCCTGGGCCGCGCGCTCCAGGATCGCCCGGGCGTCGGCACTCTTGATCCTCCCCAGGGCCATGGCCGCACAGGCGCGGGTTTCCGGATCCTCTCGGCGCAAGAGCCCCTTGGACCCGAGCATCCGCGCAAGCACCGGCACCCCGGCCGGTCCGGCCAACGTCCCATAGGCTTCGAAGAGAGTCATCTTCTCGGTCAAATCCAGGGTGCGCAGCTTGTTCCCGGTCACGGTGGCCTCGATCCGCTGGAACGCGCCGCGATGGCCGCGCTGCCCAAGAAACCGGACGGCGGCGATCCGCACGTCACGCTCCGCGTCCTCGACCGCGCGCTCGAGCAGCCGCAGCGCCGACGGCGTCCCGATGGCGATCAACGCCTCGGCCACCGCCAGCTTTACCTCCCGGTCACCCGCGAGCAACAGGGGCCCCATCCCGTCCGGGGCGCCGGGGAGCTTGAGGCGCCCCGCGAGGCGCACCATTTCGAGCTGCGTCGCGCGGTCCGGCGACGCCAGGGCTTGCAGCACCTCCGCCGCGTTGGCCAGCGCCAGCTTTTCGGCCGAGCGCAGCACCAACTCGCGCACGCGCTCGTTGGAGAGACGACCGATCCAGGAGGCCAGGGTCCCGAGCGCCTCCGCCCGCAGCTCGGCGAACAGCTCCCCGAGCTCCTCTTCGCTCGGGTGAACCATCGCCTCGTCGAGCGACTGGAGCAGCTGCGCCAGCGCCTCCGGCTGCGACAGCCGCGCCGGGACCGCTTCGAGGGCCGCGCGGTGCTCGGGGACGAGCTCGCGGGCGCGCTCGAGGATCACGCGCGTCTCGCGCAGAATGTAGGCGACGGAGCGGAAATCCCCCGCGCCCAGCAGATAGGGAATGAAGTTCTCGACGATGGAGATCAGCTCGGTGCGAACGGCGCTGAACGTCTGCAGCTCGAGCAGATCGAACAGCATCGCGAGCACGTTGCGTCGCAGATCCTGCGCGTACTCGCGCTCGACCTCGTTCTGCAGGTACCGGATCTCGGTGTCTTCGAGGAAGTACAGGGTCGTGTCGAAGTCGTCGATCGAAACGACCCCTTCGGGACGGGGCGGCGGCTCTTCTTCCTGGACGGCCTGGCGCACGTCGCTCGGACTGACCTCCGGTACGTCCTCCTCCCGCTCGATCGGAACCGCGTTCTCCGCGGCCAGCTCCCGGAAGGTGTACGCCACCGCCTGAAAGTCTTCCTGCCACAACAGCGTCAGGAGATCGTCGGCCGCCTCGGCCTGCAGCACCCGCGCCTGGTGGAGGACCTGGAGGAACCGCACGATTTCGGTCTCTTCGACGCCGCGCTTCAACGTGAGGGAGCGGATCCCGTCCTTGAACAGAGTCCAGGCGATGCTCTCGTTCTTCTGGTCGTTGGCGTAGACGACGTTGCCTTCCCACCGCAGCTCGGTCTCGCCGACGTCGAACACCAGATCGTCGCTGGTCTCCCAGATCTTGCGCAGCGCGACGCGGACGTTGTCGACCGCGCGCTGATACACGGGATTATTCGGGAGGTACAGCTGGGTCGCCCGCAGGCCTTTGCTGACGAGCGTCAGCAGCGCCTCGACTTGCGCTGGGGGTAGTGCTAGTTCGGTGTCGGGCGCGTTCGTCACTCGGGGGTCCCTGTGAGCTCGGCGACGAGGGCGACGTCCTTGTCCCCGCGGCCGCTCAGATTGATCACCACGACGTCCCCAGCCCTCCAACGTCCGCGCCAGGCCAGTACCCACGCCACCGCGTGCGCGCTTTCGAGCGCGGGCACAATGCCTTCGAGCCGGGCCAAACCAGCGAACGCGGCGAGGGCTTGTCGGTCCGTCACCGCCTCATACAATACGCGCCCCGCGTCTTTCAAGAAAGCGTGCTCCGGCCCCACGCCGGGGTAATCGAGCCCCGCCGACACCGAATGGGCGGGGCGGATTTGGCCATCGGCGTCCTGCAACAGATAGGAATAGCTCCCGTGGAAGACCCCCGGCCTCCCTCGACCCAGGGACGCCGCGTGGCGGTCGGTCATCAACCCCTCCCCTGCCGCCTCCACCCCCACCAGCTCCACCTCGGCATCATCCCGGAATGCGGAGAAGATCCCCATGGCGTTCGAGCCTCCCCCGACACACGCCACCACCGTGCGGGGCAGTCGCCCGAACCCGGCCAGCACCTGCTCTCGAGCCTCCCGCCCGATCACCGCCTGAAAGTCCCGCACCATCCGTGGAAACGGATCGGGTCCCACCACCGAGCCGATGATGTAATGGGTGTCGGTCACGGTGGAGACCCAGTCCCGCATCGCCTCGTTGGTGGCGTCCTTGAGGGTTCGGGTCCCGGACGTGACCGGTACGACCGATGCCCCGAGCAGCTCCATCCGATACACGTTGAGGCGCTGGCGCCGCATGTCTTCCTCACCCATGTACACGACGCAGGTGAGGCCAAATCGCGCGCAGACGGTGGCCGTCGCGACCCCATGCTGCCCGGCGCCCGTTTCGGCGATGATGCGGCGCTTGCCCATCCGGCGCGCCAACAGAACCTGACCCAGGGTGTTGTTGATCTTGTGCGCCCCGGTGTGATTCAGATCTTCACGCTTCAAGGCGACCAGGACACCTTCGCCGACCTCGGCGGATAATCGGGGAACGCGCGTGAGGGGAGTCGGTCGTCCCACGTACTCCCGGCCCAGGGCGTCGAGCTCCGCCCAGAACGCGGGATCGGCCTTGGCGGCGTCGTAGACCCGCGCCAACTCCTCCAGAGCGGCCATCAGCGTTTCGGGCACGAAGCGGCCCCCGTATGGACCGAACCGCCCGCCCGTCGGCGTGTCGCTCATCGTCGGCGCGTCACTCATTAAGGAATGGACCCCGCGTGCCGCGGCCGCCTCACGACACCAGTCAAATCGCGGACCGCCCGCTCCGGGTCCGGGCTGCGCACCACCGCGCTCCCCACGAGCACCGCATCGGCCCCGGCGAGTGCCAGGCGTTCGACATCCCGTCGCACGGCGATGCCACTCTCCGCCACGGCCGGCACATCACCCGGGACGAGGGGCAGGAGCCGTTCCGCCGTCCCGAGATCGACCTCGAAGCTGCCGAGGTCCCGGCTGTTGATCCCCACCGCCGAGGCGCCGACGCCCAGGGCGCGATCGAGCTCCTTCTCTGTATGCACCTCCACCAGTGTGGCAAGGTCCAGCCCACGTGCCTGGCGTGACAGGTCCTGGAGCTGCTGGGTGGAGAGAGCTCTGACGATGAGGAGCACCGCCGCGGCTCCGGCGGCTCGCGTTTCGAACAGCTGGACCTGGTCCAGCACGAAATCCTTGCGCAATACCGGTAGCGCGCGTGAGCCGGGCCGCTTACCAAGGGCTCGGCTGACATTCTCCAGGTCCGCCAGTGAGCCCCCGAAGTAGGCCCCCTCCGTCACTACCGACACGGCGACCGCTCCGGCCCGCTGGTACTGCAGAGCCATATCTTCCGGGTCGAGATCGTCCCGGAGCTCCCCCTCGGACGGGGAGCGGCGCTTGATCTCCGCGATCACCCCGACTCCCCCATCACCCGGACTCAAAATGAAGAGCGGGGGCGCCGGTGATACGGTCGCCGCCCGTTCGATTTCCGCGAGTCGCGACCGTAGGGCTTCCACCCTGGCCCGGGCCTGCGCGAGGATCGGCTCCAGGCGGTCTTTCACGCTTGCGTTCGGTCGATTTTCGGGTACATTGGGTTTCGGCCTCTCTTCGGGACTACTACACCATGCCTTTGACACGCCGCCAACGCGAGATCCTCGATTACCTGTCCGATTACATCGCGGACCGGGGGTACGCCCCGAGCTTCGAAGAAATCGCCGGGAAGTTCTCCTTCGGGTCTCTCGCCACCGTGCACGAGCACCTCACCAATCTGGAGCGGAAGGGATACATCCGCCGCACCCCCAACGAAAGCCGGGCGATCGAGATCGTCCCGCCGCGCGGCCAGACGGGTGCCACTGAGCTGCCGCTGCTCGGGCTCGTCGCGGCCGGTCTGCCGATCGAGGCGATCACCGACGGCGGCGACACCGTCGCCGTCCCCGATGCCCTGTTGCCGCGGCGCGGGCGCAGCTACGTCCTGAAGGTGCGCGGTCAATCGATGATCGACGAGCACATCAAGGACGGCGACTTCATCGTCGTCCACGAGCGCAACCAGGCCGACAACGGCGAAACCGTCGTGGCGTTGGTGGGAGGCGAGGGCGCCACGGTCAAGAAATACTATCGCGAGCCTGGCGGATGGATCCGGCTCCAGCCCGCCAACGCCGAGATGTCGCCCCTCCGCGTCAACGAACGCGACGTCCTCGTGCAGGGGGTGGTCCTGGGGGTCATCCGGAAGTACTAGCCCCGCCCTGCCCGTCCTGGCGGGGCGCAGCACGTCGTAGCCCCTCGAGAGCGCGATAGGCGCTCCCGTCACGGACCGCGTCCCGGCTCCGCTCGATCCCTTCCGCAAAGCTCGCGGCGACCCCCGAGGCATAGAGTGCCGCGGCGGCGTTCAACAATAGTGCGGCAATGCCCGCCCGATCCGCCTCCCCCGATGCCTCGGTCAGGAGGCGCGTCAACCTGGACGCATTCTCGGCGGGCGTGCCCCCCGACAAGGCCGCTGGATCGTCCACCGCGAGGCCGTGCGCTGCGGGATCGACCGTCCACTGCCGGATGTCGCTCCCCCGGACTTCCCACACGTCGGTCAC
This sequence comes from Gemmatimonadales bacterium, assembly GCA_035500495.1. Taxonomy (GTDB): domain Bacteria; phylum Gemmatimonadota; class Gemmatimonadetes; order Gemmatimonadales; family GWC2-71-9; genus DASTHG01. The sequence continues at coordinate 19,335 of DATJXC010000076.1, forward strand.
GCCACTGGGTGAAATCTCATCCATCCCGATCCGGGCGTTCACCACCAGCACATGCAGCGCCCCGAGGCGGGCCGCGGCCGCCGCCACGAGCGGGGCGCGGTCCCGGTCGGCCACCCCCAGAACCTGCCGCCGCGCCTGGGCCGGGTTGGCCAGGGGTCCAAGGAGATTCATGAGCGTGGTCACACCCAGCTCCCGGCGGACGGGAGCGATGTGGCGCATCGCCGGGTGGTAGTTGGGTGCGAACAGGAAGGCGATCCGTGTCACGCGCAGCAATTGCGCTGCCCGTTCGGCGCCCAGACCGATGTCCACGCCCAGGGCCTCGAACACATCAGCCGAGCCACACAAAGATGTAAATGACCGGTTGCCGTGCTTGGCCACCGTGGCTCCGGCACCGGCGGCCACGAGGGCGGCCCCGGTCGAGATGTTGAAGGTCCCGACGGCGCCGCCTCCGGTGCCGGCCGTATCCACGAGATGCTCCGCCGCCACCGACACTCGCACCATCGCCTCTCGCAATGCCCGCGCGGCGCCGGCGACTTCCGCTGCGGTCTCACCCTTCACCCTCAGTCCCATGAGGAGGGCGGCCGTCTGGGTGTGGCCCGCCTCCCCCCGCATCACCACGCCGAATACCTCTGCGGCCTGATCCTCGGTCAGGGATTCGCGGTTGGCGAGCGACGCGATGGCGCGCGAGAGGGGTCCGAGAGGTGCGCCCATGCCAGTCCAATAAGATAGCCTTGCCTCAACGGCGACAAGGGATTACGCGGCTTGATACCCCCCTCCCCGGTCCCTATTTTTCGCTGGTGACGACCCGACCCTTCCTGGCCGTAGTCCAGTATGACGGGGCCCGGTTCGTCGGATGGCAACGGCAAGCCGGCGGCCGGACGGTTCAGGCGGAATTCGAGCACGTGCTGGAGCGGCTCACCCGACGCCGGACGACGGCGACGGGCGCCGGCCGGACCGACACGGGTGTTCATGCGCTCGGCCAGGGCGTGGGGTTCACGCTTCCCGAGCGCTGGAACGGCGACACCAGCGGTGTGCATCGCGCATTGAACGCCTTGCTGCCGCGTGACGTGTGGATCGAGGGCGTACACGAGATGCAGCCGGGGTTTCACGCGCGGCGCAGCGCGACGGCCCGGCGCTATCATTACGTAATCGGCACCGACGCCGCGAGCCGATCGCCGTTTCGCCGGCCTTACGAGTGGGCGTTGGGACGGCCGCTCGACCCGGAGCTGCTTCGTGAGACCGCCGCGGCGTTGCCCGGCGAACACGAATTTCGCGGCATGGCTGCGGCCGGCATCGCGTCCCCCGACTATCGCTGCCGCGTGGCGCTCGCCGAGTGGGCGCCGCGACCGGACGGAGCGGGTGTGACGTTCACGATCGAAGCCAATCGGTTTCTGCACCGGATGGTGCGCTTTCTTGTGGGCGCGATGGTGGACATCGCGCTCGGGCGCCGGCCGGTCTCGGACTTCTCCCTCCTGCTCGGGGCGCGCGACAATCAGGCGGCGAGCCCCCCCGCACCACCCCAGGGTTTGTACCTGGCCGCGGTGCGCTACCCTCCCGACCTCTACAGCGAGGCGTGATGCCATGAAGTTCTTTCTCGACACTGCCAGCCTGAAGGACATCAGCTGGGCCGCCCAGGCGGGGCTGATCGACGGAATCACGACCAACCCGTCGCTCCTCGCCAAGCAGGCCGGCGACCTGGACCCGCGCGACGTGTTGAAGGAGATCTGCTCGCTGGTGGAGGGCCCGGTTTCGGCCGAGGTCGTGGCCACCGACGCGGAGGGAATGGTCTCCGAGGGCCGGTCGCTCGCCAAGATCGCCGACAACATCGTGGTGAAGATCCCCGTCATTCCCGACGGCATCGTGGCCGTGAAGCGGCTCACCAGCGACGGGATCCGGGTCAACGTGACCCTCTGTTTCTCCTCGCTGCAGTGTCTCATCGCGGCCAAAGCGGGGGCCACCTACGTCAGTCCCTTCATCGGCCGGCTCGACGACGTCGGGCAGGACGGGATGGACGTGATCCGCGAAGCCCGGACGATCTTCGACAACTACCAGATCGCCACGCAGATCCTGGCAGCGTCGATCCGTCATCCCCGGCATGTCGTGGACGCCGCCATGATCGGGGCGGACGTCGCGACCATCCCCCCGGACGTTCTGAAGAAGCTGCTGCAGCATCCGCTCACCGACCGCGGCCTGGAGACCTTCCTGGCCGACTGGGGCAAGCTCAGCGCACGCAGCAAGGCCCCCGTGTGACCTATCAGTCGCCGCTCGGATCCCGCTACGCCTCCCCCGCCATGCAGGCGCTGTGGAGCGATCGGCGTCGCATCGGTCTGTGGCGGCGGCTCTGGCTGGCGCTCATGGAGAGCGAGCGGGAGCTGGGACTCGTCATCCCCGATGCGGCGCTGAGCGAGCTGCGCGCGCACCTGGACGACGTGGACTTGGGCCGCGCGGCGGACCACGAGAAGCGGTTGCGGCATGACGTGATGGCCCACATTCACGCGCTCGGCGAGCAGGCGCCGGCGGCGATGCCGTATCTGCACCTCGGCGCCACCAGCGCGTTCGTCACCGACAACACCGACCTCTTCCTCATCCGCGAAGGCCTGCAGCTCCTCCTCGGTCGGCTGGCGGCCGTGCTCGTCGCCCTCGGCAAGGTGGCGCGCCGGCAGCGCGGCGTTCCCTGTCTCGCCTATACCCACTTCCAGCCCGCCCAGCTCACCACGGTCGGCAAGCGGGTGACGCTGTGGATGCAGGATTTCGCGCTCGATGCCGAGGAGGTCCTGCACCGCCTCGACACGTTGCAGTTCCGAGGCGTCAAGGGCACGACGGGGACGCAGGCGAGCTTCCTCGAGCTGTTCAACGGGGACCACGCCAAGGTGCAGGCCCTCGACGTCCAGGTGTCGCGCAAACTGGGGTTTACGAAGGTTTTCCCCGTCACGGGCCAGACCTACTCCCGCAAGCAGGATGCCCAGGTGCTCGCCGCTCTGTCGGGGATCGCCGCCTCGGCCGCCAAGTTCGCCACCGATCTGCGCCTGCTGCAGCACGAGGGAGAGCTGCTCGAGCCCTTCGAGAACGAGCAGGTGGGGTCGTCGGCCATGCCGTACAAGCGCAATCCGATGCGCGCCGAGCGGATGACGTCGCTCGCCCGGTTCGTGATCGAGCTGGAGGGCAACGCGTGGCATACCGCGGCAGCGCAGTGGCTGGAGCGCACCCTCGACGACAGCGCGAATCGCCGGCTCGTGATCCCCGAGGCCTTCCTCGCGACGGACGCGATCCTGGTGCTCGCCACCAACGTGGCGGCGGGTCTGGAGGTGCGCGAGGCGGTGATCCGCCGCCACGTCACCGAGACGTTGCCGTTTCTCGTCACCGAGCGGTTGTTGATGCGCGGGGTGAAAGCGGGCGGGGATCGCCAGGCGCTGCACGAGGTGATCCGCCACCACAGCCTCGCCGTGTCCCAGGCGGTGGCGGAGCGCAGCGCGGCCAATGATCTGCTCGCCCGCATCGCGGCGGATGCCGCGTTCCGGAAGCTCAAAGTGGCCGCGCAACCCGACGAGCTGGATCCGGCCCAGTACGTCGGTCGCGCGCCCGAACAGGTCGACCACTACCAGGACGAGATCCTGCCGACCCTGCTCTCCCGAATCGACGCCGCAGCACCGGCTGCCGGCACTGCCGAGGTGAAAGTATGACGATGGCTCCCCCCCGGGCCCCGTTGGTCGCGAGCTCGCTCCCCCTGCCGCTGCTGCGGCGCGGCAAGGTGCGCGAGATGTACGAAGTGGACGCCGCGTCGCTCCTCATGATCGCGAGCGACCGGGTCAGCGCCTTCGACGTGGTGATGAACGAGGCGGTGCCCGACAAAGGAGCCGTGCTCACCCAGCTCTCCGCGTTCTGGTTCGCCCGCCTCGCCCACGTCATCCCCAATCACCTGCTCACCGCCGACGCGGACGAGATCGTCCGGCGCGTGCCGACCCTCGCCGCACACCGCGCGGACCTCGGCGGCCGGGCCATGCTGGTGCGCCGCACCACCCCGCTCCCCTTCGAGTGCGTCGTCCGCGGATACGTGGCCGGCTCCGCGTGGGCCGAATACCGCACAGCGGGGACCCTGGCCGGTGAGCCGTTGCCGACCGGCCTCGTGGAGAGCGCCAAGCTGGAGCCCGCCATCTTCTCCCCGGCCACGAAGGCCGAAACGGGTCATGACGAGAACGTCACCTTCAGCCGCGTAACCGAGGCGCTCGGGCACCGCATGGCGGACGAGTTGAAGCGGGCCAGTCTGGCGGTCTACGAGGCCGGGCGGACCTACGCGGCGCAGCGCGGGATCATCATCGCCGACACCAAGTTCGAGTTCGGCACGACTCCCGATGGGACGTTGCTGCTCATCGACGAAGTGCTGACGCCCGACTCTTCGCGTTTCTGGCCGGCGGATCAGTACCGACCGGGACGGAGCCAGCCCTCGTTCGACAAGCAACCCCTGCGGGACTACCTGGCCGGCCTCAAGTCGGCCGGCAGCTGGGACGGCAACGCGCCCCCCCCGCCACTGCCGCCAGAAGTGGTACGGGCCACCGCCGAACGCTACCGCGAGGCCTACCGGCGTCTGACCGGGCGGGCGCTCGAGGTCAGCCCTTGAGGCTGGCGCCGGAGGGATGGCCATTCATCACGCTCGGCTGGGCGCTCGTGGCGCTGGCCGCCTGGGCCGCCTTGCGGTGGGGGGGTCTTCTCTGGGTCCCCGCGGTCCTGCTCGGCCTGATCGGGATCTGGCTGTTCGTATTCTTCCGCGATCCGTCCCGGCCGGGGCCGCGGGGCGACACGCTGGTCCTGGCACCGGCGGACGGCAAGATTGTGAGCGTGGTCGAGACCGATGAGCCGGCCTACCTGCACACGCGCGCTCTGCGGGTCTCGATCTTCATGAATGTGTTCAACGTGCACGTGAACCGATATCCGGTGACTGGGACCGTCGATTACCGGCACTACAATCCCGGCAAATTCCTCCACGCCGCGGCGGAGAAGGCCAGTCTCGACAATGAGCAGTCCTCGATCGGGCTCAAAGGCCCGCACGGATCGGTGCTGGTGCGGCAGATCGCCGGGCAGATCGCCCGCCGCATCGTCACGGACGGCAAGGTCGGTGACCGGATCACTCAGGGGGAGCGACTCGGGATGATTCGATTCGGCTCGCGGGTGGACGTGTACCTCCCGGTGGCGGAACGCCCGCAGGTGAGGACCAGAGTGGGCGACGCCGTGTCGGCCGGTGTCACGGTCCTCGCGGAGTACCCCCGATGAGACCGCCGCCGATTCGGCCCAATGTCCGGCGCGTCGTGATCATCGTCCCCAGCCTGTTCACGCTGTTCAATCTGTTCTTCGGGATCTGGTCGATGGTGCACGCCTCGCGCGGCGAGTTCTACCGGGCGAGCTGGTTCATCGTGTTCGCGGGGATCCTGGATGCGCTGGATGGTCGGGTGGCGCGGTTGTCGAACACGGGGACGCGGTTCGGGGCCGAGCTCGACAGCCTGGTGGACATCGTGAGCTTCGGCGTCGCGCCCGCCTATCTGATGTACGAGCAGCATTTCGCGAGCGCCGGCGCCGCGGCCTGGATCTTCTGTTACTTCTACGTGATGGGCGTGGCGATCCGGCTCGCCCGGTTCAACATCACGCAAGCCGGAAAATCCAAGAACTACTTCGTCGGCCTCCCCTCGCCGGCGGCCGGGATGACGCTCGCCACCTACTACCCGTTCACCCAGACGGGCGTCTACCAGCAGCTTCATGACCTCCCGTGGCCGTTGCTGATTCCGATCCTCATGATCCTGCTCACCATTCTGATGGTGAGCCAGGTCCGCTACGCGACGTTCCCCCGGGGGGGGTTGCATTCGCTCCGCGGCATCTTGGGCGCAGCGATCCTTCTATGTATCGTCTTCTTCGGGATCTACGCCCACGACGTTTTCTTCTTCCCTCTCGGGATCGCCTACATGATCTATGGCGTGGTCCGCGCCGCCCTGCTGGGCCTGTTCGAGGAAACCCGGTCCAGTGAAGAGGCCGAGATCGCCGGCCCCATCGTGATCGGCGACGCCGACCGGGTGGACGACGCCTTTGGACCGCGCTCGCACGGCATCACGCCGCGTGGGAGATCCTGATGCCCGCCTTCCGCATCGAAGTGCGCGTCATGCCCCGGGCGGGACTGCTCGATCCGCAAGGATTGGCGGTGGAGCACGCTCTGCATGCCCTTGGCTTCGCGGAAGCGAACGCGGTGCGCATGGGCAAACACCTCGTGCTCCAGCTCGACGCCGCGTCGCGCGATGCCGCCGCCGCGCGCGCCAAGGCGATGTGCGACCGCCTGCTCGCGAACCCCGTCACCGAGGACTATCAGATCGCCGTGGAGACCGCCTGATGCGACGCGTCGCCGTCGTCGTCTTTCCCGGCTCGAACTGCGACCAGGACACCGTCGACGCCGCGCGCGCCGCCGGCTCCGACGCCTACTTCCTCTGGCACCGGGAGACCGACCTGCGCCAGGCCGACGTCGTGATTCTCCCCGGCGGATTCAGCTATGGCGACTACCTGCGGTCGGGGGCGATCGCCCGCTTCTCCCCGATCATGCCCGCCGTGGCCGCCCACGCCCAGGCCGGCGGCCCGGTCCTCGGCATCTGCAACGGCTTCCAGATTCTGTGCGAAGCGGAGCTGTTACCGGGAGCCCTGATGCGGAACGCGCGTCTCAAGTTTCTGTCGCGTCCCGTGCGCGTGCGGGTGGAAGCTGCGGACACGCCGTTCACCGGACTCTACCGGCCGGGCGAGGAGCTGGAGATCCCGGTCGCCAACGGGGACGGCCGTTACGTCGCCGATGCGCGTACCGCCGCGGAGCTCGAAGCCAACGGGCAGATCGTCTGGCGCTACGTGGGCGACAACCCGAACGGCTCGACCAACGAAATCGCCGGCGTCTGCAACGCCGGCCGCAATGTCGTCGGCATCATGCCGCACCCCGAGCGTCGGGTCGCCCCCGCGCTCGGCGGAACCGATGGAGCCCGCATCTTCCTTTCCCTGGAGGCTGGTCATGCGACGCAGCTGGCTGGCGCTGTGCGCGCTGTTGGTGGTCACCACGCTGGGGTGTGATAAGATCCAGCAGATCTTGAACAAGAGGCGTGGCAAAGCGAATCCGACGACCGCGGCCAAACCGCCGGCGCCGGATACCACCAAGAAGCCAGCGGCCCCGCCAGCTCCGACGCCCGCTCCGGTCAAACCCGCCGCGCGTCCGGTCCAGGATGTGCCCTACGATTCACCCGATACGGGGACCATCGCGCCCGGGATGGCGGAGCGCGACGTCTACTCCCTGTGGGGTCCCCCGATGGGTGTGCGCAAAGCCGGGGACTTCACCTACCTCCATTATCCCAATGGCTGCGAGCGGACCTGCGGGACCGACGACGTAGTCATTCTCCAGAACGGGCAGGTCGTGGACGCGATCGTGCGGTGGCCCGGACACGGCTATAGCGGGCAATCGTCGTCCCCACCCGGCCGCAAGCCCTCGGCGACGAGACCCACCCCGTGACGAAGGGCGAGCGGCACACGGGCCCGGCTTCGAGCAACGAAGAGGAGTACTTCGCCCGGCGCGAGGCTGAGTTGATGCGCCAGCAGCGCGATCTGCACCTGCGCGAGCGGGTGGAGGCGGAGCGCAAATCGCACTTCATGAAGTGCCCCCGCTGCGGCTACGACCTGATGTCGAGCGAATGGCATGCGGTCGAAATCCGCCAATGCCCCCACTGCCTGGGACTGTGGTTCGATGCCGGTGAGGCCGAAAAGGCGCTGGCCCACCCCCCAGGACGCTTCCACGACGTCTTCACCACGCTCATGGCAGGGTTCCGGCGCGCCAAGGCCGGCGACCAGTGACCCCCACCCCGTTCCGGGGCGACCCTCCGGTTACGCCGGCCCTGGTTCGGGAGCACAACCTCACGATCGAGGAATACCAGCGCATCGAAGCCCTGCTCGGCCGGATGCCGACGTTCGCCGAGCTGGGCATCTTTTCCGCGCTGTGGAGCGAGCACTGCTCCTACAAGCACTCCAAGCCCGTGCTCCGGAAATTTCCCACCACCGGGCCGCAGGTCGTGCAGGGTCCGGGGGAGAACGCCGGCGTGTTGCGGCTCCCGGACGGGTGGGCGGTGGCGTTCAAGATCGAGTCGCACAACCACCCCTCCGCCGTCGAGCCCTACCAGGGCGCGGCGACCGGCGCCGGCGGGATCCTGCGGGACGTGTTCACCATGGGAGCGCGCCCCATCGCCCTCCTCAACAGTCTGCGGTTCGGGCCTTTGGATGACGCGCGCAACCGCTATCTGTTCGCCGGTGTGGTACGCGGCATCGGCGATTACGGCAATTGCGTCGGCGTACCGACGCTGGGCGGCGAGGTGGATTTCGCCGCAGCGTACTCGGGGAACCCGCTCGTAAACGCGATGTGCGTCGGCGTCCTGCGTGAGGATCAGCTGATCACCGCGGCGGCGCACGGCGTGGGCAACGTCCTCCTCGCGGTCGGCTCCCGTACCGGACGCGACGGGATTCACGGCGCTTCCTTTGCTTCGGAGGAGCTGTCCGAGCAGAGCGAGCGCCGGCGTCCTCAGGTGCAGGTCGGCGATCCGTTCACGGAAAAGCTGCTGCTCGAGGCGAGCCTGGAGCTGATCGCCTCCGGGCACATCGTCGCCATTCAGGACATGGGCGCGGCAGGGCTGACGTCGTCGTCCGCGGAGATGGCGGCCCGGGGGTCGGTCGGCGTACAAATCGATTTGCAGCGCGTGCCCACCCGGGAACCGGGGATGACTCCCTATGAGATCCTGCTCTCCGAGTCTCAGGAGCGCATGCTCGTGGTCGCGAAACGCGACCGCGTGGCGCAGGTGCAGGCGATCGCCGCCAAGTGGGAGCTCGACGCGACCCCCATTGGTACGGTGACCGACGACGGCGTCTATCGCTGCACTTGGGGAGACCAGGTGGTCGTCGAGATCCCGGGCCGGCGCCTGATCGAGGACTGTCCGGTCTATCATCCCAGCGCCCAGGAGGACCCGGCCGCCGTCGCCCTGCGCGCGGCTAAGCCCGCTCCCCTCTCCCCGCTCCCCTCTCCCGCGTCGGTGCTGCTCGCCCTGCTCGACCACCCCGCCCTCGCCTCCAAGCGCTGGGTGTTCGAGCAATACGATTCCACGGTGCAGGCCGGGACGGTCGTGGCACCCGGCGGCGATGCCGGCGTGATGCGAGTCCGCGGCACGGCCTTCGGGCTCGCCGTCAAGACCGACTGCAACGCGCGCTACGTTGCGCTCGATCCCTATGAAGGGGGGAAAGCCACGGTCGCGGAAGCGGCGCGCAACGTGGCCTGTACCGGCGCGCGGCCGCTGGGGATCACCGATTGTCTGAATTTCGGCAGTCCGGAGCGGCCCGCCGTGTTCTATCAGTTCACGGAAGCGTGCCGCGGCATCGCCGATGCGTGCCGGGCGTTCGACACACCGGTCACCGGCGGGAACGTCTCCTTCTATAATGAGAGCCCCACGGGAGCGGTGGACCCCACACCGGTCGTGGGCATAGTCGGACTCCTCGCCAACGTCGACCGCGCCGTCCCGAGCCATGCGCACGCGAGCGGGGATTTGGTGTTCGTCCTCGGTGCCACCCGCGAGGAGCTGGGCGGCTCGGCCTACTGGGAAGTGCTCTACGATTTTGTCGGCGGCCGGCCACCGCGCGTGGACCTCGCCGCCGAGCGTCAGCTGGTCGACCTGCTGGTGACCGCGGCGGAGCGAGGCCTCCTGCACTCGGCGCACGACTGCGCGCAGGGCGGGCTGGGCATCGCCCTCGCGGAGGTCGCGATGGGCGGCCCGTATCAGGAGGCCGGGTTTGGCCTTGAGGTCGACCTGACGAGCTACGGCGGCGATCTCAGTCCGCACGCACTGCTCTTTTCCGAATCGCAGGGACGCGCCGTCGTGACCTGTGGCAGCGAGCGGGGCCCGGCCTTGCAGGCACTGGCCCAGGAGCTCGGCGTGCCGGTCTGGCAGGTCGGCAGGGTCGGTCCGCGCGACGGACGGTTCCGCGTCCGCTGCCGGGAGGGAGAGATCGACCAGCGAACGGCCGCGTTGCGCGAGGTATATTTCACGGCGATCCCCAAGCGGATGGGAGACTAGCGGGCTCATGTGCGGTGTGATCGGCATTTCCGGCGTTCCTGACGCCGCGCGCCTCGCCTATCTCGGACTCTACAGCCTGCAACATCGCGGGCAGGAGTCGGCCGGGATCGTGGTGCTCGACGGCGAGGGCGTCGCCCGCTCGCACCGCGGGATGGGGCTCGTCTCCGACGTCTTCACCGAGCCCGTCCTGACGAGCCTGCCGGGCGACGTCGCGATCGGCCACACCCGGTATTCCACCGCCGGTACCTCCGTGCTCGCCAACGCGCAGCCCTTCCTGGCCCGGTACCGGGAAGGACCCCTCGCCCTGGCCCACAACGGCAACCTGACCAACGCCGCCCAGCTGCGCGCCGACCTCGTCGATAAGGGCTCGATCTTCCAGACCTCGTCGGACAGCGAGGTGCTGGTGCACCTGATCGCCCGCTCTGAGGCCCGCGAGCTCGAGGATCAATTGATGGACGCGCTCGAGCGTGTGGAGGGCGCCTATTCCCTGGTGGTGACGATCGGCCGCACTCTCTACGCCATCGTGGACGCCCGGGGCTTCCGTCCCCTCTGGCTCGGTCGGCTCGGCAACGGCCATGTCGTCGCGTCGGAGACCTGCGCGCTCGATCTGATCGGCGCCAAGCCGGTTCGCGAGATCACCCCCGGCGAGTTTCTGCGGATCCAGGGCAACGAGGTCGACCAGCTCCCCTCCCTGCCCGCCAAGCCCCATCAGCGTTGTGTGTTCGAGCTGGTGTACTTCTCCCGGCCCGACAGCACGATCTTCGGCCGCTCGGTCGACCGGGTGCGGCGCGCGCTGGGCCGCGAGCTCGCCCGTGAACATCCGGCGCCCGGCGCCGATTGCGTCTTCTCGGTCCCCGATTCGTCCAACGCCATGGCGCTCGGTTTCTCCGAGGCAACCGGGATCAAGCTCGAGTACGGGTTGATTCGCAACCATTACGTCGGCCGGACGTTCATCAACCCGACGGAGGTCGGCCGTCACGCCAAGGTCAAGATCAAGTTCAATCCGGTGCGGGAAGTGCTCGAAGGGAAGAAGGTCGTGGTCGTCGACGACTCCCTGGTGCGGGGCACGACCTCCAAGGGACTGGTTCAGATGATCCGGCAGGCGGGGGCCAAGGAGGTGCACTTCCGCCTCGCCTCGGCGCCGATCACCGGGCCGTGCTACTACGGCATCGACACCCCGACCAAGCAGGAGCTGATCGCCGCCAACAAGACCGTGGAGCAGATCCGCCAGCACCTGGGCGTCGACACCCTCGGCTACCTGTCGCTCGAAGGCATGCTGCGGGCGGCGGGCGGTGACCCCACCGAGTTCTGCCATGCCTGCTTCTCGGGCCGCTACCCCACGAGCATCCCCGACGACTACGACGCGGCGCGGCACGCCGCGCCGGTGCCGACCACGATCGCCGTCTAAACGCAGTGCCTTCACTCGAACGGTTCGTCTACTTCTTCGGCCCCGGACGAGCCGACGGCTCCGCCGCCATGCGGGACATCCTGGGCGGCAAGGGCGCCGGACTCGCCGAGATGGCGAACCTCGGCCTCCCGGTGCCCCCCGGCTTCACCATCTCGGCCAAATTGTGCCTGCGGTATCTCGAGCAGGGCTCGTTCCCCGAAGAGCTGCGCGCCGAGGTCGGCCGGCATCTGAAGCAGGTAGAGCAGATCACCGGCAAACGGTTCGGTGATCCCACGGCCCCGCTCCTCGTGTCGGTGCGCTCGGGGGCGGCCGTCTCGATGCCCGGGATGATGGAGACCATCCTCAATCTCGGGTTGAACGACCGCACCGTGCAGGGACTGCTCACCGCCGCGGGGAACGCCCGTTTCGCCTACGACTCATATCGCCGCTTCGTGATGATGTACGGCGACGTCGTGTACGACCTCGGCAAGGAGCCCTTCGAGGAAGCGCTCAACGAGGTGAAGCGGCGCCGCAAGGTCGAGCGCGACATCGATCTCCCCCCGGAGGACTTGCGGGCGCTGGTCGAGGAGTTCAAGGCCATCGTCCAAGCCAAACGCGGCAGCCCCTTCCCCGACGATCCCCATGAGCAGCTGTGGGGCGCCATCGAAGCGGTGTTCAAGAGCTGGAACACCCGACGGGCGGTGGATTACCGGCGGGTCCACGGCATCCCGGACGACCTGGGTACGGCGGTGAACGTGGTGGCCATGGTGTACGGCAACATGGGGGACGACTGCGGCACCGGCGTGGCGTTCACGCGCGATTGCCGCACCGGCGAGCGCGCCCTGAACGGAGACTACCTCACCAACGCGCAGGGTGAGGACGTCGTCTCCGGCGCGCGGACGCCGCTCCCGCTGGCCCGGATGCGGCGCGGCCGCCTCGCCAAGATCTACCGGGAGCTTGAGGCGATGGCCGACAAGCTGGAAACCCACTTCAAAGATGTGCAGGACATCGAGTTCACCTTCGAGTACGGCAAGCTGTACATGCTTCAGACGCGCCGGGCCCAGCGCACGGGACTGGCGGCCGTGCGGGTCGCGGTCGAACTCGCTGACGAGGGACTCATTAGCCAGGACGAAGCGGTGCAGCGGGTGCCGCCCCAGGACCTGGACCAGGTGTTCCACCCGATGGTGGACCCGAGAGCCAAGGTCACGGTGCTCGCCAAGGGCCTACCCGCGTCCCCCGGAGCGGCGATCGGCGAAGCGGTCTTCGATGCCGACGAGGCCGAGGCGTTGGCCAAGAAGGGCCGCAAGGTGATCCTCGTACGCCCGGAGACATCGCCCGAGGACTTTCATGGCATCGTGGCGGCCCAGGCGGTGCTCACCGCGCGCGGCGGCATGACGAGCCATGCGGCCATTGTGGCGCGCGGCATGGGGAAGACCTGTGTCGTGGGCGCCAAGGACATCGAGGTCGATCCCCGGGGGGGCCGCTTCCGCGCCAACGGACGCAGCATCAGCAAGGGCCAGACGCTGACGATCGACGGCACCACCGGCCGTGTGATTCTCGGTGCCGCCAGGCTCGTGCTCCCCAAGATCGGGGCGCACTACCAGAAGCTGATGGGGTGGGCCGACAGCCGGCGACGCCTGCGGGTTCGCACCAACGCCGACACGCCGGCCGACGCCAAACGGGCCCGGGAGTTCGGCGCCGAGGGGATCGGGTTGTGCCGCACGGAGCACATGTTCTTCGAGGGCAACCGGATCGTCGCGATGCGGGAGATGATCGTGGCGCCGGATGCCGCCGGGCGCCGGCGCGCCCTCGCCAAGCTGCTCCCGATGCAGCGCGGCGACTTCGAGGGGATCTTCGAAGCGATGGCCGGCCACCCGGTCACCATTCGCCTGCTCGATCCCCCCCTGCACGAGTTCCTGCCTCACACGCGCGAGGAAGTCACCGCGCTGGCCCGGGCGATGCGGATGCCGGTCACCCGTCTTCAGGGAATCGTGAACGGCCTGGTCGAGGCGAACCCGATGCTCGGCCACCGGGGCTGCCGGCTCGGCATCACCTACCCGGAGATCACCGAGATGCAGGCCCGGGCCATCTTCGAGGCGGCGTGCCGCGTCGTCGCCCGGGGAAAGCAGGCCGTCGTGGAAGTGATGATTCCGCTGGTCGCGGTCGCCGAGGAGTTGATCCGCCAGGCGCAGATCGTCCGGCAGGTGGCGCAGGAAGTGTTTCATGCCCAGGGGCGCGCTGTCCCCTACCTGGTGGGCACGATGATCGAGTTGCCGCGGGCGGCGCTCACCGCCGATGCCATCGCCAAGGAGGCGGAGTTCTTCTCGTTCGGCACGAACGATTTGACGCAAACGACGTTCGGACTATCGCGCGACGACGCCGGCCGGTTTCTCCCGTTCTATGTCGAGCACGGCATCCTGAAGGACGACCCGTTCCAGGTTCTCGACCAGGAGGGTGTGGGCAAGCTGGTGGAGCTGGCCGTGAAGCTCGGCCGCGGCACCCGCGCCGGGCTCAAAGTCGGCATCTGCGGGGAGCACGGCGGCGATCCCGCCAGTGTGAAATTCTGCCATCACATCGGCCTGGACTATGTGTCCTGCTCCCCCTACCGCGTGCCCATCGCGCGACTCGCCGCCGCCCAGGCGGCCCTGGAAGAAGCCGGCGTCATCAACCGCACCAAAGCGACGGTCTGACTGCGGATCTAGTGCACGGCCGCCTTGGGCGTGCAGGTCGCCCCGATCGCGGCACCAATCACGAGCATCGCCAGAAACGCCGCGAGCGCGATCTTGCGTCCGGTCCCGGATTCGAGTTTGTGGGTGACCGCGACCCCAGTTCCGATCGTCCAGTACATCAGAATCGAGAACGGGTTCACACCCTTGAGCAGGAAGGCCACGAATCCTTTCGCGGATGGAAACGCCAGGTCCAGCCCGAGCGCCGGCTGCAGGTCCTCCATCGTCAGGATATTCTCTTTTCCCTTCAGGACGAGCACGAGCAGTCCGGCCGCCAGCTGGAGGATGTACCAGATGGTCGAATAGGTGCACACCGACAGGAGCATGGAGAACTTGCCTTCGCCCCCGAACACCGACGTCATCATCCACACCACCGCGGTCACGATCAGCAGGATGATTGCGAGCACAATCGGTTGCGCGGCGACCCCGATGTACTGGAATAACGCGACGTTGGGCGCAGGTCCGGTGGAGCCGCGGGCTTGCATCTGCTGCTGCACCATGGCCTCGGTCACCCCCCTGGTGTAGGGCATCATCACCAGAACGATCACGACCTGCAGTAGCACCAGCCCCAAAAGGGGCCGCCAGAACTTCGGCTGCTCGGCAACCCGCGTGAATACGGCGGTCGGCTCCCACAGGACACGGAACAGGTCCAGAACGGCGCCCATGCTTCCCCCTTGGAATGCGAAGTGCGGACTGAAGAGTTGGGAAATGCCCCCTCTGGGCCCGGGAATGTATGGTCCCGCGGCGCGTCCGCCACTATGTGGCGCTCCGGCCTCAGGTTGACCCCCGTCGAGGCACCGGGGTAGACTATCGAAGGAGGCGGTCATGATCATCCCTATCGCGTTGGCACTCCTCTCGATCCAGCCCTCGGCCCCGGATTCCGGACGCCGGCAGCCGGCGGTCCGTGTGTGGCTGTCCGACACGATTCTGGACCTCGGCAAGGTGGCCCAGGTCTACGTCAGGCCGCGCTTCACCGGATACCTGGCGGTCCTGCATGCGGACGCCGAAGGTCACATCCGCGTGCTGTACCCCGTCGCCCCGACCGATCAGGTTCCCGTCTCCGCCGGCGCGACGTTCCAAGTTTCGAGCGGCGTAGCGGGACGATCATTTTCCGTGAACGCCAAAGGGACCGGGATGGTGCTGGCCGCCTGGTCGGCGACGCCGTTCCGGTTCGATGACTTGCGGTGGAGAGATCAGTGGGACTACGAGAACGCGCTGCTGCTGCAGCCCAGCGCCGGCAACGCGTTCGCCGCGCTCCTCGACATCGCCGACCGCATCGCTGACGAACAGCCCTACGGCTACGATCTGGCAGTGTACGGAACTCCGGGAGCCAAGGCAGTGCGGCCGACCGCTCCGCCTCCCCCCTGCCGTGATTGCCTCACCAAGCATTACGTGTCCCACCCCAGCACGGACAACGCCGTGGCGACGTCCACCTATGCCGTGGATTGCTCCAACACGACGCTCGTGGATTCCTTCTGCGGGGTCGCGGACAATCGGGTGTACTACAGCTACGTGGACCAGAGTCAGAACTACCAGGACCAGAGCCAGGCGACCTCGTACCCGTATCCGATGGCCTACGATTACCCGCTGTACTACGACGACTACGGCTACGGCTACGGTTACGGCTCCTACTATCCGTCCTACGGCCACGGCGGACGGTTCCGTGGCGGACACGGGGGTTCCCGGAGAGCCACCACCCCGGCCCAATCCTATATCCGGCCGTTGGGACTGCAGCAGGCCCCGGGATCCACCAGCCCACCGGCCACGCGCACGCGACCGACGATCACGGTCCGTCAGCCCTACGCCCCAAGCCACCCCGACCGTCTTGCGGTGGACCCCGCATCCGAGACGGCACAGCCAGGGCCGGCCGGTCAGGGTGATGTTCCATCGCTGCGAAGGGGCGAGTCTGGAGCGGGCCCCGGCAGGCCGATGCCGGGTGGGGGCCAGGAGCAACCGGGAGGTGCGTGGGGAGGGTTTGTCGGTGCCCCCGCTGGGCATCAGGAACGCGGCACGGCGTCTTTCGGTTATCGCATTCCTCCGCCATTCGGGAACACGATTCCCCAACCCTTCGGGAACCGGATTGCCCAGCCATTCGGCGGAGGTTTCTCCCCGTCACTGCAGCCGGTGATGTCCCTCCCGGCTCGCGGCGGCGGCCGGCGCTAGGCGCTACCCCCCGGCAGCGCCATCCGGTGCCGGTCGGCCCACCAGGCCCAGCCGAGCAGCACCAGCTGGAGGATGAACCCGACCGTCACCATCGCTACCACGCTCGGCGGCGGCGGGCTGTTCACGCTGACGGCATAGAGCAACACCAACACCCCGACCAGTCCCCACCACGCCCAGGTCCCGATTCGATCGCGTGGCCTCGTGGCGCCGACGTACAGCCACACGCCGATCAGGAACAGGAGACCCTCCACCACCACCGTCGCCGGCACGGAGTTCCACAGCCCCAGGCCGATCTTGATGTTCAGTCCCGGAGCGAGCGGCATGTCCGGCGTGTGGCTCACCACGTCCAGCACCCAATGGCTTACGACACCCCAGAAGATCACGACTCCGCCGGTGCGGTACGTGGTGACCCGAGTGTACACCCAGCCGAACAACGCCCCCCACACACCCGCCATCAGCAGACTGTGCGACCACGGGAAGTCGTAGAGATCGAGCGGGTTGAACGCGGTGAAGCCGGGGATGATGCGGACATGCTCCACGCCAGCGAGCACCAGCAGTGGCCACACTATGTCCAGGGCCAGCGGGGCGGCCAGCAGCGGCCCGAGGGACGCCTTGGGGGCGAACCGTTTCGACGCGAAGCCGACGGCGAAATGACCGATAAACATGCCAGAAAACTAATTGCGGATTGCGGATTGGCGATTGCGGATTGGGCCGGTCCAGCCGCCTTCAATCCGCAATCCGAGATCCGCAATCCGCAATGGAAGATGGAGGCGCGGGGAATCGAACCCCGGTCCGAGCAAGACTCCGATACCGCTCCTACGTGCGTAGGCGAGGCTTGTGTGGTCTCGCCACCTCGGCACCTCGCCGGCCTCGGCAGCAACAAGCCCTTGGACTACTCTCGCGTTACCCGTTCAGGCCCCGGGTCGCGCCAGCCCGAATTTGCGATGCGTAAGCGCCGCCTCAGGCGGGCTGCCACTTACGCAGGTGCGTGAAGCCGAAGCTTACGCAGCCAGTGCCAGGTTTGAATTGGCAGTTGTGCATTTGCCAGTGGTTTAGCCAGGTGACTGACGACCTGGGCACGCAACGACATCCTCGCCTAACCCGTCGAAGCCTGTCGCCCCCGTTCCGAGGACGAACCTATCAGGACGGGTTCGCTTTTTCAACCCGATTGCGGCCCTGTTGCTTGGCGCGATACAGCGCGGCATCCGCGGCCACGTTCAGATTCTCGACATCGGCCACGCTCTCCGGGTACCCGGCAACGCCGCAAGACGCCGTGAGGGCCAGCGGCGTCCCGTTCCAGCGCCACTGCTCGGTCTCGATGGCCGACCGGATCCGCTCGGCGACCTCGAGCCCTTCCTCGAGCGGCGTGCGGGGCAGCCACACCGCGAATTCTTCTCCGCCGATCCGGGCCACGACGTCGCCGTCGCGGATCTGCTTCTCCAGCACCGCGGCGACGTGCCGCAGGGCCGAGTCCCCGGCGGCGTGACCATGGGTGTCGTTCAACTTCTTGAAGTGGTCCAGGTCCACGTAGATCATGGTCGCCGGCTCGGGGAGCAGGCGATCGAGCTGCCGGACGACGAATGCCTTCTGCTGCCGCTCCAACTCCCGCCGGTTCGCCAGACCGGTCAGCGGGTCCCGCACGGCGCGTTGCTCGGCCTGATGCACCGCCCGGGCCGCCGCCAGTCTCGGCCCCAGCTCCATCACCAGCCGGCCCACCTGCTCGGCGAGCGGCGTCTCGAGCCGAATGGGAGGACCGAGCACGACCAACGCCCCGACCGCGAAATGCCCGTCCATGAGGGGGTAGGCCGTGCCGGCGCGCTCCTGGCGGCGTCGTTCTGGAACCCCGGTTCCGAAGATGTCTTCGGGTCCGCTCGAGATGACCGGGAGACTCGATTCGATCGCCCGCACCGCCGGTGCGTCGGGACGCAGCACGACGCCCTCCAGGCGTCGGTCGGCCACCGTCGACGTGGCCAGGACCTCGACCTCATGCGAGGCCTGATCCTGGATCAATAAGACCGCGCCGTGCTGCGTCAGCTGCTGGGCCAGCTCCGCCCCGGCCCGCGCGACGCCTTCGAGGGTCTGCGCCCCGGCCGCGATCAACGCCAGCTGTTTGGCGACCAGGGGCCCCCAATCCGCCACCGTCTCGAGCTCCGCCAATCGCATGGCGGCCACGAGACGACGCAGGTCGTCGCCCACCGACTCGGCCAGCTCGGGGCTCGCGTCCGTCCGTCCCAGCACGAGTCCCGCCCCGTAGGGAAAGTCGCCGACGGCGACGTAGGTCCCTTCGGGATCACGCGCCACATGGGTCCGGCCGTCGACCGAGGCCAGCTGCACGAGCGCCCCGCCCCGATCCCGGATCGCGGCAGGCGCGACCGGGATTTCGGGCACCTCCACCGGCCCCTCCCGCAGACCCACGGCCCACGCTCCCTGACCCGCGTGCGCCCGGCGCATCAAGTCGAGGGTATGGACGAAATCGGTGGGGGGACGCGTGGGAGCACGCTCCGCACGCCAGGCGCGCACCGCCGCGCCGAGGGTCAGCCCGAACGCCGCCATGGCGGCGCCACCGGCGGCCACGAGCGCCCAGGTCCCGCCGCGGACGAATCCCAGCAGTAAGGTGAGGCAGCCGACGAAGGTGAGCGCGAACTCGACGAGCCGCCCGCGCGGCTTCATGAATGATTGATGCGACTGGCCGCGGCGGCGGCCCCAAATCCATTGTCGATGTTCACCACGGTCACGCCCGCGGCACAGGAGTTCAGCATCCCCAACAAGGCCGCCACTCCGCCGAAAGAAGCTCCGTAGCCGACGCTCGTGGGAACGGCGATGACCGGCACCGAGACCAGGCCGCCGACGACGGACGGCAACGCCCCCTCCATTCCCGCCACGACGATGATGACGGCGGCGCCCCGCAGCGTGCCGGTCTGCGTCAGGATCCGGTGCAACCCCGCGACGCCGACGTCGGTGAGCCGTTCCACGGTGTTGCGCAGGGCGCGGCAGGTGACGGCCGCCTCCTCGGCGACCGGGAGGTCGCTCGTACCCGCCGTCACGACCAGGATGATGCCCCGCCCCGTGGGGGCGGGCTCCGGCTCGGGCGGAAGGTAGGCGGTGCGCCCGAGCACGTTGACCTCGACCCGCGGGAACCGCTCCGCCAGCGCGACTCGCTGCGCCTCATCGGTGCGGGTCGCCAGGAAGCCGCCGTTGGCCGCGGTGAGGCGTTCGGCGATCGCCACCACCTGCGCGCTCGTCTTCCCCTGAGCGAAGATCACCTCCGGGTGCCCTTGCGTGGCGGGCCGGAGGTGATCGATCGACGCGAAGGGGAGCCGCTCCACCAGACCCCCCAACTCGTCGAGGTTCACGCGGCGGCCTCGAGCTCGGGGAATGCCAGGTAGTGCGCGATGATGGATTCGGCCTCCGCCAGACATTCGATCGCGAACAGCCGCTGCCGCAGCTCCGCCGCACCGGGTAACCCTCGGGTATACCAGCCGAGGTGCTTGCGGAACTCGAGGGCCGTCTTGCGGGTGTCGCCTTGCAGCCGCAACGCCAGGCGGGCGTGCTCGAGCGCCACGGCAAAGCGCTCTCGTGGCCCCGGTGCGGGGCGCGCCGGACGTCCGTCCAGCAGATCGCGAGCCCGGGAGAAAATCCAGGGGTTGCCGAACGCCCCACGCGCGATCATCACCCCGGCACACCCCGTGTGGCGGACCATCGCCAGCACGTCGGCGGGGGTCTGGATGTCGCCGTTGCCGATCACCGGGATCTCCGTTGCCGCCACGACCGCGGCGATCTCGTCCCAGTCGGCACGCCCCGTGTACATCTGGGTCCGCGTGCGCGGGTGCAACGCGAGCGCCTGGGCGCCGGCGTCCTGGCACCGCAGCGCGATCGTGACGGGGTCCCGCTGCGTCTCGTCCCAGCCGCTGCGGATCTTGACGGTCACCGGGAGGTGCGTCGCCGTCCGGACCGCGCCGATGATCCCTCCCACAAGGGACATGTCCTTCAGGCACCCCGACCCGCCGTTGTTGCGTACCACCTTCTTCACGGGACACCCGAAATTGATGTCCACGTAGTCCGGCTGGAACAGCTCGGTCACCATGGCCGCCGCGCGACCCATGACCTGAGCGTCCGCGCCGTACAGCTGAATTCCGATCGGGCGCTCCGATTCCTCAAAGCGCCCATCCTTCAGCACGCGCTCCAGGCCGAGGGAGATGCCGACCGAGGAGATGAACTCGGATACCACGACGTCCGCCCCGGCGCGGCGGCAGATCTGCCGGAACGGCGACTCCGAGACCCCCGCCATGGGAGCCAGGAAGAGCGCGATATCGTGGTCGACGCGATACGGGAACCTCATGCGCACCAACGTAATAGCGCGTTGACCCTGGAGCAACCGCGGGTTACGTTGTGGCCGGACCGACTGCTTGGGAGCAAGCGTGCACCTGCGTGAGTTCTTCTCTGAAGATGCCATCAATCTGGAGCTCCAGGCCACGACCAAGGACCTGGTCCTGAAAGAAATGGTCGGGCTGCTCCGGCTCGACGAGAAGTCCGACGCGATGCTGTTCAAGATGCTGAAGCGGCGCGAAACGCTCGGCTCGACGGGGATCGGTCAGAATATCGCGATTCCCCACTGCCGCTCCCTCGTCGTGAATCGCCTGCGCGTGGCGTTCGGCCGCAAACTCGAAGGGATCGACTTCAAGGCCATCGACGACAAGCCCGTCAATTATCTCTTCCTGATCGTCGCCCCACCCTTGGAGGTCTCCAATCAATACCTGCCCGTGCTGGGCAAGATCGCGCAGTTCGCCAAGGAGCCGGATGTGCCGGAGCGCCTCGCCCGGCTGAAGACCGGGGCCGAGTTCCTGCAGCTGCTGGAGGAGAAAGGGATCTGAGGCGACCCCGCCCCAGATCCCCCGTTGCTCACGCCAGGTCGAAGCGATCGAGGTTCATGACCTTGTTCCAGGCCGCGACAAAGTCATGGACGAACTTCTCCTCCGAGTCCGCGCAGCCGTAGACCTCGGCCAGCGCGCGGAGCTGAGAGTTGGATCCGAAGATGAGGTCGACCCGCGTCGCGGTCCACTTGACCTTCCCCGTCCCGCGCTCGCGACCCTCGAACAGGTCGGCGTCCTTCGAGACCGGCTTCCACTCCGTTCCCATATCGAGCAGGTTCACGAAGAAATCGTTGGTCAGCGCTTCCGGGCGCTTGGTGAAGACGCCGTGCGGAGTCTGGCCGACGTTCGTGTTGAGCACCCGCAGGCCCCCGATGAGCACCGTCATCTCGGGCGCCGTCAGCGTCAGCAATTGTGCCCGATCGACCAGCAGCTCCTCGGCCGAGACGGAGAACCTGGCCTTCAGGTAGTTGCGGAAGCCGTCGGCCATGGGCTCGAGCACCGCGATGGAGGCCACATCGGTCTGTTCCGCTGAGGCGTCCATGCGACCCGGCGTGAAGGGCACCGTCACCGGGTGTCCGGCCGTTTTCGCCGCCTGTTCGACGCCCGCGCAGCCGGCCAGGACGATCAGGTCGGCGAGCGAGACCTGTTTGCCGCCGGCCTGCGCGCCGTTGAACCCGCGCTGGATGCCTTCCAGGGTCTTCAACACCTTCGCGAGCTGCGCCGGCTGATTGACCTCCCAATCCTTCTGCGGAGACAGGCGGATCCGGGCGCCGTTCGCGCCGCCCCGCTTGTCGGAGCCACGGAACGTGGAGGCCGACGCCCAGGCCGTCGCCACGAGCTGCGACACCGGCAGCCCGGAGGCCAGGATCTTGCCCTTCAGCGCGGCGATGTCCGGCGCCTCGATCAGTTTGTGATTGACCGCCGGGATCGGGTCCTGCCAGATGAGCTCCTGGGCCGGCACTTCCGGGCCGAGGTAGCGCGCGCGGGGCCCCATGTCGCGGTGCGTCAGCTTGAACCACGCCCGGGCGAAGGCGTCGGCGAACTGGTCCGGATGCTCGAGGAAGCGCCGCGAGATCTTTTCGTAGGCCGGGTCGACCCGCAGCGACAGGTCCGTGGTCAGCATCGACGGCGCGTGCCGCTTGGACGCGTCATGCGCGTCGGGTATGGTTCCGGCGCCGGCCGTTCCCTTGGGTCTCCACTGATGCGCCCCGGCCGGGCTCTTCGTCAGCTCCCACTCGTGGCCGAACAGGTTCTGGAAGAAGTTGTTGCTCCACTTTGTGGGCGTGGTCGTCCAGGTGACTTCCAGGCCGCTCGTAATCGCGTCGCCACCTTTCCCGGTCCCAAAGCGGCTCTTCCAGCCCAGGCCCTGCTCCTCGAGCCCCGCCGCTTCCGGCTCCGGCCCCACGAGCTTGGGATCGCCGGCGCCGTGTGTCTTGCCGAAGCTGTGGCCGCCCGCGATGAGCGCCACGGTTTCTTCGTCGTTCATCGCCATGCGCGCGAAAGTCTCGCGAATGTCCCGCGCCGCCGCGAAAGGATCGGGCTTGCCGTTCGGACCCTCCGGGTTGACGTAAATCAGGCCCATCTGCACCGCCGCCAGCGGGTTTTCGAGATCCCGGTCCCCGGAGTAGCGCTTGTCCTCGAGCCACTTCTCCTCGGAGCCCCAGTAGACGTCCTTTTCCGGCTCCCAGATGTCCACGCGCCCGCCGGCGAACCCGAAGGTCTTGAACCCCATTGATTCGAGCGCGACGTTGCCGGCGAGAATCATCAGATCCGCCCAGGAGATCTTCCGGCCGTACTTCTGCTTGATCGGCCAGAGCAGGCGGCGGGCCTTATCGAGATTGACGTTGTCGGGCCAACTGTTCAACGGCGCAAAGCGTTGACTGCCGTTGCCGGCGCCGCCGCGGCCGTCCCCTGTGCGGTAGGTCCCGGCGCTGTGCCAGGCCATGCGGATGAACAACGGCCCGTAGTGTCCGAAGTCCGCCGGCCACCACTCCTGCGACCTCGTCATCAGCTCCCGGAGGTCGCGCTTCACGGCCGCCAGGTCGAGGCTCTTGAACTCCTTCGCGTAGTCGAACTCCTCGCCCATCGGATTGGACTTGGCGGAATGCTGATGCAGGATGTCGAGCTTCAGCTGGTTCGGCCACCAGTCGCGGTTCGAGGTGCCTCCGCCGGCGGGGTGGATAAACGGACGCTTGATGTCGGTCGGCATATGCTCGTCTCCTTATGGGCCTCCACTCAACGCGGTGCCTGTGTAAGGATAAACTGGAGGATGCGAGGATGCGGTGAGCCGAAGTCCGGGGCGGATCCGAAAACCCCCGGAAACCGCTCGGATTACTCCCACTCGATCGTGGCGGGCGGCTTCGAGCTGACATCGTAGACGACGCGGTTGACCCCTCGCACTTCATTGATGATGCGACTCGAGATGCTCCCGAGGGTCTCGGCCGGAAACGGGAACCAGTCCGCCGTCATTCCGTCCCGGCTCGTCACGGCGCGCAACGCCACGACGTGGTCGTAGGTGCGGTAGTCGCCCATCACGCCAACCGACTTGATCGGGAGCAACACGGCGAAGGCCTGCCAGATCTGGTCGTACAGCCCGGCTTCCCGGATCTCCTCGATGTAGATCGTGTCCACCCGGCGCAACAGCTCGAGACGCTCCGCCGTCACCGGCCCCAAGACCCGAATCGCGAGGCCGGGGCCCGGGAACGGGTGCCTGCCCACGATTTCCTCGGGCAGGCCCAACTCGCGGCCCACCTGGCGGACTTCGTCCTTGAACAACTCCCGCAGCGGCTCGATCAGGGTCCACGGAAGATTGGGCCGCAAGCCGCCGACGTTGTGATGCGTCTTGATCGTGACCGACGGGCCCCCGGCGGGTGAGGACGATTCGATCACGTCGGGGTACAGCGTCCCCTGCACCAGGAACTCCACCTCGCCGGGGACGTGCCGCGCGGCGTCCTCGAACACGTCGATGAAGGCGTGCCCGATGCGGCGCCGCTTCTCTTCCGGGTCCTCGATCCCATCGAGCTGCTCGAGAAAGCGGGCGCTGGCGTCCACGACCCTCAGGTCGATCCCCAGGTGCCGGCGAAACGTGACTTCGACCTGCTCCCGCTCGTTGTGCCGCAGCAGTCCATGGTCCACAAAGATGCAGGTGAGCCGGTCGCCGATGGCGCGGTGCACGAGCACCGCCGCCACAGCGGAGTCGACACCCCCGGAAAGCCCGCAGATGGCCCGGCGCTTGGTTCCCACGAGCTTCCGGATCTTCTCGACTTCCTGCTCGATGTAGTGCCCCGGGGTCCAGTCGGGCTCGCAATGACACACTCCGAACAGGAAGTTGTTGAGGATTTCCCCGCCCCGCGGCGTGTGGGCCACCTCCGGGTGGAACAGCACCCCGAAGATCGGCTTTGTCTCGTGAGCCATCGCGGCCACAGGGGCATTCACGCTGGTCGCCAGGGTCCGGAATCCGGGCGGCGGCGCTTCCGGACGGTCGCCATGGCTCGCCCATACCGTAATGCACGCGTGGGGTTCGAACCCGGCGAACAGACCGCCGTTCTCCTTCAACGTCACCTCGGCCCGCCCGTACTCGCGCTCCGTTCCGGGGACCACCTTCCCCCCGGCCAGGTGCGCGACCAGCTGCATGCCATAACAGATTCCGAGGATCGGCACTCCGAGCTCCAGGATCCCGGGGGCGGCGGTAGGGGCCCCCGGATCGAAGACCGAATTCGGTCCCCCCGAAAAGATGATCCCCTTCGGGGCGAATTCTTTGACGAACCCGAGGTCGGTGCCGCGGCGGGCGGGATGGATCTCGCAGTACACGTGTGCCTCCCGCACCCGCCGAGCGATGAGCTGGGTGAACTGGGAGCCGTAGTCCAGAATCAGGATCTTGTTCACGCCCGGGTCCACGCCGTGGGTTCCGCGATTTCGCCGCGCACGAGGTCGTCGAAGGTCTCACGCGGACGCGACACGAAATACTGATCGCCGTCCACCATCACCTCCGGTGGCCGGGGACGCTGGTTGTAGGTCGAGCTCATCACGAACCCGTAGGCCCCGGTCCCGAGGAGCGCCAGCACCTCGCCCGGTTCGGGGAGCGGCAGGCGGCGGTCCAAGGCCAGAAAGTCCCCCGATTCGCAGATCGGGCCGACCACGTTGACCGTCCGCTCGGGGCGGCCCGACTGCTCTTTCAGGGGCACGATCTCATGGTAGGCGTTGTAATGACTGGGGCGGACAAAGTCCGACATCCCGGCATCCACGATGACATACTCTTTGCCACCGGCATGCTTCCGGTACAGCACCCGCATCAGCAGGACCCCGGCGTTGGCCACCAGAAACCGCCCCGGCTCACACAGGAGCCGGAGCCCGGCCGCTTTCACCGGCGGGACCACCACCTGGGCGAAGTCCCGCGGCGACGGGGCGGTCTCGTTGTGATAGCGCACGCCCAGCCCACCGCCTACGTCCAGCGCTTCGATCGTCGGAATCCCCGAGGCCCGGATCGCCGCCACCAGCTCGAGCAGCTTGACCGTCCCCCGACGGTACGGCTCCACATCGTGGAGTTGGGAGCCCAGATGCATGGCCAGCCCCCGCAGCATGACGCTCGATTCGGCGGCGAGCCGGCGAGCGACGTTGACCACCTCGTCGAACGGGACGCCGAACTTGGCCGACTTGTCGCCCGTTTTGGTGTAAGGATGCGTGTCGGTCGCGACATCGGGATTCACCCGGATGCCGACGCGGGCCGGGCGATTGCGGCTGCTCTGCGCGGCGGCGATCACGGCGGACAGCTCCGCCACGGACTCGATGTTCAGGAATCCGACGCCCGCGGCGATGGCCTCCTCGAGCTCCGCCCGCGTCTTGCCGACCCCCGAGAAGACGATGGTGTCGGGGTCGAAGCCGGCCCGCAGCGCGCGGCGCAGCTCCCCGACGGACACGATGTCGGCGCCGGCGCCGACCGCCCGCAACGCCCCGAGCACCGCGAGATTCCCATTCGCCTTGACCGAGTAGCAGATGCGATGGGGGATCCCCTGCAGGGCATCGTCCAATGCGTGGAACTGCGCCCGGATCAAGTTGGCCCCGTAGACGTATGCCGGCGTCCCGACCCGGTCCGCGACGGCCTGCAACAGCGCGGGGTCGAACCCTAGTACGCCTGCGCCCACACGGCCTCGGCCACGCTGGGCTTCCCGCACCAGATGCATGTCTTGGGCGCCTCGGGAGTTCGGAATTCCGGATCGGGGAGCACGCGCACCGTCGCCGCGGACTCCCGTTTGATGGCCGCTT
>DATJXC010000077.1:0-10576 GCA_035500495.1 Gemmatimonadales bacterium
ACGGACCGATGGGACAGAAAGGGGGACAGGGATAA
Organism: Gemmatimonadales bacterium; assembly: GCA_035500495.1. Lineage (GTDB taxonomy): Bacteria > Gemmatimonadota > Gemmatimonadetes > Gemmatimonadales > GWC2-71-9 > DASTHG01. Next base: position 36 of record DATJXC010000077.1, read on the forward strand.
TGCTGCTCGAGCAATGCACCCTTCAGAAGCTCCTCCCCGTGCTCGTCCACCGCTACCAACACCATGGCCGGCCGTCCATCTGGGTGAACGCCGTAGTAGATGCGCATGCCGACACATCCGGGCTGCGCGAGCAGCCGATCCAGTGCCTCCTTCTTGAAAGCGCCGCCCGACTCCATCGCGATCCGCCGCCGGCGGGCGATCAGCTCCCGCGCCTCGGCCAACGCGATGTCGTGCTCCCCCACGGGCCAGGTGCGGTCCAGGTTCTCGACATGGCTGGGGTGCCGGCGCGCAATGGCAGCCTGCGAATCGCTCGGCGTGATCGTCTGCTCCTCGTGTGGCCAGTTCATGGGTGACTCCGCGCAATGAGGGTGGACATCGGAACTCCCTGTTTTCCCCACGGCATCGAGCCGTGTGGGTTGCGCGGTAGGGTGCCCCCGCAGGCGCACCGGAGATACTGGGGCTCCTACTAGATGCTGGCAAGCCACGGTGGTTCATGGTCTTATCGTGCCGCCGGAGGACCCGTCGTAGCGGCCTGAGGTGGGGCTACGCTTTTTCGGGGACCTGCGATGCATCCATCAAGATCGGCTGCAACAGCTCCCGGGCGTGCCCCAATCGATCATCGAACTGGGGCGTCAACGCGTCCAGCGGGTTGGCGGTCATTTGCAGAAAGATGAGCCGTCCCGAGACCAGCTCCTGAGCTTTCACAAAGGCGGCGGTGTCGTGGAGGGAGGAATCCGGTAGCGCCTCCAGATGTCCACTGCTCAAGAACAGGCCCCATTCCGGCGCCGGGATCAGCGTGTCGAGCTGAGACAGGAAGTAGTATAGCGTGGATCGCTCGCGGTCCCGCAGGCGAGCGGAGGGTGGGGTCTTCCCGTTGGGGGGTGCCGGCTTGGTCAATGCAAACGCCTGCGCGGCTTCGAAGCTCTGCACCGCGGTGACCGCCCCCGCCACGCCTTGCAGCGCGACCGCCAGATCGCAGGTGGCTGCCAGCACATCGGGTATCTGGTCCGTCGTCACCGGCAGCATGAGGTAGGAGAGCAGCGGTGCCGGGCGCCGCAACGCCGGTCTGGTGAGCGTGGGCGTCCCCCCCGTCTGAATCCGTGCCAGTGCCTGCAGGTGCCCCAGGCGCCCGTTATCGAGCAGCACGGCATCGTTCTCGGGCCGGGTGAGATAGGCCAGCAGGGTACCGGAATCTTCCGGGGTGAAGGCGACCTGGAGGCCGTGCCGGGTGGCCGACAGGCGCGTCAGCAGGTTGAAGCACGGGCGGGCGAGGACCGTGCTGACGGTCTCGGCAGCCTCCCGAGAGGAATTCGGGGCGAAGCCGTGATGGATGCGCGCAGCTAGGAACGTCACAGACTCTCCCCCCCCGCATGAATGCTCGTCATGCCAGCGGGTCCGTCAGCGTGAAGCCGGAAATTGGGTCGGCTATTACCTATGCAACACGGCGGGATTCGGGGAAACTCGGGTTCCTACTAGAGGCAGCAGGTGGGGTCCTTTCGAGGGGTCAACGGTGGCCGTTTCCCCCAACTGAGTCAAATTCTCTCCATGCTCACCAAGTCCCGTTTCGTCACTGGCTGCCAATGCCACAAGCTCCTCTGGTGGACCGTCCACGAGCCCGACGCCCGAGAGCTGCAGCCCGACAAGGTGCTCCAGGACCTCTTCGATCAGGGCCGGCAAGTGGGGGTTGCGGCGAGGACCCGATTCCCCGGTGGCGTGCTGATCGAGCTTCCCCACGCGGCCCGTGCAGCCCGCGTAGCGGCGACCGAGCAAGCGCTGGGGCAGGGGGCCCCCGCGGTGTTCGAGGCCAGCTTCGTCGCCCAGGACACTTTCGTCGCGATCGACGTGCTGGAGAGACAACGCAGCGGGCACCGGCTCATCGAGGTGAAATCGTCCAACTCCCAGAAGGACGAGCACATCCCGGACGTCGCCGTGCAGGCCTACGTCGCCGCGGCGTGCGGCGTAGAGGTGCACGGCGCCCGGGTGATGCACCTGAACCCGGAGTTCAAGCACCCGGATTCGGGTGATCTCTTTGCCCAGACCGATGTGACCGAGGCGGTCGCCGCCTATCTGCCCACGGTGCCCGACGAGCTGAGCGCACAACAGCGGATGCTCGAGGGACCGCTCCCCGACGTCAGGATCGGCCGGCATTGCTTCGAGCCACGCGAATGTCCCTTCCTCGATCGCTGCTGGCCCGACTCGCGCGACCATATCCGCTACCTCAATAACGTCGGCCCGATGCGCGCGGCGGCCTATCTGGAGCGGGGGATCGAGTGGATCCGCGATATCCCGAAGTCCGAGAAGCTCAACTTCACGCAGCGGCGCCAGCTCAAGGCGATGGCCGAGGATCGGGTCGTGGTGGAGCCCACCCTCGCGGGCGAGCTGGAGCCCTTTGGAGCCGCCCGCCTCGGTTTCCTCGATTTTGAGACGATCGCCCGTGCGATCCCCGTCTGGCCCGGGATGAAGCCGTGGCAGCAGGCTGCGGCACAGTTCAGCTACCACGAGCGGCAACCCGACGGGCGCTACACCCACGCGGAATTCCTGGCCGAGGGACCGGGGGACGCTCGCCCTCTCCTGGCCGAGGCGATGCTCCGCGCCACCGCCCGAGCCGATCGGGTGGTCCATTACACCTCGTTCGAGAAGACTCGCATCCGGGACCTGCAAGCGGCGGTGCCGGACCTGGCCGCGGGTCTCGCCGCCCTCGAAGCGAAGCTGCTCGATCTGTATCCGGTGGTAAAGAACTGCGTCTATCACCCCGATTTCAGAGGGAGCTTCAGTCTCAAGTACATCCTCACGCCGCTCGTTCCCGACCTCTCGTATGACGATCTGGTGATCGTGGACGGTCGGGTGGCGAGCGTGGAGATCGCGCGGTTGCTCTTCGTGGCCGATAAGATCCCCCGTCATGAGCGGGATCGGGTGCGGAAGGAGCTGCTGGACTACTGCGAGCGGGATACCTGGGCGATGGTGCGTCTATTGGAGCGGCTGCGGGAGCTGGCTGGTTCGGACCGCCGGTGAGTCCATGAAGAGTCTGTCGCCCTTGCCACGGCTTCGCTTCGTTCCCACGTTAGAGGTGCCCATGCCGTCCCAGGACTACCGCGCCGCCCTGACCGCCGCCGGCGTAACGGCGATCGCTTTGGCGATGGCCATCGCCTGCTCCAACAGCTCCGGGCCGAACCTCTCCGGCCTCCCGTCGTGCAGCTCGACCACTCTCCTCACCAACACCCCGATGGCCCTGGGGGACATCAACTACATCTCGCCGCTCGGCAACCTCAATCCGCCGGGCCATACGTTCCCGACCGACCACATCTACTTCTATGCAAAGGCCGGCCCCGCCGTCGCGATCGTCTCCCCGGGGGCGATCCGGGTGACCCAGGCGCTGTTGCAGAAGCGCACCGGCAACGGCCAGCCGGAATTGGATGACTACGGCCTCGACTTCTACGCCTGCACCAGCCAGCACTTCTACTTCGCCCATTTCGCGTCCCTGACCTCGAGTCTCCTCTCCCGGCTCGGCTCGCTCTCCGGATCGTGTAACTCGCCCTACTCGACCGGTGGGTACACCTACCAGCAGTGCCGCAAGGACGTGAGCGTAGACCTCGCCGCGGGTGACTCGATCGGCACCGCGGGAGGGCCGACCGAGGGTGCGCTGGACCTCGGACTGATCGATGCCGACTCGCCCCCGCTCGCCTACGTGGACCCCGGCCGCCAGACCGGCGCCGGCGGGCTGCACGCCGCCTGTCCGCTCGACAAGTTCGCCTCGCCCACCAAGGACTCCCTCTTCGCGCACGTCGACCGCACCATCCCGCCGCTCTGCGGCACGGTGATGCAGGACGTGGCGAACACCACCCAGGGCCGCTGGTTCTTCGACGCGACCGCACAGGAAGACCATCACCTTTCGCTCGTGCACCAGAACAACGATCCCACCACGGGCGCGTTCTCGATCGGTACCCAGCTCACGGGGCTCGGGCCCACGGTGGTGATGTTCGCGCCGAGCACCACGGGACGGATCAATCGCGATTTCAACCTGGTGACCGCGGACGGGAAGATCTATTGCTACGAGGCGAGCAACTGGACCGGGCACCTGTTCACCCAGCTGGTATCGGGATCGACCCTCAAGATCGAAGCGGTGCCGGGTGTCGTCACCTGCGGGGATTCGACGGTGTGGACCTTCAGCGCCAACGCGGTGAGCTACGCCCGCTAGAGGGCGATAGCCTCACTCGTAGCGCAGGGCTTCGATCGGATCGAGCCGCGCCGCCCGCCGCGCGGGCCAGATCCCGAAGAACAACCCCACCGCCGCGCTGAAACTGAAGGCCACGAGCACCGCCAGCGGCGAGATCAACGTGTTCCAGTGCGCCAGCATCGATAACACCAGCGCGCCGATGCACCCGGTGAGGATCCCGGCCGCCCCGCCGGCGAGGCACATGACCACCGCCTCGACCACGAACTGCATCAGAATGTTGAGTCGCGTGGCGCCCATGGCTTTGCGGACGCCGATCTCCCGCGTCCGCTCGGTGACCGAGACGAGCATGATGTTCATGATCCCGATCCCGCCCACGATGAGACTCACGACGGCGACTCCCGCGAGCAACAGCTTGAAGGTCGACGAGGTCGCCTCGAGCGTCGACAACACGTCCCCCGCGCTGCGGATCCGGAAGTTGTTTTCTTCCCCGGGGCGCAACTTGTGCTGGCGGCGCAGCACCCCCTCGATCTCGATCATCGCCAGGTTCATCGAGTCCACGCTCGCCGCTTTGATCGTGATGGTCCGCAGCCGGTCGGTGCCCGCCAGGCGGAACCGCATCGTTTCGAACGGGATGAGAATGTCGTCGTCGCTCGACCCGAACCCCGTCGCTCCCCGGGCGGCGAGCACCCCCACGACCTCGAAGACGATGCCGCGGATCTGGATCGGCTGGCCGATCATCGCGGCGGCGGTAGTGTGGAACAGGTCGGGAATCTGGGCCTCCAGCACGGCAAAGCGGCGCCGCGACGCGTTCTCCCCGACCGTGAACATCCGCCCCGCCGCAAAGGCGTAATTGCGCACGGCGATGAAATCGGGGGTCGTGCCGATCACGTCCTCGTTGATGTTCTGGTTGCCGTAATGGATCTGAAAGCCGCGCTGCAGCTCCGGAACCACGTGCTGGAGAAACCGGGCGTGATTGGCGAGCGCCGTGTCGTCGGCGTAGGTGAGGGGCATCGAGCCGCTGACCGCGACGCCCCCGCGGTAGTCCTGCCCCGGGAGGACGCTCAACAGCGTGGCGCCGAGGGACGCGATGCGGTCCTGAATCGCGCGCTCGGCGCCTGACCCGAGCGCGACCATCGTGATGACGGCCCCGACACCGATGTTGACGCCCAGGGTGGTGAGAAACGAGCGCAACCTGTTGGCCCAGAGCGCCGCGAGCGCCACTCCGATGGTTTCGAGCAGGAGCACGTGTGGAAGGTAGCAGTGGTTAACTTCTTCGTGCCCGTGACAACCCCGACCGATCCCCTCACCTTGGGCTTGCAGGCGATCGAGCGCGGTGCCTGGACGGAGGCCCGCGATCATCTCCAGGCGAGCGTCGCCGCGGGTGCGACTCCGCAGGCTCTGGAGCAGCTGGGGCTCGCCGCCTGGTGGCTGGACGACGCCGCGCTCACCTTCGACGCCCGCGAGCGCGCCTACAACCTCTATCGCGACCAGGGCGACCCGACCGACGCGGCGCGCCTGGCGCTCTGGCTGATGTGGGACTGTCTCTCCTTTCGCGGCGATACCGCCGTCGCGGCGGGATGGCTGGAGCGCGCCCGCCGGCTCTTGGCCGGTCAGGAGCGCAGCGCCGCCTACGGCTGGTTGTTGGCGCGCGAAGGCGAGTCGGCGCTGTTCCGCGGCCACGATCCCACGACCGCCCGGCGCAACGGCGCGCGGGCCGCCGCGCTCGGGCGCGAGACCGGCGACCGCGGACTCGAGTTCCAGGGCCTCGCCCTGGAAGGTTTGGCGCGCGTGAGCGCGGGCGACGTGGCCGGCGGGATGCGTTGCCTCGACGAAGCGACGGCCGCCGCGACCGCCGGCGAGGTGAAGGAGCTGCACACCGTCGGCGTCGTCTGCTGCTGGCAGATTTTCGCCTGCGAGCGCGTGCGCGACTACGACCGCGCCGCTCAGTGGTGCGCGCGCGTACGCGAGTTCACCAAACGCTGGGGGCTCAGGCCCCTCTCCGGCGTCTGCCGCGTGCAGTACGCGGGGATCCTGATCTGGGGTGGGAAGTGGGATGAGGCCGAGTCGGAGCTGTCCGCCGCGGTCCGGGACTTCGAGCAGGCGCGTCCAGGGATGACGACCCAGGCGCTCGCCCGCTTGGGTGAGTTGCGGGTGCGCCAGGGCCGGATCGAGGAGGCCGCGAAATTATTCGAGCAGGCAGGGTCGCAGCCGATCGCCCGCCTCGGTCAGGCGGCCGTCGCACTGGAGCGTGACTCACCCGGCGACGCACTGGCCGAGCTCAAACGATTCCTGGCCCAGGTCGGTGAAGAGGAAGTGACGATGCGCCCGGGCGCGTTGGAGTTGGCCGTCCGCGCCCACGCGGCGATGGGCGACTGGGTCGCCGCCGAGGATGCGGTGGCCGAGCTGGAGAAGATCGCCCGTGAGCTCGGCACGACTCCCCTCGCGGCATCCGCGGCGGCGGCGAAGGGCACCCTGTTGCGCCAGCGTGGCGATGCTGCGGGTGCGGTTACCGAGCTGGAGAAAGCGGTGGGACTCTACGAGCAGACCGGCGCTCCCTTCGAAGCGGCGCGGAGCCGCCTGGAGCTGGCGCAGGCGCTCGCGAGCCTCGGACAGGGCGCCGCGGCAGGTCGGGAGGCCAGTCGAGCGCGCGCCGCGTTCGAGGGGCTGGGGGCGGAACGGGAGGCCACTCGAGCCCGCCGCTATGTGGAGCAATCGGGGGGTCCCAAGGGAGGGCGGGGGGGGCGGCTGGAATTGCCGCCCCTTACCAAGCGCCAGCTCGAAATCTTACGCCTGGTCGCCCAGGGGCTGTCGAATCCGGAAATCGCGACCCGGCTGCGCCTCTCCGATCACACCGTCAAGCGGCACGTCGCGAACCTGCTCACTCGTCTCAATCTGCCATCGCGTGCCGCCGCCGTCGCTTACGCGGCCCGCCACAATCTGCTCTAAGCCGCTCCGCTTCATGGCCCGAACGGGCCATGGCCGTCGTCCGATGGGCCATGGCCCTCCCGGGCGAAGCGCCTGCCTGGGCGACACCCTAAGATGACGGCCTCCCCTTTCCGGAGTTGTGTATGCGTCACGGTATGGCAGTCGTAGCACTGGCCGCATTACTTGCACCGATCAGCGCTCACGCCCAGGGTGGCGAGCTCAAATGGGGTCCGGCACCCCCCGTGTTTCCCGCCGGGGCCAAGATCGCCGTGCTGCAGGGCGATCCGGGCGGGTCGGGACTGTTCACGGTTCGGCTCGCGTTTCCCGACGGCTACGTGATCCCGCCGCACTTCCATCCGACCGATGAGCTGGTCACGGTGATCTCGGGGACCTTCATCTATGGAATGGGCGACGCGGTCGATCGGACGAAAACGAACACGGCGACCGCCGGGCAGTTCATTCCGGTGGGGGCCAACATGCATCACTTCGCCATCGCCAAGGGGACGACCGTGGTCCAGGTCCATGCGATGGGTCCGTTCGCGTTGACCTACGTCAATGCGAAGGACGATCCGCGCGCGGCGACCGCGGGTCGCTGAACCAGTTGCAGTACCCCTCGTTACGAACGTAGCGAGGGGAAGGGGAGCCCCCTCTCCGTCACAGGAGAGGGGGATTCTCTTTTTCGAAACCCCGCCTCCCTGGGCCCCGTTTACCATTAGTCATCACTCCCCGGGCTCCCCGATGCGTCAACTCAGATTGGCTTTTCGGATCCTCTGGAAGACCCCATTCGTGACGGGGATCGCGGTGCTCTCCCTCGCCCTGGGGATCGGCGCCAACGCCGGGATCTTCTCGCTCTTCGACCAGATCCTGCTTCGCTCCCTTCCGGTGGCCGATCCGCAGCGGCTCGTGAACCTGAAAGCCCCCGGCCCCATGCCCGGCTCCCAGTCGTGCAACCAGGCAGGAAACTGCGACGAGGTGTTCAGCTACCCGATGTTCCGGGATCTGGAGAAGAACCAGACCGTGCTCACGGGCCTGGCCGGGCACCGCATTTTCGGCGTCAACCTGTCGTACCGGGACGAGCCGGTGCCGGGAGACGGGATGTACGTGTCGGGGTCCTACTTCCGGACGCTGGGAATCCGCCCCGCGTTGGGGCGCCTGCTCGGTCCCGACGACGACCAGACGATCGGATCGAACTTCGTCACCGTCCTCTCCTACGGTTACTGGCAGGCCCACCTAGGCTCCGATCCCGGCGTCGTCGGCCGGACGATCACCGTGAACGGGCAAGCGTTGACGATCGTCGGCGTCGCCCCGCAGGGGTTCGAGGGAACGACCCTCGGATCCCGGCCCTACGTCTTCGTCCCGATCAGCATGCGGGGGGTTCTGACGACCGGCTTCAGCAACTTCGAGGACCGCCGCGACTACTGGATCTACGTGTTCGGCCGGCTCAAGCCGGGCGTGTCACTGGCGCAGGCGAGCGCCGGGCTCAACGCCCTGTATCACCCCATTCTCACCGACGTCGAGGCCCCGCTTCAGAAGGGGATGAGCGATCAGACGCTCACCCGCTTCAAGGCGAAGCAGGTCGTGCTCGCACCGGGATGGCGGGGCCAGAGCTTCATGCAGCGCATGGCGAAGACGCCCCTCCTGATGCTCTTCAGCGTCACCGGGATCGTGCTGCTCATCGCCTGCGCCAACATCGCCAACCTGCTGCTCGCCCGCGGGGCCTCCCGCGCCACGGAGATGGGGGTGCGCCTGGCGCTCGGGGCGACGCGACGCCAGCTGGTGATCCAGCTGCTCACCGAGTCGCTGGTGCTCGCGGCGGCGGGCGCCGTGGCGAGCCTGGTGGTGGCCAAATGGACTCTCGACGGCGTCTATGCGCTGCTCCCCCCGCAGGGAGCGCAGGGCTTGCAGTTCACCCTCCAGCCGGCGGTGCTCGCCTTCGCGGCCGTTCTGGCCATCGGCACGGGGCTCGTTTTCGGCCTGTTCCCGGCCTGGCACAGCACCCGCAGCGAGCTGGTCACGACGATTCGCGCCGGCGCGGGACAGATCGCCGGTACGAAGAGCGCCGTCCGGTTTCGCGCGTCGCTGGTCACCGCCCAGATCGCGCTCGCCATGTCGCTGCTCATCGCGGCCGGCCTGTTCATGAAGAGCCTGGTGAACGTCACCCGTGTGGATTTGGGGGTCCGGATCGACAGCGTCGTCACCTTCTCCATTTCGCCGGAGCAGAGCGGTTACGACAGCACTCACTCGCTGCAGCTCTACAGTCAGGTGGAGGAGGCGGTGGCCGCGATCCCGGGCGTCCGGAGCGTCACGAGCTCGATGGTGCCGCTCCTGGCCGGGGACAATTGGGGGAACGACGTCAACGTCCAGGGCTTCCCGTTGGGGCCCGATATCGACCACAACGCGAACTTCAACGAGATCGGCACGGCCTACTTCGCGACCCTGGGAGTGTCCCCCGTGGCGGGACGGGAATTCACGGCGGCCGACCACCAGGGCGCTCCCCAGGTGGCGGTGGTGAATCAGCGATTCGCGCGGAAGTTCAAGCTCGGTGACGCCGCCGTCGGCAAGTTCATCTCGCGGGGCTCCCACGACTCGCTGAACATCCAGATCGTGGGCGTCGTCCCCGACGTGAAGTACAGCAGCGTGAAGGACTCGGTGCCGCCGGTCTTCTACATGCCGTGGCGGCAGGACTCGCACGTTGGGGAATTGAGCTTCTACGTCTTTTCACCCCAACCGACCGCGGTGCTCCACGAGCTGCCGGGTGTCATGAAGCGGCTCGCGCCCAGTGTCCCGATGGAAGACCTGAAGACCATGCCCCAGCAGGTGCGGGAGAACGTGTTCCTGGACCGCATGATCAGCATCCTTTCGACCACCTTCGCGGCGCTCGCCACGTTGCTCGCCGCCGTGGGCCTCTACGGCGTGCTCGCCTATTCCGTGTCGCAACGCACGCGCGAGATCGGCGTGCGCATGGCGTTGGGGGCCGACGCGCGACGGGTGCGGGTCATGGTGCTACGGCAGGTGTCGGTGATGATGGCCGTGGGCGGTGTGATCGGTCTGGCCGGAGCCGTGGGCCTCGGTCACGCGGCCAGCTCGTTGCTCTACGGCTTGAAGGGGGACGATCCCGCGGTCTTCGCACTCGCCGTCCTGGCGCTCACGGCGGTAGCCATCGGTGCCGGGTACCTGCCCGCCCGGCGGGCCTCCGAGGTCGATCCGGTTCAGGCGTTGCGATACGAATAGGCGACGCCCCTAGATTGGCCTCCGTGCCAAAGCCGCACCCCCGCCACCACGTCTACGTCATCGAGCTCGATCGAGCCGTCCTGAAGCACACCCGGTTCCGCGCCGCGAATCCCAACCACAACCCCCGCCAGCCGCCGCTCTACGTGGGGATGACGGGGCTCGATCCGGAGATCCGCTTCATGCGGCACAAGGCAGGGGTGAAGGACAACGT
>DATJXC010000078.1:0-2623 GCA_035500495.1 Gemmatimonadales bacterium
TATGCGAAATCTCACTGCGGCCGGGATTCTTGCGGGTGCGCTGCTGCTTGGCGCCTGCTCGGGTCATAACGATCCCATCAGCCCGACCGACACCTTCGCCGGGAACGGCAACCCCGGTGGGTCGACGCCCCCGGCACAGCCAGGCGCCGCCACCGCGCTGTTCAACCCCGCGACCGGACAGCTCCCCTATCCGACCGACCTCTACTTCGCGGGCTCGACCGACGGGACGCTCAACATCCAGCCGCCGAACCAGCTCTGGCCGAACCAGCCGTCGCTGAACGCCCTCGACGGCTTCTCGACCACCGCGGTGATCCGCGAGAGCTTCACCACCCCGTTGAATCCTGCCACCTTCACGCCTGCCACCGTCATCATCGTGCCGGTCGTCACCGACAACACGACCAAGGCCACGATCGGCGTGCTGGGCGCCCCGCTCACCATGGGGGTCGACTTCACGGCGGCGCTCGCCAATGACGCAGGCGTCGGAGCCACGATCCTCGAGATCACCCCGCTCCATCCGCTCATGCCGAGCACCTGCATCAGCGGCGGCCAGTTCCTCGGCGCGAACTGCAAGACCGGCACCGGTTATCTCGTGTTCCTCAACAGCGGCATCATGGACGCCATGGGCAACGCGGCCGCGCCCGATACCGACTACGCCACCATCAAGGCGGCGCTCGCCTCCGGCGGAGCCCAGTGTCCCAGCATCACCGACCCGACCCTGAATGGCATCTGCCAGCTGACCGGCGCGCATCTTGCGATCGCGGCGGCGCTCGCCCAGCAGATTCCGGCGCTCGCCCCGAGCCTGAATCCCGCCAACATCGTGCTGTCCTTCAGCTTCACGACCGAGTCCACGACCGACACGCTCGAGCTCCTGTCGGCCGTCACCAAGCCGACCACGATCAAGGCGAACCCGACTCCGATCACCACCGCGCAGGTGAATCCCGCGCTCCCCGGGCACGCCAACGTCTATGTCGGCGTGCTGACGATTCCCTACTACCTGAGCAAGGCCGCGCCGCTCACCCAGCAATGGCAGGCGCCGCCCTTCCCGCTCGATCCGACCAGCACCAACGTCACGCGCTACAACCCGCTGCCCGTGGCGACACAGAATCTGCTGATCCCCGTGCTGCTCACCGTGCCCAACGCCAAGTCCGCGGGCGGTGGCACCCCGCCCGCCGGGGGCTGGCCGGTGCTCATCTTCCAGCACGGCCTCGAGCGCAACCGCGAGGACATGTTCGGCGTCGCCGACTCCTTCGCGGACGCCGGCTTCGTGGTCGCCGCCATCGACATTCCGCTGCACGGCATCACCAACCAGATGGATCCCTTCTACGCGACCGCGGCCAATCCACTCTATACGGGACTCGGGCTCCCGGCGGCGGGCTCGATCGAGCGCACCTTCGATCTCGCGCTCATCAATCCGCCGGCGATCGATCCCTCCGGCACGTACGCCATCAACCTGCAGAATCCGCTGGTCGAGCGCGACGGGGGGCGTGAGGCGGCCATCGATCTCGTGACCTTCGCCCGCACGCTCCCGAGCCTCAACCTCGGCGCGGCCGGCACCATCAGCCCGACCGGCATTCACTACCTCGGACATTCGCTCGGCGCCATCCTGGGCATCAACTTCCTCGCGATCGCCACGCCGGCCGACGTCAGCACCGGCACGCTGGCCAATCCGGGCGGCGTGCTCTCGACAATCCTCACCACCTCCCCTAGCTTCGAGTCCGCGATCAACGCCGGGCTCGCCGCGAAGGGCATCACGCCGGGCACGACGATCTACAACCAGTTCTTCCGCGATCACCAGACCGTGATTGATGCCGACGACCCGGTGAACTACGTCGCCCTCGCCACCGCACAGCACCCCATTCACCTGTTGCAGGTGGTCGGCAGCACACCGCCGCCCGGGGGCTGCAGCCCGGCCGCCCCGCTCGGCTGCCCGGACCAGGTCGTGCCGAATGCGAACACGCAGCTGCTGATCACCGCCTCGGCCTATGGACCGGCCGGAGCGGCCGGAACGCTGACGCGCATCAAAGCCCCGACGACGGCACCGCCAGTGCCGGTGCTCGGCCCGGCGGGCGGATTCCGCGCCTACGTGAACTTCGTCAACGGCGACCACGGCTCGATCATCGACAACGTCGTGCCGCTCGTGACCGCGGAGATGCAGGGGGAGGCGATCAGCTTCGCGCTCTCCAAGGGTGCCGAGATCGTCATCAACGTCCCGCCGGTCATCGAGCCGTAGCGCACGCCGGCGGGCCTGGCGCGGAGGGCGGTCGGGGCGGGTGCGCCCGTGACCCGCTCGCTACAATGGCCGCATGCCCGCACGCGCCCCCCAGGACTCACCGAACCCGCCCCGGCGCTCAGGGTTCCTCGCGCGCCTGCGCCAGCGCCTCAATCGCGGCGACTCCTGGCTGACGCGCGATCTCGGCGACCTCGTCGCCGGCCGCCGCATCGACGCGGCGATCCTGGAGGAGCTCGAGACGCGCCTGCTCACCGCCGACGTGGGCGTCGAGGCAACCGCCCGCATCCTCGAGAGCCTGCGGCTGCGCGTCGCGCGCAACGAGCTGGCGGATGCCGCGGCCCTGACCGGCGCCCTGCGCGAGGCGATCGAGGCGATCCTCGCGCCCGTCGCACA
>DATJXC010000079.1:0-22217 GCA_035500495.1 Gemmatimonadales bacterium
GCAAGTGGGATTCATCATCCTGCGCGGCAATCAGCATGTCGCCCCGTACATCGGAGATTGGCTGGCCGACGGCATTCCGGACCCCCGCGCCACGCTGGCCTATCGGACGACGGCTCGAGGAGGCGCAGAGATCCGCATTTACCGATTCCAGGCCGGATCCTGATCGTGTCGGGGGCGGGCGTTCGATGGCATGGATCTCGCCAGACCCGGCACTTCTCCTATCTTGAGGCACGGCCTGTTATTGCGGCTCCGCGGTGTCGGGTCGCGGGCGTCGGTAACATGAGGACCAACACTGAGGAGCAACCGTGGAGCGAACCGCGGCATGCCCGTACCGGTGAGAGGGGAAGGCGATCCATGAAACGCTTGCGTGTTCTCATTACCGGCCACAACGGGTACATCGGCTCCGTGATGACCCGCCTGGTCCAGGCGGCCGGCCACGAGGTCACCGGACTCGACACCTACTATTTCGACCGGTGCACCCTCGGCGCCGAGGAGCCGGACATCCCTGCCCGGCGGATCGACGTTCGCGACGTGCGTGAGACCCACGTGGCGGGGTTCGACGCGATCATCCACCTCGCGGCGCTGTCCAACGACCCGCTGGGCAACCTTCACGCCGAGACGACCTACGCCATCAATCATGCGGCGTCGGTGCAGCTCGCCCACGCTGCCAAGGCGGCAGGCGTGCCGCGGTTCCTGTTCGCCTCCTCGTGCAGCCTCTACGGCGTGGCGGGCGACGCGATGCTCACCGAGGAAGCGGCCTTCAACCCGATCACGCCTTACGGCGAATCGAAGGTGCTGGTGGAGCGGGACGTGCGCCGGCTCGCCGACGAACGGTTCACCCCGGTCTTTCTGCGCAACGCCACCGCCTACGGCGCCTCCCCGCGGTTGCGGCTCGACATCGTGGTCAACAACCTCGTGGGCGCGGCACTCACCACGGGGGAGATCCTGGTGCAGAGCGACGGCACGCCGTGGCGGCCGCTCGTGCACGTGGAGGACTTCTCGCGGGCGTTCCTTGCGGCGCTGCACGCGCCGCGCGACCTCGTGCACAACGAGGCGTTCAACGTAGGCCGGACGAGCGAGAACTATCGCGTCAGCGAGCTGGCGGAGCTGGTGCGGCAGGCGGTTCCCGGCACGTCGGTGCGCTACGCCGAGGGGGGTGGGCCCGACCCCCGCAGCTACCGGGTGAACTGCGACAAGCTGGCGCGCACGCTGCCCGAGTATCGCCCGGCATGGACGGTGCCGCAGGGAATCGCGCAGCTCGTGGCCGCCTACCGGGCGGCCGGGATGACGCGCGCGGATTTCACGGGTGCGCGCTACCTGCGGATCAGGCGCATCCAGGAGCTGCAGGCGGCGGGCCGGCTCGATGCGGAGCTGCGCTGGACCGGGCGCCCCGCGGCAACGCCGCAGCCCGCTACCGCCACCGCCCCATGAAAGTCGTGCTCTTCTGCGGCGGCCTCGGCATGCGGCTGCGCGACTACGCGGAGAACGTGCCCAAACCGATGGTCCCGATCGGCTACCGCCCGATCATCTGGCACCTGATGAAGTACTACGCCTACTACGGGCACCGGGACTTCATCCTGTGTCTCGGCTACCGCGGCGACATGATCAAGCACTACTTCCTGAACTACGAGGAGTTCGTCACCAACGATTTCGTGCTCTCCGATGGGGGGCGCCGCCGCGAGCTGCTGTCGTCGGACATCGAGAACTGGCGCATCACCTTCGTGGACACCGGGCTCAACACCAACATCGGGCAGCGGCTGCGCGCCGTGCGCGCGCACGTGGCCGACGAGCCGGCGTTTCTCGCCAACTACGCCGACGGCCTCTCCGACCTGCCGCTCCCCGAGCAGCTGACGCATTTCCAGCGGCACGACAAGGTGGCGAGCTTCCTCTGCGTGAAGCCGAACCTGAGCTATCACGCCGTGGCGGCCACCGACGGCGGGGTTGTGACGGGGTTCCGCGACATCGCCGAGGCGGGCGTCCGCGTCAACGGCGGGTTCTTCATCTTCAAGCAGGCGATCTTCGACTACCTGCACGAGGGGGACGAGCTGGTGCTGGAGCCGTTCCAGCGCCTCATCGCCGAGCGGCAGCTCCTGGCCTACAACTATGACGGCTTCTGGATCGCCGTGGACACGGCCAAGGAAAAGAAGCGCGTGGACGATCTTTTTGCCGCGGGCCACCCGCCATGGGAGGTCTGGAATACGGCGGGCCATCTCGGGGCCCGGCCGTGAGCAGCTGGGGGGTCCGCGACCGGCTTGCGCGCGTCGCCCGCCGCTGGGAAGCGGCCCGGGCCGGCCTTACGGTGCACGACGTCGCGCCGTCCAGCCCGGAGTTCCAGGCCGCGCTGCGCGCACTGCCGGAAACCCCCTTGCGTCCGGTGGAGCTGTACCAGCAGCTGTTCGAACCGCGGTCCGACACGCCCAAATGGGCGCTGCTGTTCGAGGAGCGCGGGGTCCCGGTCGCCGCGATCGGCGCGCGATTCGTCTGGGATCGGTGGGAGCCGCTGACGCACTGGATTGTCCCCGGCATCCCCTTTCCCGTGCGGACAGCAGACTACTCGCGCGTGCTGCAGGCCGTGGGGCTGCCGCTCGCCGTGGCGGGGTGGCGCTGCGGCGCCCCGCCGGCGCTGGGGCCGCGGGCCGCCGTGACGACGGGTGCGACGCATGGCGCCCCGACCGCCACCGACTTCGAGGCCTATTGGAAGGCCTCCGGCCATTTGCATACGGTGCGGCAGGCCAGGGCTCGGTGCGGGCGCTTCCAGCTCGTGGTGGACCCGCCTGGAGGGGCGGCATGGGTCATCCGGAACTCCGGAGCCAAGTGGCGCGAGCCGGCCGGCGTGACGGAGGATCGGGTGGTGGCCGCCGAATGGCTGGAGCGCCAGCGGCGCTACCACACGCTGATGCTGCTCGAGGGTGAGCGGCGCATCGCCGGATTGACCTTCCTCGTGGACGGCTGCGATGTCGTGTCGCACCACACCTTCCGGGATCCGGGATTCGAGCGGCTGAAAGTGGGCACGTATCTGACGGATCAGGCGTTCGCCTGGGCCAGGAGCGCCGGGTTCGAGAACATCGATCTGGGCGGCGGGTTCGACTACAAGATCCGCTGGGTTCCCACCGCCGGCCAGAAGTACTCGCTGCGGCTGACCCCATGGTACGCGGCCGCGGGAGCGCGGCTGCGGGCGTGGTGGTCCTGGGCGCGGCCCGCCGCGCCGTTCCCGGCCGTCCCCCTCGACCCCGCGCCGCACGGCCACGCCACATGAGAGCCTACCTCGCGGAGCTGTTCCGCTCCTATGAGCTGCTCTACGTTTTCGCCTGGCGGGACATCAAGATCAAGTACAAGCAGTCGGTCATGGGCTACCTGTGGGCCCTGCTCATGCCGATGATCATCGTGACCGCGGGCGTGCTCGTGCGATTCGCCTTCGTGCGGATCTCCGGCACGGGCATGGACCGGGTCCAGATCGCGACCGTCGCGGTCAAGGCCGTCGCCTGGGCATTCTTCGTTTCCGCCCTGCGTTTCGGCACGGGCAGTCTCATCGGGAACGCCAACCTCGTGACGAAGATCCGCTTTCCCAAGGCGGTGTTCCCACTGGCAGCGGTCGTGTCGTCGGTCTTCGATTTGGCGATCGCCGGCGCGACCGTGATCGTGCTGCTTCTCGTCATGGGGGTCCGCTTCACCCCCGAGGTGCTGTGGGTCCCCGTCCAGCTCGCCATCCTCGCGGTGTTCGTCTTCGGTCTGACGGGGCTCCTGGCGGTGGCCAACCTGTACTTCCGGGACGTGAAGTACCTGGTCGAGGTGATCGTGACGTTCGCGATCTTCTTCACTCCGGTCTTCTACGACGCGTCGGTCCTGGGGCGGTGGCAACACCTGGCGATGCTCAATCCCGTCGCGCCGGTCCTCGAAGGGCTGGCCGCGGTCGTCGTGCGCGCGCAGCCCCCCCCGCTCGCCTGGACCGCGTACAGCGCGGCGCTGGGCGTCGGCCTGTCGATCGCGACCCTGTACACGTTCGCCGTGCTCGAGCCGCAATTCGCGGAGAACATCTGACGCCCGCCGTGTCCGAGATCGCGCTGTCGTTCGACCGGGTATCCAAGAAGTTCCGGCGGGGGGAGCTGCACGACTCGCTGCGGGATCTCGTTCCCGCGCTGGTGCGGCGGGTGTGGCGGCGCCCGGCGCCGGAGCGGCTGGGCGCCCAGGAGTTCTGGGCGTTGGACGAGGTCAGCTTCGACGTGCCGCGCGGCGAGGCGTTCGGCATCATCGGCCGCAACGGCGCCGGGAAGAGCACGGCCTTGAAGCTGCTCTCGGGAATCATGAACCCCACCCGCGGCCGGCTCACGGTGCGGGGCCGCCTGTCCGCCCTGATCGAGGTGGGCGCCGGCTTCCACCCCGACCTCACCGGCCGGGAGAACATCTTCCTGAACGGGGCGATTCTCGGCATGTCGCGCAGCGAGATCGCCCGCAAGTTCGACGAGATCGTGGCGTTCTCCGGTCTCGAGGCCTTCCTCGATACCCCGGTGAAGCGGTACTCCTCGGGCATGTTCGCCCGGCTGGGATTCTCGGTGGCGGCGCACCTCGAGCCCGATGTCCTGGTCATCGACGAGGTGCTGAGCGTCGGCGATACGCTGTTCCAGAAGAAGGGTGTGGACAAGATGCACGAGATCGCCACGAGCGGCGCCACCGTGGTGTTCGTGTCCCACAACCTCAAGGCGGTCGCCGACCTGTGCGACCGCTGCCTGCTCCTCGAGCAGGGCCGCGTCGCGACCATCGGACCGACGAGCGACGTGATCCACGAGTACCTCAAGCCCGCGCGGGACCGGTCGGGGGAGACCGCCACGGCGGGCGTGCACATCGCGGCCGTCACGGTCCGGCGTCCGGGCGCGGCGGAGGAGGCTCCCGAGGTGCGGTTCGATTCGGGCGATCTAGCCCGGGTGGACATCGACATCGTCGCGGCGGAGCGGGTGACCGACCTGGCCATCGGCTTGAAGGCGCTCGACGAGAGCCACTACCACCTCTTCGACACGTCCAGCCAGCGGCTCGGGTACGAGCCCCTCACCCTCGAGGCCGGGGAGCGCGTGCGCGTGACCTTCAACGTCGTGCTCAATTTCGCGAGCGGGACCTTCCACTTCGGCTCCTGGATCTACCGCTACGACATCCAGCGGCGTTACGACGAGTGGGACGCCGCCGCGACGATCTTCGTCGCGGCCCGGAGCGACGTCCGCGGCGTCGTGAATCTGCAGCCCCGGGTCACCGTGCAGCGGCTCCACGAGCCGCGGCCGGGACGGGCCGCCCCGGCGGACGCGTCGTGAGCGGGCTGCGGCTGGCGCCGTCCGCTCCGCGCCGGGCCTTCCGCGTGCTGTGCCTCGGCGCGCACGCCGACGACATCGAGATCGGCTGCGGCGCTACCCTGCTGCGGTTGCGCCGCCTCGGCGCGCGCGTGCACTTCCACTGGGTCGTATGGAGCGCCACGGGCGTGCGCGCCGCTGAGGCCGGTCGCAGCCAGCGCCGCCTGCTCGGCGCGCGCGTCCGGGCCTCGCTCGACCTGCACGGGTTCCGCGACGGGTTCTTTCCATCCGAGTACGCGGGGGTGAAGGAGGCCTTCGAGCGACTGGCGCGCCGCTTCCAGCCGGATCTCGTCCTGACGCATCACCGCGCCGACCGGCACCAGGATCACCGGGTCGTGTCGGACCTCACCTGGAATACGTTTCGCCGGCACCACGTGCTCGAGTACGAAGTCCCAAAATGGGACGGCGACCTGGGCCAACCCAACCTGTACGTACCGCTGTCGGCCGGCGACGCGCGCCGCAAGGTCCGTCACCTCCTCGCCGTATTCAGCTCGCAGCGCGCCAAGGATTGGTTCACCGAGAGCACGTTCCTGGCCCTGATGCGCCTGCGCGGCCTCGAATGCCGCGCGCCCAGCGGATACGCCGAGGCGTTTCACGCCGCCAAGTCGGTCCTCGTTCTGAGATAGCCGATGTCCACCGCCGCGATCCCCCGTGCGGACTCGACCCACGCCGGCTCCGGAGAGCCGGGCGCGCCCACCATCGGGTACCTCTATCCCTCCGGTTGGGGCAACCTCGGCGACGAGGCGATTCAGCAGTCGGCGGTCGCCGCCTTCCGCACGGTCTGGCCGGACAGCCGCATCCGCGCGTTCACGATGAACCCTGCCGCGACCGCGGCAAACCACGGGATCGCCGCCGAACCCATCACCGGCGTGTCGCACCGCTACAACTACATCCGGTTCGACGACGTCCCTGCCGCCCTCCGGGCGCTCGCAAGCGCTGTGGACCGGGTGCAGCGCCCCTGGACCCTGCACCGTCTGCTGCGGCACATCGAGACCGGGGTGCGGATCGTGGTGATGGAGGCCCGGAGCGTCGCGCGGGCGTGGCGCTGGCTGGCCGACGCAGGGCTCTTCGTGGCCGCGGGCGGCGGACAGCTGGACGACTCCTGGGGCGGGGCCTGGGGGCACCCGTACGCGTTGGCGCGGTGGGCCTGGCTCGCGCGCCGGAGGCGCGTGCCGTTCGTCATGCTGAGCGTAGGGTTCGGACAGGCCGCCTCGTGGCTCAGTCGCGCGTTTCTGCGTTACGCAGTGAATCGCTCGCACTACTGCTCCCTGCGCGAGGAGGCGTCGCGCGAGCTCGTGCGCGATCTTGGCGTACGGGTCCCTCTCTCGGTGGTTCCCGATCTGGCTTTTGCGCTGCGCAAGGCGCCCGGTGATCTCCCGGCCGCGCCCCCATTGCGGATCGGACTCAGCCCGATGGCCTTTCGACATTACCGGTGGCCTGATGCGGACACGCGTCGCTACCAGGGCTTCGTGGACTTGTGGGTGGGCCTGGTGAAAGACCGCGTCGCCAGGGGCGATCGCGTCCACCTGTACACCACGAATCCCATGGACGAGGCCGTGGTGGACGACATCTGGTCGCGTCTGGATCCTCTCGTTCTGGCCGGATGCCGCAGGGAGCACCTCTCGACGGTGCAGGAGCTCCTCAGCCTCTATGCGCGCGTGCACCTGGTCGTCGGGACCCGCCTGCACGCCGTGCTGCTGGCCCTGGTCGCGGAGCGCCCGCCGGTAGCTTTGTCGTACGAGCGCAAGGTCCGCACCCTCATGCGCGACGCGCGGTTGCTCCCGTATTGCATCGACCTCGAGGGCGCGGCTGTGGATCAGGTGTCCGCCGCCATCGATGCCGTGGCGGAGCACCGCGACCAGCTGCAATCGGCTGTCGCCAGGGTCGTGGCCGACTGGCGCGGGCAGGTGGAGCGGCAGAACGGCCTGCTGGCGGGGATGCTGACGGCGCGCGCATGAGCGAAATGCCGCTGGTGACCGTGGTGACGCCGTTCTACAACACGGCCGACTACCTCCCGGAATGCATCGAGAGCGTGCTGACGCAGACCTACGAGCACTTCGAGTACATCCTCCTCAACAACCGGAGCACCGACGACTCCCTGGCCATCGCCGAGCAGTATGCCCAACAGGATCCGCGAATCCGCGTGATCACGAACAGGGACTTTCTGGAACAGGACATGAACTTCAGCGAAGGCCTGCGTCAGGCCTCGGCCACCAGCCGGTATTGCAAGATGGTGCTCGCCGATGACTGGCTCTTCCCCCGCTGCATCGAGCAGCTGGTCGCCGTGGCGGAAGCCCACCCAACCGCCGGCCTGGTCGGGTCCTATTATCTGAAAGGGACGACGCTAATGGGCGGCGGACTTCCCTACCCGAGCCCGCTGGTGGACGGCCGTCGACTGTGCCGCCTGCACCTGCTGGAAGGGCTCTTCGTCTTCGGATCGCCCACCGTCCTGCTGCTGCGCACCGACGTGGTGCGACGGCACCATCCCTTCTACGACCCCCGAACCTACCACGCCGACACGGAGGCCTGCTACCGCACCCTCACCCAGTGCGATTTCGGATTCGTGCATCAGGTGCTCTCGTTTCTGCGGACGGACAACCCTTCCCGGATGGCGCGGGTGCGGGATTTCGGGCCGAGCTACCTGGACAAGCTGATAGTCATCACCAAGTACGGCCGGGATTACCTGTCGCCGGAGGAGTTCGATCGCGTCTCCCGGCGGCAGCGCCACGCCTATTTCCAGGTCCTGGGGGACGGCGTTCTCAGCGGACGCCCCAAGGCGTTCTGGGACTACCACCGCGACGGCCTCGCCACCATCGGCATCAGGCTCTCGTGGCACATGCCGCGCCTGTGGCTCTACACGCTCCTCGCGCTGGCCGACGCGGTGCTCAACCCCTTGAAGACCGCGCTGCGCATCCGCGGCGCCCTGCGGAAGCGGAAGCCCAGAGGACCAGCGCGCTGATGCTGACGGTGCTCATGGCAACGCGCAACGGGGAGCGCCTCCTGCCGCAGGTGCTAGAGGCGTATGGCCGCCTGCGCGAGCCACCCGGAGGATGGAAGCTGGTCATCGTGGACAACGGGAGTGACGACCGGACGCTCCAGTGCCTCGACGCGTTCACGACCCGCCTCCCCCTCACCCGCCTGTCCGAACCGGCCCCGGGGAAGAACCTCGCCCTGAACACCGGGTTGGCCGCGATCGCAGGTGACCTGGTGGTGTTCACCGACGACGACGTCTTCCCGCGGCCCGACTGGCTGGTGGAGCTGCGCCGGGCGGCGGACGCCCACGAGGACCATGCGGTGTTCGGCGGCGCCGTCCTACCGCGGTGGGAGGCGCCTCCCCCGGACTGGATTCTCGCCTGGGTGCGACTTGGCCCGGTGTTCACGCTGTCGGACCCGTCACTGCCCGAGGGGCCGATGCGGCCGTATTACGTCTATGGCCCGAACATGGCCGTGCGGGCGAGGGTGTTCGCGGCGGGTTTTCGCTTCGACCCAACCATCGGTCCCCGCGTCGGTGACTATGCCATGGGCAGCGAGACGGAATTCGTGCAGCGGCTGCACGACGCCGGGTATCGCGCCTGGCATTGCCGCTCGGCCGTCGTGGAGCACTTCATCCGCCGCCACCAGCTCAGCCGCTCGTGGATTCTGGGGCGGGCCGTCCGGTATGGTCGTGGCCAGTTGCGCCTCGGGACGCGCGACGTGCCGAACGGAGCCCGCCGGTGGTTCGGGGTTCCGCGCTATTTCCTCCGCGAGCTCCTGGGCGACGGGATGGCGGTAGTGCGGGCCCGCCTGAGGCGGGATCCCCAATTGGCGTTTCAGGCCGAGTGGCAACTGCGCTACGACTGGGGCCGCGTGCTGGAGGCCTGGATGTCCCATCGCGCACCCACGCCCGGCCAATGAACCTCAGCGTCGTCCTCTGCACCTATAATCGGGCCGCACGGCTCGCCGCTGCGCTCGAGAGTCTCGAGGGTGTGCGCGTCCCGGCCGGATTGGACTGGGAGCTCCTGGTGGTGGACAACAACTCCACCGACAGGACGGAAGCGGTCGTTGCGGCCGCCGCGGCCCGACGGGTTCTGCCCTGCCGATACGTCTTCGAATCCCGCCAGGGGAAGTCGCACGCCCTCAATACGGGCATCGCATCCACCACGGGAGCGGTGGTCGCCTTCACCGACGATGACGTGACGTTCGATCCGGGGTGGCTCGCCGGTCTCTGGCGCGGCTTCGACGATCCACGCTGCCTCGGCGTGGGGGGACGGATCGTCGCCGTGTGGGACCGCCCGAAACCCCGGTGGTACGCGGAGGACGGCCCCTATCGGCTGATGATGGCGATCGTGCGCTACGAGCACGGAGAGCAACCGATCCCCGTTCCACAACCACCGTACGGGGCGAACATGGCCTGGCGTCGGGAGGCGTTCGACCGTTTCGGTCGCTTCGATCCGGCGTTGGGGCCGAGCGCCCGTACCCTGATGCGGGGCGAGGACACCGAATTCGGACGCCGCGTGCTGGCTGCCGGGGAGCGCCTGCTCTATCTCCCGGACGCCGTGGTGTATCACCCCGTCGAGCCGGAGCGGCTGCGCCGCGGCTACTTTCGCGCTTTCTATTATCAGTACGGCCGCATGGAAGTGCGCACGGAGGCTCCGGACCCCGGCGCTGTGACCTGGCTCGGTGTCCCGCGCCACCTGTTTCGATCCCTCATGGAACATGGCGGCCGCTGGGCGGTCTCGCTCGACCCGCAGCGCCGGTTCTATCATCAGCTCGAATCCGCGCGCGTCGCCGGGAGAATCGTGGAATCCTACCACCATGCAGAGCGAGCGGCGCCGTGATGGCGCCACCATCGGTGAGGCTGTACGTTGTCAGCTTCGCCGCATCCCAACACCACTTACGCCATTGCGAGAGGTCTGCATGACGAATCCGTCACCTCTGCCGTCCGTGAAGCAGTTCATCCTGGACCACTTCCTGGAGGGAGAGGACCCCTCCCGGCTGACCGCCACGACCCCGCTGATGACGGGGGGAATCATCGACTCGCTGGGTTTGCTGGAGGTGGTTTCGTTCCTCGAGAAGGAGTTCCACCTGGAGTTCGAGGCCCATGAAGTGGCGCCGGCCAACTTCGACACCTTGGCCGGAATCGAAACGCTCGTGAAGCGCAAGCAGTCCCAGCGCGGCTCGGCGTCCTGAGCGCGGGCGCCGCGAGGTCACCATGGAATTCGACTGGACGGCCGATCAGATCGCGTTTCGTGAAGCGGTGATCGGATTCGCTCACAAGTCGCTGCGCGATGACGTGATCGCGCGCGATGCGGCGGGGGAATTCAACCGTGAGCTGTGGCGACGCTGTGCCGAGTTCGGCATCCAGGGTCTCCCCTTCCCCGAGGCCTACGGCGGCGGCGGGAATGACCCCTTCACCGCGGTATTGGCGCTCGAGGCCTTGGGCTCGGTGTGCCGCGACAATGGGCTCCTGTTCGCGCTCGCGGCACAGATGTGGAGCGTGCAGATGCCGATCCACCGCTTCGGGAGCGAGGACCAGAAGCGCCGCTATCTGACTCGGCTGTGCAGCGGCGAGTGGATCGGGGCGCACGGCATGAGCGAGCCGGAGGCCGGCTCCGACGCCTTCAGCCTCCAGACCCGGGCGGAACGCCGCGGAGACGAGTACGTGCTGAACGGCACCAAGACGTTCGTCAGCGACGCGTCGGTGGCCGACGTGTTCGTCGTGTTTGCCACGATCGACCGCAGTCTCGGCCCGCTCGGGATCACCGGATTCATCGTGGAGCGGGACAGCCCCGGCCTGCAGGTGAGCGGTGCGATCCACAAGATGGGGATGCGCACGTCTCCAATGGCCGAGCTGGCGCTGGAGGACTGCCGGGTGCCGGTGGCCAACCGCCTCGGGCGCGAGGGGCGTGGCGCGCAGGTCTTCAACGATTCGATGGAGTGGGAGCGGGGGTGCATCCTCGCGAGCGCGGTGGGAGCGATGGAGCGGCAGCTCGCCGACTCGATCACCTACGCCCGGCAGCGGCAGCAATTCGGCGCGCCGATCTCCCAGTTTCAGGCGGTGCAGCACCGGCTCGTGGACATGAAGGTGCGCCTGGAAGCGGCACGGCTCCTGCTCTATCGGGCGGCCTGGTCGAAGCAGCACGACCGCGATCCGGGACCGGCCGCCGCCATTGCGAAACTCGCCATCAGCGAAGCCTGGGTGCAATCCGGTCTGCACGCGGTACAGGTCCGCGGTGGCTACGGCTACGCGGTCGAGTATGAGGCGGAGCGGGACTTTCGGGACGCCGTGGGCAGTCTCCTCTACTCGGGAACCTCGGATATGCAGCGGAACCTGATCGCGCGGAGTCTCGGGCTGTGACGGAGCCGGGGAGCGGGGAGGCGGCCGAACCGATCGCGGGCCGCGAGGGGGTGCGGCTGG
Organism: Gemmatimonadales bacterium; assembly: GCA_035500495.1. GTDB lineage: Bacteria > Gemmatimonadota > Gemmatimonadetes > Gemmatimonadales > GWC2-71-9 > DASTHG01. The sequence continues at coordinate 11,731 of DATJXC010000079.1, forward strand.
CGCTCATCCTGGGCCAACTGGTCCTTCTGCTCCTCGTCATCCGCGCCTTCGAGCTCGAAAACCGGACGGTCTTCTACCTCTTGGTCGCGGCGGTGCTGGGCTTCGCCGTCCACGCCCTGCTCCCCCTGCGCTACCGCCTGCCCTTCTTCGGCGCGCTCTCAGTCGCCTCGGTGCTCGCGGTCCTGGGCTGGCGGGACGGGGCGATCGTCCTGGGCGTCGGCTACGCCCTCATCGGCGCCTGTGATCTCCCGGTCCCGTTCTGGCTGCGTGTCGTCGTCATCGGGGCGATCGCCGGCGGGTTGGTGGTACTGCGCGTCACCACTCCCATCTTCGCCGGCCCGTCGGCCATCGTGGTCGCCACCCTCGGCTCCATGTTCATGTTCCGCCTGGCGCTCTACCTCCACGCGTTCCGGCACGGGGAGGCCCCGCACGGCCTCACCTGGAGCACCGCCTACTTCTTCATGGTGCCCAACGTCTGCTACCCGCTGTTCCCGGTGGTGGACTACAGCACTTTCGTGCGCACCCACTTCGACGCCGAGCGCTTCCGCACCTACGACCGCGGCGTCCGGTTCCTGCTGCGAGGCGTGCTCCAGCTGCTGTGCTATCGACTCGTGTACTACGAGCTGGCCATCGACAGCCTGTATGTGAACAACCTCGCCGATCTGGTACGGTTTGTGGTCTCCAATTTCCTCCTCTACGTGAAGATCTCGGGGCAGTTCTGGCTGATCATCGGGGTGCTCGGGTTGTTCGGCTTCCGACTCCCGGAAACCAATCACCTGTATTTCCTGGCGTCGTCGCCGACCGACTTCTGGCGCCGCATCAACATCTACTGGAAAGATTTCATGATGAAGCTGGTGTACTATCCCAGCTTCTTCCGGCTGCGCCGCTACGGCACCGTCGTGGCGGTGGGGCTCGCGACCCTGGCCGTCTTCCTCGTAACGTGGCTGCTGCACGCCTACCAGTATTACTGGTTGCAGAACGAGTTCTCGCTCTCGAGGCGGGACATGCTCTTCTGGGGCGTGTTCGGGCTGATCGTCATCGGGTTCGCTCTGTGGGAGGCGCGGCCAGGCCGGCTGCCGGTGCGCAAGACCGAGCGCCACTGGAGTCTCGGGCGGGGCCTGACCACGGTCGCGACCTTCAGCCTCATCGCGGTCCTGTGGTCGTTGTGGAATGCCCGGTCGCTCCCCACCTGGCTGTTCATGTGGACGCAGGCCCGATATTCCACTCCGGCGCAATGGGCGGGGCTCGTGGCGTTGCTCCTCCTCGCGGCGGGGCTGGCGGGGTTCGCCTGGGGAGCTCCAACCCTGACGCGCCCCCCCCGGGACGCCGAGCCGTTGGCGGTCGCGACCCGCAGGGCCACCGGCCGCATCCTCCTGCTGACCCTGCTTGCGACGGTGACCACACCGATGGTGCGCGGCCGTCTGACCGGTCACTGGGAGTCCGTCGTACGGTACCTGCGCGCCGAAGTTCCTGCGATGGCCCTCGCGGTGCTGGAGCCGATGGGGTATTACCAGGTTCTGACCGGCACGACCAACCGGGCAGCGATTCCATGGGAAGTGCCTCACGACTGGGGCCACGAGGTCAACTTCTTTCCGCACACCCGGGACATTCTCGAGTGGAGCGCGCCGCCCTCAACGACCGCAATGTTCGCCGGAGCTCCCTTCACCACCAATCGCTGGGGGATGCGAGACCGGGAGGATTACACGCTGGCCAAGCCCGACTCGGTCTACCGGATCGCGGTCTTCGGCCCCTCCGACGTCGTGGGATGGGGGGTGGCGGACTCCGACGTTTTCACCGTACGCCTCACGGCGCTGCTCGATTCGGTCGCGCGCCTCCGCAGGAAGCGGGTCGAGGTAATGAATTTCGGGATGCCGGGGACCAACCTCGTCCAACAGGTGGAGCGCCTGCGCCAGTTTGGGCTGCGCTTTTCCCCCGACCTGGTCTTGCTGACCGTGCATGACCAGGACCTGCAACTCCTGACGCTGGTTTTCAGAAAGGTCTTCGCCAATGGAGCCGGCGTTCCCGATTCCGCTCTGGCCCGTATCCTCGCCGGGGTCGGCCTGGGGCCTGGACTCGACGGCAACCTGGCGAACCTGCGAATCGTCGAGGAGGAGCTGGACGCCCGGGCGTTCCGCTGGGCGCAAGAGCTCGCGTCGGGGGTGGGAGCGCGGGTGGCCTTGGTCGCGCTTCGCGGCCCTCTCGACCAATCCCACTTCGGTAATCTCCGCACCACCCGCAGGGCCGCGAGCCGCGAACACGTGACGTGGCTGGACTGTACCGAGATCTGGAAAGGACGCCGGCTCGAGACTCTGTGGGTCGCGAGTTGGGACCAGCACCCCAATGCGTTGGGACATCGTCTGATCGCCGCATGCGTTCTCGACCAGCTGGAGCGCAACGCCGCGGCGTTGGACGTGGGGCCACTGTTGAATGGGCCAGGAGCAAGAGCAGATCGGTAACCCTATATCCAGCAATAGCTTACTGCGTCCAGACGATGCGCAGTCCCCGTGGCGCCAGTTCGCCTGTTGTAGGCCCGCAACAGCGTCGACAGATTCGTGCTGACTATCGGGCAAGTTGCGCGTGGCACTGAGCTTGCCCCTCGTACTGACATCCCATGCGTTCAGACCCCATGATCTCAAGCGTCCCCGTGTCCCGCCAGGATGGGGCGCGGCTGGCCTTGATCCTGAGCCAGCTGATCCTCCTGCTCCTCGTCATCCGCGCCTTCGAGCTCGAAAACCGGACGGTCTTCTACCTTTTGGTCGGGGCGGTGCTGGGCTTCGCCGTCCACGCCCTGCTCCCTCTCCGGCACCGCCTGCCCTGGTTCGGGGTGCTCTCGGTCGCCTCGGTGCTCGCGGTCCTGGGTTGGCGGGATGGGGCGATCGTCCTGGGCGTCGGCTTCGGCTTGATCGGCGTCAGCCACCTCCGAGCCCCTCTCTGGCTGCGGCTCGCCCTCATCGGCGCGATCGCCGCCGGCCTCGTGGTACTGCGCGTCGCCACCACGGTCTTCGCCGGGCCGTCGGCCGTCGTGGTCGCCACCCTCGGCTCCATGTTCATGTTCCGCCTGGCGCTCTACCTCCATTCGGTCCACCATCAGGATGCCCCGCACGGGCTTGCCTGGAGCACCGCCTACTTCTTCATGGTGCCCAACGTCTGCTACCCGCTGTTCCCGGTGGTGGATTACACGACTTTCGTGCGCACCCACTTCGACGCCGAGCGCTTCCGCACCTACGACCGCGGCGTCCGGTTCCTGCTGCGGGGCGTGCTCCAGCTGCTCGCGTATCGGCTGATCGTTTACGAGGTCGCCATCGACGGGCTGTACGTGAACAATATCGCCGAGCTGGTGCGGTTCCTGGTGTCCAACTTCCTGCTCTACGTGAAGATCTCGGGGCAGTTCTGGCTGATCATCGGGGTGCTCGGGCTGTTCGGCTTCCGGCTCCCGGAAACCAATCACCTGTATTTCCTGGCGTCGTCGCCGACCGACTTCTGGCGCCGCATCAACATCTACTGGAAAGATTTCATGATGAAGCTGGTGTACTATCCCAGCTTCTTCCGCCTCCGCCGCTACGGCACCACCCTCGCGGTCGGTGTGGCGACGCTCGTCGTATTCGCCGCGACATGGCTGCTGCATGCCTACCAGTTCTACTGGCTCCAGAACGCGGTCTCCCTGTCGAAGCGGGACATCGTGTTCTGGGGGCTGTTCGGCCTGCTCGTACTGCCTTTCACGCTGCGGGAAGCGTGGCCGGGCCGGCGCCGCACGCCGAAAACGGCGCGGGGGTGGAGTGCAGCCCGGGGCGTGGCCACGGTCGCCACGTTCACGCTGATCGCCATCCTGTGGTCCCTGTGGGACGCCAAGTCCTTCGGCACCTGGAAGTTCATGCTCGCCCAGGCTCGCTATTCCACCCCGGCGCAATGGGCCGGGCTCGTGGCGTTGCTCCTCCTCGCGGTGGGGCTGGCGGGCGTTCCCTGGGGAGCGCCGACCCTTGAGCAGCCGTCTCCCGAAGCCGAACCCCTCGGCACGCTGACGCGCCGGGCTGCCCGACGTGGACTCCTGCTCGCCGGCCTCGCGGCCCTGTCGTTGCCATCCATCCGCAGTCACCTCCCCAATCGGCCCAATCAGGTGGTCGCCGAGCTGCGCGACGAAGGCCGGCCGGTGCTCCGGGAGGTGGTCGAGCAAACGGCCTATTACGAAAACCTCACTCATGCGTCGAACCGGATTGCCATCCCGTGGACCGTGCCCCCGACCCTGTTCAGCCGCATCACCGACTTCTACCTGCCGGTCCCGGGGCACATCGAGGGGCACATGCCCGCGGACACGACGATCACCTTCGTGGGGACACCGACCAGCTTGAACCGGTTGCGCATGCGGGACCGTAACTACTCCGTGCAGAAGCCGCCGGACACGTATCGGATCGAAGTGTTCGGCCCCTCCGACATTTTCGGATGGGGGGTGCGGGACTCGGAGGTCTTCAACGTCCCTCTCGCCGCGATGCTCGGCGCCGCCGCACCGCCGGGGACGAAGGTGGAGGTACTCAATTTCGGCATTCCCGCCAGCAACCTGGCGCAGCAGGTGCTCCGGTTCCGGGAGGAAGGACTGCAGTTCTCTCCCGACCTCGTGATCCTGACCGCCCATCCGCTCGACTTGCTGTTCTGGGACTGGGTCTTCGAAAAGACCTTCGCGCAAGGATATCCGGCCCCCGACTCCGGGCTCGCCGGGTTGATGGCGAGCGTCGGGCTGGGCCCCGGCCGGAATGGGACCATGGCGGATCTCCGTCTGGTCGAAGAGCACCTCGACCAGCGAGTGTTCCAATGGGCGCAAGAGCTGGCCGCCCCCGTGGGCGCCCATGTCGCCGTGCTCCAGCTCTATCTCGTCACCCCGCCCTATGATGGAAACCTGGCGACCACCCGTCGGGCTGCCGCGGCCACACACGTTCCGGTGCTGGATTGCAGGCACCTCTGGCGCGGCCAGCGGTTAGACAGTCTCCGCCTTTCGAGCCGGGACGCTCACATGAACGCGATCGGGCACCGCATGCTCGCCCAGTGCCTGTTCGACGAACTGCGACGGCAGGCGGGTGCGCTGGACGTGCGGCCGTTGCTGCCCGCCACTCGATGATCAGGTACTCACGGACGCCATCCGCTGGGGCGCCCCCGGCGCCGATCATCAGCTCCCAGTCGCTGGAGAACAACACGTGAAGCTATTGCACGATGGGGTCATCGAGTCCGCCGGCCGCTGGCCGGAGCGACCGGCCGTGAAAGAACCGGGTGGCACCGCGTTGACCTACCGCGAGCTGGATGCACTGACCGACCGGCTGCGTGACGCGCTCGTGGCCCGCGGCGTCACGCCGGGCGACCGGGTGGGCATCTACCTTCCCAAGTCGGTGGACAGCCTGGCCGGACTGCTCGGGACCCTCAAGGCGGGCGCCGCGTACGTCCCCGTGGACCCGGATTCGCCCCCGGCTCGGGCCGCTTTCATCTTTAACGATTGTGCCGTCCGGGTCGTCGTGACGAGCCGCGATCTAGCGCCCGATCTGGCCACCCAGTTCGCCGCGCTCGGGACGCATCCGGATGTCGTCGTGCTGGAGCGCGTCGGCGGAGGACGAGGTCTCGCCGCCTGGCTGGATGGCCTCGGCACGCTGCCGCCGAGCCGCACCCTGCATCCGCCCCCGGACGACCCGGGCTACATCCTCTACACATCAGGGTCCACGGGAAAGCCCAAGGGCGTCGTCGTATCGCATCGCGCCGCCATGAGCTTCGTGGAGTGGTGTGTCGCGACGTTCGAACCCCGGCCGGAGGATCGATTCTCCTCGCATGCCCCGTTCCACTTCGACCTCTCGATCCACGACCTGTTCGTGAGCTTGAAATGCGGGGCATCCGTCACGCTGATCGGCGAGGACCTGGGAAAGGATCCCGGCCGGCTCGCTGAGACGATCGCTGCGGAGCAGTTCACGATCTGGTACTCGACGCCGTCGATCCTGTCGATGCTCGAGGAACACGGCCACCTGGACCGGCACGACTGCCGGTCCTTGCGAATCATCCACTTTGCCGGAGAAGTATTCCCGATCCCACGGCTGCGGCGGAGCATGGCGCGCTGGCCCTGGCCCCGCTGGTTCAATCTGTACGGCCCCACGGAAACCAACGTGTGCACCTGGTACGAGGTTCCCCGCCCGCTCCCACCGGAGTGGACCGAGCCGCTGCCGATCGGCCGGCCCTGCGCCCATTACCGCCCACTCGTAGTCGATGGAGATCAGCCGGTTGCCCCCGGAGAACGCGGCGAGCTGCTCATGAGCGGCCCCGGGATCATGAGCGGATACTGGAACCTGCCGGATCGCAACGCCCTGGCGTTCCTGAAGGACACCGAAGGAACAACCTGGTATCGCACCGGTGATGTCGTGAGCCTGCAGCCCGACGGCACCTTCCTGTTTCACGGCCGCCGGGACCGAATGGTCAAGCGCCGCGGTTACCGGATCGAGCTGGGTGAGATCGAGAGCGGACTGGCGCGCCACCCCGGCGTCGCCGCGGTGGCGGTGGTCGCCCGGCCCGACGAGGCCTCGGGGGTGACGATCCACGCATTCCTCGTGGCGCGGACCGCCGAGCGGCCGTCGATCATCGACCTGAAGAAGTATTGCATGCAGGAGCTGCCATCCTATATGTCTCCGGACCGCTTCATGTTCCTGGAGAGCATCCCGCAGACGTCCACCAGCAAGACCGACTATCAGGCGCTGGTCCGGACTTGAGACCCAGCGTGTCATCCACGGGTGCGAGCGCAGCCGCGAGCGGTCCGACCGAAGCCACACCCGCGTGGCGGGTGAAGGCGGATGCCATCCTCGCGCGTCTCGACACCCTCGCCGCACCGGCCGCCTGGGCGGCATTGCTCCTCGGCGTGGTGCTGCGGGTCGCGCAATACGCGAGCGGGCGGTCGCTGTGGCTCGACGAAGCAATGCTGGCGCTGAACATCCTGCACCGCTCGCCCTGGGAGCTTGTGACCCGTCAGCTGGACTACACCCAGGGTGCGCCGGTCGGCTTCCTGCTGCTTGCGAAGCTCGCCACCTGGGTGCTCGGTCCGAGCGATGCCGCGCTGCGCCTGATTCCGCTCCTCGGGGGCATCGCGGGGCTGTTCCTGATCTGGGGGGCGGCCAGGCGCATCCTGCCGGGATTCGGGCCGCTCATTGCTTTGACTTTGTTCGCAGTCTCGGAGCGCCCCATTTATTTCGCCTCGGAGGTCAAGCAGTACTCCACCGACGGAGGCATCGCCCTCGTGCTGTTGCTGGGCGGCCTCTGGGTCCTGGAATCGAGGCTCAGGCCGCGGGCCCTCGTCACGCTCGGGGCGGTGGGGGCCGTGGCCCTGTGGACGTCCCACCCCGCGCTGTTCGTGCTGGCGGGCACCGGCCTCGGGATCGGCGCGGCCGCGCTGCGTCCTCGCGATCGCGCGCGGCTCCCCTGGGTGGGGCTGATGCTCGCGATGTGGGCCGCGAGCCTGGGCGCCGTCTACTTCGTCTCCCTGCGAGGCCTGGCGGCCAACGCCGGCTTGCTCGACTACTGGAAGGGTACGTTCCTCCCCACGCCGCTCCTGACGAGCGGCCCCTGGCTGGTGCAGGCCGTGGCGCGCTTTCTGTGGAACCCGTGCCGTCTGCCGCATATCGCGCTCGGCGCGGTGCTGCTGCTCATCGGCTCCGTCACCGTGGCGAGGGTCAGCTGGCCCGCCGCCATCATGCTACTGCTCCCCTTTCCGGCCGTCCTCGCGGCATCGGCGCTGCACAAGTATCCGTTCGGTGACCGCCTGCTGCTGTTCCTCGTTCCGGCGGTATGCCTGTTGATCGCCGCCGGATGCGATGGCGTCCGGCGGCTGCTCGGTGCCTACAGCGCGCCGCTCGCGGTTGTCGCCCAGCTGACCGTCGCCGCCGTCATGCTCTACGAGCCGACGTTCTCAGCCCTGTATCGTCTCAAGCATCCCATCACGCGCGAAGAACTCAAGCCGGTGATGGCCTATCTGCGCGAGCACCGTCTGCCGTCGGACGACGTCTTCGTGTACGATGGGGCGATGTACGCGTTCCTGTACTATGCGCCACGCTACGGCTTCCAGAGTGCCGATTACCGGACCGGGGTCTGCGTGCGGCAGCACCCCGAGGAGTGCGCCGAGGCACTGCGCGCCGTGACCGGGCACCGGCGGGTCTGGTTCGTTTTCTCTCACGAGTGGAGCGACCACGAACCCCAGTTCCAGTCGCATCTCGATGAGCTGGGGTCGAGGCTCGAAGAGTTCACGGCGCCCGGGGCCTCGGTGATGTTGTACGATCTCGGAACGCACCCAGCCGCAGGGACCTCACACCGGCACGCTCACACCGTCCCGGGGCCGCCTCAACCGTCCAACCCGACCGGGCCGGTCTGACCACCATCGTCCCTCGCGCCACCCGCAGCCGAGGCCAACCCTCGGGGGTCCGCAACGTGCTCTGGAACTGGGGCACGTTCGTGTTCACCGTCGCCATCACGTTCGTGCTGTCGCCGTATGTGGTTCACAGTCTGGGGAACACCACGTACGGCATCTGGGTGCTCCTCGCCTCGATGGTGGGCTACTTGGGCCTGCTCGACTTCGGCGTGCGCGGCGCGGTGACGCGGTTCGTGGCCAAGCTCCACGCCACCGCGGCCCACCGCGAGGCCTCGCGGCTCGCTGCCACCGCGACCACAATCTTCGCCGCCGCTGGGCTGGTCGCGATGCTGGCGTCGGTGGTACTGGCGATCGTGATCGTGCATCGCTTCGAGATCACCCCGGCGCAGGCCGCGAGCGCGCGCATCGTCGTGCTGCTCGGCGGGCTCACGGTCGCCGTTTCGCTCGTGGGCGGCGTGTACGGCGGCATCGTCATCGGACTGGAGCGGTTCGACCTGAGCGGCAAGCTGGAGATCGGCATCGGGCTGGTCCGGGCCGCCGCCATTTACCTGGCGCTACGGCGCGGGTTCGGCCTCGTCTCCCTGGCCGGGATCCAGCTCGCTGTTTCCGCGGCGCGGAGCATCGGGAGCGCCTGGTTGGCCCGGCGTCTCTACCCCAATTTGCGGATCCGCCTGGGGACCTGGGACCGCGCCGCCTTCCACCAGATCTTCTCGTTCAGCTTCTATTCCACGTTGCTGCAGTTCTCGAGCTCGCTAATCCTCTACAGCGACTCGGTGGTAATCGGCGCGTTCATGCCGGTCGGGGCGATCACGTTCTTCGCCATCCCCGGAAATCTGGTGGACTATGTACGGTCGCTGGTGCGCGGCATCTCCACCACCCTCACCCCCCGCACCAGTGCGCTCGAGGCCGAGGCCCCGGCGCAGATCGGGGCCGTCGTGCTGCGGGCGAGCCGGCTCGCCACGCTCATGATCATGCCCATCGCCGTCACTTTCTGGCTGCGGGGGGAAAGCTTCATCGGGCTATGGATGGGACCGACGTACGGCGGGCCTTCGGGAGCGGTGCTCCGGATTCTCACTCTGTCGCTCGCCTTCGTCGCGGCGGCCTATGTGACCCAATCGGGGTTAATGGGGATCAGCGCCCACGGGCCGCTGGTCCCGTTCTACATCGCCGAGGCGCTGCTCAACCTGGGGCTCAGCATTCTCTGGGTGCGGCGGCTGGGACTGCCGGGGGTGGCGTGGGGCACGACGATCCCGAGCCTCGTCACCTCGCTCGTGGTGATGCCGTGGTTCGTGCGCCGCCGGCTGCAGGTGCCGGTGTGGCGGTATGCGTGGGAGTCGTGGGGGCGGCCGCTCCTCGCGATGCTGCCCTTCGTGGCCGCCACCGCCGCGATCGAGCGAGTGTGGCCGTCGCAAGGCCTCGTCTCCTACTTTGCGGGCATCGCCGCGGCGTTGCCGTTCGCGGCAATAGGCGCCTGGTTCGTAGCCATGGATCCGGTGGACCGCGAGCTGGTGCGGCGGCGGTTGCGCCGGAGCCCCGCTTCTCCTTCGGCAGCCAACCGGCCGACGCTCGGCATCGTCGCCATGGTCCCCGACATCTGGGGCGGGCCCTGGATGCCCCGCCACCACATCCTGACGCGTCTGGCGCGCGAGTACCCGGTGGTCTGGGTCGAGCCGCCGTCGGGGTGGCAGGGAAAGTGGGCGAGCGCGGACGCCTGGTCGCAAGGCGCCCTCCGGGGCAAGCGTCTCGCGTTCAGGGTACTCCCCTGGCCGCCGCAGTGGCTGCACCGGGAGCGACCGGCGTTCCTACGCGAGGGGTTGGAGCGACTGCACCTGCGCCGGGCGGTGCGCTGGTTGCGGCGCCAGGGGGCACGGGAGATCGTGCTGTATCTGTGGCGCCCGGAGTTCGCCCACGCGCTCGATCAGGTCCCGCACGCGATTTCCTGTTACCACGTGGACGACGAGTACACCTTCACGGCCGCGGAGCAGCCGGTCCCGGCCGGAGAGGCCCGGGTGCTGGCGCGGGTGGACCAGGTGATCGTGCACTCCCCCGCGCTGTACGAGAAGAAGGGGCAGATCAACCGGCACACGCTGCTCGTGCCGAACGGGGTGGACTA
>DATJXC010000080.1:0-24197 GCA_035500495.1 Gemmatimonadales bacterium
AACCGCCACGACCCCAAGCATCTGTTTCACCGCCCTCATGTTGGCCCGCTGTATGGAGTGTGGGCCTATTGTGGACGGGGCGGTGGTTCTCCCCACATATCGCTGTTCCCCAACATCCGCGCCAGAGACTGTGGGCTACAGTGCGGACAACTCCTGCCGCGCCATCTCGATCCGCTCCTTGAAGGTGCGGTCCCGCATCATCTGGCGCTCCACCTTGTCCACGCTGTGAATCACGGTGGAGTGATCGCGGCCGCCGAAGGCCTGACCGATCTCGACCAGCTGCATCCCGAGCACGTTACGGGCGAGATACATCGCCACCTGCCGGGGTATCGTCAGCGTCTTGGTCCGTGCCTTGGACCGTAGGCCCTCGGGGGTGACCCCCCAGCGGCGAGCCACGACCTCCTGAACCCGATCGATGCTGGGGACGGCGTGGGCGCCACCCGCGCCCGCGTCCTCTCCCTGCCGGATCTTGTCGGCCAGGGCTTCGCGGGCAAGCTCGATCGTGACTTCGCGGTTCTTGAGCGAGGCGAACAGCAGCAGCTTGATGATGCACCCTTCGAGCTCCCGCACGCTCGACCGGATGTGCTCTGCGATGAACCGCAGCACATCATCGGGGATCGTGAGCTCCAGGTGGTCCTGGTGCGCCTTCTTGCGCAGGATGGCGATGCGGTGCTCGAGATCGGGTTGCCCGATGTCGGCCACCATCCCCCACTCGAACCGCGAGATCAGCCGGTCCTCGAGTCCGGGAATTTCCTTGGGCGGGCGATCCGAGGTCAGGACCATCTGCTTCCGGCCCTCGAACAGCGCGTTGAAGGTGTGGAAGAACTCGTCCTGGGTCATTTCCTTGCCTTCCAGGAAATGGACGTCGTCCACCAGGAGGAGGTCGATGTCGGTGCGATAGCGCTTGCGGAACTCCGGCATCGTGCGCGCCTGGATGCTCTCGATCACGTCGTTGATGAACTGCTCGGCGCCGACGTAGAGCACCTGCGTTTCCGGATTGTGCCGCAGCACGGCGTGGGCGATCGCCTGCATCAGGTGCGTTTTACCGAGGCCGGTCGCACCGTAAATGAAGAGCGGGTTGTACGTCCGCCCGGGCGCCTCGGCGACCGCATGGGCCGCCGCGGCCGCGAGCTCGTTCGATTTCCCGACGACGAAGCTCTCGAACGTGTATCGCTCGTTGAGCGGCGTGGTGGGGGTCGCCGTCGCCACGGCCTGCGGCCGCGGGGCGACGAAGAAATCCATCTGCGGTCGCTGTTGGCGGTCTTCCTGCACGCGGAACACCACGGTCATGGGGTGACCGAACACGCGCTCCGCCGCGCGGGCGAGCACCGGCGAGTGTTTGGACTCGTTCCATTCGGCAGCGAATTGGTCCGGAGCGCCCAACACCAGCTGGCGGTCGTTCAGGACGAGCGGCACCGCTGGCTCGAGCCAGGTCCGCACCGTTGCGTCTGACAATTCCCGCCGCGTCTCGTCGAGGAGACGCTTCCACGCTTCTTTGGCTGACTGCTCCATCAACGATTCACGATGAGGTGGGACGTTCAGCAAGGGCGGGGCGAAACTACGGGGGCTATGTGGAAAAGTCAACCTTGAATGGGGCCTACCTTCGAGTGTAGGTTTCCCCGCCCGACGAGAGGAAATTATGGGGAAGCCAACTTACCGGCCGCGCAATCGCCGTCGCATCAACAAACACGGGTTTCGCGCGCGCATGCAGGATAAGTGGGGTCGTGCCACGCTGTCGCGCCGTCGCAAGAAGGGGCGCAAACGCCTCACCGTCAAACTGCCGACCAAACACCGGAGCCGCTGACGAGCGAACGGTTCCCGCGCCGCGCGCGCATCTCGCGTGGGACGGACCTTATCGCTTGCTGGGAGGAAGGACACCGGTTGCGGCTCCCGCATCTCGAAATCGCCTGGCGCGTCAATCAGGTGGGCCACCCGCGGACAGGGACGATCGTTCCCCGGCATCAGCACACGGCGGTCGCCCGCAATCGCTTGCGCCGCAGGCTGAAAGAAATCCTGCGCCGCGATGTGCTCCCAGGCCTCGCCTCCGTTGATCTCGTCGTGCGCCCCCGGCGTGGCGCCTATGCCGCTGTCTTTGCAGTCCTCCGTGCCGAAATGGCCGAAGCCATTCGGCGCATATCGTGAATCCCCTCCGCTGGCCGCGCCTGGTCGTCATGGGCCTGATTCGCGGATACCAGATGACGCTGTCGCATCTGATGTTCACGCAGTGTCGCTACACGCCATCTTGCTCCCGCTATACGTATGAGGCGGTGGAGCGCTACGGCGCCCTGAAGGGAAGCTGGCTCGGTGTGAAACGCGTCCTGCGGTGTCATCCGTTTCACCCTGGTGGCTACGACCCGGTCCCGTAGTGGAACGACGCCTGATCCTCGCCATCGCCCTCATGCTCGCGGTCTTCATCATCCCGAGCGTGTTGTTCCCGCCGAAGCGGCCACCGCCCCGGCCGGCTGCTGTGCCTGCCGAGAGTGTGACCGTCACCCCCACGACGCCCGGTGCGGTGAGTGAGGCGGGTCCCGCCGGCGCTCCGACCGCCCGCCCCCCGGCAGGGCCTCGAGGCCTTGCGGCCGAGACGGTCTGGGTGACGAGTCCGCTGTACCGGTTCGGGTTCTCCACGCGCGGGGCCCAGCTCGTGTCGGTGGAGCTCGTGGAATACAAGTCGTTCTCGTCGGGCGACGCCGGCGCCCCTGTGCAGTTGGTGCGACCTGGGAGTCCGTGGCTGGGCGGACGGCTCAGCATCGGGGCCGATACCGTGCAGCTCGATACGCTCGCCTTCACGCCGAGTGCGGCGGCCGTGAACGTTGGGCGGGAAGGCGCGGCGTTGACCTTTTCCGCCGCCGGCGGTTCAACCACCATCGCCTACCGGTTCACCCCGGACGATTACCGGATCGGCGTAGAAGGCCGGGTCGGCGCCCATACCCAGGGGGGCGTCATGGCGATTTCCCTGGGAGATGGATTGCGGTCGGTCGAAGCCGACTCGCTCATCGACTACCGCGAGTATGCGGTCGTGACCAAGGCGCAGAGTACCGAGAAGACGCGGTTCTCGTCCGTGGACCCCGGGCAGCGGCAGGTCCTCGACGGGCCGTTCGAGTGGGTCGCCGTGAAATCGCGGTACTTCATTGCCGCCATGCTGGCCATCGCCGATTCGAGCGAACGGTTCGCCGGAGCCATTCTGACGGGTGGTCCCAAGGCCGGCAAGATCGCGACGACCACACAGGTGACCGTCACCTTGCCGGTGCCGGCGCAAGGCGCGTTCCACTACGAGGTCTACGCCGGGCCGTTCGAGCACCGCCGCCTCTCGGCCTTGGGCCATGGACTGGACGACGCCAATCCCTACGGGTGGTCGTTTTTCCGGCCGATCATTCACCCCGTGTCCATCCTGGTCGTGGACGTGTTGTTCGCCATGCACGACCGGCTGGCGTTGGGGTACGGCTGGGTCTTGATCATCTTCGGGGTGCTGGTGCGCCTGGCGCTGTGGCCGCTGCAGCAGAAGGCGATGGAGTCCCAGATGCGGATGCAGGCGGTCCAACCGCTCCTGAAAGAGATCCAGGACCGCTACAAGAACGAACCGGAACGGCTGCAGCGCGAGATGATGCGCCTGTACAAGGAGCACAAGGTCAACCCGTTCGGCGGGTGCCTGCCGATGCTGCTTCCGATGCCGGTACTGTTCGCGCTGTTCTTCGTGTTCTCCAACACGATCGAATTCCGCGGGGTTCCGTTCCTGTGGCTGCCGGATCTGTCCCGGCACGATCCGTATTTCATCATTCCGATCCTGATGGGATTGTCGATGTACGCCGTGTCGAAGCTGGGACAGATCGGGATGCCGAAGAATCCGCAGATGCAGACCATGACCTACATCATGCCGGCGATGATGACGTTCATCTTCCTGCGGTTCTCGTCGGGCTTGAACCTCTACTACGCGGTGCAGAACCTCGTCTCGATCCCGCAGCAGTGGTACATCGCCAAGCGGCGGCTCCGGCAGCAGGGGAAGACGCCCGGGAAATAGCACGGGAGAAAGAGGGGCGGTGCTTTCGGATCCCATCGTCGCGCTCGCCACGCCTCCCGGTCGCGGCGCCCTTGCATTGATTCGCCTCTCGGGAACCGGCGTGCTGCCGCTCGCCGCGCGGGTGCTGCATCCCTGGCATCCCGATCCGCCGCGGACCGTCAGGCGGGTCACCGTCCGTCACCCCGCGACCGGCGAGGCGATCGATTCAGCCCTGGCCGTCTGCTTCCCGGCCCCGCACTCCTACACCGGGGAAGACCTGGTCGAGATCTCGACCCACGGCGGGCTCGTGGCACCCGCGGAAACGGTGGCGGCGTGCATCGCCGCCGGGGCCCGGCAGGCGGAGCCCGGGGAATTCACGCGGCGCGCCGTGCGCAACGGGAAGCTGGACCTCCTCCAGGCCGAGGCGACCCTGGATCTGATCGAGGCGGAGACGCCCGCCCAGCGGCGCGCGGCCCTGCAGCAGCTCGACCGGGGGCTCTCGAACCGCCTTGCCGCGCTGCGCGACGAGCTGCTGCACCTCGAAGCACTCATCGCATACGACATCGACTTCCCGGAAGAAGACGACGGTCCGGTAAACCCCGTCCGGGTTCAGCAAGCCTGGCGCGGGGTGCGCGACCGCCTGGACGCGCTGCTGCGCACGGCGCCGGAAGGAGAGCGGCTGCGAATCGGCGCCCTTTGCGTCATCGCGGGACGGCCGAACGCGGGCAAGTCGTCGCTCTTCAACGCGCTGCTTGGCATCGACCGGGCGATCGTCACCGAGATCCCGGGCACGACGCGCGACGCGATCGAGGCGCCGGCGGTCATCGACGGGCTCCCGTTCCGTCTGGTCGACACCGCCGGCCTGCGCGACAGCGACGATCGCGTCGAGCGCCTCGGCATCGAGGTGAGCCGCCGCTATCTCGCCGGGGCCGATCTCATCCTGTTCTGTGAGGACGATGATGGAGCGGGCGCCGGGCGTGAGCGGGAGTCGTTTCTGGCCGGGTGCCGCACACCGGTCGTCGTGGCGCGGACCAAGATCGATCTGGCACCCACGGCCGCGACCGACGCCGTTCGGGTATCCGCCGTCACCGGGGAAGGTCTCGACGCGCTGAAGCGGCGTCTCGCCGAAGTCGCCTTCGCGCGGTTTCTGGTCCGGGGCGACGCGGAGCCGCTCATCACCCGCGAGCGGCACCGGCTGGCGCTCGACCGGGCGCTGCGGGAGGTAGACGCGTTTCACGCGGCGCGGGACGGCGGGGTGGATGCCGCCGCCTCGGCCACGCACCTGCAGGCGGCGCGCGGGGCCCTCGACGCGTTGATCGGCGTCGTCACTCCGGACGACGTCCTCGATCGGGTGTTCGCGGCCTTTTGTGTCGGGAAGTAGCGCGCGGACCTACTCGCGTTGCACGAAGCCCTTCGGGGTTCCTCGCAGCACGCTCGCCGACCCCGGGCGCCACAGCGCCGCCTGCTCGATCAACTCGGCCAGCTCGCAGTCCTTGGCGGTGACGCCCCCCGCGCTGTGGGTCGAAAGGGCGACGGACACCGACCCCCAATGCACCTCGAGATCCGGGTGGTGATCCGCCGCTTCGGCGTAGAAGCCGATGGCGTTCACGAGCATCAGCGTGGTGGGCCAACCGTCGGTCTTGTACGTCCGCCGCAGCATGCCGTCCGCCAGACGCCACCCGGGGAGCGCACGCAACCGTTCCTGAATCTGGGGCTCGGTCAGGCGGACGTCCTTGGTCATCCCCACCCGAGCTCCTCCCGGTAGGTGGCGGATTGCCCGAAGTTCTCTTCGACCTCGAGCTGGATGCTGCGCAGGTTCTTGGCGCCGGCCGCCCGCAGCTCGTCGCGGACGCGTCCCGCGAGGTATTCGGCGAGCAGCTCGACGGTGGTGTTGGGGATCGGCAGCAGCACACAATCGGATGCGGGAAAGGTGTACCGCGTCTTTCCCCCGACCACGACGGTCAGCGTTTGCGCTTCCTGGTGCACGCCGATAGTCGGGTTCGACTGGGGCAGGAGTACGCGATGATCCAGCTCATCCGTCAGGCGCCGCATCAGTTTTTTCAGCGCGACGAAATCGTAGACGAACCAGACCTCGGGCTCGAGGCTGCCTTCGAGGACTACGCCCGCCCGGTAGTTGTGCCCATGCAACGCCTCGCACCGGTGCCCCGGGAGGGTAATGAAGTGGGCGGCGGCGAAGACGAGGTCCTCCCGGGATACGGAGACCCGGAAGCGGCCGCGGGCGGAGGACATGACGGGGGAAGATAACGGCTAGGCGGGGGGCCGCTCCTGCCCCGTGGCGACGCGCCACACCTCGTCCGCGAGCCATTCCAGCCGTTCCTGGGCGTACTCGAGCTCTTCCGGCGTCATCTGGGTGACCTGGCGCGCAATCACGCGGGCGTGTACGACCAGCTCGTCCAGCACTTCACGCAGGGAGGCGTTCTGGCGGCGCTCGGGGGGCGACGGTTTCTTCATGCGGTCTGGATCCCCTGGTTACGGGCCTCCGACTCCTGAAACTCGAGTGTGCTCGCCCGGACGGCGCCCGGGATCCCCGCTTCGGCCACCAGGCTTTCCACCAGGCGGGCACCGAGGTAGTAGCCGGAGCGCTCGGGCAGGACCTTTCCGGCGGTGAGACGCGCCGTGGGACTCATCCCGCCGGAAAGGTACTTGAGCCGCAGGCCGAGCCCGGTGAGGTCGATCTCAGGGACGACGGCCCGCCGCAGGAAGGCGTCCAGCTCCCGCAGGCGCCGGTATTGCCGGCGCGAGTACCCGAAGTACTCCCAGGGCTCGAATCCCGGCGCCACGGCCTGGGCGGTGGCCACGGCCAGGCCCTCGTTCACGAGCAGCTCCCGTAGCGTCGCGCGACTCCCGGTATCCCAGTAGTCGTAGCTGCCGCCTGCCTCGGCGACCAGCCGGCGCAGGTCGGCGCGGCTCCCCGAGGAGGTGTATCGCACGGCATGGGCCACTTCATGCGCGATCCACAGGGGGAGGAGATGCGGGGCCAGCCCCAAGCCGCCCGTGTGCGGGTTGGCGCGGCCGGTGAAGTGCTCGAGACAGACGAAGGCAATCCCCCGGCCCCCGACCACGAGCTCCCCGGCGTTCGCGGCCCCCACTCCCACCATCACGTAGAGATCGACCGGACAATCGGCGGCCACGACGGCGCGGGCGCGCGCGAGCGCGTCCTCGGCGATCCGGCCTACGTCGACGTCGTCCAGCAGGCGTCGCAGGTCGCTCCGATCCGCGCGCAACGTGTCCGAGATGACCCGGGTGGCATGGGGAGAGTCGAGGTCGAGCACGTAGTTGTGCCAGTAACTCGACAGCACGGGGGCATGGCGTTCGAGGTAGTGGCCGTAGGCCGCGACCGGGTCGGGCGCGGTGATGCAGGCGAGGAATTCCGGGACCAGGTCGACGAGCATGGCGCAGGCCGCCCCAATTTGGGAATCTCGCTCCGCGCAAACAAGCCTCGACTACTGGAGGGTGATCTTCAGGTCGCGGGTCACCACCTTGACATTCGTGTGCAGGTCGGTCACCGCCAGGCTCACCGTGTAGTGCCCTGCGCGCAGCCGCGTCGGCGCCACCACCAGTTGTTCGCGGGCGAACGCGCGCGCGGGCAGCTCCCGGGTGAATTCGAAGCGGACCGGCGCACCGGGGCCGTCGAAGGTGTAGCGCACGAGGTAACGCGCTTGGCCCTGGGCATCGGGCGTCAGGCCGTACACCTCCGCGTAGGTCGCGAGCGGACGCCCCGCTGGGAACGTCAGGATGACCGGCATGGCGGCGAGCGTCTGTTCCCGACCGAGGAGGGAGTCCCGCGTCGCGATGACCAGGCTCGAAAGTCCGAGCGCGGCATCGGAGAAGGCGGGGAGCCGGACCGGCTGGCGGATTCGCCCAACCGCGCCTCCGGAATCCACGTCCAGCCCCAGGTGGTAGGGCCCCGGTGGCGCCGACACGCGCAGCAATCCCGCACCGACGGCGCGGGCGACCTCGTTCTCCGCACCCGAGTCCCACAGCACCATAGCGGCCGACTCTGGTGCCGTCTTGACGTAAAGATCGGTAAGCCTCCAGCTGTCGCTTGCGAAGAAGGCGCTCCAGCCGTCGGCCTTCAGGGTGGCCGGGAGGGTGGTGCGATCGGTCTGCATCAGGAGGCGTGCACCGGCTTCCTGGCGTACCGAGATCGGCGAGAGGATGAAGTCTCCTCCACTCATGCTTTGGTGGAGAGCAATCGAGACCGGTCCGTCGTCCGTGTAGTAGGCCCACCCTTCGAGGTCGAGGCCGGGAATCGGTTCGGTCGGCCGCAACGGGTCGGGCACGCCGTTCATGAGCACATCGGGCTTCCCGTGCCGGATCCACAGGAGGCCACGCGCGTCGAGATTCGCCACCGAGGCCAAAGTGCGCACCCCCATCGCGCCGTTCACGTCCCGGATATCGGGACCGGCGCGCAACTTGACCCTGAGGGCATCGAGGGAAGGGTTGTTCGAGTCCCCCGGGTAGAGCCCCGGGCTCGAATCCGCCAGGGACTCTGCCCAGTCGCGCTCATGCGAGGCGACCACCTCCCGCCGGACCGGCGACCAGTTGAACAGCACATAGGGATGTAGCAAATGGTACTGCTGTCGCACATAGGCCAGGCGCCGAAAGTGCTCGGCGATCCGTTCGTTCTCCGGCGTCACCAAGTTGGGGTCGCGGTGACCCCAGAACCACTCGAAGAACTCGCGGCGACCCCCTTGGTCGGTCTCGCGGTAGTGATCGAACTCGCTCGGTGAAGCGATCATCCACACCTGGCGCCAGAGCTGATCGGTCGAATCGAGGTCAGCGTACACGAGCGTGGAGTCGTACCACGCGTATCCGACGGCGTCGTGCTGCGCGAGGAAGCCAGCCTCGGCCCGCGTCAGGAAGGCCCCGAGGTCACGCGGTCGAATGGCCAGAACCTGGGCGGCGAGTGAATCCGCGCGCCCGGCGTCCCCCTGGGCCAGGGCGATCTCCGCCCGGTAGCCCAGCGCGATCGGGTCCCCCGGGTGGCGGGCGAGGGCGTGATCCGCCTCGGCCCAGATGTGATCGTTGTGGTAGAGGTCCTGGAATTGTGTCCACAGCGCCGGATCGTCGGGTGTGAGCGCCAGCACCTTCAAGAGCGCTTCCCGGATCATGCGCTCCCCTTCGTCGGACTTGAGGTACTCACCCACGCGTGCCTGCCACTGCAGCGGGGCCGTGTCTTCGGGCGCGAGCCGGGCCGCCATGCGGAAGTGCTCGAGCGCGGGATACCGTCCCACAACCGGCCGCGCGTAGTGAATCCGGCCCAGGAGCATGTGGGCCGCAGGGTCTTTGGGATACCGGCTAGCGAGACGTTCGGCGACGTGAAGGGCGGCGGGGTAGTTCTTGGCCGCGAGGAGCGATTCCGCGCGGGCGAAACCGGGATCCTGCTGCAACAAGGCGAGCAGGAGAGGCAACATGAGGGCGGTCTAGGGCCGGTCGCGCATCTTCCGGCTCATCTCCGCCAGGAACTTTCGTTCCGCCGGCGTCAGACTGTTGATCCCCCGGGCGGAGATCTTGTCGAGCACCCGGTCGACTTCCGCCTGGGTGCGGTCGCCCCCGGAGCGGGAGGGCCGCGGCGGCTTGCGCGCCGGGTCGCTGCCGCGCAGCGCCAGCGCCGCCGGCTGCACCACGACGCTCGACACCTCGCGGCGCAGCGTCCGCTCGTGGCGCGCGCTCTGGAGGTCCTGCGCCTTGAGAATCAAGAGGCCGGTTCCCACGCCGCCCAGATGAGCCAGGTGGGCGACGCCGTCACCCGCGCCGGTCATCGCGAGCACCAGCGAGATCGCCACGGTGAAGACGACGAGCCACTTGGCCGCGAACGGCTGCGGGAAGGGGAACACGATCACCGGCGCGTCGGGCCAGTACCAGGCGAACGCGACCGCGACCCCGAGGATCGCCCCCGAGGCTCCCACGATCACATGGACCGGCACCACCAGCTGGAGGACAAAGGACAGGAGTGCGCCACCGAAGCCGCACGCCAGGTAGTACCCGAGGAACCGACCGCCGCCCATGCGCGCCTCGACCGGCGGGCCGAACATGTAGAGGGCGAGCAGGTTGAACGCGAGATGCAGGATCCCGCCGTGCACGAACAGATAGGTGACGAACGTCCAGGGGTGGCGCAACGCGGCGTCCGGCACGAACCCGACGGCGTCGAGAAAGCGCTGGTCGTAAAACACCGTCTTCTGCAACAGGAAGACGATGAGGTTGGCGACGATCAGCCGCCGTACCCAGGGGGTGAGTCCCTCGGACCGCTCGTACCCGTTCATGACTGGATTATTCCCGGCCGCCCGCCCGCGTGTTCCGCGCGAGGAAACAAAGGCGCTCGCACATCTCCGCGTAGTCTATTCCCGCCGCCCGGGCCGCCTGAGGGAACAGGCTGGTGCCGGTGAGGCCGGGAAGATTGTTCGCTTCTAAGCAGAAGATGTCGTGCGGCGGGCTGAGGCGGAAGTCGATCCGGGAATGGCCGCCCAGCCTCAACGCGCGATGCGCCGCGAGGGCGAGCTCCTGCGCCCGCTGCGCCACCCGAGCGTCGAGCTTGGCCGGGAAGACCTCCTCGGACATCCCCGGCGTGTACTTGCATTCGTAATCGAACAGCTCGTGCCGGGGGATGATTTCCCCTACCGGAAGGGGGACGTCGCCCAGAATCCCTACCGTCAATTCCCGGCCCGGAATGAATTGCTCCACCATCACCTCCACGTCGTAACCAGCCGCCAGCTGGATCGCCGGCTGCAAGTCTCGGGCCTGCTTCACCAGACTGAGGCCCACGGTGGAGCCGCCCCGGACCGGCTTCACGATGACGGGCCACCCCAACACTTTGGCCACGTCCTCTGTGGCGACGGCCGGGGGAGAGACGAACCATTCCGGCACCGGGACCCCGGCGGCCCGGAACAGGCGTTTGGCCATGTCCTTGTGCACCGCCAGCCCGGAACCGAGGGGTCCGCTGCCCGTGTAAGGGACACCGATCACCTCCAGGAGCGCCTGGAGCACCCCCCCCTCACCGAGCCCCCCATGGACCACCAGGAACAGCACGTCCGCACCCTGTACCACGGCTAGCTCGGCCAGTCCTTCGGTGAGCATGCGCCGCTCCTGCTCCACCAGCTCGGCCACGTTGGGAGGCGTGCGGCCCACCGCATTCGACAGCACCTCCGCCTCACCGGAGGCGGGGATCGCTCCGGTCGCGATGTCGACGACGTGCACTTCGTGCCCGCGACCCCGCAGTGCCGTGACGACCTGCGCCGCCCCCGCGAACGCCACCGCCCGTTCGGGACTCGCGCCGCCGGTGAGCACGGTGACCCGCATTAACGGATGCCGGCCAGTTGATGCAACAGGTCGTAGCGGGTCACGATACCGGCGATCCGGCCGTCGCGTCGCACGAGCGCGGCCGGCATCTCCCGCGACAGCAGCGACGCGAGCTTGTCGGCGGGCAGGTGGTCGTCCACCACCGGGAACGGCGGATCCATGCACTCGCGGACCGGCTGATCGAGAATCGCCGGCCGCTCGAGCGCGCGGGCCATCAGCGTCGGCTCGCTCACCGAGCCGACCCCGTCGGCGCCGTCGACGACGGGGAGCTGCGACACGTTGTAGGTACTCATCAGGTTCAGCGCCTGCCGCACGGTGCCCTGCGGGGCCACGCTCACGAGCGGCGGGCCTCCCGTGCCGCTCTTCGCCTCGAGCAGGCGACCGACGGTCACCCGCTCCCCATCCAGGATCTGGTTCTCGCGCAGCCACTCGTCGTTGTAGAGTTTGGAGAGGTAGCGTTCGCCGGTGTCGCAGAGGATGGTGACCACCATGGCCTTCGGATCGTCCACACGCCGGGCCACGTCGAGCGCGGCGACCACGTTGGTCCCCGTCGACCCGCCCGAGAGCAGGCCTTCTTCCCGCGACAGCCGCCGGGCCATCAGCATCGCCTCGCGGTCGCTCACGGTGATCCATTCATCGATCACGTCGAAATGGAGCGAGGTGGGGATCTTGTCACCCCCGATGCCTTCGACCTTGTAGGGCGCGCCTTCGCCCTTGGCGTGGGTCTCCGCGTACTCCTTGTAGATGGAGCCCAGCGGGTCACCGGCGACGACCCGGACCTTGGGGTTGCGCTCCTTCAAATAGCGGCCGGCGCCGCTCACGGTGCCGCCGGTGCCGGGCGAGCACACAAAGTGCGTGATGCGACCGCCGGTCTGCGTCCACAGCTCGGGGCCCGTGGAGCGGTAATGCACGTCCGGATTGACGGGGTTGTAGTGCTGGTCGGCGAAGATGGCGTTGTCGTGCGCGGCCGCGATCGCCCGTCCGCGCATGATGTAGTTGTCGGGATGGTCGGGGGCCACCGCCGTCGGCGTGATGATCACCTCCGCTCCCAACGCGCGCAGCAGCCGCGCTTTCTCCTGCGACATCTTGTCGGGCATCGTGAAGATGCAGCGATACCCTTTCACGGCGGCCGCGATCGCCAATCCGACCCCGGTGTTGCCGGAGGTGGCCTCGACGATCAGGCCGCCCGGGCGCAACCGCCCCTCCCGCTCGGCCGCCTCGATCATCGCGAGGCCGATCCGGTCCTTTACTGATCCTCCGGGGTTGAACGACTCGGCCTTGATGTAGACGGGGGTGCGGATGCCCTGGGTGACCCGGTTGAGGCGGATCAACGGCGTCCACCCGATGGTCTGCAACACGTTGTCGTAGGGCTGCTCGTGCGGAGGCATCAGCGTGGGCTCCCCTTGGTATGGCGGAACCGGATCGGCTGCAGGAACGCCATCGCCACCGGTACGCCGTGCCGCTGCCCCGGCGCGAACCGCATCTGGCTCGCGCCGTGAACGGCCGCGGAGTCGAACGCCGCGTATCCGCTGGACGTGGCGATCGTAGTGGATTCCGGGACGAGGCGCCCCGAGGCGTCCACGAAGAGTCGGAGGACCACATCGCCGTCGATCGCCCGGTCGAACAGCTCGGGGGGATAGCGAACCGGAGTGTCGGCGTCGAGGGCGACCGGGGAGCCGGCGGTGGGCGTCGCGCCGGCCCCGCTACCCCGCGTGCACGCCAGCCCCGCGCCCAGCGCCAGCAGCGCGGCCGCCCGCCTCATGCGGAGTCCTCGAGACGGTGCTTCCAGGCGGCGAGCCGATTCAACGCCTCGAGCGGCGACAGGGCGTTCACATCCAGATCCGCGAGCTCAAGGAGCAGCGGGTGCGCGTCGCTCCTGAACAGACCGAGCTGCGCGGCGTCGGGCGCGGGCGGCGGTTGCCGGTCGGCCACATGGTGACCCGCTTCCAGCAGCTTCAGCACCTGCCAGGCGCGGTGCACCACCGGCGCGGGCAGCCCCGCCAGCCGGCCGACGTGGATGCCGTAGGAGCGATCCGCCCCACCCGGCTCCAGCCGGTGAAGGAAAACGACCGCGTCGCCCGCCTCCCGGACCGCGACGTTGAAGTTCCGCGCGTGGGCCAGCTCCTCGGTCAGCTGCGTCAGCTCGTGGTAGTGGGTCGCGAAGATCGTCTTGCACCCGATCGCGTTGTGGAGGCATTCGGTGACCGCCCACGCGATGGCGACGCCGTCATAGGTGGACGTGCCCCGGCCAATCTCGTCGAGCAACACGAGGCTCCGCGCCGTGGCCCCATGCAGGATCGCGCTCGTTTCACTCATTTCCACCATGAAGGTGGACTGGCCGCGGACCAGATTGTCCGAGGCCCCCACGCGCGTGAACAGACGGTCCACGACGCCGACCTTGGCCCGGCGACAGGGAACGAAGGATCCCACCTGGGCGAGCAGCACGCACAGGCCGACCTGGCGGAGCAGCGTGGACTTCCCAGCCATGTTGGGACCGGTCAGGAGGATCACGCGGCCCGCCGCGTCGAGCGTCACGTCATTGGGAATGAACCCCTCGCGCGGCATCATCCGCTCCACCACCGGGTGCCGGCTCCCCTCGAGGAACAGGCCGAATTCGTCGGTGACCGCGGGCCGGACGTACCGCTCGCGCTCCGCCAGGTCGGCCAAGGCCCCCCAGACATCGAGACGCGCGAGCACGCCCGCCGTCCGCTGCACCCGGGCGATCGCCTCCCCGATGCGGTGGCGCAGGGCCTCGAGGAGCTCGCCTTCCCGCGCGCTGATCCGTTCTTCGGCGCCAAGCACCGTCGCCTCGTATTCCTTGAGCTCGGGCGTCACGAACCGCTCGGCGCCGGTTAAGGTCTGGCGCCGTTCGTAGTGTGGCGGGACCTGGTCCAAGTTGGGCCGGGTGACCTCGAGGTAGTAGCCGAAGACTTTGTTGAAGCCCACCTTCAGCGAACCGATCCCTGTGCGCTCGCGTTCGCGCGACTGCAATCCCGCGATGTACTGCTTGCCGCCGTCCCGCGCGTCCTTCAAGGCGTCGAGCGCGGGATCGTACCCGGGTCGGATGGCGTCCCCATCGGTGAGGGTCGCCGGGGGGTGCTCGACGAGGGCCCGACCCAGCTCCGCTCCCAGGTCGCCGAGGAGATCGAGTTGCGCGGCCCCTTCCTCGAGCAGCTCGGCGCGCTCCCGGCCTTCGAGCCCGTCCAGCGCGGCCTTGGCATCCGGCAGTCGGTGGATCGACGTGCGCAGCGCGCCGAGGTCCCGCGGGCTCGCCCGGCCCATCGCGGCGCGCGAGGCGAGCCGCTCCAGATCGCGCACTCCGTCCAGCGCTTCCCGCAGCCGATCCCGGCCGCGGGTGTCGGTCGCGAGGACCTCCACTGCGTCGAGCCGGGCGTTGATCGAGGCGGGCTGCACGAGCGGCGCCAGCAGCCAGCGCCGCATCAACCGGCCGCCCATCGGCGTCAGCGTCCGATCGATCACTTCGAGAAGCGTCGCGCCGGTCACTCCGGTCCGCAGCGGCTCCACCAGCTCGAGATTGCGGCGGGTCATTTCGTCCAGGGGGAGCAGGTCACCGCGCCGCTGCACCCGGGGGCGAGCGAGGTGCGGGAGGCCACCGGGCTTCAATTCCCTGGCGTAGCGCAACAGGGCTCCGGCGGCGCCGACCGCGGGGCCGTCGCTCGCCTCGATCCCGAGGCCGTCGAGCGAGCTGAGCCCGAAGCTCTTGGCCAAATCCTCACGGGCGAGGGCGGGATCGAACTCCCACGCCTCCCGCCGCGTCAGCGTCGTCCGGTCTGGTAGCGAGGCCGGAAGATCGGGACTTCCCTCCGCGAGCACGATCTCCGGCGCTTCATACCGGGCGAGAGCGGCCGGGAGGTCGGCCGGCGTCACCGTCTCGAGCACCAGCTCGCCGGTCGTCAGGTCGAGGGCGGCGAGGCCTGCGGCGGGTCCGCCCCGGTGATCGAGAGCGACGAGGTAGTTGTTCCGATTGCGCTCCAGCCAGTCGTCGGCGAGAATCGCCCCGGGCGACAATGTCTCGACCACTTCGCGCCGCACCAGACCTTTGGCGAGCTTCGGGTCCTCGACCTGCTCGCAGATCGCCACCCGGTGGCCGTTCGCGACGAGGCGCCGCAGGTACTCGGCGGCGGCCTTTACCGGGACGCCGGCGAGCGGGACCTCCGCCGCGCCCCCGTTGTTGCGCGACGTGAGCGTGAGTCCGAGCTCGCGCGAGGCGAGCCGTGCGTCATCTTCGAACATTTCGTAGAAGTCGCCCATCCGGAAGAACAGGATGGTCTCGGGGTGGCGGGCTTTGACGTCCCGGTACTGCTGCATGAGCGGGGTATCGGAGACGGGGGTGTGCGTCACGGTTCCACCACGACGAACGGCTGCCCGCCCAGCCGAGCCTTGATCTGGCTCTGGGCGCGCTGCGCTTCCTCCCTGGTGGCATAGTGTCCCACGCGCACCTTGAACAAGCCGCTCGTGTCCCGCACGACGCGGTACGGAAAGCCCATGGTCTTGAGGCGCGTCAGGGTTTCGTCCACCTGCGGCGCGCTCTTCACGGCGAGCACCTGTACGGTGTAGGTCGGCGGCCCGTGGTGAGCTGGCTCCGCCCCGGCGGTGGGCGGCGCGGCGGGCGTAGGAACGGGCGCGGCAGCGCCGCTCCCCCCCCCACAGCGCGTCGCGTAGAAGTTCACCTGGTTCTTGAACTCGACGTCATCGCCGGCCCCGGCCAGCGCCTCCTGGATCAGCGCGCAGCCGCGTGCCTCATCCTTCAGGTCGAACGCGGCGTGCGCGCCGGCGAACGCCGCGCGGGGGCGCAACGGTGAGTCGGGGTAGTCGCGGCGCAGGCGCTCCACGGCCTGCAGCACCCCCGCCGGGTCCCCCTGCGCTTCGTGAAGCTGGGCCATCCGCAGCAGAGCGTTCGCCGCCCAGGGGGACCAGTTGTACTCGACGACCACCCGCTCCAGCGTGGTGGCCGCCGCCTGCGCATCCGGCGCCAGCGCCCCCTGCGCGTACAGGACCTGGGGGTAGAGCGAATCCTTTGGTGACAGGGACGCGAGCAGTCGCCGAATGACCGCGCGGGCGGAGTCGGGTCGCCCGCTCTGCGCCAGATCCACGGCGGCCTGCAGCCGCGGATCGTAGGTCGTCTGGGCACGAGCCACGGAGCCGCAGAGCGAGATCACCGCGGCCAGGCCAAGGACGGCGGGTCTCATGCGGCCTCCCGTGCCAGCGCCCCGAGGTACAGCACGAGCTGACGCAACAAGGCCGCCTCGTCGGAGACCGTCGTGGTCTTCAAGGCACGGTCCGTTTCGAGCGCGAGCCGGAGAGCCCGCGACAGCTCCTCGGCGGTCCATGCTTCCGCGGAGGCCGCCCACAGGGCCGAGGTGTCTTTCCAGTTGTCCAGGCCGTACGGCCGGGCTTTGAGCAAGTGGCGGAAGATCGTATCCGGAAGCCGGGCGTGGGGCGTTCCCCGATCCAGCTCTGCCCGGGCGAGCGCCGTGCCCAGGAGCGCGGTGCCGATGGCGCTCAAGATCCGGACGCCGCTCATCCCCGCCTGGTCCAACACCGGTTCCACCAGGCGCGCGGCAAGGGCGGCGTGACGGGTGAGGGTGGCCTTGATCAGATCCTGCAGGGTCTCTCCATGCCGCGCCCCCACCAATGCCGAGACGTCGGCGGCCGTCGCCGGACGGCCGTTGGTGAGCGCCGTGAGTTTGTCCAGCTCCTGGCTCAGGACGCCCAGCTCCGCACCGGCCGTCTGCACCAGGAGCAGGGCGGCCTCGGGGGCGAGTGTCAGGCCACGCTGGCTCGCCGTGTGCGCCACCCAACGGCTCACCCGCTCAGGCGCCAGGCGCTCGACCGCCACGGCCGTGGCGGCACGCGCCAGATCGGCCTCGGGCGGATCGCCGCCGTTCTGCAGCAGCACGAGCACCGTCGCGGCGCTGGGGTGTCGCAGGTATTCGATGAGGGCGTCCCGGGCCTTCGATTTCTTCCGCATCTGCTCCACCCCCCGCAGGACGACGACCCGGCGCTCCGCGAGCATCGGGGGCGTGTTCAACAGGGCGGCGACGGTCTCGGCGTCGAGCTCGGCGGCCGCCCGGACGTCAAGATTGAAGTCGCGCGCGGCGGGCTCCAGCGCGCGGTCCACGAGGGCACGGACGGCCTCGTCCTTCAGGACGTCTTCTTCGCCATGTAGATAGTAGACGGGATCAGGGCCGGCCCGCTTGAGGTGCTTGAGCAGCGCGTCGAAGGTCAGCCCCGGCATACCGGGTCAAGTTATCGTCGGCGCGGTAGTGAAGAAAGTCTGGTGGTGAATCTCGGCTAGTGGGCGAGGCTGGCGGGCTGCACGAACGCGGTGCCGTAGGGATTAGGATTGCCGGAGAGCACGCTGGCCCGGGGGTCCTGGAACGAGACGAAGGGAAGTCCGGCCCGGGCGACCGGTTTGGGGAACGGGACCGGCGGCAGCGAAGCGGTCAGGGCCACCGACGGGCGATGCTTTCCCTCGAACACGATCAACGCGAGGGCCGCGGCCACGAGCAGGGTGGCCGCCACCCGAGCCCGGCGACGGACCGGCGGCAACGCGATCTGATCCCGCTCCGCCTCGAGGCGGGCCTCGAGCCGGCGGCGGAAGGTCGAGCTCACAGTCAGGGTCGGTATCGCCTGCAGCGCCACGACCCCCCGCCGCACGGTGGCGTCATACGCTCGGCAAGACGGGCAGGAGGCGAGGTGGCGCTGAAACCGGCGCACCTCCCGGGGCGCGGCGATCAGGCCGTCCCGGAAGTCGGTATATCGAGAAAGGAATTCGCCGCAGGTCATGGGAGGCCGGGTGATACCATCCTAAGGGCCTGAAGTTCCTGGCGTTACTGGACGAGCGGCGCGATGAGCTGCGCGAAGCTGTTCCGGGCGCGGTTCAACCGGCTCTTCACGGTGCCCAGGTTGCACCCCGTGATCTCCGCGATCTCCTCGTAACTCTTCCCTTCGAGCTCTCGCAGCACGAAGACCACGCGATGGTGCTCGGGGAGCTGGCTGACGCACCGGTCCACCGCTTCCTTGAGGTAGCGCTTGCGGTAGAGGTCGTCGGGCCGCGCGGTGGTGTCTTCGAATTGCAGCGGCCGATGGTCCGCTTCCCAGTTCTTCTTGATCGTCTGAAACAGGACCAGCGGATTACGGCTGCGGTTCCGCAGTTCGTTCTTGGCCAGATTCGACGCGATCGTGTAGATCCAGGTGGAGAACTTCTTCGTCTGGTCGAAGCGGTGCAGGTGGCGGAACACCCGGATGAACACCTCCTGCACGAGGTCCTCGGCGCGCTCCCGATCGCCGATGGTGCGGTTCACGAAGTTGAGCAGCCGGACCTGATAGCGGTCGACGAGGGCGCCGAATGCCTGCTGGTCGCCCCCCAGGTGCCGCTGCACCACGTGAGCGTCGTCCAGCTCCTGCAGGGTCTGCCGTTCCAGGGCCCGTGGAGTGGGACGAGGCTTGATCAGTCGGCTCAGGACTGCCCGCATAGGCTCTCCCGATCGTGTGAAGGGCGCCATGAGCAACGGCGCCCCGCATCAAATACTACGGCACGAAGTGTACCGCTGGTAAGGTCTTCGTTAAGAAACGGTAACAAAGGGGTTTATGGTTCCGGAGCCCGTGCGCTCCGGGACGGCCCGTCCCCAACGGGTGACACGCTTCGCTACAACCCCAGAACGAATCCAGCCACATAGAGGATGCTCACCACCGTCTTTCCGTCACGCACCTCGCCCCGCCGGATATCCTCCAGGACCTGGGAGATCGGTCGGGGGGTTACCTCGATGAATTCGTCCGCTTCGTGGGCCGTCGTGGACGCCACCAGGTCTCGGGCCCAGAACAAGTGGATCATTTCGTCGGTGAATCCCGGGGTGGTCCAAATGCTCGTCAGGGGCTCGACGGTTCCGGCCGTGACACCGGCCTCCTCGAGCAGCTCCCGCCGCGCGCAGGCCAGCGGCTCCTCCCCCGGCGCGAGACGACCCGCGGGGATCTCCCACAGGGTCCCCCCCGCGGCGTGGCGAAACTGACGGATCATGAGGATCGAGGGATCCGGTCCCGCTGGATCGGATAGAACGGGCACGACGGCGGCGGCCCCGGGGTGGCGGATCATCTCCAGCTCGCCGGTGGATCCGTCGGGGTAGCGCACCGTATCGATGTCGAGGTTCAAGACCCGGCCGGTGTGAACGCGTCGCGTACTGATCAGCATCGAGGCGAATATATCGCCCGCCGCCGATTCAGGGCTTCGTCAACAGCTCTTCGAACAAGGCGAGAGCCCGGGGATCGTCCGACTCCCCCAGCCAGAAGATCGCCTTACGGCGGATATCCGGGTCACGATTGGAGCGGGCGATCCGGATCAGGCTGGGGACGCCGATATCATGGGGTTGCTGCGAAAGGGCGAAGACCGCCGATTCCCGGACCTCGCGATCCACGGCGACGTCCGTAGCCAACGAGTCGAGTCCGCTGGTCGCGGCCTCGCCCGCCGCCTGCCCGAGCCAGAACACCGCCGAGCGGCGCGTGTTTCGCTGGACGTGCTCATTGCGGGCGAGCCGGATCAGCTCCGGCCAGATCGTCACGCTGTCGGCGAGGGTGGCGGGGAAGATCGCTTCCTCGCCGATGCTCCCGTCCGAGCTGGTCGCGAGATCGAGCAGGTAGTGAGCGGCATCGGCAGGGGGAATCGCTCCCAGGTCGGTCACCCCGGTCCCCGCGGCATTCCAATCGCCGCCGACGAAGGCCCGCAGCCGGGTTACCTGGCCCCCGTGCACCATCAAGGCGAGCCGCACCGGGCCCGGCTCGCAACCGTAGATCACCGATCCGTCATCGCGATCGGAGGTAACGGTCCGGTCGTCACAGCGACCGTCGACGCAATGCGTCGAGATGGTGCCGTGGCCGTTTCCGCACACCCCCGGCCGGGAGGCAAACGACAGCCGGACGGTGCCGTCAGGTGCGGCCGCCACCCGGCGCGCCACCGATTGCCCGGCGGCGGTGCCCGTCGTGAGCATGAGCACCGCCGCTCCGGTCAGCATCACCCGCATCACTGGTCGATGATCTCCTGGAGGTACTGTGCGGCCTTGGGATCGTGCGATTGGCCGATCCAGAAGATCGCCTTCTTGCGCAGCTCCTTGTCGGTTTCGTGCTTGGCGATATCGATCAGCTTGTCGAGCGCGCCGGCCTCGTCACGCTGTGAATAGACGAAGATGAGCTGCTCCTTCATGTCGTTGTTCGTGGTCTTTGCGTACAGGCCCACCAGCTGGTCGAGGGCGGCCCCGGATTGACCGGCCCAGAACAGCGCCTTCTTCCGCATCTCGATCGGCTCCCGCTCGTTTACCGCCAGATCCATGAGCCACTTCAGGTTCTCGTCGCCGCCCATCTGGGCGAGGGAGAAGATCGTCTTTTCTTTGAGATCCTCGTCGGTGAGCTTGGCGTAAAGCCCGCGCAGATAGGCGGCGTTCTCCGGGGTGTCCTTCTGGCCGAGCCAGAAGATCGCCTTGCCTCGGGATTCGACCGACCCACTGGCGCGCTCCGCGTAATCCCGCAGGATTTTGACGGCGGCCGGCGAGTCGATCTGCGACAGCGCGAAGATCGCCTTTTCCTGCAGCTCGGGATCGGTAGCGGTGCGGAGGATGGAATCGAGCGCGCTCACCGCGCGGTCGCCACCCACCTGGGAGAGCCAGAACACCGCCTGCTGGCGGACGTCCGAATCCGGGTCGTTGCGGGCGACATCGAGCAGGATGTCCTCGGTTCCCGCCGCATGCTGCTGGGCGAGAATGAACACCGCCTTGCGCCGCAGCGCAGCGGAACAGGCATCGCGACGAGCCAGCACTTTCTTGAGGATGGGGACGGCCCGATCCGCGTCCATCTGGAGCAGGGCGTTGAGCGCCGCCATGCGCGGATCGTCGTCATCGTCGCCGTTCGCGCAGCTCTGGCTGCCGGCGGCCGGCCGCGTCGAATCGGCCGCGATCTTCGCGTTCTGGCTCACCCAGATGATGGCGTCCTGGTCTCCCTGCTGGGCGAGCTGGCCCTGCACTTGGCCATACAGCGCCCTTCCGTCGCCAGCCGAGGCGGCTTTCGGGTAGTGTGTTTTCTGGTAATCGAGCAGCGTCCGCGCGCGTTTCAGGTTGGATGCGTCCCCTGTCTTATAGAGGGAGAACGCCTGCCAATAGAACGAGTCAGGGACGTACGCCGATTTCGGGTAGCGCTTGATCAAATCGGCGAAGGTCCGCGCCGCCTGCGTGTAACTGCCGCGGTTGACGAGCGAGCGCGCGGCCTTGTACAGCGAGTCCGCCGGGTCGCCGGGGAATTCGACACGCCGCACGGGGGTGGCGACCGCCGCCGCGACGGCCGGCACGGCGCGCTCGGCGCCCTGTACGAATCGGCTCGCCTGGAGCGGTCTCCCCCTCCCCACCCACAGCCCCCCCACCACCACCCCCATCGAGATCCACGTCGTCGACCGCATTACAGTGCTCCTCTCGTGGCGGTGCCCCCCCCCAGCCCGGGCGTCGCCGCCCGCAGCCGGAGCAGCACGCTCCGTTGGTCCAGCCCTTGAGTGATCAATTGCAGATTCTGATTGCGACCCTCGGCGGGGAGCTGGGCGATCTGCACCAGCACCACCTCGAGGTCCTCGAGCAGGCTCTTCAGCCGCGCATCCTCGGCCGCCGGGGAGGCCAACAGCAATCGCGTCGTCGCCAGGAGATCGCGCGCCTGACCGACGAATTGCGCGTCGGGCCGGTTTGTGCCGCTGCGCGCTTCCGCGCGGAAGCCGGTGAGCAAGGCTTCCGTGCTGGTGAGGTACTGCGCCGCCGCGACCCGATAGGCGAGGTCGTTCGGCCGGCCGGGTCCCTCCGAAACGGCGGGCGTTGCCGGCGGATGCCGCACGGCGGTCCAGCGTCCCAGGCCGATGCCCACCAGCAGCACCGCCGCGGCGGCCAGGCTCCACCGCAGCCAGGGACGGAATACCAGCACGCGAGGCGCTTGGCGGCGCCGCGCGCGGGCGGCCTCGAGGCCGCTCCAGATCTCCTCGCGCGGCGTCGCCGGCGGCCGATGATACTGCTGCGCGGCGCGGGACAACTCCTCGTCCAACCGGTCATCCATCATGTCATCCACTCCCCGGCGAATTGCGCCAGCGTCTCCCGCAGTTTGGCCTTGGCACGCGACACCTGTGCCTTGGACGTGCCGACCTCGATCCCCTGCACCGCGGCGATCTCCTCGTGGGTGAAGCCCTCGACTTCGTGCATCACGAACGGCACCCGGTACTTCTCCGGCAGGGCGTCGATCGCCTCGACCAATCGGGTCTTCAAGTCCGGCTCGGCGTGCCGTCCCCCGCCTGCCACCTGGGTTCCGTGATCGAGATCGGTCTCGATCCGGAACCGCTTCTCCCGGCGCAACCCGTTCAGGATCACGCTGTGGGCGATCGCGTAAATCCAGGTAGAGAGGGCCGAGTCGCCCCGGAACGTCTCCAGCCGATCGAATACCCGGATGAACGTTTCCTGCGTGAAATCCCGGGCGCGATCGTCGTTGCCCGCCAGGCGATAGGCCAGGCGATACACGCGATCGACGTGCGCGTCATAGAGCGCTCGTTCGGCGCCGGCATCTCCCGCGCGGACACGGGAGATCAGGTCACGTTCGTCCACGCTGCTCCGTACGGGAGACGGTCATTCCTGTGACACGGGGGGGCAAATAAGGGTTGCGGCGTTTGGGGGTACCGCGGCGTATGGGTAAGGCGGCGTAGGGGTACGGCGACGTTAGAAACGGCGAAGAAACTGTTCAAGGTGGGGTTCTTTCGCATTATCCTAACGCCGCCCCACCCTAACGACGCACCATCCTACCGTCGCATCATCCTAGGGTCGTCTCTCCCTTCACCGTGTTCCAAACAGCCTATCCCCCGCGTCTCCCAGGCCGGGCAGGATGTAGCCCTTTTCGTTCAGGGTGCGGTCGAGGGAGGCCGCGTAGATGCGGACATCGGGGTGGGCCAGGAGCATGGACTTCACCCCCTGGGGGGCGGCGACGAGGCAGAGGAACCGGATGCGCTGCGCGCCGGCGCCGCGCAGCGCCTGAACCGCCGCCACCGCGGAGCCGCCGGTCGCGAGCATGGGGTCGAGCACAAAAAAGGCGCGATCGTGTTCTCCGGAGGGGATCTTGAAGTAGTAGTCGACGGGCTTCAGGGTGTCGTGATCGCGATACAGTCCGATGTGCCCCACACGGGCGGACGGGATGAGCTGCGAAATCCCGTCCACCATGCCCAACCCCGCGCGCAGGATCGGCACCAGGGTGAGTTTCTTGCCGGCCACCTGGGCCCCGGTCGCGCGCTCGAGGGGGGTTTCGATCTCCACCGTTTCGAGGGCCAGGTCCTTGGTCGCCTCGTAGGCCATGAGCATCGCGATCTCGTTCACCAGCTGCTTGAAGTCTTTGGTGGACGTGCGCTTGTCGCGGAGGATCGTGAGCTTGTGCTGGATCAGGGGGTGATCGAGCACGACCAGGTTTGGGTACTCGGTATTGGTCAGCACGCGGGGAAATTACTGCGGGTTGAAACTTCCCGCCGGAACGATAGGTTAGCCTCCCACCTGCCTTCCCCCTGGGAGTGACGATGAAGCGCGCGTTCTCGGTGTTCGTGTTGCTGTGCGGGGCGGTTCCCCTGCTTCTGGCGCAGGCCCCCACCAAACGGCGGATTGCCGTCCTCGATTTCGACTACGCGACGGTGCACCAGTACGTCTACGACGCGTTCGGCAGCGACGTGGACATCGGCAAAGGGATCGCCGACATGATCGTCACGAATCTGGTCAAGAACGGCACCTACTCGGTGATCGAGCGCAAGCAGCTGGACCAGGTGCTGAAGGAGCAGAACTTCCAGCAGAGCGGCCGCGCCGACCCGTCGTCGGCG
>DATJXC010000081.1:0-23620 GCA_035500495.1 Gemmatimonadales bacterium
CCTGCCATCCGGGGATTCCCGCAACTTCTCGAACGCGCGCTCCCGGATCTGGCGAATCCGCTCGCGGGTGACACCCATCAGGGCGCCGATCTTCTCGAGGGTCATCGCCTCGCTGCCTTCTTCGAGACCGTAATAGAGGTAGAGAATCTTGCGTTCGCGGGGGGTCAGATACTTCTGGAAGATGCGGTCGATGAACTCGCGCATCATGCGGCCGTCGGTGCGGTCCTCGATGTCGCCGCCTTCGACCCCCGCGAATCGCTCGCCCAGGGTCGCGGCATCCTTGTCGCTGCGGTCCACCGGGGCATCGAGCGACAGCTCGGCGGCCGTCATCCGGCGCGCCGTGCGGACGTTGTCGACGGTGTCCTCCAGCGCCTTCGCAATCTCGTCGTCCGTCGGCTCGCGACCCAGCTCCTGAGACAGATAGGTCTCGGTGCGGCTCATCCGAATGAGCTGGGAATTCTGGTTGAGCGGGATCCGGACGCTGCGGGTCTGTTCAGCCAGGGCTTTGAGCACCGCCTGGCGGACCCACCAGACGGCGTAGGAAATGAATTTGACCCCCTGATCGGGGTCGAACTTCTTCACGGCCTTGAGGAGGCCCTCATTGCCGATGGCGACGAGCTCGGAGAGATCGAGTCCGTGACCCTGGTACTTCTTGACGTAGGAAATGACGAACCGCAGGTTGGCGGTCACGAGCCGCTCCGCGGCGCGCTCGTCGCCTTTTTGGACCCGCCGGGCGAGACGACGCTCTTCGGCGGGATCCTTGATCAGCGGTAGTTTTTGGATGTCCTGCAGGTACTGGTCAAACGCTCCGGACGGGGTGGTGCGAAAGAACGACTTTGCCTTCCCAGTCGACGCACGAGCCATGCGCTGGACTCCCCATCCGATTGCG
This sequence comes from Gemmatimonadales bacterium, assembly GCA_035500495.1. Taxonomy (GTDB): domain Bacteria; phylum Gemmatimonadota; class Gemmatimonadetes; order Gemmatimonadales; family GWC2-71-9; genus DASTHG01. Next base: position 890 of record DATJXC010000081.1, read on the forward strand.
TGATTGTTCGCGAAGGAAGCAAAGCGGGCCCAATATAGGAACGGTCAAATGTGCGCGCAAATGTCGATTGTTTTCCACATCACAAATTATGATGTCGTGCAGAAATACAGAGTTTGTCCACTATCCACATTCGTGTGGAAAGTGCAAAGGTGCACACCGCTGTTGGAGTTTTGTGGGTATTGAAGTGAACTCCTGCTCCCACAAGCGTTTAGCCTAGCACCGCGCGGATCAGCGTCTCCGGTGCCTCAACCGTCCACCCGCCGGAGCGATCCTGATGCATCGCGCCGATCCGTTCGGGAAGCGCGAAGTGGATGTTGCCTCCACGTCCTTTTTTATCGTGCAACATGGCGGCGACGAGGTCGTCGGGTGACGCGTCTCTGGGCCGATCGATCGGCAACGCGAATCGCCGCAGTACGGTGTCGATCCGCTCGGCGATACCCGGTGCCGCCACGCCGAGGTGCTCGGCCAGCTGCGCTTCACAATGCATCCCGATCGCGACCGCTTCCCCGTGCAGGACTTCGTACTTGCTCGTCGCCTCGATGGCATGGGCGACCGTATGACCGAAGTTCAGGACGGTCCGCCTGCCGGTCTCCCGCTCATCCTCGGCGACCACCGCGGCTTTAATCTCCACCGACCGCCGCACCACCGCTTCGAGCAGCTCCATTTCCTTGGCCAGGATTCGTCCCGGCTCTCGCTCGAGCAGCGCGAAGTACTCGGGGTCCGCGATCACGCCGTGCTTCACGGCTTCCGCCAGACCGGCCGCGAGCTGGTTCGGCGGCAGCGAGGCGAGGAGATCGAGGTCGGCCACCACCAGCCGAGGCTGGTGAAATGCCCCGACGAGGTTCTTCCCGGCGGGGACGTCCACGCCGGTCTTCCCGCCGATCGACGAGTCGATCATCGCGAGCAACGTGGTCGGCACCTGGACCCAGGGAATGCCCCGCAGGTAGGTCGCCGCAACGAAGCCGGCTACGTCTCCCACCACGCCGCCGCCCAGGGCCAGCACCGCGCTGTCGCGCCCGAACCGGGCCGCGAGCATGCGGTCGCACAACCCGGCCCAGGTATCCCGGGTCTTGTTCCACTCTCCCGCCGGGAAAGCGAACAGTTGGGAGGGGAGCCCCGCGCGCTCGAGCGCCGCGACGGCCTGGGTTCCGTAGAGTGGCTGAACGTGAGAATCGGTGATCACCGCGTAGTGCGCCGCCGGGCAGGCTCCCCGCACGAGGCGCGGGAGCTCCGCCAGGAGCCTGCGGTCGATCACGATGTCGTATGAAGCATCCCGCTCGGCCTGCAGCGGAACGCGGACCGTCACCATTTGACGTCGCTGTGACCCGCCGCCGCGTTCACCGCCCGGGCCAGGACAAACAACAGGTCGGAGAGACGGTTCAGGTACCGTACAATCTCGCCCGAGATGGGATTTTGCCGGGCGAGCGAGACCACGCCGCGCTCCGCCCGGCGACAGACGCTCCTCGCCATGTGCAGCGCCGCCGCCTTGGGTGTCCCACCGGGGAGGATGAAGTTCTTGAGCGGCGGCAGCGCGGCATCGAGCCGGTCGATGGCCTGCTCGAGAGCCGCCACCCGCGATTCCCCGACCGGGGCGCTCCCCACCCCCCCTCGCAGGGCGGCGGCGAGTTTGGCGCGGTCGGGGCTGGCGAGCTCGGCCCCTATGGTGAGAAGGTCCCGCTGGATCTCCAGCAACAAGGCCCGCTCGAAGTCCGCCGGCGCCTGCGCCATCGCGGCACCGATCGCGGAGTTCAGCTCATCGACGTCTCCGTAGACGGCGACGCGGAGCTGGTCCTTGGGGACCCGCTCGCCTCCGAAGAGTCCGGTCTCGCCGGTATCGCCCGTCTTGGTGTAGATCTTCACGCGGGCAAGCTAACGGTCGCGGCAGGTGAGGGCGAGCGGTTGCGTCGCGAGCAGCTGCCCACTCCCGGGGTCGACGATCAAGACTCGGGAATCGCGCGCGCGGACGTCGTCGATTTGATCGATCAGCAGCAGCGCTCCGCTCGGCGGGTAGGCGACCCGTCCGTGCAGGACGTAGCGGAGTGCGCCGGTGCGCCTTTCCACCGGCGCGGGCCCGGCCGACAAGCGAGATCGCACCGGGGCCATTACCCACCCCAGGACCGTTTGCGCCCCGTCGGTGATGGCGACGCCGCTCACGAGCGACGTATCGCTCCCGGCACCGAGTCGAGCCCTCACCGCCACGGCCACGCGGGAGCTCGATCCCCCGTCCGAAGCCCCCGCGATCGCGAGCATTTCGCCCGCGTCATCCTCGCGTTCCGCATCCAACGTCGGCATTGCCAGGAGCGTCTCCTCCGGGGAAGCGAGATGCGTGGTGACGCGTGACGCGGCGAGGGCCGTCACCACGAGGAGGGCGCGGGCGCGCGTACCGCTGGGCGCCACTGGCAGGGCAACAGCGATCGGCACGGTGCCGACGGGCCGCAGCAGCCCGACCACTGTGGCGTGAGCCCGCGGCCCGTACCCCAGATCCTCCCGCCGGAAGCGGTAGACCAGCTCCGTGACCGGGCCTTCCTCCGTGCATGCTCCGCGGGCGTGCAGCCGCACCAGTGACAGCTGCGCGGGGACGACGCCGGACTCGGCGAGGATCGTCGCGTCCACTGAATCCTGCATTGCCCGCGGCAGGCTGTCGGCGTCCAAGGAGAGCACCCGGCGCCGGCCGAACGCCGAGTCGATCGACGTGGCGTCGTGCAGCAGACGGGGCCGGATCAGCCGCTCGAACACTCGGCGGGAGAAGTTGGTATCGGCGACATAGAGGTGGACCTCACCGCCGAGGGACCACCCCAGCGCCGCGCCGACAAATCGCCCGTCCTGGTCGACGGTGAGTGGCAGCGTGGGCGCCGCGTCGGGAGTGAGACCGCCAGGGTGTGGGCCCGCTGCGCAGGCGCTCGCCGCGAGCAGCAGCGGGATCACGATGGGCGTCCCCGCTTTCATTTAGTCTTGCCGGTCTCCACGACGACCGAATCGATCTGGGCCAGGATGCGGCGGCCGTCGACGGCGTGGGCGTTGGCCATCACGGCGAACACGATTGGGCCGCTGGACCGCTCGATGAATCCCGCCAGGGTGTTCACCCGGTTGATGCTGCCGGTCTTGGCCACGACCTTGCCCTCGATCGGGGTCCCGACGAAGCGCCGGGAGAGCGAGCCGACCGCGCCGGAGCGCGGCAGTGCCGCGAGGAACGGGGCCGCCTTGGGATGGCGAATCATGTAGGCGACCAGCTGCGCGAAGGCGTGCGGGGCGACGAGGTTTCCGGCCGCGAGCCCGGAGCCGTCCTGGAGCGCGAAGGCGGTGGAATCGATCTTGACCGAATCGATCAGAAACCGCCGCTCCACGTCGATCCCCGCGTCCCACGATCCCACACCCCGGAGCTCCCGTCCCAGGATCTTGAGCAGCATTTCGGCGAACCAGTTCTGACTGGTATTCAGGATCGGGAAGACGATGTCGGCGATCGGGCGGCCCCGGTATTCGGTCAGCGGAGCGCGCTGCCGGGCGGCCGCGTAGGCCGTGGAATCGGTCGTGCCGATCGCTCCGCTTTCCACCGCGATGCCTTTGCGTTGCAAAGACGCCGCGAGCGCCCGCGCGGCGTACAGGTTCGGATCGGGGAGGACGAAGCTTTCGATCCAGGGCTTCTGGCCGAGCGCGACGGTGCCTTCAGCCCAGATGCTCATCGTGCCGGGGAAACGGAAGAAGTTGTCGCCGATGGTCGACCCGGAATCGGCGGGTACCGTTCTGGCGCGATTCTCGAAGCTGAACAGGTGCAGATCGGGCGACCAGGTGATGACCGGCGGCTGGTCGACCGCGGTTCCCGGTGTGATGTGGAAGTCCACGCTGTTGTCGTGGAAGCCGAGCCCCGAGACCGGGGCGGCGTACCACCAGTTCAGGTCCCAGGCATTCCAGCTGGGATGGATCAGCGTCGGCTCGAAGTACGATCCATCGCCCACGATCTTCCCGGTGATGCGGCGAATCCCCTGGGCGCGGAGCGATTCCGCGATGGCGTCCAAGGCGGTAAACGCGGAATCGCACGCCCCCGGCGCTAGAGTGTCCGCGCCGAAGCAGCGCTCCGAGAAGGTCGGGTCTCCCCGGCCGTAGAGCACGAGGTCCCCGTCGAACACCCCGGCCGCGCTGCCGGTGCCCAGTGTTCCGTTGGGGTAGACGCTGGTGCGCACCCGGTACCCGGCGGGGAGCAGGACCGTCGCGGTCGCCGTCACGATCAGTTTGGTGACGCTCGCCGGGACGAACAGCTGCTCCTGGTTACGATGGAAGAGCGATTTCCCCTTGGCGTCGAGAATCTCGACCCCCCAAGTCACGCGGTTGAACGGCGGCTCATCCAGCAGGGTGGTGATGCGCTTGTCGAGCGAGCCGCGCAGCGGCTTGGTCCGTCCCCCCGACGGGGCCGCGCTCTGGCCGGCCGCCGCGGGCGAGAGGATGGCCGTGGCGACGAGGGCGACGACGAGCGCCAGCCTAATCGCGGGCGATGCGAGGATCGGCTTTGGCATAGAGGAGGTCCGCAGCGAGGTTCACGAACACGAAGACGACCGACATGAACAGGATGCTGCCTTGAATGGCCGGCAGGTCCCGCTTTTCGATCGCGGTGAGCACGTACCGGCCGAGGCCGGGCCAGCCGAAAATCGATTCGGTGAGGAGACTGCCGGTCAGGTAGCTGCCCGTGTCCAGCGCCAGCACGGTGATCACCGGGATGAGGGCGTTGCGGAGCGCGTGCCGTCCGATCACGGCCCATTCACTCAACCCTTTGGCGCGCGCGGTGCGGATGTAGTCGCTCGCCAGGGTTTCCCGCATCGCGCTGCGGGTCATGCGCGCCAGGACGGCTACCGAGCGCATCCCCAGGGTGACGGCCGGCAGGATCAGGGCGGCGAAGCTCCCGGAGCCCGAGGGTGGCAGCCACTGCAACGTGACGGCGAAGAGCAGAATCAGGAGCAGACCCACCCAATACACGGGAAACGACACCCCGAGGTAGGCGAGGGCCATGGCGGCCCGGTCGCTCCCGCCGCCGGGGTGCACGGCGGCGAGGATGCCCAGGGAGAGGCCGCACGCCGTCGCGAAGGTCATGGCGGAGAGCGCCAGCTGCACCGTCTTGGGGAACCGTTCCGACAGGTCCTGCGCGATGGGCCGCCGCGTGATGTAGGAACGGCCCAGGTCGCCCCGTAGGACCCCCGACATGTAGTGGCCGAACCGGGCGGGGAGCGGATCGTCCAGGTGCAGCTCGGCGCGCAGCTTTGCGATGGTCGCCGAATCGGCGCGTTCGCCGACCATCTCCTGCACGGGGTCACCCGGCGCGACATCGAGCAGCACGAACGACACCACCAGTACGCCCAACAAGGTCGGGACGAGCAAGGCGAGGCGACGTCCCAACACCCGCATCACGGAACGTGCGCCGCCTGACTCCACCGCTGGCCGTTGAAGATCACCGGGAGCTGCCACGCCTGGACGGCGGGGGAAACCGCCCACAGGTCCACCGGGAACCAGAGGTACAGCCATGGCGCCGCGCCGTACACCCGCGCATCGATTCGAGCGTAGAGCGCGGCCCGGGCCGTGTCGTCGAGAGTCCGGCGGGCCGACATGATCAGGGAGTCGGTGACGGGATCACTATAGAAAGAGTAGTTGCCGCCGGGGCCGGCACTGGCGCTGTGAAACAGGGGGTAGAGGAAATTGTCGCCGTCGGGGTAGTCGGCCCACCAGTCGAGAATCGCCATGTCGGCGTTGCCGGCCCGGGCCGCCTCGCGTTGACTCGACGCGTCGCGCTCGAGCACCTCCACTCGGATCCCCACGGCGGCGAGGTCCGCCTGAACCGCCTGCGCCACCCGGCCGAGGGCGACGTTGTTGGCCGTGCGCCAGAGCTGCAGGGCGAAGCCGTTCGGATAACCGGCCGCGGCGAGCAGCTCTTTGGCGCGCGCCGGATCGTAGCCATAACCGGTCCGTGTGGTGTCCCCGCCGGGCAGTGACGGTGGGATCGCCCCTCGGGCGAGGATGCCGCGGTCGTTCCAGACGGCATGCAGGATCGCCCGCACGTTTACCGCGAAGTTGATCGCCTGGCGGACCCGCACGTCGCGGAGCGGACCGCGGCGGGTATTGAGCGCGATGTAGGTCACCCGCAAGGCGGGCTGCTCGCGCAACCAGGCGGGGTGCGATTGCCGCCACCGCGGCGTTTCCCCGAAGGGCACTTCCACTATGGAGAGCCGCCCCGCCTCGAACTCGGCTCCCTGCACGAGCGGGTCCGGGATGATGCGGACCATGAGCGATTCCGAGCGGGGGGCTCCGCCCCAGTAGGCCGGGTTACGCGCGAAGTGCAGGGCATCGTCGTGTTGCCAAGAAACGAACCTCCAGGGGCCGGTCCCGATGGGACGCTCGCGCAGGTCGGGAGGCGTTGGAGACTCGACGATCGAGGCCACCGGCATGGCGAGGAACTTGGGGAAGACCGCCAGCGGCTCGGTGAGATCGATGGCGACGCCGGTGTCTCCCAGCAGCTGCAGACCCGCGATCTCTGTGGCTTTCCCGGCGGCGTACTCCCGGGCGCCCCGGATCGGGTAGAGCGGCCAGGCTCGGCCCCCGGTGGTCGCCGGATCCAGCACCCGGGCGAAGCTCGCGGGTACGTCGGCCGCCGCGAGCGGCCGGCCGTCGTGGAACTTCACGCCCGGGCGAAGATGAAACACGTAGCGCTGACCGCCGCGCTCCACCGACCAGCGGTCGGCGAGCCCCGGAGCGAGCCGACCGTCCGGCTCGAACCGGGTGAGCCCGTCGAAGACGTAGGTGACCATCTCCCCCGTCGGCACGTCGGTGGAGAGGGCGGGGTCGAGCGACCGCGGGTCGTAGCTTTCGTAGTATTGCAGGGCCGCGCTGGGACGGGACGGCGACCGGCATGCAGCCGCGGCCGCTGCCCCGATGAGGGCGAGCGTCACTGCCCGGAACGAGGGGCTCAGGCGGGTGTCCAAAAGGTTGACAGTGGGGTGGCGGCCGGCCAACATACGGAACAGGCGATCCGGCGTCAATTGCGTTCCCGACTTCTTCTCCTGCTCGTCGCCCTCGGCCTGGCGGCGCTCCCGCCACTGGCCGCGCAGCAGTCGCAGCGGGTGGTGCGCGGCCTCGACTTCGTCGGCAATCATTCCATCGACAACTATACCCTGTCGACCGTGATCGCGACTACCGGATCGAGCTTCTTCGCCACCGCGTGGTGGATTCGCTGGGTCGGGCTGGGGGAGAAACGTTACTTCGACGAGCTCGAGTTCCGCCGCGACGTCGTGCGCCTGATCCTCTATTACCGGCAGGCGGGGTTCATGCGTGTCGTCGTGGACACGACGGTGCGCCGGACCGAGAAGGCCGCCTTCGTCACCTTCGTGATTCACGAGGGCGAGCCGGTGCGCGTACGGCGCCTCGCGATCCTCGGGGTGGACAGCCTGCTGGACGTGAAAGCGTTGACTCGAGCGCTGCCGCTGCAGACCGGCGACCCGTTCAACCGGCTGTTGCTGCAGGTCGCGGCGGATACGGTAGTCGCGTGGCTGCGCAACCGCGGGTATCCGTACGCCGAGGTGCTGCGCAACTTCGACGCCCAGAACGACTCGCTCGTGGCCGACATCGAGCTCGACGCGCTCCCCGGGAGGCGGATGCGGGTAGGAGAAGTGGTGGTTCAGGGAACACAGCGGGTGAATCCGGCGACGATCCGTGGGATCATCGCGACGCGTCCGGGCGACCTGGTGCGGGTGGACAAACTGACCGAGAGCCAGCGCGTGTTGTATGGGACCGGCTTGTTTCAAGCGGTGGCCGTCGGGCTGCTCGATTCCACCCCGCCTACGACCGCCGCGAATGACTCCATCGCCCGGGTGTTGATCCGGGTCGGTGAAGGGCAACGCCGGCGGGTCCGGATCGGGGCGGGGTACGGGAGCGTCGATTGCCTGCGAGTACGCACCGGGCTTTCGTCGGCGGGGTTCCTGGGTGGGGCGCGCGTGCTGGACATCTCGGCGGAAGTGTCGAAGCTGGGCGTCGGGTATCCGACCAACGCCGGCCTGGAGAACAACATCTGCCGCTATCTGCAGAACGACCCGACCTCCGACACCCTCAACTACAGCGTGGCGACCACGCTGTTCCAGCCGCGTATCTTTTCGCCGCAGCACACCGCCAGCGTCGGGGTCTTTGCGGAGCGCCGTTCCGCCTACCAGAGCTACACTCGAATCCAGCGCGGCGTGAATCTGGTCCTGACCTTCAACGCGCGGACCCGCACCCCGTACTCGGTCGGGTACACGTTTAGCCGCGGACGGACCGATGCCGATCCGGCCGTCTTCTGCTCCGTCTTCACCGTGTGCAACGAGAAGGACCAGGCGTACCTACAAACGACCCGTCCATTCGCCGCGATCACCGCTTCGATCGTGCACCGGACCGCCAACTCGCTGCTCGATCCGACCTCGGGAGCCGTGGTGGGGGGCAGCGTGACGCATTCGTCGAAGACACTGGGGTCGGACCCGCTGTATCAGTTCACCCGCTTCGATGGTGAAGCGTCGAAGTACTATCCGGTGCGGCGGCGCAGCGTCCTGGCGTTCCGGTTGCGCCTGGGCACGATCCAGCCGGTACGCGTGAGCCTCGCGCAGGACACCAGTCAGTTCGTTCCGCCCGAGCAACGCTTCTACGCCGGCGGCGCCACGACGGTGCGCGGGTACCGCGCCAACGAGCTGGGGCCCAAGGTCTATGTGACGGAGGACACCACGGCGTTTCGCGTGGAGGGGAGTGACACGACCTGGACCAGCGTGCGGGCCTCGCCTACCGGCGGGAACTCGGTGTTGGTCCTGAACGCCGAATACCGGTTCCCAGTCGGATCGCTGCCGTCCAGTTTCCGGTTCGCCGCCTTTGTGGACGTGGGGCAGGTATATGAAAACAACCTGGACTTCCTCTCGCTGAAGCACCTGCGGGTGACGCCCGGGATCGGCCTCCGGTTCTCGACCCCGCTCGGGCCGGTGCGCCTGGATGCCGGCTACAACGGGTATGATCCCGAGGCGGGGCCGCTCCTCTACCAGAACAACGCGACCGGGCAGCTCACCGAGTTCCGTTCGACCTACCAGGGGAAAGCCCCGCAGGGGTTCTTCAAGCGCATCACCCTGCAGTTCGCCATCGGGCAGGCCTATTGATGCTGCGACGCTCCCTGGGCGGGGTCTTGTGGGCGCTGGTCGGCGTGCTGACGCTGCTGCTCGCCGCGCCGGCGACCCTCGTGAACACCCAGGCGGGCCGGACGCTTCTCGCGCGCCTGATCATGGTGGTCGGTGAAGGCGCGCTGGCGGGGCGGGTCGAGGTGCGCGGGGTCACGGGCGGCCTGTACACGAGCCTGATCCTGTCGGACGTGCGGCTGTACGACCGCGACACCACGCTCGTAGCCTGGCTCCCGCAGGCGGAGCTGCACTTCTCATTGCTCGACTTCGCGGCCGGCCGTGTGGTGCTCGATGGCGTGTCGCTCGAACGACCGTACATCAACCTGGTGCAGCACTGCAGCGGGCGCCTCAACTTCGAGGAGCTGCTGCGGTTGCGGGAGCCCGCGCCGCCGGGCCCTCCCCCTGCGCGCTCACAGCGGCCGGCGCCACCTCCACTGATCCTGTTCCGCAACGTCCGGATCAGGGACGGCGACATCGTGCTACGGCTGCAGCAGCATGATGCCGTGCCGGCCGGGTCCGCGCTCGAGATCGATCCCTACGGCCCCGACGGCCCGCACCGGATCAGGCGGTTCGAAGGACTCAACGCCGACATCGCGGTGCTGCGCATTCAATCTCCCCGCGAACACGGCATTCTGGTGTCGCTGCGCCGTCTCGCGGTGCGGAGCACCGACCCTCCGGTTGAGGTCACCGGGGCAGAGGGGCGCGTTCTCGTCGACGGCGATTCGCTGCAGACGGATCTGCGCGCCCTGCGCCTCCCGCGCAGTCTGGCGGCGGTAAAGGGTCAGGTCTCCTGGCCGCGCGACACGATCCGCTACGATCTCAACGTCGCCGCCGACCGGGTCACCCTCGGCGACGCGCGATTCATCGACCGGCGATTCCCGGACGACGCGGTGCTGCGCGGGCCGGTGCGGGTGCACTCCAGGTCGGGCCGGTCGCTGGAAGTGCGCCTGGATTCTCTCCTCCTCCTCTACCATGGCGGGCGGGTCCAGGGGCGGGTGACGGCCCTGACCGACGCGGACAGCGGGATCGTCCGCCTGGAGCAGGCGGACCTGGACGCCCGGGATCTCGATCTCGCCCTCCCCCGCGTATTCCTCGATACCTTGCCGTTCTACGGGCATCTGACGGGCCGCACGCAGGCGGATGGCGGCATGTCGGCGTTGGCGCTCACCGCGGATTGGGTGTTCCGGGACTCTCTCGTGACCGGGTGGCCCACGAGCCGGCTCCGCGGGCATGGCACGGTCGACCTGCGAGCGGCGGCCGGCCTTTCGTTCGTCGACTTCAGCGTCGATTCCGCCGATCTCGACATGGGGACGGTCCACCGGCTGGCCCCCACAATCGCCCTCGGCGGACGGACGGAGTGGCAGGGAACCCTGAACGGGCCGTTGCGCGATGTGGAGTTCGCCGGCGGCGTGCGGCATCGCGACCGGGGACTGTCGAGCGTCGCGCGTGGCCGGCTCGGGCTCGATACCCGGCGGGACACGCTGGCCCTGAACGTCGATTTCTCATTCGACACCCTGTCCTTCGATGACTTGAGATTCAGCTATCCGGGCCTGCCGGTGCTCGGAGCGGCGGCCGGCACGGTACGGCTCCTGGGGCCAGTGGACTCGCTCGAGTCGCACATCGACCTCGTGCACGCGGCTGGGGGAGGACGGATCCGTGGGGATGGAGCGCTGGTCTTGCTCCCGAACCGCGTCGGCGTGCGCGATTACCGCCTGCAGGGGAGCGGGGTGGACCTCCGCCGCTGGGCGGTCCGGGGAGGAGAGCTGCCGACCGGGCTCAACTTCACGGTGACCGGGTCGCTCGTCGCCGACAGTGGGGTAGGGGCCGTCCCGGTCGGGGCGCTGGCGGGGTCGCTCGAGCCATCGGTGTTCGTCGGCGCGGTGGTCGACACGGTTTCGATCCGTGTCCGCGTCGCCGACGGGATCCTGTCCGTGGACACCGTGCTGCTGCGGCGACCCGGGCTCGACGTCGACGGCGCCGGTACGCTGCGGTGGCGGCGGCCTCCTGGAGGCGACGGCACCGCGGACGCGCTGAGCCTGCGCGTGGTGGCGGACAGCCTGATCGGCCTCGACTCGCTGTACGCGCTCCTCGCCGGCGACACGACCCGACGGACGCCGAGCGGCGCCGGGCAGGGGACCGCCACGCTCAGCGGGGCTCTCGACTCCGTTGCCGTCGCCGCGGAGGCCGTGGTGCGGAGTTTCGCGTTCCGGGACTGGTCGGTGCTAGGCGGTGTGGTCCGCGGCAGCTATGCGCCCGGGCCGCTTCCCGTATTCTCCGTTTCGGCGCAGGCGGATTCGGTGGGGCATGGCAACCTCGGATTCGGCGGGGCAGCGGTGGCCGCCGGCGGAAATCGGGACTCGGTCGACTTCTCCCTCCGGACCCGGATCGGCGACCTGTCGGCCGTGTTCGCCACCGGTCGCTACCGGCGCATGGGCGACGGCTTCCTGGCGCGGGCCGACTCGTTCGGGGTCCTGATGCCCGGTGGCGTCTGGTACCTCGAGCGGCCGGCGGAGCTCGCGGTCGGTGACTCCGGCATCGTCTTGCGCGATGTAGCGCTGCGTCGCGTCAACGGCGTGGGCCAATTCGACCTCAGCGCCACGCTCCCGAATCGGGGGCCGGTGCAGGGCCGCCTCACGGCCCGCGAGCTGCCGGTCGCGGGGCTGCTCGCGGTGGTGCAGCTCGACACCCTCGGCATCGGAGGACGTCTCGGCGCCGCTGTCGCCCTGACGGGAACCAGAGATCAGCCGGAGTTTCGCGGGACCTACGAGGTCGCCTACGACTCGAGCGCGGAGTCGGGACCGGTGCCGTCGATTGCCGGGTCGCTCGGGTACGCCGAGGGATGGCTCGATGGCTCGCTGGCGCTGCGCCGTCGTGGTCGCGCGGTGATCGACGCCACGGCCCATCTCCCTCTCGATCTGGCGCTCCGCCCGGTGGACCACCGGCTCCGAGCCGACACGCTGGTGGTGCTCGCCAAGGCGGATCACGCGGATCTGGGGGCGCTCCAGGTCCTGACGTCGAACGTCGAGCAGCTGCGCGGCAGCTTCTCCGCCGATGTCGGGATCCGTGGCGCGTGGGACGCCCCACGGCTGCACGGCCGGTTCCAGCTCGACTCCGGGGGCGTCACCATCCCGTCGCTCAACGTGCGGTATGAGGACATCGATGGCCGGTTTTCGCTCGGGGGCGACACGCTGTCGGTCGATTCGCTGGCGATTCGGAGCGGGCGTGGGCTGGTCAACGTGGGCGGGTTCGTCCGGTTCGCGGACTTGAGCCACCCGGTGCTCGGGCTGACCCTCGCCGCGCGCGACTTCCGCGCTCTGGATGTCCGCAACGAGATGGCCGTGACCGCCACGGCGGAGCTGCGGCTCACGGGGCCCCTGCTCGGCGCCACCATCACCGGGCGCGGCACCGTGACGTCCGGGTTGCTCTACTTCGGCGACCTGGTGACCAAACGCATCATCAATCTCGACTCCCCGGATCCGTGGATCGCCTCGCTGATCGACACGGCGCTCGCGGCGACGATCCGCCGCGGCCGGCTCGGCCCGACCCTACACAACCTCTTCCTCGACAGCCTGCGCGTGGAGAACCTCCACCTTTCAATGGGCAGCGACGTGTGGCTACGGTCATCGGAGGCGAACATCCAGCTGGCCGGGGACATCACGATGAACAAGAGCCAGCAGAATTATCTGCTGAGCGGCACGCTCCAGGCCACGCGCGGCTCCTATCGACTGCTGGTCGGTCCGATCAGCCGGGACTTCCTGGTCACCCGGGGAACGGTGCGGTTCTTCGGAACGCCCGACCTCGATGCGGGACTCGACATCCAGGCCCGGCACGTCGTCCGCACGAGGTCCAACAGCGCGATCGCCGGAGACACCCTCACGGTGCAGGCGCAGATCACCGGTACCTTGCTCGTTCCCAAGCTCGCGTTGCGGGCGGTGGAGCGGGATCTGTCCCAGACCGACATCATCTCCTACCTGCTGTTCAGCCAATCCAATGCGGATCTCGCGAGCGATCCCAGCGCGTCCGCGAGCAGCTCGGCGATGGTTTCCAACACCGTGGCGAGCCTCGTGTCGGGCGAGCTGGAGCGGACGCTGGTCTCGGACATCGGCGTGCCGATCGACTACGTGGAGATCCGCCCCGGCGACCCCAACAACCCGCTCCACGGCGCGCGGTTCACGGCGGGGTGGCAGGTGAGCGAAAAGGCGTTTCTCGTCCTCAAGGCGGGCGTCTGCCCGGGCGCTCAAACGAGCGTGGTGAATACCATCGGATGGGGACTGCAGTATCGGATCAGCCCGGAATGGGGTACGGAGGCGAGCATCGAGCCGGTCACGAGCTGCACCACGCCGGGCGCGGCGCCGACAGTCCAGACCACCGAGCGCCAGGTCGGCTTCGACCTGTTCTGGCAGCGGCGGTTTTGACATGACCCGCGCGCTGTTGATCACCAATCCCGCCGCCGCCCGGACCGACGCCCGCGCGGTGACGGCGGTCCGGGAGACCCTGGCCGGCGGCGGCTGGCATGTGGAAGTCGCCGCCACCATGGCGCCGGGCGACGCCCGCCGCCTCGCCGCCACGGCGCGGGTGGAGGGATTCGACGCCATCCTCTGTTACGGCGGCGACGGGACGGTGATGCAGGCGGCGGCGGCCGTCGCCGGGACCCCGATTCCTCTGGGGATCGTCCCCGGCGGCACGGGGAACCTGCTCGCGGGGAATCTGCGGCTTCCCCGCACGCCGCAAGGCGCGGCGCGCGCCCTGCTGCACGCGGTTCCCTACACGATCGACCTGGGGTCGGTCGAGCGCGCCGACGGGGTGCATTACTTCGCCGTCTGTTGCGGTGACGGCTTTGACGCCGCGCTCATGGCGCGCACGCACGGCGCGGCGAAGCGGCGCTGGCGCAGGGCCGCGTACGTGGCGCAGGCGCTCAGTGCCCTGCCGCACGTCATGAGCCACCGGCACCGCGTGACGATCGACGGTGTGGCGCACGAGCTCGACGCGGCCATGGTGTTGGTTTGCAATTGCGGCGAGCTGGTACCGCCCTTTGTCCGGCTGCATCGGGACATCTGGCCCAACGACGGGGTGTTCGACGTCCTGGCCGTCCGGGCGGAAGGCACGATCCAGAGCCTCATGGCGTTTGTGGAGATTCTCCTCGCCCAGGGGCCGGGTCGTGTCGGCCAGCTCTGGTTCGGCAGGGGATCGCAGGTCCAGCTGGAGGTGCTCGACGGCCCGGCGCAGCCGACCCAGCTGGATGGCGAGGTCGTGGGGGAGACGCCGCTCGAAGCGCGGCTCCTGCCACACGCCCTGACGATACTCGTGGATCCCGATACGGTACCAGGAGGGACGGGGCTCCATGGCTGAGCGCGTCCTGCTCGTGACGCCGGAGGACGCGGTGGCGCGGGCCACGGCGGCGGCGTTGGGGCCGGCGGATGCGGACCTGTTCCGCGAGCGGACGCTCGAGGCCGCGGCGGGTGCGGCGGCGCGTCTCGCCCCGGCGCTCGTGCTGCTCGATCTGGCTACACCGGGTGTGGACGACGCGGCGCTGCACCAACGGCTGGGAGGCCGCCTCCTCCTGATCGCGCCCGGCGCCCACCTCCCGACGGCGGCCGTTCAGCTGCTCGAGGTGGTCCGGCCCGATCCGCACCGGCCCCTTACCTTGGATCAGGTGGAGCGGGCCCAGATCGAGCGGGCCCTGGCTCACCATGCCGGGAACCGCACCAGAGCGGCCCGCGAGCTCGGCATTTCGCGGGCCACGCTGATCAATAAGATTAGGGCGTACGCCTTGAACCGTTGAGATGCAGCGAAGGGAGAAGCTCGCGATGGAAAAGCCGGTCCTGAAGGAACACGATGGGATGGTGTGCCGCGCCTGCGGTAACGAAGAGCGGGCTTCGGAAGGCTATCCCTGCTCGGATTGCGGCACGTTCATCTGCCTGATCTGCACGTTTCGCGGGGTCACCCGCTGTAAGGCCTGCGAGGAGAAAGCGAAAGCCGCCCAGCAGGCCTAGCCGCGGCGGCGCGCGATCTCCTTCACTACCGCTTCCCGCGTCGTCCCCAGCACCTGGGCCAGCGCGCCGATCGCATCATCGGCCCCCGCCCAGCCGGATGCCGCCGCCAGGGCCGCGAGCGCCACTTCCGCGACGGCGTCGGTCCGGGCCTCCAGCTCGCGGGTGCGCAGCGCCACTTCGTTGGCGAGCCAGCGCTCGAGCTCCCGCCGGTCGATCTCCAGCTGCCGCTTGCGCAGGGCCGATTGCAGCGACACTTCCAGCTCGTCCAGGTCGATCGGCTTGATGAGGTAGTCGGTCGCCCCGAGCTTGAGGCACTCGATCGCGGTGCGTGGCTCGTCGATCGCCGTCAACATGATGATCGCCAGGTCCGGTTGTTCGGCGAGGGCGCGGGGCACGAGGTCCACGCCGCTCATGTTCGGCATGCGGACGTCGCACAGCATCGCCTGCGGTGACGGGTGCTCCGTCTTCAACCGCGAGAGCGCGACCCCGGCGTCCTCGGCCTGCACCACCCGGTACCCCTGCCGCGTGAGAAATCGATCCAGCGCCAGCCGGATGCCGGCCTCGTCATCGACGACAAGGACTGTCGTGGGTCCGTTCGCGGACTCTGCCATGAATTGAGAAGCTATTTGACCTCCACAACCCCAGCAAGGCGAGATATCTTCGCGCTCGAGATGACCACGCGCGCGTCGTCGAATCTGGCCACGGTCCCCGGCATCACCGTCGGGCATTGGACGCATCCGAGTGGCCGCACCGGGTGCACCGTCGTGCTGGGTCCGAAGGGCGGCATGCGCGCCGCGGCGGCGCGGCGCGGACGCGCCACCGGCACCCGCGAGCTCGACGCGCTCGACCCGCGTCACCTCGTGGGGCACGCCGACGCCCTGCTGCTCACCGGTGGCTCGGCCTACGGACTCGGGGCGGCCGACGGCGTCATGGCATGGCTGCGAGCGCGCGGTCGCGGCTTTCCGGTCCGCGAGGGTCTCGTCGTGCCGATCGTCCCCGCGGCCGTGATCTTCGACCTGGGGGCCGGCATGCCCGATCAGGTCTGGCCGGGGCCCGACGGCGCGGCGGCCGCCTGCGATGCCGCCGCGGTCGAGATCGCGGAAGGATCGGTCGGGGTGGGAGCCGGCGCCACGATCGGGAAGGCGGCCGGGATAGTTCGCGCGATGAAATCGGGGCTGGGCACCTGGGCGGCGCGCGGGGGAGAGGTCGTCGTGGGCGCACTCGTCGTCGTGAACGCGGTGGGGGACGTGCGCGACGAGCACGGGAGCATCATCGCGGGGGCCCGCAGCGACACCGGAGGCTTCCTCGATGCGCAGCGGTACCTCGCGGAGGGCGGCGCGATGTTCGGTGGGGGAGAGGCGCCGCGGTCCCACAACACGACCCTCGGCGTCGTCGTGACCAACGCCGCGCTGACCAAGATCGAGCTGGAAGGGCTCGCCGGGGCGGCCGCCGACGCCCTGGCGCGCTGCATCACCCCGTTCGCCACCGCCTTCGACGGCGACATCGTGTTCGCCGCGAGCACGGCCGCGGTGCCCCCCGCGTCGCCGCTGCACGCCGAGGCGCTCGCCGCGCTGGCCGTCCCCGAAGCCGTGCGACGCGCCGTGCGGCTCGCGCGCGGCGTGCCGGGCCTGCCGGGACTCGCCGATCCTCCCTCCCGTTCGTGACTGACCGGCTCGCCCGCGCGATCGACGACCTGCGCCGGAAATCCGTCCCCGACCGGCGGCTGGGCGTGTTCGAGGTCGAGGCCGGGGACCGGGTGATCACCGGGCTCACCACGAGTCGCGACGCGATGCAGGCGCTGCGCGCCCTGGCGCTCGAGGGCGGCCTGAAATCGGACGTCCGGATGCTCCCGGATGCGTCGGTGGGGACCAATGCCGCGGCGGTCGTCACCTCCGCGGTGGCCCCGCTCTTCGATCAACCCAAGATCTCCCTGCCGCGGGTCACCGAAGGGCTGCACGGCGAGCCGCTGCACATCCTCGAGCGGCGCGATCCCTGGCTGCGCGTCCGCACCGGCGACGGCTACCACGCCTGGATCCACGACGGCTACGTCAGCCAGGGTTCCATGGATTGGCTGGACGACTGGACCGGCCGCGCCGCGGGCCGCACCCTGGGGGTCGAGCTCGAGAGCGAGGGCGCGCGGATGCGTCTTCCGGTCGGGGCCCGCCTGGCGTTGCACCGCGACGGTCGTGTCGAGATCGCCGACGGCCGGATCGCCCGGGTGGTGCGCGGCGATGTGCGGCCCGAGTCGGAGCTGCGGGCGGAAGCGCGGCTGGTCGCGGCGCCGGAGGTCGGGCTCCGCTGGTTTGGAGGAGCGCCGTATTCGTGGGGCGGGCGCAGCGATTGGGGCCTCGACTGCTCCGGTTTCGTCCAGGCGGTGCACGGCGCGCGCGGTGCCGCGTTGCCGCGCGACTCGGACCAGCAGTTCGCGATCGGCCGCGAGGTGCCGGCGGCCGTCAACGGCGCCGGATACCATTCGGGCGACCTGCTCTTCTTCGCCGAGGACGGCCGGGTCAGCCATGTCGCGATGTGGATGGGCGCGGGGCGGATCGCCCATTCCACACTCGCGCGAGGTGGCCTCGTGATCGAGGACCTGTTCGCCGACACCCCGAGAATGCGGCGGATGCGCGATCATCTCGTCGGGGTACGCCGGGTGAGCTGATGGCTGATGGCTGATAGCTGATGGCTGATAGCTGATGGCTGACCTCTGACGGCTGATCGCTCTTATCCTCCCCGTTATCTTCCCCGATGTGAGATTAGCCCTCTTCGATATTGATGGCACTTTGCTCCTGACCGACGGCGCCGGCCGGCGGGCGATCCATCGCGCCCTGCTCGAGGAGGCCGGAACCGCCGGACCGATCGACGAGTACCGGTTCGACGGCAAGACCGATCCCCAGATCGTGCGCGACCTCCTGACCCTGGCGGGAATGGCCGAGGTGCGGGCCGCCCTGGTGGACGCGGTGTGCGAGCGGTACGTCTCCCTCCTGGAGGTCGAGCTGCAGCGCCCGGACCAGCGGACCCGCCTGATGACGGGCGTGCGGGAGCTGCTCGATGCGCTGGCCGAGGTCGAGCGGGAGGGAAGGGTGATGGTGGGTCTCTTGACCGGGAACCTGGCGCGCGGCGCCGCGCTGAAGCTCGCCTCGGCCGGACTCGATCCCGCGCGGTTCGCGGTCGGCGCCTACGGGTCGGACGCCGCGCACCGTCCGGACCTGCCCGGCATCGCGAGAGATCGTGCCGCAGCGCTGGCGCAACGCTCGATCGCGGGTGAACAGGTCATCGTCATCGGCGACACCCCCGCCGACGTCGCCTGCGCGCGCCCCATCGGGGCGCGGACTGTCGCGGTCGCCACCGGCTCGTACGACGTCCCGGCCCTGCGAGCCGCGGGAGCCGATCACGCCTTCGCCGACCTCGGCGCGACGCGAGCGGTGCTCGACGCCATTCTCTCGTGAGCCCCACCGCGGTCCGGGATGAGCTCGAGGTCAAAGCACGGATTCTGCGCGTGCCGGCCCTGCGGGATTCCCTGCGGCGCGCGCGCGCCCGGCTCGAATTTCGCGGGATGATGATCGACCGTCGCTATGACCAGAACCGCAGCCTGGAGGCCGTGGACCATGTGCTCAGGTTGCGGACCTATCGGCCGACGCGCGGCCGTGCCTGGGGTGTGCTCACCTGGAAGGGGCCGGTGGGGACTCGCGGCGCCTATCGCCATCGCACGGAGCTCGAGACCGCGGTCCCTGATCCCGTGGCGCTGGGCGCGGTGTTCGAGGCGCTTGGCTTCAGCGTGACCCTGCGCATCGACCGGCGCATCGAAATCTGGCGGTTGGGCCGGGCCACGCTGCGGCTCGAGCGTTACCCGGCGATGGACACGCTGCTCGAGGTCGAGGGGTCTCCACGGGCGATCGAGCGCGCGGTCCGCGCGACGGGATTGCCCCGCGAGCAGTTCCTCCCGGAATCCCTGCCGTACTTTCAGGCCGCCTACGAGCGGCGGACCGGGCACCCGGCGGTGCTCACCCGCGCGGCGCCGTGAGCGGGCCCCACCCCCTCACCGACCGGATGGCCCCCGGGATCCCGGAGCTCGCGCCGTCGTTGGGGCGGGTGATCGTGCCCCGCCGCCTCGGCGAGCCGTGGATCCCCCTCGACGACATCCGGGAAGCGCTCGCCACGCTGTTGTTTTCCTGCGCGGGAACGGCCCGCGCCGCGCAGGACCGCAACCGGGCGGTTGCCGCCCTGGGACGGGCCGCGTGGGCCGGCGCGTGGGAGCAGGCGGTGCAACGCACCGCCGAGCGATTGGCCGATGCGTTGGACCAGGAGATCGAGCTCGCGGCGCGACGGGTGCGGATGCCGCGCCGTCGCTGGAAGCGCCTTCGTCTGACCGGCTCGGAACGGCGGGCGGTCGCGGCGCGGTTGGCGTCGGGGGGCAGTCGGTTCGTGGAAGCGCTGGATCAAGTGGAAGCGACCGCCTCGGTCGTACGGGGAGGGGATTCGGATGACCCCACAGCCACCCTGGCGTGGCAGGATGCGCTGCTCACCGCCGCGCGGCGACTCGAGGCCGCGTGGCTTGCTCTCGAAGAGCAGGTGGCCGCCGAGCGGACCCGCTGGGAGCCTGAGCTCGCGGCCATCCACGGTTGGCGGCCGGCGTTGTGGCCGGTGTATCTGGTCTGGATCCCGGTGTGGGCGGCGCTGATCTGGCTCGGGCTCGTGCTGGGCGGCTACCTTGCCGCTCCTCCATGGCTGGCCGCTCGCTTGGGATTCTGATGTCGTTGTGGGCCGCCGGCGCCTGGCCGGCCGCGGCCCAGCTGCGGCTCGCCCAGGTGCCGATCCGCGGCCGCGCCGGTCTCGATTCACTTGCCAGACTCGGCTTCGAGGTGGCCGACGTGCGCCGAGTTGACGGCGGGCTCTTCGCGGTGATCGTGGTCTCACCCGAGACCGAGCGGACTCTTCTCGCGCATGCGTACCAGCCCGCCGTGGTGGCCGGAGCGTCCCCTGGCCTCTCGCCCCTGGCCACTGACACCTTTCGCTTCTACCGGTCGTTCGACAAGCCTGGCGTCGGGATCCGGGCGACGCTCGCGGCCTGGGCGGCGACCGACTCGCTGATCCACGTGGACTCGATCGGGGCGTCCGTGGAAGGCCGGCCGATCCTCGCCGTCAAGATCGGCGCTCCGGATGACGACCCAGCGCGCCCCAACGTGCTTTTTCTCGCCACGCATCACGCGCGGGAGTGGGTGTCCACGGAGATGGCGATGCGACTGATCCGCTGGCTCGCCGACTCCCTCTCGCCGACCCTCCGGAACACACGGGACATCTGGGTGATTCCGGTCGAGAACCCCGACGGCTACCAGTACACCTTCACGACCGACCGGCTGTGGCGGAAGAACCGCCGCTTGAACGGCAATGGGACCTACGGAGTGGACCTGAACCGCAATTATCCGGAGTTCTGGGGCTACGACGACGCCGGGTCCTCGTCCGCCCCCGACGCCGAGACCTACCGCGGCACAGGTCCTGCCTCTGAGCCGGAAACGCGGGCGATGCTCACTTTTCATGCGGCCCACCCGCCCGTGGTGGCGGTTTCCTATCACACCTACAGCGGCCTCGTGCTCTACCCGTACGGGTTCCGGGCGGGCGACTTCTCGAGCGACCAGCCGTTTCTGGAAGCGCTGGCGGGGACGGACCTGGCTCCGTCGGTGAAGGACAGCGTACCGGCATCGATCCGCACCGCCTATCATCCCGGGCCGACCTGGACGCTGTACTCGACCAATGGGGAGTACAACGACTGGGCGTACCGGGCGCACGGAGCGCTGGCCTTCACCCCCGAGCTGACGAGCGGGTGCTGCACGCCCGACTCCGGGTTCTACTACGGCTTCGTCTTTCCCGACGACAGCGTGTTGCTCGAGCGCGTGTTCCGCGACAACCTGCCGTTCGCCCTGTCGGTCATCGCGGCCGCCGGGGATCCGGTGAACGCGATCGGGGTGTCGGGGGTGATGCCGTTCCCGCCGCGCATCGAGTCGGTGTGGCCGGAGACACGGGTAAGCCTGCCGACGGCCGAGCCGGCTCCGTTCGCGCTGACGGTGCGAACTCTGGGCGGGAGCGTCGTGACGCGGAGTCTGCAAACCGATTCACTGCGTCGTGGGCTGGCGCGGGTCGTATGGCGCTCCGATGTATCGACCGACCAGGCACGCGCGGTGCGGGTTGAAGGGGCCGGGCTCGAAGCGGCGCTGATCACCCTCGCGGGTGCCGAGCCGCAGGATACGGGGTGGAAGGGATGGAGCCGGTCCCCGACTGCACTCAGCGGCACGGCGTCGTGGGGCAGCGTCGCGACGGAGGACACCCTTACTTCTCCAACCACCGATTTGCGTGGGAAGCGGCGGATCTGGCTGCAGTTCTGGACCATGCGGTCGGGGTCGACGTTCGTTCCCGGTCAGCGCGGACGGGTGCAGTTCTCTCCAGACGGCGGGCTCACCTGGACCGATGTGTACGCGCTGGAAGGCGATGGGCCGGCGTGGGTTCCGGTGCGGGTCGACCTGCCCCTGGCCGCGAACGCGGGCGCGGCGCGGGTGCGGTTCATTGCGAGTGGCGGGTTTCCCTGGTGGGTCGACGCGGTGGGGTTCGCCAGTGACTCGGCCGGAGCATTCGTGTCCACCGCGCCGGTCGCCGGGGTGTCCGTGTCCGACAACCCGGTGCGCGGCGGTTCGGTCACGATCTCCTGGCCCTCGAGCGCCGGGGCGCCGCGGCTTTCCATATATACGTTCGCCGGCGAGCGGCTGATCTCCGAAACGTTCGCCGCGGGGACACCGGACTACGTGTGGGACCTGACCCACGCCGGTCGTCGCCTCCCCAACGGGGCGTATATCGTGGTCGTCGAGCTGGATGGTCAGGTGTACCGCAAGCGGCTGTTCGTGGCGAGGTAAGGATGAGCGTTCTGGGAATCGGTGTGGACCTGGTGGAAGTCGCACGAGTGCGGCGCATGCTGGAAGACAAGGGGATGCACGTCTTCGATCGGCTGCTAACCACGGCGGAAGCGGCGTATTGCCGCGGCAAGTTCGACCCGGCGGAAAGCGTTGCGGTGCGCCTGGCCGCGAAGGAGGCGGTCTACAAGGCGCTGCAGGGCAGTGAGTCGGCACGGGGAATCGGATGGCGGGAGATCGAGGTGGTGCGGGCGGCGGACGGGCGGCCCGATATCGTGCTCAGCGGTGCCGCAGCCGCCCGTGCGGCCGAGCTGGGCGTGCGCCGGGTGTTGCTGTCGCTGTCGCACACCCACCAGGCCGCCGTCGCGACGGCAATAGTCGAAGGCGGCGTTGCGTGACATTGTCATCCCTGCTGGGCCTCACGGCCGTGCTCCTGGCTCGGCCGTTGCCGGTCCTCTCCCAGACCACCGATTCCCTGGCCGCCGCCCGACGCGTCGTCGCGGCCGCGTCGATCGCGGCCAAGGAATACGCGCTCGGCGTCCCGGCCGAGGGGGGGCGTGTCACGGAGGCCGGCGAGGTCGAGGAGTCGATTCAGTTCCTCGACCAGGCTCGGTACGACCTGCCGCTGCTGCCGCGCTCGGTCCAAGTGTTCGCGGACTCGGGGCTCACCGCGCTGCGGGCGTT
>DATJXC010000082.1:0-11275 GCA_035500495.1 Gemmatimonadales bacterium
TCTGGTTATCGCCCAGGCCGAAGGTGTAATTGTCGACGCTGCCGGCGGGCTGGTAATGGTAGGCGTACAGGAACCCTCCGTTGTTCGACAACCAGGTAAAGCGCTTCTCCGACAGCAGGTTATCCAGTTCGAACTTCCCGACCTTCAGGTTGGCCCACGGCGAGTTGCCCAGATTGTCGAACCGCACGAACGCCGTCTCGATCCCCATAGTGCCGTCAGGATCCAGGGTCGGCACGAGCCCGAAGGTGATGTTCTTGTACAGCGTCCCGAGCATCAGGAAGTCGATCCCCGAGAGGTCGAATCCGCCTTGCGTGACGGTCTTCTCGACGCAACCCGTCCCCGTCGTCGGATCGCAAGGCCCCGTCGTGGGATCGTCGACCGGCTGATGGTCGGTGCTCTCGTAATGCCAGTTGGGCGTAGTCCGAAAGGCGAGGGGGAAATACGCCGGCGCCTGCCAGATCGGTGAGTCGCGATCGTTGCCCAGCTGGTACCCGCGATCCTTGAACGCCTGGCCAAACGCGTTCAACTCGGGCCAGTTCGTGTGACAGGCCGAGCACGCCAGGTTGTACTTGCGCGCGAACGCGGGGATGCTACTCCGTGTGTCCACGGCGAGCGTGTAGGCTCGGGCAAGGGATCGGATGTTTGTGAGAGACGCGGAACCTGCGGCGGGACTTGCGACACCGGCTGTCAGCGGCGTGGCTACGGTGCACAGCATCACGCCGACGCCACGCCACCACACCCCCCGTCCCCCCTTGAACCACTTGACCATACCGCCTCCTGTCGAGTGAGCGCGCCATCATGAGTGAGCGCGCCAATCACGAGAATGCGACTAGGGCCAAATTCCAGCCATGCTAACGCGGTCAATGCTGGCATCCATCAGCAAACCTGTCAAGTTTCGTCCGCCTTCAGACTAGAGGGCGCGTCGGACCAACACCTCGATCAGCGCACGGAAGGCCCGCCCCCGGTGCGACACCCGCTGCTTGGCCGCCGGCTCGGCTTCGCCGAAGCTCGTGCCCAGATCGTCCGAGAGAAACAGGGGGTCGTAGCCAAAGCCGCCCGTGCCCCGCGGGGCGGTCAAGATCGCCCCTTCACAGGTGGCTTCCACGATCTCCGGAGCCGCGGTGGGCGTCTCGAGATACGCCACCACGCAGCGGTAGCGCGCCCGGCGCCGGGGGGCCGGGACGTCGCGCAGGGCCTCCAGCAGCTTGGCGTTGTTGCGGGCGTCCTGGTCGGCGCCGTCGGCGCCCGCCCACCGCGCCGAGTGCAGTCCCGGCGCGCCCCCCAGGACCTCCACCTCGATCCCCGAGTCGTCGGCCACGGTCGGCAATCCCGTCCGCCCCGCGAAGTAGCGCGCCTTGGCGGCCGCGTTCTCGGCGTAGGTGCCGCCCTGCTCCAGGTCCGCTTCTTCGGGGAGCGGTACCAGCCCCAGGTCGGCCGGGAACGTGACCTCGATCGGGAGGCTGCGAAACAGGTCGCGGATCTCGCGCGCCTTGCCAGAGCTGCGGGTGGCGACGAGCAACTTCATTGCGGATTGCGGATTGCGGAATGCGCCGCCTCATTTCGATTCGCGTAAGCGACGCACCAGATCGGTGCTGGATCGTCCTTCCAGCAGCGGTACCCGAACCACCCGGCCGCCCCACGACTCTACGTCGGCGGCGCCGACGATCTGGTCCTTGGCGTAATCCGCCCCTTTGACGAGGATCTCCGGCCGCAGGGCGCGAATCAGCTCGAGCGGCGTGGCCTCATCGAACAGCACCACGCAATCCACAGCGGCCAGCGCGGCGAGCACGCGCGCCCGGTCCGCTTCGGGCACGATCGGTCGGTCGCTCCCCTTCCCCAACCGCTGGACCGAGGCGTCGCTGTTCACCCCCACGACCAAAGCCGCGCCCAACTCCCTGGCGGCCTCCAGCAGCGTGACATGGCCGACGTGGAGGAGATCGAACACGCCGTTGGTGAAGACCAGGGCCTTCCCCCCGGTGAGCCCGGCCCGCCAGCGGGCCGCCTCCTCGCGGGTGCGGACCTTGGCCGCGGTCGTCATCGGGCCGCCTCGGCGCGTCGAAACGCCAGGGTCAGGAGCGGCGGCGCCACCATCGTGGTGACAATCACCATCAGCAGGATGGCGCTGAACAACGCCTGGGACAACAGACCCGTTCCCAGTCCGATCTGGGCGAAAATGAGGCCGACTTCACCTCGCGGCACCATCCCCAGCCCGACCGCGAGCCGATTGAAGCGCTGCCAGGGGACCGCCCAGCCGCTCCCGAGCTTGCCGACGATCGCGATGACGGTGAGCACGCCCCCGACCAGGAGAGCCTCCCGGCCGACGGGATCGAACGGGTTCCAGGCCCGCAGGTCCACCGAGGCGCCGATGTGAAGGAAGAAGATCGGGGTGAAGAGATCCGCGACCGGTCGCATCTGCTCCTCGATCCGGTGGCGTTGCGGCGTGCCGGAGAAGATGAGTCCCATGGCGAACGCGCCGATGATCGCCGCCGAACCCGCCAAGCCCGCCACGGCGGCCATTCCGAGCAGCGCGGCGACGGCCACGGTCACGAACGTGCCACGCCCGCGCATATGCTCGACCGCCCGCAGCAGCTGGGGCGCGAGCCGCACTCCCACGACGACGGCGGCGATCAGGAACCCGAACGCGACCGCCAGGGCGCGACCGACGCCGAGCAGCGTCACGGCACTTCCCGCCACAAACCCCGAAACCACGCTCAGAATGACGAGACCCAGGACGTCATCGATCACCGCGGCCCCCAGGATCAACCGGGCCTCGGTGCTCTGGGTGCGGCGGAGGTCGGCCAGAACGCGGGCGGTGATCCCGACCGAGGTAGCGGTCAGGGCCGCACCGATGAACACGGCCACCGCCGTGCGCTCGGTCCCCGGCGCCAGCACGGACTCCGGCAAAGCGAACCGGTCGTAGAGCACCCCCAATGCGAACGGCAGCGCCACCCCGACGAGCGCGACCGCGGTCGCGCCGGCGCCGACCCGTCGCATTTCCTTCAGGTCCATCTCGAGCCCGATCTCGAACAGCAGGACGGCGACGCCGACGTCGGCGAGCAGGATGAAGACGGGGGTCAGGGGATCGTCCGGGGCGACCGGGATCAACCCCAGCAGTCCCCGGCCCAGGATGATGCCGGCGAGGAGCTCCCCCAAGACCGGCGGCTGGCGCATGCGCTCGAACGCTTCGCCCGCCAGCTTGCCGGCGAGCACGATCGCCGCCAGGACGAGAAAGAAGCGCGCGACCGGCACATCGCCAGCGGCGGCGAGCAGCATGGGCAGCAGCAGCAGCGCCGCCCAGCGATCAGAGCGGCTCGGTCGTCTTGGGATGGAACCTGAAGGTGTGGTCGAACAGCGGAAGGTGGACCGACTCGCGGTACTCGGTCTCGATGGTGATCTCCCGGGGCGACGGGGTCCGGACGACCTCGAGCGAGGCGGAGGCCTCGTCGGGGAGGCCGATCTCCTGAATGGCGGCCTCGATCCGGCGGCGAATCGTCCCGTCGTCCAAGGCGGAGGCGACCCGGGCCTGCGTCTGCATCTCGTCGAGCAACCGGTAGTAGCGGAAGTACAGCTCCCCGATGTTCACCCCGTAATACAGCGCGGCGAAGAAGATGAGCAGGGTGAACAGGCAACCCATCCGGCTCGCGCCACGACGGCTGCGGAGGGCGAAGAGGGGGCTCACCATTGGGATTGCGCTCCCTCCACGATTTCGGTGGTCAGCTTCTGCAACGCCGTCGTCAATCCATCCGCCTGTTGCGGCGGCTGGTACTCCCCGAGCGTGGTGATGCCCTGCCGTTGCCACAACGTCTTGCCGTCGCGCTGATCCACGATCTCGACGTCGACGGTCAGCTGCACCTGACGCTTGGTGACGTTCGCCTGCCCCGTACCGGTCTGGATCGCCACGGCCAGGTCCGGATCGTAGCGGACGATCCGTCCCCGCACCACCGCGTCCGCTGATCCTTCCCCCGCCGCGCGGAGACCCAGCCGTCCTTCGATCGCTTCACGGACCGCGGCGGACACCGACTGCGTCAACGACGGCTCCGCGGTCAGGTTGTCGAACGGCAGGATCGCGACCGTCTTGATGTTCGGCAGGCCGCCGCCGGCGAAGCCGTACAGGCACCCGGTCGCGAGCAGCGCGCTAGCGGCGGCTGCGCCACATCGGCGCCGCAAACACTGGAACCGTGTCCACCGCCACAACCGTGAATTCGAACCGCGCCGACTGCCTGGGACTGTCGATCCGCGCACTCGTTGGCCTCGCATGCTCGTCCAGCACCGTCCGAATACGGACGAGCTGCTTCCCCCCCTGCCGCCACTCCGCCTCGAGGATCCGCGGTGGCCCCTCGGTGACCTTGTAATCGAGCGTGTCGGCGTCCGTGGCGAACCGCCAGACGACCGCGCTCGCTGTTCCTTCCCCGGTCCGGAGGGTCAGCACCCGAGCCCCCACCGGGGGCGGCCGAACCACCCCCACCGCGGCCCACGCCATTGCGACCCCACGAGGCTCGGCCGGGACACTATCCCGGGACGGGTCGACCCACGCAACGGAGTCCCCGATCATCACCGCGGCACCCGACGCCATCCCCAGCACCGCCCGCCAGTCGATGCGCAGGGAATCCGGCACGGCCAACCGCGCCATCCCCCGCCCTCCGCCGCTCTGACGCTCGTCGCGGTACTTCCACTTAAAGGTCAGCGCCGTCGAGCGTCCCGGTGTCGTCCGGGCCGCAAAGGCCACGGCGCTGTCGCGATCGGCCGGCTGCAGGCCGGCGGGGACCAGGGGCGGGAGGCCGCCGTGACAGGCTACAACCAGGGTACAGGCGCCAATGTAGGAACCGCGCCACAGGCGGTCAAGCACTAAGTGACGGCGAGTCAATAATTAAACCCGAAGAAGAAGATCACGAAGGTCGGGTTGCGCTGATCGAGGGGCAGGCCGTAGGCCAGGAAGTGATCCGCCGGGAAGCGCCACCCCATGTCGAGTCGTAGCACCAGGGGCGCGAAGAACGATGCGCGCAATCCGAAGCCGGCGCTCTCCAAAACGCCGCGGATCGCCGCGCTGTTCTCTGTCCAGGCCCGGGCGGCATCGAAGAAGACGGCGCCCTGGATCCCGGGAAACCGGGCCACGCCGACCGGCAGGCCCAGGGCCAGGAAGTTAAGGAGGGGAAACCGCCATTCCGCCGACGCCAACCAGACCCGGGAGCCGGCCACATAGCCGTAGTAGGGGTATCCCCGAATCCCCCAGGATCCACCGATACTGATCTGCCGCGGGCGCTCACCACCACCGTAGTAGAGAAACGCCCGCAGGGCCAGGGCGCTGTGCAGCGAGGTGCGGAAGTAGCGGCGGGCGTCCCCCGAAATCAGGTAGGAGTCGAACCGTCCGTGCGTGAGGTCATTAACGAGGCCGCCGGTGAAGTTGAACCGGCTGCCGTCGATCGGCCCCGTATCGAGCCACAACGTATTGTCCTTCACGTAACTCAGATAATTGGACGCCAACCACGCGACCCGGCGCGGCTCGGTCACGTCGGGGTTCCCGAAGTCGAACCGGTCCGAGTGCTCCAGGCGCCCCTCAAACTCGAGTCGCCGGAAACGATTGATCGGGTAGCGC
Organism: Gemmatimonadales bacterium; assembly: GCA_035500495.1. Taxonomy (GTDB): domain Bacteria; phylum Gemmatimonadota; class Gemmatimonadetes; order Gemmatimonadales; family GWC2-71-9; genus DASTHG01. The sequence goes on from DATJXC010000082.1 coordinate 5,594, forward strand.
ACCTGCCCTGCGACTCCGATCGACGTCTCGGAGTACTGGCTGAAGAAGTCGCCCTCCTGAAACAATCCTCGCAGCCGGAACGCGCCGGCCCCCCAGTTGATCCGGTGCGCCTGGTTGAGATAGAAGACGGAGGCGTTGATGTTGTCGAACAGGTTGGTGAACCCGGACCCCGCGTAGGCGAAGCTCGATACCTGGGCCCACACCTGGTGGTCGTTCAAGAGGTCCGAGAAGACCGCCAGGATGCCCTGCGTACCGCCCACCCCGGGTGCGTACGCGCCCCCCGCGGTGGCAAAGTCCAAAGTGTACCGCTTGCGATACGGGACCGGGGCCGCCGTCGCCGTCTGGGGCGCCTCGAGCTCTCCCCAGGGCCACCCCGGGGCAATCCGGTCGGCCGCCAGCGTCACGGCCGGGGGGGGACTGGCCGTGTCGGAGGTGGGGCGGACGCGCATGCGGTAGATGTTGAAGCTCAGACCTTCAAACCCCCCGAAAACCAGCGAGCTGTCAGAGGCCAGGTACATCGGATCGAACGCGCCGCTCTGGACCTTGGTTTCCCGCCGCCCCGTCCCCGAGGTGTCCACCGAGTAGACCTGGAAGGTGCCGTCGCGATCGCTCGTGAACCAGATGCGTCCGTCCGCGGCCCACCGCGGGCCCTGGTCGTTCCAATCGCCGTAGGTGAGGTAGCGAATGTCGCGGCTTTCCAGATTGAGGAGAAACAGGTTGCGCGCCCCATCCGGGCCGAACGGCGTCCGGTCGGACGAGAACACCACCCAGCGGCCGTCCGGACTCACCGAAGGGTCCACGTCCTGGAAGCGGTCCGCGGTGAGCCGCTCGAGCCGGCCGTCCGGCAGCGTGACCCGATAGAGATCGGAGTACCCCGACAGCGTCAATCCGGAGAAGATCACGCTCTTCTTGTCGGGGGCCCACACGGGGCCAAGGATCGAGATCAGCTGGGGGAATTCATACCGACCCACCAGCCGCCCGTTGCGGACGTCGAAGAAGAACAGCGCATCGCGCGCCTCGAAGCGGCTGCCGAACACGGCGATCCCCGAATCGTTCACGTCCATCCGGGAGGCCCAGAAATGGAACGACTCGAACTGCGGGCCGCGTTCTCCTTTCACCACGTCCCGGCTGTGGCCCCCACCCCCACCCCCGCCCCCACCCCCTTCATGGACCGGACTCTCCGCGATCGTGGCGTAGCCGTTCCGGGCCGAGAAATACAGGATGTGCAGCGTGCTGTCGGGCGCTCGATAGGCCACGGGTTTGATGGCGTAGTGCGTGACCAGCTGCGCCTCGAGCCCCACCGGCGGGATGCTGTCCGCCTTCTGGAGGTAGCGCTGGCGCAGCCAGAACTGCCACTCGTCGGAGAGCCGCCGCAGCGGCCGGCCATAGATGCCGGCCATGGCGTCTTCGAACGAGGGGTACTTCCACGACTCCTCGTAGAACCGGGCGATGCGCCACTCTCCGTAGGTCTGCGCCAGGTAGCGGTGAATCGAGCCGCCCAGCGCGTAGATCGCGCCGCCCCCGGCATAGGTGAGGTCCTCGATGGACGGCAGCTGCCCGGAGACCACGAAATCGCGCAACACCATCTCGTCGCGCGAGTCCTCACCGGCGGAGAAGTACTCGGCGAGCCCCTCGGTATACCACAACGGGAGCCCGGGGTGAGTCACCCGGGGGTACCGGAGATAGGCCTGCGTCGCGAGGCTCAGCTGAAAGACGTGCACCAGCTCGTGGCGGATCGTGTGCCGGAACTCCGCGTAGTCCCCGGTGAACGGCAGGGTGACGCGACGCTTCAGGAAGTCCGTGACTCCGAGCAGCTCCTCGGGAGGCAGAAACTCCAGGATGTTCGTCTGCTCGAAATCGGTGTGGGAGGCGTAAATGATGAGGGGGATCCGGCGGGTGACGGCGTGATTGAACCGCCGCTCCAGCACCGTGTAGCTCTCTTCGGCGTAGGCCAGGGCCACCCGCGCCAGCTCCGCCTCTTCGGGATAGTGATACACATCGACGTGCGCGCCCGGGAGCACGGCCCAGGAGAACCCGCGATACTGAACCCGATTCTGCCCGAAGTAGCCGAATTGCGCCGCCAAGAGGACCGGAGCCAGGCCGACCAGCACGCCGGCAAGACCCACGCGACGCATCAGCGGTGCGCGCTCCGGATGCGGTCACCCATGCCGAACGCCTCGAGCGTCTGGATATTCGCGCGGACCCGGCCGAACACGGTGTAGATCCCGTCCAGGTGCGGTGCCGTGTTCAACGCGATGAAGTACTGACTGCCCCCGGTATCCGGTCCGGACAGGGCCATCCCCACCACGCCGGGAGCGTACCGCACCGGGTTGATCTCGTCGCGTAACGAGTAGCCCGGGCCGCCCCAGCCGTCGCCCCGCGGATCGCCATCCTGAATCACGAAGTTCGGGACGATGCGGTGCCAACGCAGTCCGTCGAAATAGCGGCGGTCCACCAGGGTCAGGAACGCCGCGACCGTGAGCGGGGCTTCCACGGGCAGCATCTCGAGCTGCACGTTGCCGCGGTCGGTCTCGATGGTTACCACCGGCGGATCCTGACCGAGCATCCCGGGGAGCAAGTACGTCCGCACCACCTCGCGGTAGTCGGCCTCGGTCCGGCCGGTGACGACGGGGCCCGGAGCGCCCCAGGATTCCGCCGCATCGGGAAAGCGCTCGGCCACCAGCCGGCGTACCAGGTAATCGTCGGACCGCGGGGTGGTAGAGACGAATTGGTTGACCACGCGCAGGCGGCCGCCCGCGCTACGCTGCGCAATGGCGGCTAGCGCGCTCACCGCGGACAAGCGTGCATCGTTGATCGGATCGGCGGCGGCCCGGCGGTACGCCTCGGTCAGCCGATCGACGTCCTCCGGCATCCCCGCCCGACCTAGGATATCCGCGGCGACGCTCCGCACTGTCGGGTCGGGATGCCCGGCCAGCGATCGTGCCCGTGTCACCAAGGCGGTATCACTACTGTCCTTCACGACGCGGACGAGCCCTTGCAGAGCCGCCGCGACAACCCGGCCGTCCCCGTCGGCGAGCAAGCCCTCGAGCCGCGCGCGGTTCTGCGCCGCCGCGAATCCTTCCGCCGCGACGGCGCGCCAGCGCCAATCGGCGTCACCCGTGAGTGCCTGGGCCGCCGCAGTGCCGGCGGCAGAATCCGCTTCTCCCAAGGCGAGGACCGCCTGGCGGCGCAGCGCGAAGGTCGGGCTCGACAGCTGACCTCGCAAGACCTCCACCGCCCGACTGCCGCCCAGAGTACCCAAGGTCGTCTCCGCCTGCACCGCGACCCCGATATTGGCATCCCCCACGAGACCGACCACGGCCGGCACGAGGGTCGAATCGCCGCGATAGGTGCTGATCGCGCGCAACGCATTGATCCGCACGTGAATCGCCGCATCGCCGAGTAACGGCCGCAACCGGGAGGTCACGGCCGGCCTGGCCATGCGCGCCGTATCGGCCAAGGCGGCCACGAGCCCGCGGGCGGCGGTCGCCCGGATCTCGGTGTCCTGGTCGTTGATCAGGCGGAGCAGCGTCGGCAGCGCCGAGGGAGGGCGCAACCGTGACAGGCTGTACGCCGCGTTGCTACGGGCGGCCAGGTCCGATGCGTCCGCGAACTGCAGCAGCTGCGTCGTCGGCGCCCCGCGGCCGAGCCGCCAGGCTTCGAGGAGCGCCTGGGTGATCGCGATGGTCGGCGGGCGGGTTGGCGAGACACCTTCGAGCAGCTGCTGTAAGGCCCGCACGCCGCTCGGACCGCCGATGCGGGCGATGGCGGAGACCGCCTCCTGCTCCCGCAGGCCCTGGCTGTCCGGAGCGACCGTCCGGATCGCCGTCAGCAGCGGTTCCACCGCGCTCGCATCGCGCAGCAGACCGAGGGCGAACGCGGCCGCGGCGGCGACGGCGGCGTTGCTGTCGTTCAGGACCGGCAGCAGCAACCCGACCGCTTGAGGATCACCGATGCGCCCCGCGGCCAAGGCGGCCTGGCGCCGGACGCCGGGGTTGTCGGACCCTAAGGCCCCGCGCAGCACCGCTTCATCGAATACCCTCGCGTCGGAAATGGCGAGTAGGCGGGCCAGCTGGCCGACCAGCGCCTCGTCCTGTTGGGCAGGGAGGACGGAGGGCGCGCCGGCGAGGAGCAGCGCGACGAGCGCGCCGGCGCCGCTACAGACGAACCGGGTCGGGAATCGCGTGCAAACGATCACTGACGTGCTCCGGGATGCGGGCCAGCGCGTGCGCGCGGTTCAGGGCGACCAGCGCGGTTTCCGCCGTGGCCAGCAGCTCGTCCGTGCCCGCGCGATCCACCGCGTAACCAAACACGACCCGGCGGGAGGCGAGATCGCGAACCCAACAGCGGATCCGCACCAGATCGTCGTACCGGGCGGGCTGGCGGTAGCGCAAACGCGCCTCGGTCACGGCGAGGAAGACGCCGTCCTCCTCGAGCTGCCTGTAAGTGTACCCGCACTGGCGCAAGTGTTCCGTGCGGGCCATGTCGAGCCAGATCAGGTAATTCGCGTGGTACACGAACCCCATCTGATCGGTCTCGGAGTAGTTGACGCGATGTTCGATCGCGCTGGTGCCGGCGTCGAGGGGGGGAGCGGGCAGCGGTCTACTCGCCGTAGGGAATCCAGATGTTCTTGACCTGAGTCGCCTGACGCAGAAACTCACGCCCCTCGCTGTGGCGCACATCGCCCCCCACCCAGTCGCGCTCGTCCCATTCCACCCAGGTCCGCTTCATGTTGCCGGCCGACGCTGCCTCCACCGCGCGCGCGCCTTCCCGGCTGCCGCAGTACCAGACCGCGTCCACGTCCGCATGCTCGGCCAGCACCAGGGCGAGCGGGTCCTTGGCGCCCGTGACGATGTTGATGACCCCCGGCGGGACGTCGGATGTCTCGCAGACGCCGTACAGGTCGACCGCCGACAGGGGGTGAGCTTCAGACGGAATCACGACGACCGCGTTCCCGACCGCCACGGCCGGCGCCACGAGGGACACGAGCCCCAGCAGCGGCGATGATTCGGGTGCCGCGATGCCGATGACCCCCATTGGCTCGTGCATCGCGAGGGTCACTCCGCGGATCGGGACGTGATGCACCGCCCCGTCGTACTTGTCGGCCCACGCGGCGTAGGAGAACAATCGAGCGATCGTCGCCTCGACTTCGGCAGCGGCGGCGGCCGGCTTGGCACCGGTCTGCGCCGCCACCCGCGCGGCGAACTCCTCGGCGCGCGCCGACAGATTCTCGGCGAGATAGTAGAGCACCTGCGCCCGTGTGTGACCGGCGCCGCGGGCCCACCCGGCGCCGGCGTGCGCGGCCTCCACCGCGTTGCGGATGTCCTTGCGGCTCCCCTCCCCGACTTCCCCTAACAGCCGGCCGTCGGAGCGCGGCGGCGGTGGCGCGTGAATCGGACGGCTGTACCCCTGATCCGGGCGGACCTGCTTGCCACCGATGAAGAGCTTGGGGGTGCGGTCGATGGGGGGCAATGCGGATTGCGGATTGCGGATTGCGGATTGTCCCGTTCCGGTCGTGGAGTCTTCAATCCGCAATTCGAAATCCGCAATCCGCAATTTGTTATCCGGTTTCAAGTACTCCCACATCCCCTCCCGCCCCCCCTCACGCCCGAACCCGGACTCCTTGTAGCCGCCGAACCCCGCGGCCGCGTCGAAGAGATTGGTGCTGTTGATCCACACCAC
>DATJXC010000083.1:0-12485 GCA_035500495.1 Gemmatimonadales bacterium
ACGGTCACCATTACGCACGAGGTCGTATACGCGCCGCCGGAGCTGCCGGGCTCCACGCTCATCGCGTCAAAGCTGCTCTACGCCGCCCACTACCTCGACGGAGCCCTTGACCTGACGGCGGTCGTGGATCAGACGGGAGACCAGGGAGCCGACGCAGCGGGCATCTACCTCGTACTCCTCCGCCACTGGCATTTCGACGAGTTACCGAGCGGCGGTCTGCTGAATGTGCGCGGCAGGGTAATCGGCAAGCTGCGTGATCAGACAACCGCGTCGCTGCGCGACGCCAAGGCGAGTAGCGAGCGAGCGTACGCCCACGCGCCCGACTCCGCACGCTGATCGCAGTCGGCGACAACGTCGGTGTTTACATAGGTGTTGGGGTTGATCGTTGGCGAACGACCTTCGTGGAGGCAACATGGCAACCTCGATTCTCGATGATCTCAAACGGCTGTATCACCGCACGTGGTGGGCCCTCATGTTGCAAGGGTTGCTGGGCTTGGCGGTGGGTATACTCGTCTTTGTCCGGCCACTCGATTCGGTCGCCGCGCTCGCCCTCGTGATCGCCTTCTGGGCCCTGTTCAACGGCTTCGTCGAGATCATTCACGCGATCGAGTTGGCACCGGTGATGAAGCATTGGTGGGTCCTGTTGTTGGGGGGTCTCGTGGGTGTCGGGTTTGGGATCGCGGCGCTCGTGCTCTATCCGGTCCTCTCCTTGGCCTTCGCGGTCGTGTGGGTTGCCTGGTGGCTCATGACCACGGGCATCTTCGACATTTACGCGGCGTTTCGCCAGAAGAGCCTCGGCATTCAGTGGGGGTGGACCGCGCTGCTCGGCGGTGTGAGCATCATTGCCTCGCTGTTTGCGTTGTTGGCTCCGCCGGTCACGCTGGCCGCGATCATGGGGTTGATCGCGGGCTTCGGGGTCGTGTCGGGGATCGTGCTGATCGTCGCGGCGTTCAAGCTTCGCTCGCTCGTGCACGCCTAGACCGTTTCGATGGCGGTGGGGGCAAGATGGGCGTAATTCCGCTCAGCGACGCGTCGCGACGCCCCGCACGGTTCCCGGTGATGACCGCATTCATCATCGCCGTGAACGCGCTGGTCTTCATGGTCGAGCTGACGCGCGGCGATAGTTTCGTGAGCACATGGTCGCTGGTTCCCGCAAGCGTCGTGGCCGGGCACCACCTGATCACCATCTTGACGTCGATGTTCATGCACGCCAGTTGGTCACACGTCCTCGGCAACATGATCTTCCTGTGGGCATTTGGCCCGGAAGTCGAAGACCTCATGACCCCGCGGCGCTATCTCGTGTTCTACATTCTGGGGGGGCTCGCCGCGACTGCGGCGCAAGTTGCGGCGGACCCCAGCTCCACCATTCCCAACCTTGGCGCGAGCGGTGCGATCGCGGCCGTGATGGGCGCCTTCCTCGTCACCTATCCTCGCGACAGGATCCGCTCGCTCCTCGTGATCTTCGTCTTTATTCGGACCGCGTACATTCCGGCCGCACTGCTGATCGGCGTGTGGTTTCTCACGCAGTTCGTGAGCCTTGGCGCGGTTGCGCAACAACCCGAAGGCGGTGTGGCATACGCCGCCCATGTCGGCGGCTTCATTTTCGGGGCGGTCGGGGCCCGTCTCTTCGAGCGCTCCTGAGGAGCGACGCGAGGGCGGTGTCGCCTAGCGGTCGTTTGAGCGATGGTCCGGACGCATGGGGTTCAGGGGATCATCGGCAGGCGCTGACCACTGAAACGACCCCTGGAAAAACGAAGGAGGAGGTCGCCACCCAGGGGCTCGAGGGTTCGAATCCCATCCGCTCCATCGGGCGTATAGTGCGGGTGGCTCACGTGATTGCCCGGTACCACCCTCACGAGCTCTGGCGATGACCCAATTGCGTCTCCCCGTCTGGCTGACCTTCGGCATAGCCGCCGCGCTCCAGGCGCAGTCCCCAGCGTCCGGCGACTGGTCTGCCTACGGGCACGATGCGGCCGGCACGCGCTTCTCCCCCCTCACCCAGATTACCCCGGCCAATGTGAGCACCCTGCGGCCCGCGTGGATCTACCGCACCGGGGATCGGCTGATCGGTCGTGGGCGATTCGAAGCGACCCCGCTCATGGCGGACGGCACCCTGTACTTCGCGACACCGCTCAGCCAAGTCATCGCCCTCGATCCCGCAACCGGCGCCGTGCGCTGGCGCTTCGATGCCCGCATCGACATCTCACGCGACTACGGCGACATGGCGACCCGCGGCGTCGCGATCTGGATCGATCAATCCCATCCTCATGCCGACTGTGCGCGACGGGTTTTCCTCGCGACGCTCGACGCCCGTCTCCTGGCGCTCGATGCCGCCACCGGTCATTTGTGCGGCGGCTTCGGGAATCACGGTTCGGTGGACCTTCAGGCCGGCATCCGACCTGCCCCCGAGTACCCCGGCGAGTATGAGGTGACCTCTCCGCCGGCGATCGCCGGCGACCTCGTGATCGTCGGCTCCGCGATTGCCGACAACCATCGCCTCGATGCCCCGAGCGGGATGATCCGCGCTTACGATGCCCGGACCGGGCTCGAGCGGTGGCGGTGGGACCCGATCCCGCGCGGGTCAGGCGCTCCCGGGCGCGAGACCTGGGTTGGCAACGGAGCGGATCGCACCGGTGCGGCCAATGCCTGGTCGGTCTTCTCGGTGGACGGTGCACACGACCTGGTGTTCATTCCGGTCGGTAGCGCGAGTCCGGATTTCTACGGCGGCGAGCGACGCGGGCAGAACCACTGGGCCGATGCCGTCGTGGCGCTCCGCGCCTCGACCGGCAAATTCGTCTGGGGCTTCCAGGTGGCCCACCACGACCTGTGGGACTACGATGTCCCGGCCCAGCCCGTTCTTTTCACCCTGCGGCGCGGCGGGCGCAGCATTCCGGCACTGGCGCAGGTCACGAAGATCGGGCATCTGTTCGTCTTGAACCGCCTGACCGGCGAGTCCCTCTTCCCGGTGGAGGAGCGCCCCGTCCCCCAAACGGACCTGTCGGGGGAAGAAGCGTCTCCGACACAACCGTTTCCCGCTGCCGCGTTCCGGCTTGTTCCAGAGAGCCTTCCACCCGGTGACGTCTTCGGTACGAGCCCGGAGAACCTGGCGGCATGTCGCGATGCCGTGTCCGGTTTGCGTAACGACGGGGTGTTCACCCCGCCCACGCGGAACGGTTCGCTGATGTACCCGGGGAACCTCGGCGGATCGACGTGGTCATCGGCCGCGGTCGACGAGTCCCGCGGGGTGTTGATCACGCCGCTCAATCATCTGCCGTTCGTGGTGATGGAAGTCCCCAGGGATGAGGCTCAGGCAGCGATCGACGCGCATCCGGGGTGGGAGGTTGGACGGCAACATGGAACCCCCTACATCATGCTGCGCCGCCCCCTCCTGTCCCCCGACCGGGTACCGTGCAGTCGGCCGCCTTGGGGCGTGCTCACCGCGGTGGACCTGAACGGCGGAACCGTGAAATGGAGCGTGCCGCTCGGCCGCATCCCGTGGGTGAGCTCTCCGGAGGCCGAGCACTGGGGGTCGGTTAACCTCGGCGGCGCGGTCATCACGGCGAGCGGGCTCGTCTTCATCGCCGCGACCTTGGACCACCGCCTGCGGGCATTCGATCGGGAGAGCGGACGCGAGCTCTGGAACACCCTGCTACCGGTCGGAGGGTACGCGCTGCCCATGACCTATGAGGTGGCGGGTCGCCAGTACGTCGTGATCAGCGCCGGCGGACACGATCGTCTCGATCCGCTCCTGGGCGACTACGTCATCGCGTACGCGCTGCCCGCACCCGGCGCGCCGACGCCCGACACGACGATTCGTCCGGTGGCGGGAACCTACGCGGGGGAGATACGCAGTGGTGGCGACCGCCATGTCACGACCTTGACCATTCGTGGGTCGGGCGATTCGCTCACGGGGACGATCGAGTTCACGACCCCGACGTCGACGGGCACGGTGACGGGCCGTCAGGTGGGGGACACCGTCTGGCTCACGATCCCGTTCCACTCGTCCGAGAACCAATGCGACGGCACCCTGATGGCTCGGGGTGAGCTGGTGAACGAGGGCCGCCTCCTCGATGGCGGTGTGACCTTTTCCGGCCCGTGCAGCACCGGCACGCCCCCAGACTCCGGCGCCTTCGGTCTCTGGCGGAAGTGACTCGGATCGCCCCGGCCATTCCTGGAACACCCGCGCCGGGATGAGCGGCACAAGCGCTATCGCAGCCGGGTTGACGCCCCCACGTCACCCGTCTACGATGCGCTCGCGATCCTATGCTCACCGCATCTGAAGCCCGCGTCGAGCTCGAGGCGGCGCGCGCCGCGTTTCGGGGCGACATGTCGAAGGCCGGGGCCGCCGACGTCTGGGCCCGGTTCACCGGTCGCATCGGGGTAGTCCTGTCGGGCGGCGGCGCGCGCGGCGCCTACGAGGCGGGCGCCCTGCTCGCCTTCCAAGATGCGGCGTTGCCGACACACGTCATCGCCGCCACCTCGATCGGCGGGATCAACGCCGCGAGCTTCGTGGCCCACTCGAATACCCGCGTCGGCAACGCCGAGCGGCTGATCGAAAACTGGCACGCGCTCACCCCCGGCTTGCTGGGGATCGAGTGGACGCGCTACGGCTGGATGCTGGTCGGCCTGATCGCCTGCTCGGCCGGCGTCGGGAATCTGGTGGCGTATCTCGCGACGCTGCTCGGCATCGAAGTGCACCTGCACAGCCCGGCGGCCGCCTGGACGGCGCTCGCGCTCGGGGGCGCCTCGCTGCTGCTGTTCTATCCGCAGCTCCCGTATCTCCATTTCGTGCTCCGGCGCTGGCTCGACCGCGACGATTGGGACCTGGATCCTGCGCGTCTCCGGGCCTCGATCGTCGCCAACGTCCTGGTCGCCGGATTCGTGCTCGTGATCGTCTTCTCCCTGCATCTGCACACCACCTTCAGCACGCTGCTGGTGCGCTCCCCGCTCGTCGTCCTGGGGGCCCTGGTCGCGCTGGCGATCCTCAGGCTCTGGCAGCGTCGCGCCGGCGGCGCCGCGCGACTCTCCCGGATGTGGGAACGGTTGCTGCGCATCCCGCTCACCCCCGGCCTGTTCAAGAACTTCGAGCGCGCGCGCTATCTCCGGGCCGAGATTCCGGCGCCGCCGATCGCCGCCTCGCCGATTCGTCTGGTGATCACCGCGACGGATATCAAGGCGGGCCGGCCACGCTACTTCACGAACGCGGCGCCGGAGGCTCTCGCCGCGGACCCCGGCGTCGATCAGGAATTCGTCTCGCATGAGGTGGTTCAGGCCCACGACCTGTTGCCGGCGGTGGTCGCGGCATCGGCCCTGCCGATCGCCTTCGAGCCGCTTTGGGTGGATGGCCACCTTTTGGCGGACGGGGCCATCGTCGGGAGTCAGCCGATCCGGCCGGCGCTGCGGCTCGGCGCCGACGTGCTGTTCATCGTGCTCCTCAACCCGCCGCGGACCGCCGCCCCCGCCAAAGCCAACTCCTTCGTGGACGTCGGCATCCGGGCGCTCGACATCCTGATTCACCAGAACCTGCGCGTCGACCTGCAGACCGCTCAGGAGGTGAACGACCTGTGCGAGAGCACGGCCCGGCAGCTGGGCCTCCCGGCGGAGGCGATCACGATATCGATCGGCCGCCGGCGGTTCCGCTACGTCCGGACGTTCACCATCCGGCCGACCGGACCGCTGCGCGCCGGCATCCTGGATTTCGGCAACCGGGCGACCGGCGAAATGCTGCTGCAGGGCTATCGCGACGCGGCGGATCAGATTCGCGAGTTTCTGGCGTACGCGCCGCAGGCGCAATTCGGCGGGCCGCGCCGCGTCCTCGGCATGGCCCTAGCCGGCGAGGCGGGCTAGGGCAATTTCCGCTCGCATCGCCCTCGCGACCTCCGCGGGCTATCGCGACCTCCCGCCGGACGACCGTCTCGTCATTCCCGCATTGGCTCGACTCGGCATTCACGCCGAGCCGGTGGTGTGGGACACCTCCGGCACCGCCTGGGAGCGCTTCGACGCCGTCGTGATTCGCTCCTGTTGGGACTACCACACCCGGCTCGGGGAATTCACCGCCTGGCTGGATCGGGTGGGGCAGGTCGGGGTGCCGGTGTGGAATCCACCGGCCCTGCTGCGCTGGAACGCCGACAAGACGTATCTCCGGGACCTCGCCGCGCGGGGGATCCCGATTGTGCCGACGCGCTGGGTGTCGCGGGGTGAAGCGACCTCGTTGGCCCAGGTGCTCGCTGCGGCGCGCTGGTCTGAGGCCGTCGTCAAGCCCGCCGTGTCCGCGGCGGCGTTTCACACCTGGCGCGTAAGCCGGGCCGAGGCGGAGGCCGCGGCGACTCGCTTCCAGGCGCTCGTCGCCACGCGGGACGTTCTGGTTCAGGTATTCCTGCCGGAAATCGAGCGGTCCGGCGAGTGGTCGTTCTGCTTCTTCGGCGGGATCTACAGCCACGCGGTGGTGAAGCGACCGCGGCCGGGGGAATTCCGGGTTCAGGAGGCCCACGGGGGCACCGCCCAGGCGGCCCGTCCCGGCCCGGCGCTGGTCGCCCAGGCCGAAGCCGTGATCGCCGCTCTGCCTGGGCCGACGGTGTATGCGCGGGTCGACGCCTGCCAGGTGGATGGCCGGCTCTGCCTGATGGAGCTGGAGGCCTTGGAGCCGTCGCTGTTTCTCGATCAGGAGCCCCGGGCCCCGGACCGCTTCGCCGCGGCGATTGCCGCAACGCGCCTTCATCCTCGCCCCGGCGTTTCTTCATCTCCCAAGCCCTAACGTCCCGGAAGGCGGGGGCCTCCCCGCGCCCGCCCGGGGGTTCAAGTCCGATGAAGATTCCGTCCTTGCTGCTGCGGCAGCTGTACACCTTCGGCTCGCTCGAGAACGAGGGGGATGGTTTCCGGTTCAGCCTGAAGAACCAGTTGTCCGACGCGGCGGTGCAGCGGTTCGCCCGGTTCGCCGTGGACGGCGCCGACATTCCCCTGTCGCAGATCTCGCTGCAGCTCGAGGGGGGCGTTGAAGTACGCGCCACCGATCTGACTCCCGATCACCCGCTCACCTTCGGCCTCAAGCAGACCGCCCGGGTTCGGGCGCTGACCGGCCCGCTCCACGCGGGACCGCACGAAATTCACTTCGAGATGGATGCGGAGCCGTTCGGGCGGCTGGCGATCAAGGCCACCGACGCGATCGCCGAGCCATCGCGCCCGCGCACGGGCATCCCCTACGATCACGACGATGCGGTGAACTACTCCCGCCCCATGATTGCGCGCCGCCGCCAGTTCGTGGAGGAGCACACCGGGGCTGCGTTGCGGCACGTCTCCGAGTTCTCCTTCGACCCGGCCGTGCTGCGGGGCAATATCGAGAACATGACCGGGGTGGCCCAGGTCCCGATCGGATTCGCGGGGCCGCTGCGCATCAATGGCGAGCACGCCCACGGGGAATTCCTGATTCCCCTCGCCACGACCGAGGGGACCCTGGTCGCGTCGTACAGTAGAGGAATGAAGGTCCTGAATCTCTCCGGCGGCGTAATGTGCACGGTGTCCGCCGATTGCATGCAGCGGGCGCCGGTGTTCGTGTTCGATTCGGCGCGCGAGGCCCGGGCGTTCCGGGATTGGGTCGAGGTCCATCTCGCCGAGATCCGGCAGGAGGCCGAAGCCACCTCCAGCGTGGCGAAGCTGCTGCTGATCGACCCCTACCTGTCCAACAAGTTCGCCTATCTGCGATTCAACTTCGCGACGGGGGATGCCGCGGGCCAGAACATGGTGGGGCGGGCGACCTACGCCGCCTGCGGCTGGATCCTCGAACACTATCCGGGGATCCGGAAGTTCTTCCTCGAATCGAATTTCGCGACCGACAAGAAAGCCTCGCACGTCAACATGATGCGGACGCGGGGCAAACGGGTCACCGCCGAGGCTGTGATCCCGCGGCAGGTGCTGCGCGAGCAGCTGCGCGCCGAGCCCGAGGCGCTGCAGTACCACGCGGGGGTCGCCAACGTCGGGGCGATGCTGTCGGGGACGAACAACAACGGGCTGCACTCGGCCAACGCGATCACCGCGCTGTTCATCGCCACCGGGCAGGACGTCGCGAACGTGGCCGAAGGCTCGGCGGCGCTGATCTACACGGAGATCACTCCCGCGGGAGACTTCTACATCTCGATCACGATCCCATCGCTGATCGTGGCGACCCACGGTGGGGGCACGGGTCTTCCCACGCAGCGGGAGTGTCTCGAGGTGCTGGGGTGCTACGGCAAGGGGAAGGTGAACAAGCTCGCCGAAATCGTGGCGGGGGTCGTGCTCGCCGGCGAGCTGTCGCTCGGCGCGGCGATCTCCTCGCTCGAGTGGGTGTCGGCCCACGAACGCTACGGGCGGAAACGGTGACCACCGCGACGGGGGCGCCGCCAAGGGCGCCGGGGGCGGGAATCGTGATTCAGGCGGTCCGGCCGCCGCCCGGGCTCGTGCGTCGCGCCATGACCGTCAACCGGCATCTGATCGGGTTGCTCGCCGGCGGATTGGTCGCCGCCGCCCGTCGCCCACCCGACGAGACCACGAAGAAGCCTGACCGCCGCTGGCTACTCAAATCGCTGGCCTTCTTCGTCCGTCCGTTCGTACGGCGGGACCTGGTGGGCCAGCCGTTCGCGGTGCAGCTGCGGCGGCGGCTCGAGTTGCTCGGTCCGACCTATATCAAGCTCGGTCAGATCCTGTCGCTGCGCGAGGACCTGCTGCCGCGGGCGGTGACCGACGAGCTCAAGAATCTGCTCGACGGGCTGCCCGCCGTACCGTTCGCCGATTTCCGGCGGATCGTCGAGCGCGACCTCGGTCGGCCGCTGGACGCCCTGTTCCTGTCGGTCGACGAGGAGCCGCTGGGCTCCGGGTCGATCGCGCAGATCCACCGGGCCACGACGCGCGTCGGCGATCCCGTTGTGTTGAAGGCCGTCAAACCCGGGATACCGGAAATCCTGCGCCGGGATGCGCGCCTCTTGAAGGTGCTCGGCGGGGCGCTGCAGCTGGTGTTCCCCCGCTACCAGCCGCAGCGGATCATCCGGGAGTTCGTGGACTATACCGCACGCGAGGTGGACCTGCGGCGGGAGGCGGACAACGCCCTGACCTTCGCGGCCAATTTCACGGATCTCCCGGACGTGCAGTTCCCGCAGGTGTACTACGAGTTCTCCGGGCCGAACGTCCTGTGCATGGAGTACCTCGATGGGCTGCGGCCGGACACCGCCGCCGCCCACGCGCTGCCGGAGGAAGAGCGCGAGCGCCTGGTGGACCTCGGCGCCGCGGCGATCATCCGCATGATCTATCGGGATGGATTCTTCCACGCCGACCTGCACCCCGGCAACCTGTTGATCCTTCCCGAGACCAAGGTGGGGTTCATCGACCTCGGGATGGTCGGGCGGCTCGATTCCGAGCTGCGGCGCACGCTCCTGTATTACTACTACAGCCTCGTGACGGGGGACGCGGAGAACGCGGCGCGCTATCTCTCCGCGGTGGCGCAGCCGGGGACGCGCCCAGACATCGCGGGCTTCCGTCGAGAGGTGGTGGAGATCTCGCTGCGCTGGCAGCGCGCCGCGACCTTCGAAGGGTTCTCGCTGGCGCAGCTGATTCTCGAATCATTGGGCCGGGGCGCGCGCTACGGCGTGTACTTCCCCGTCGAGCTGGTCCTCATGGTGAAGGCGCTGATCACCTTCGAAGGCGTGGGGCACGTGTTGTTGCCCGGCTTCAACGTCGCGGAGGTCTCGCGCCGCCACATCCGGGCGATCTTCGTGAACCAATTCAGTCCGCTGCGCCTGCTGCAGGAGGAGCTACGGGCCGCGCCGGATCTGGTTGACGCGATGGCCAAGATCCCGTTGCTCATCACGGAAGGGGTGCAGGTGCTCGCGCGATCCACGCGCCACCCAGCGGAAAACCCGTTCGCCGGGATCCGGGGGACGCTGATCGCGGGCTTCTGCCTCGTGGCCGCCGCGATCCTGATGGCATTCGGGAGCCCGTGGCCCTTGTGGGCCGGATTGTTCGCCGCGGCGCTGTTTCTCGCCGTCCGGCGGGGAGGGTGAGATGACGCTATCCGTTGCTCCGTCTCCCGTCTCCCGTCTCCCGATTGCCGCACCGCCACCCTACGAGCCGTTCGACCCGGAGTACTGCCGGGCGCTCGTGCACGACGTCATCGGACCAATCGCCGCCGATTACTTCCGGGTCAAGCTGATCGACGCCGGCCGGATCCCCAAACACGGTCCGGTTATCCTCGCGGCCAACCACAGCGGGAACGCGTTTCCCTACGATGGGATCTTCGCGGACGCCGCGATGTGGCAAGCGGATGGGATGGACCCCGCCGCCAAGCTGCGCACCGTGTTCGAGCCGGAGCTTGCCTTCGTGTGGTGGATGCGTCCCTTCGGCCTCGACAACTTCTGGCGGCGGTGCGGTGGGGTGGACATGACGTTCGACAACTTCGAGCGCCTGCTCACCCGCGGTGACCGCGTGCTGTACTTCCCCGAAGGGGTCCCGGGGATCGGGAAGGGGTTCAACCGGCGCTACCAGCTGCAGCCATTCAAGACGAGTTTCGTCCTGCTCGCGGCCCGCCACGGCGTGCCGGTGTATCCACTCCACATCATCAATGCCGAATGGGTGCACCCGTTCGGATACACATTCCCGAAACTCGACCGCCTGTTCCAACGGGTGTTTCACGTCCCCTTCCTGCCGTTGCCGCTCGGCCTGCTCGCGATCCTGTTCCCCTGGATCTGGTATCTGGCGTTTCCGGCGAAACTGTTCGTCGCAGTAGGCGAGCCGATCGATGTGGTGTCGCTCATGCAAGCGGAGGGGATCACCGACTACATCCGACCCGATCGCGCTCCCCTGAAGCGCGTGGCCGAGCGCATTCGGCTCCGAATGCAAGCCGAGTTGACCGGCCTGGTCGAGCAATACGGCCAGCGGCCCTATCATGTCCGGTCGCTCTGGCGTCACATCGGCCGGCGCTTGCGGCTTCTCCCCTGGGGATGGCCGGGAAGTTTCCTGCGCAACGAGCGCGACCGGCGTCGTCCTGCGCCGCGCAATCGCCTGCACGCCTGGTTGCGGGATTGGGATCTGTTGGGGTTCTGGCTGCCGGCGGGATGGCCGTTACTCTCGCTGACTCGAGCATTCCGCCGCCCGCCCTGCGGATACCGGGGGATGTCTCGTTCGGACCGGCGCGAGCGTCAGGGGAACTTCCTGTGGCGGTTGTCGGAGCGGCCGCTACCAAGCCGTGAGACGACAGCTGACAGCTGACAGCAGCAATCAAACCTTTTCCAACTCCCGCAATGCAGAATCCAGCCGCCGCCCCACGTCGGAGCTCGGCTCATCCATCCCGACCGACTGCCACAGCGTGCGATCCTGGTCGGCCAGCACGTCGGTGCGGAGGGTGATGCCATGACGCGCCAGCATGGGGATCAGAACCTTGTGGCGGTGCCGCAGGTCGGCCCGCGTGGCGCGGTAGGCGAGCTCGGCCACCCGCCGACGCGAGGAGAAGCTGAAGATCCGGGTGAAGAACATCTTGTACTCGTCCGCGGCGGGCTCGAACAAGAGGACGTCGGCGTGGGGGTATCGGATGGCATAGGCGGCCATCCCCACCTCCAGCCGTGAGTGCACCAGCGTGCGAAACGTCTGCGAGAGTACGCTCGGCAGCCCGCGGCGCAGCAACGCCCCGGGCTTCAAGAGGCCCGTCTCGATCCCGTGCGCGGTATCCGCCGGGACGAGCGGATTGATGCAGAGCAACAGCTCCACTCCGTGGTCCAGCGCGATCGACGCATGCAACGTCTTGAGGAGGACGCCGTCCACGCACGGCCGTCCCTCGATGATGACGGGGGGATAGAGTCCCGGGAAGGCCGTGCTCGCCTGGACCGCCCGGGAGATCGGTACCTGATCCCAGCCGGGCTCGCCGAAGCGGATCGCCTGGCCGGACTCAAGGTCGGTCGCCACCACGATGAGCCGGTGTCGCAGCTTGCGGAAATCGTTGGTGCGTCCCCGCCTGGCATAGAGCTTCTCCAGATAGCGACGAATCGGCTCGTTGTCGAAGACGCCGACAGGAAGCGAGTCGGCGAGGCGCGTCAGGGACTCGAGGAGATTCTGGTCGCCCGGGCGCCGGCCGAGCTGCAGCAGCGCGTCGGCCAGCAGCTTCGGCAGCATCAAGCCGCGGCGACCCAGCTCGGCATAGGCCGGGGTGAAGAAATGCTCCGGGACAAACGGGTGTTCGCCGGGCTCGGGCTTGATGAGCGACCGCGCCAGGTGACTGGGAGAGATGCGATTGACCAGTGCCGCGCCCACGAACGCGCCCGCCGACACGCCCACGTAGACGTGGAGGTCATTCAGGTCGAGGCCTTCCAGGGCCTCTTCGAGGGCCCGGAGGGCGCCGATTTCATATACGGCACCCTCCGGTCCGCCGCCCGCGAGTGCGAGACCGATGCGAGCGGCCATCACCGCCTCGTTACGCCACCGCAACCGGCTCGGTGTGCGCGGGCTTCTTGGCTTTGCCCTTCTGCACCGTC
>DATJXC010000084.1:0-9738 GCA_035500495.1 Gemmatimonadales bacterium
GAGACAGTACCTCAGCCCCTCACTCCCCCTCTCCGCATTCGCGGAGAGGGGGACGGGGGGAGAGGTACTATGGGCTAGCCTTCCAGGAATTATTCTCGCGCTTTACGTCCGGATACACGGCTTTCGGATCCAGCGTTGCCCCCACGACAACCTTCGCCGTCGCCACGCGCGCCACGAACCGGTCCCCCAAGTTCCACATCTCGATCGGGTACCGTTGGGTTTCCCTCGAGCCGTCGGCATAGCGCAGCTCCAGCGTCACCGGCATCACCATCTGGCCCCGGTTTGAGAGATAGACGTAGGTCGAGTCCTTCCCGACCGCCCGCACCGAGTCCACCGCCTGATCGAGTCGCGCCGTGGTAAACACCCACTCGCGCCAGAACCAGTCGAGGTCCCGGCCCGAGACATCTGCAACCGTCCGGAAGAAGTCCGCCGGCTGGGGGTGCTTGAACCGCCACCGGCGCACGTACTCCCGCATCGCTCGCTCGAAGGTCTCGCGGCCGAGCACGGCGTCGCGCAGCTCGGTGAGCATCAACGCCGGCTTCTGGTAGGCGCCCCAGGCGAGGTCGCGCTGCTCCACCGGCTTCGTGATGAGCGGCTGCTCCTGCCCGGGAACGGCCGAAACGGTGTAAGCCGTGAGCAGCTCCCGCCGCACCGTGTCCCCGTAGACCGTGCCCTTGAAGTAGCCCTCCGCCGCCCCGTAATCGATGAAGGTGTTGAACCCCTCGTCCATCCAGGGATAGCGCCGCTCGTCCGAGCCGACCGTCATGGGGAACCACTCGTGCCCGAACTCGTGCATCAGAACCCAGAACTGGTCCTCGCGCTTGTCGATGGCGGGGACGAAGGTGAGCATCGGGTATTCCATGCCCTCGATCAGCCCCTCGACGGTGGTGGCATGCGGCCAGGGATACATCCCCCAGGTCTCGCTGAAATGCTGGATGGTGAACCGCGCCATCTTGTTCGCTTCTTCCCACGGCGCGGCCGACGGCCGGTAGAAGGTGTTGATCTGGATGCCGTTCCAGGTGGAGGCGTCCCAGCGAAAATCGGGTGAGGCGGCCCAGGCGAAATCCCTGACGTTGGTGGCGGTGAGGTGCCAGGCCTTGGTCCCCGCGACCTTTGCGCTCCCGTTCGCGGTCGCCTCGGCCTTCGTGACGACCTGCACACGATCGCTCGCGTCCTTCGCCTGGGTGAGCCGCTGCCGGATCACCGGCGACCAGACTACGTCGGCGTTCTGAACCGTCCCCGTAGCGGCGACCAAATACCCGGCCGGGAGCGTCAGCGTGACGTCGAAATCCCCGGATTCGAGATAGAACTCGCCGGCGCCGATGTAGGGCAGAGGATTCCACCCGTGCACGTCGTCATACACGACCATCCGCGGGTACCACTGGCCCATCTCGTAAAGCCGGTTGCCGATCCGCCCCATCCGCCCGCCCCCGTACGGCGGCACCGTGAAGTGCCAGGCGACGTCGAAGTCCGTCGCCGCGCCGGGGGCGAGCGGCGCCGGCAGGTCGACCCGCATCATCGTGCCGTCTTCGAAACGGGTCAGCGCCTTTCCACCGGCGGCGAACCGATCGATCGTGATCCCGCCGATGAACCCCTTGCCCGTGAAGTCAAACACCGCTCCGCCCGCGAAGTGCAACGGCGGTTGGTTGAGCTGGTAGGTGATCGAATTCTTGGAGAAGATGTTCTGCTCGATCTGCACCCACACGTAGGCGAGCGAGTCCGGGGAGTGGTTCACATAGTGGATCGTTTCGGTTCCCGTCAGCAGGCTCGTAGCCGTATCGAGGGTGGCCTGGATCCGATAGCTCGCCTCCTGCTGCCAGTAGTTGGGACCGGGTGCGCCCGACGCCGAGCGGATTCGCGTGGGGGTCGGTAGCGCCAGCGCGCGGAAGGGGGAGGAGTCGGCGACGGACTGCTGGAGCGCCAGAGAAGCGACGGCTAGGAGGGCGAGCATACGATTCTCCAAAGAGTGCGAAGTGCGAAGCGCGAAATGCGAAATGGAAATGCCGGCTTCGTATCACGGGTCGACCTCACGGTGATACTTCGCACTTCGCATTTCGCACTTCGCACTCGACTTGTCAGGGTTCCTGTCCTTACACCCGCGCCGCGATCATCCCGGCTGCCCGATGCGCGATCGCCATGATGGTCAGCATCGGATTCACCCCCGACGCTGTCGGGAACGTGCTGGCGTCGGCGACATATAGCCCGGGGATGCCCCAGACCTGATTCTCAGGGGAGACCACCGAGTCGACACGATTCGCACCCATGCGGCACGATGCCATCTGATGGAAGGTGGCGAGGAGGAGCTGGTTCGGTCCGTACCCCGCGCGATCGAGGCTCGCCGCCCAGCGCTCGCGGGCGCTGCCCGAGCCGTCGGGACGGTAGGCGAGGTGGCGGGCATGGGTGGACCAGATTTCGCGCGCGCCCGCCGCCTCGAGTGCCGCGGCCGCGGCGGCGAACGCCTTGCGCAGGTGTCCCGTGTCATACGGCGACAGCCGGTAGTTGACGATCGGCCGGCCGGAGGGACCGAGCGTCACCCGCCCGCCGTCCCGGTCGCGCAACAGAATTCCGACGAGGGTGGTGCGAGGCAACCGTCGCATCAACTCCGCGTGGCCGGCTCCGGACTCCCAGGGGTTGGCGAGCGCGAACAGGGACGGGTGCAACGGCGCCGTCTCGAACTTGAAGCCGTAGCCCCGGTCGAGGTCGGCGAACTGATCGGAATACGTGGCCTGCAACGTGCCGGTCCAGGGGCGGACGTCCTCGTCCATGAGGCCCAGCACCGCGGTGGCGGGATGCAGGGCGAGGTGACGGCCGAGCGCCGGGCTTTCGATCCCCGAGCGGAGGAGCAGTGCGGGAGAGTGAATCGACCCTCCGGCGACGACCACGGCCTTCGCGCGCACGGTCAAAGCATAGGGGCGGCGTGCGGCCGGATCGGAGACGACGGCGTCCACGCCGACGGCGCAGCCTTGCGCGAGACGGACGCGACGGACCTCTGCCTGCGTGACGATCCGGGCTCCGCGGTCGAAGGCGTCCTTCAAGTAGGTGACGAGCGTCGATTGCTTGGCGCCCCGCCGGCAGCCGTAGCCGCAATAACCGCACGCCTCGTCCTGCGGGCACCCGCGCACGTTGCGCGGCAGGCGCGCATGGTGCCACTCGAGCGACTGGAGCCCCCGCTCGAGAATCGCGTCCCGGACCCCGGGGCGGCTCTGGTCTGTGGTGACGCCGACGCGTTCCGACACCGCATCGAGCGAACGCTGATACTCCGCGCTCGTGAAGTGCGGCAAACCGTGCTCCTGCGTCCACTCCCGCCGCACGTTCTGGGGGGTGCCGAAGCTCGTGGAGTAATTGATGACCGTTCCGCCGCCGAGGCCGCTGCCCTGGAGCACCACGAGGCCGAGATCACGGGAGGTGGCGAGTCCGCCGGAGTCGTACAGCCGAGACAGCGATTCCCCTTCGTAATGCGAGAAATCACCTTCGCTGTAGTAGCCGCCGCGCTCGAGCACGATCACGTCCTTGCCGGCCGCCGCGAGCTCGCCGGCGACGACCCCGCCGCCCGCACCGGAACCGACGATGACGACGTCGCAGGAGAGCGTGGTGTCGCCGGTGATGGCGAGCGGTCGGATCGGTTTGGGCGCGGTGGGTGGCGGGCCGGCGGGGCCGGGGTAGCCGATGGCCGCCCAGCTCGGGTTGGTGCCGCTCTCCCGGGCCGTATAGTAGATGACGGTCGCCATGCGTTTGAACGCCTGGAAGGCTCGGCGCTTCAGCAGCAGGCGAGAATGCCCCCAGCCCCTGAGGTAGCGCTCTCGCTGCGCCGCGGTCATGGCGCTGAAGCGCCGTGGCACGCCCCCCAGGACTAGGTTGACGAGCGGTTGCTCGAGCCCCGCGAGCAGGCGCTCCAGGTCCTGGCGATCCCGCTGATTGGGCAGGGCGCTGATGGTCTCGGCGATATGGTCGGCGAGCCGCACGGCCTCGCCGTTGGGGACCAGCGTCTCGGCGATGGCGCGGAGCGCCGGCCCCGCTCCCACGCGGTCAGCGCTCCAGCTGCGTGAAGGTCAGCTTGAATCCATCAGGATCGGTCAGGCTGAAGGAGTACGAGCCCCACGACGTCCGTTCCGGCCCACGATCCAGGGTGCCCCCGTTGGTCCTGATGCGTTCCGCCAGGTGGTCCAGGTTCTGGGCGGTGCTGAAGTAGAGACTCATCCCGAGCCCCTTCTGCCGGTCGCGCCCTTTGGCCCAATCGTCCTGATTCAGGATGACACGGGTCGTACCCGCCTTCAGTTCGACGCCCTGGAGGACGCCGCCATCTTCCCATTTGGACGCCTGGGCGAAGCCCAGGGTATTGGTGTACCAGGCCGTACTCCTGGGAAGATCGTTGACGGTGAGCGACACGGTCACGCCGCGCGCCCGGAACGTTTCTGGCCGATGGCGGGCGTGCCGCTTGGGCGCCGGGCGCTTGCGGGCGGCGGGACGCTTGCGTCGAGCGGGGGACCGCTTGGCCTTCTTCTTCGTCGCCATGATGCATCCTTTGCGAATGTCGAGGTGAAGATGTAGCGCGGGAGCGCACGGCTCGCCAGCGCGACAATTGCGGGGAAAAAATGGCGTCCCTTGAAGCGCCCGGCTAGCTTCAATCGCGATGACGTGGATCGTCTATATCCTGCGCTGTCGGGACGGGTCCCTGTACACGGGGATTACCAGCGACCTGCCGCGCCGCCTGGCGGCGCATGAGTCCGGGCGCGGCGCGGCCTACACCCGGGCCCGGCGGCCACTGCACTTAGTGTACACCGAACGCCGCCGCGACCGGTCCGCCGCGCTCCGCCGGGAGGCGGCGATCAAGCGGCTCTCCCGCTACGCCAAACTCGCGCTGATCCAGACTCCACGGTGAGGGCCGTCCTCCGTCTGCGGGACGTGATCGGGTTGGTGATCGCGCTCGGCGTCGCCGGGACGTGCGTGCGGCTCGGCCTCTGGCAGCTGCAACGACTGCAGCAACGGCGGGCGAATGTCGCCCTCATCCGGGCCGCGCGGGCGTTGCCCCCTGTGGAGGTGACGAGCGCGCGGGTTTCCCCGGACGCGGTTCGCGACCGACGCGTGCACCTCAACGGCCGCTACGATTTTTCCCATGAGCGGGTGTGGCCGGGGCGTGCCTTCGAGGAGGTGCCGGGAGTGGCGCTTCTCACCCCTCTGCGGCTCCCTGATGGGAGCGCGGTCTTCGTCGATCGCGGGTTCGCACCGGCCCCCGATGCGATGCATGTCCGCAAGGAAGACTTCCGGGAGCCCGACTCGGCCGACGTCACCGGGCTGGCCCTCCGCGCGCCACGGGGCCGCGGTGACGTGGATCCGGCGCAGTTGACCGATTCCATCCCATACCCGCTGGCCTCCTGGGTGGTGCTCCAGGTCGCCCAGCCGGGCACGGCATCGCCGCGCATCTTCCGCTGGACCCCCGATCCCCTGGACTATGGCCCACACCTGCTCTACGC
Source organism: Gemmatimonadales bacterium (assembly GCA_035500495.1). Taxonomy (GTDB): domain Bacteria; phylum Gemmatimonadota; class Gemmatimonadetes; order Gemmatimonadales; family GWC2-71-9; genus DASTHG01. The sequence continues at coordinate 5,472 of DATJXC010000084.1, forward strand.
CATCCAGTGGTTCAGTTTTGCAACCATCGTGATTGTCGGGACGCTGTTCCTTGTGCGGCGGACGGTACTCGATCGACAGACGCTGCCGCAGGGAGATCACTGAGTCCGGATTGCGAATTGCGGATTTGCCAGTTGTAAGTTCAATTCGCAGGCCGCAGGGACGATTCGCAATCCAGATTCCGCCATCTTGAGATGGAGATCCACCATGCACCGAGCTCTGTTCGCCTGCTTGTTCGTGTCCGTGTTCCCTCTGCAGCTCGCTCCGACCATTCCGCAATCCGCAATCGGCAATCCGCAATTGGAGGCGGCGTTCGTCGATACCAATCCACCGGACAGCGCCCGCAAGAAGGTGGGCGACGAGCTCCCGCTCAAACCTACGCGCACCGTTTCCTTCGATGTTTCCGAGGGCACCTGGATTTCGCTCGACGTGTCTCCCGACGGGAAGACGATCGTGTTCGAGCTCCTGGGCGACCTTTACACGATGCCGGTCACCGGGGGCCCGGCGACGCGGATCACGGGCGGCCCGCCGTTCGACACGCAGCCGCGCTATTCGCCTGACGGCAAGACCATCGCGTTCCTGTCCGACCGATCCGGTTCCGAGAACGTGTGGCTGTGCGACGCCGACGGGAAGAACCCCCGTGCTCTGACCAAGGGGGACAACCTCTACGCCAGCCCGGAATGGACTCCCGACGGCAACTACGTCGTGGCCTCGCGCGTCGCCGGGGTGCTGGGAAGCACGTATGAGCTGTGGATCTTCCATAAGGACGGCGGCTCCGGCCAGGCGATGATCAAGAGCGGACCGGCACCCGCCGGGTCGTCGTTCCGTACGCCGGGTTGGAACATCCTGGGAGCCTCTTTCGGCGCCGATCCGCGCTACGTCTGGGTTTCGCGCAAGCGCGGCGGCTTCGGGTACGACCAGCGGCTCCCCCTGTGGCAGGTGGCCATCTACGACCGCATGACGGGGAAGATGTTCGAGCAGACCGATCTCTACGGCGGCGCGATGCGGCCGGTCCTGTCGCCCGACGGGCGGTGGCTGATCTACACCAGCCGGCACGATGCCGAATCGGGGCTGCGGCTGCGGAACCTCCAGACCGGCGACGAAAAGTGGCTGGTGTATCCGGTCACCCGGGACGATCAGGAGTCTCGGTACACGCGCGATCTCGAGCCCGGGAGCTCGTTCACTCCCGACTCCAAAGCGTTGATCATCTCCTACGCCGGAAAAATCTGGCGCGTGGAGGTGCCCTCGGGGCAGGCGACCCAGATCCCGTTCACGGCTCACGTGGAGCAAAACCTCGGGCCCATGGTACGGTTCGAGACCCGCGTGGACACCGGTCCGCTGGAGATCCGCCAGATCCGCAATGCCAGCCTCTCGCCAGACGGCAAACGGCTGCTGTTCAGTGCACTCGACCGTGTGTACGTGATGGACCTGCCGAGTGGCACGCCTCGGCGGCTCACCGACGATACCGTCCACGAGCAGGTCCCCGTGTGGTCACCGGACGGACAGTGGGCGGCCTATGTGACGTGGAGCGACCGGGGCGGGGCGTTGCTCAAGGTCCGCTCGGACGGGAAGGCCAAGCCCGTCAAGTTGACCAGTGACACCGCTTATTACGACGCTCCGGCCTGGTCGCCGGATGGTCAGAAGATCGTGGCCGTGAAAGGGCCGCGCTCGGCGCGGATCAACGACCGGTTCGGGCCCGGGCTGGATCTGGTCTGGGTGCCGGTGGCCGGTGGAGCGACGACTCGCATCGCGCCGTTCGACGGCCAGGGTCGGCCGCACTTCTCGCGCGACCCGAACCGGATCTACTATGACGCCGGCGGCGAGGGCCTGATCTCGATTCGCTGGGACGGAACCGACCGGCGCACGCATCTCAAGGTGACGGGCTATCAGTATCCGGGCCCCGGGTCGGAGCCGAATCCCGCGGACGAGATCATCATCAGCCCCGACACCGATCAGGCGCTGGCGCTGGTCGGCAACAACGTCTACCTGGTCACCCTGCCGCAGGTGGGTGCCGAGCCCCCGAGTATCAGCATCAACGACCCCAAGTCGGCGTCGTTCCCGGTCAAGCGGCTCACTCGCATCGGCGGGGATTTCATCGGCTGGTCGGCCGACGCCAAGCGAGCGTACTGGTCGATCGGGCACTCGTTCTTCCGGTGGGACATTGCCGCGGCGGACTCAGCCGAGAAGATCAAGGCGAAGACCGACTCGATTCGGGCCGATTCGCTGAAAAAGGCCGAGTCCGATACCACCAAATCGAAGACGAAGCCCGATTCGGCCGCCAAGGCCAGGGTGGATTCGCTCGCCAAGCGGCCGGCCTACGACCCCGAGCGGGTGGACGTGAGGATCACCGTGCCGCGGGACATTCCGCGCGGCAGCGTCGTGCTCAAGGGCGCGCGCATCGTCACGATGAAGGGTGACGAGGTGATCGCCAACGGGGACGTCATCGTCACCAACAATCGGCTGGTATATGTGGGGCCGACCGGTGGGATGCCGGTGCCCGCGGGAGCGCGGGTGATCGACGTCAGCGGCAAAACCATCATCCCCGGTCTCGTGGACATCCATGCCCATCCCTGGGGGACCTTCGGGATCCACGAGGAGCAGAACTGGAAGTACCTGGCGAACCTCGCCTGGGGGGTGACGACGACGCGCGATCCCCAGACAGCCACGACCGACGTGCTCACCTACTCGGACCTGGTGGAGACCGGGGACATGTGGGGTCCGCGCATCTTCCACACCGGCCCCGGGGTGTTCTGGGACGAGAACCTCCAGAGCCTGGACGACGCGCGCAACGTGCTGCGCCGTTACAGCGATTTCTATCACACCAACACGATCAAGCAGTACATGACCGGGAACCGGAAGCAGCGCCAGTGGATCATCATGGCGGCCAAGGAGCTGGGGCTGATGCCCACGCTCGAGGGCGGGCTCGACTTCAAGAAGAACCTGACCGAGGCGATGGACGGCTACCCCGGGAGCGAGCACAGCTATCCGATCATGCCGTTGTACCAGGACGTGGTGCAGTTCGTCGCGCAGACGGGTGTCACCTACACGCCTACTCTGCTCGTGAACTACGGCGGGCCGTTCGGCGAAGATTACTTCTACGAGCACTACGACATTCACGACATGCCGAAGATCAAACGCTTCCTGCCGCACGAGCAGATCGACGAGCGGGCCGAACGGCGGTCGTGGTTCCGCGACAACCAGTACGTATTCAGCCGCATTGCGGAGGGAGCGGCGAAGATCCTGCGCGCCGGCGGGTACATCGGGATGGGCTGCCACGGCCAGCTCGATGGCCTCGGCTGCCACTGGGAGATGTGGGCGCTGGCCTCGGGCGGGATGACGCCGCTCGAGGTGCTGCGGGTCGCCACGTGGGACGGCGCCCATGCGATCGGCATGGACAAGGACCTTGGCTCGCTGGAAGCGGGGAAGCTCGCCGACCTGGTGGTCCTGGACGGGAACCCGCTGCAGGACATCCACAACACCAACACCGTGCACTACGTCATGAAGAATGGGCGGTTGTACGACGGGGAGACGTTGGACGAGGTGTACCCCGGCACGCGCAAGCTGCCGGCGATGTGGTGGTGGGGGCAGGAGCCGAAACAATAGACGGGCCAAGACGGGCCTAGACGGGCAAGGGCGGGCGAGGTGGTTCAGCCTTGCCCGCCCGCGCCCGTCCTTGCCCGTCCTCTTCCATTTGCAGGCTCCTCCGATTAGTCTTCCGTCCGTAGTTCAAGAACCGCGAGCTGGCATCCTTCCGTAGGACGGTCCCGCTCAGGAGCGGGCTCCGGCGCTGTACACACGCCCGGTCTCATTCCCCAGGTTCACAAATGAAGAGCGACACTGAGCCGTGGCGGCATTCCGTTGCCACCAGTGCGCGTGTGTATCAATCAGGAGTTGTAGTATCATGCCATTCGCTTCCCTAGGGCTCAGCCCCGAGCTGGTGCGCGCCGTATTCGAAGAAGGCTACGAGCGCCCCACCCCGATTCAACAAGAAACCATCCCCCTCGCCCTCGCCGGTCGCGATCTCATCGGCTCGGCGCAGACGGGCACCGGCAAGACGGCCGCCTTCATGCTGCCGATCCTGCAGCGCCTGGCCGAGGGAGGCCGCACGCATGTGTTGCGGTCCCTCATCCTCGTCCCGACGCGCGAGCTGGCGGAGCAGGTGCTCCAGAGCGCCAAAGCCTATGGACGGCATTTGCACCTAACCGCGGCGGCCATTTACGGCGGCGTCGGGATGGAGCCGCAGACCAAGGCCCTGGCACGCGGGGTGGA
>DATJXC010000085.1:0-8384 GCA_035500495.1 Gemmatimonadales bacterium
CTCGGCGTCTATCTCTCGCCTCGCGACGATCACTTTGGGGCCGGCCTGTCGGGCCGCTGCCAGACCGCCGAGGCCCAGCAGCGCTACAATGCGATCTACCGCCAGCAGCTCACCGAGCTGCTCACCCGGTACGGCCCGATCACCGAGTTGTGGTTGGACGGGTCGAGTGTGGTCCCGACGGGGGACCTGGTGTCACGCTTTTCCCCCAGCGCCATGGTGTTCCAGGGTCCACAGGCGACGATTCGGTGGGTGGGGAATGAAGCGGGGTTCGCTCCCTATCCCTGCTGGAATACGCTGGAGGCGGCGGACGCCCACACGGGAATCGCGACCGCGTTGCACGGTGATCCGCTCGGCGACACCTGGATGCCGGTAGAGGTGGACGTCTCGATCCGGCGCCCCAACTGGTTCTGGAGCACCACCAACCAGACGAACCTGCTTTCGCGCGACGCGCTCATCGAGATCTACTACCGCTCGGTCGGCCGTGGCGCGCAGCTGCTGCTCAACCTGCCGCCCGATCGCACCGGGAAGATCCCCGCGGCGGACGCCGCGCGTGCCAAAGAGTTCGGCGACGAAATTCGGCGACGGTTCGCGACCAGTCTGGCCGAGACCGCCGGCCGTGGCAGCCGGGTGACCCTCGAGCTGCCCGGTCCCTATCGAGTCGACCATGTGATCCTGGAGGAAGACCTCGCTCAGGGCGAACGCGTGCGCCGGTATCACCTGGAAGGGCGGCGCGGAAGCGGAGCATGGGTGACGCTCGGGTCCGGCGTGGCCATCGGGCACAAACGGATTCATCCGGTTGGTCCGGCCAACCTCTCCGCGGTCAGACTGGTGGTGGCCGAGTCAGCCGCGACCCCGGTCATCCGCAGACTGGCCGTATTCGACACCGGCGCTGCTCCTCCCCCCACCTGGCAGGACCAAGTCGACCTGTGGGCGGACGATGCCGTGGGACGCTGGCATGGGGCGACGTTCGCCGTGGACCTCACTGCGGCCATCAAAGCCGCGGGCTCCTACCGCATCCGCCTGGTGCCCGATGGCGGGGAAGACTGCGCGCTCGAGCAGGTGGTGGTGGAGGTCGGTGGCGTCCGGCAGCCGCGCCTGGTTCGGGTCGGGGAACGCCCGGATCTGGCGCAGCTTACGATCCCCAAGGTCGGGCTGCGGATCCTCCTGCGCGGCCAGGTCCGCGGGGCGGGCAGGGGGGGGGGCTCGTTGCTGCTGCGGTTCACGCAGGCCAACTTATCTCGATGATGTCACGCTTCTCCCTCGCAGCTACCACGTTGCTCGCGACGTTCGCCTGCCGTGTTTCGCATCAGGAGAACCTCGCCCAGGGTTCCGCGCGGCGGTTGCCCACGGGACAGGTGCTCGACCCGGCCGGCGTCGTCCGGCGGGTCGGCCAGATGCCGCTCGCCATGCTCGTCGCGCCGGATGGTCGCCGGCTCGTCCTCCTGCTCGACGGGTGGAGGGAGCAGGGTTTGCAAGTCGTGGATCGCGAGGGAAGCGTGCGGCAGACGATCGCGCAAGGCGCGGCGTTCGTGGGTCTCGCGTTCTCGCTCGACGGCAAGACGCTGTACGCCTCCGGGGGCAACACCGAAGCGATCTACCGGTACCGGTGGGACGGGGACAGTGTGCGGCTGCGGGACAGCATCCTGGTGGCCCCGCGCGATTCGGGAAAGAAAGCCACTCACTACCCGGCGGGAATCGCCCTGTCGCGCGACGGCACGCTGCTGTACGTGGCCGAAAACCTGGCTGATTCCCTGGCCGTGGTCGATCTCGCTACGGGGCAGGTCGTCCAGCGGCTGCCGACCGGCGCCTATCCGTACGCGGTAGTCGCGGCCAGGGACGGCAACGTGTACGTGTCGAATTGGGGTGCGAATACGGTCTCGGTGTTCGCCCCTGCCACGGTGGGCCGGCTCGGTCTCGCCCCGGGGCTCGCGGTCGGACGCCATCCCTCGGCGATGCTGTTGAGCCCGCGCGGGACCCGGTTGTTCGTGGCATCGGGAAGCACCGACCGGATATCGGTGGTGGACGTGCGCGCGGGGCAGGTGATCACCACGCTGCAGGATCCGCCGCCCCAAGGACCGGATGAGGGGACCACGCCCAACGCCCTGGCCCTCTCCCCGGACGGGACGCGGCTGTTCGTGGCCGAGGCCGATGCGAACGCCGTGGCGGTGTTCGACCTGGCACCCCAGACCGCCGACCTGGCGACGGCGGGAGGTCGCGACGCCCTGATTGGGCGAATTCCCACGGGATGGTATCCCACCGCGCTGGTCCTGTCCGGCGACACCCTGTTCGTCGCGAATGGCAAAGGGACTGCCACGGGACCCAATCGGGATCGCCTCCAGCCCGGGGCGGCCCGCACCCGCCGCGAGACCGGAGGGGGTGGGGACACGAGCTACACCCTGGGACAGATCCACGGCGCGCTGTCGATCCTGCCGCTGGCGATGGTTCGAGCGACCCTTCCCGATCTTACGCAGCGCGTCGCGCGCGCCAATGGCTGGGTCGGGGACGGGGGTCGCATGGGAGACTACCCTTCCTTCACGCACGTCATCTATGTCCTCAAGGAGAACCGGACCTACGACCAGGTCCTGGGGGACATCAAGGCCGGGGACGGCGACACGAGCCTCGTGCTGTTCGGGAGGGGAGTGACCCCGAACCAGCATGCGCTGGCGGAGCGATTCGGCCTGTTCGACCGGTTCTTCACGAACGCGGAGGTGAGCGCCGACGGGCACAACTGGTCGATGGCCGCCTACGCCACGGACTACACGCAGAAGACCGCTCCCATCAATTACTCGAGTCGGGGCGGCCGCGATTACGACTACGAAGGCACCAATCGTGGCAAGGTCGTGGATGACGATGTGGCCGAGCCGGCGCAGGGGTATCTGTGGAACCTCGCCGAGCGCGGCGGGATCAGCTTCCGGAACTTCGGGGAGTTCACGGTGGCCGAGCGAGATTCCACCGACACGACCCGGTGGCGCTATCGCGGCGACAAGCCGTACCTCGCGGCGAACACCGATTCGCTCTACCCCGGGTGGGACCTGGCCATCCCGGACCGGCGACGGGCGGATGTCTGGTTGCAAGCGCTGAAAGGCTGGAGTGAGGCCGGGACGATGCCGGCGCTCCAGATTGTGTACCTGCCGCAGGACCACACCTCCGGGGCGACCCGGGGAGCGCCCACGCCGCGCGTCATGGTCGCCGACAACGACCTCGCCCTGGGCCGCGTCGTCGCGGCCCTGACGCGCAGTCCCTTCTGGAAGAACACCGTCGTGTTCGTGCTCGAGGACGATGCCCAGGATGGGCCGGACCACGTGGACTCCCACCGCTCGCCGCTGCTCGTGATCTCCGCCTACGGCCGGGCGGGAGCGATTCACCGCTTCACCAACACCACCGACGTACTGCGTACGATCGAGGAGATTCTGGGACTCCAGTCACTCTCCCAGTTCGACCAGTTCGGGCGCCCGTTACGGGACATCTGGGCGGACCAGCCGGACACCACGCCCTATGTGGCCATCACGCCGAGCGTGAACTTCGATGAGCGCAACCCGGCCGGCACCCGCTCGGCGCGGATGTCGGAACGACTGGACCTCGCCACTGCCGACGCCGCCGACATGGAGTTGTTCAACCGGGTGTTGTGGCTCGCCGTAAAGGGCGAGCACGCCCCCTACCCGGGGACACACCGGCTGCCGGCGCTCGAGCTGCGGCGCTCGCATTGAGTCCCGCGCCATCCCTGGTCGTCCTCGCGGCGGGGATGGGGAGCCGCTACGGCGGGATGAAGCAGTTCGAAGCGGTTGGTCCTCCTCCCGATGGCGCCACGCTCATGGAATACTCCCTCTACGATGCCCGCCGCGCGGGCTTCGGCGAGGCGGTATTCGTGATCCGGCCCGAAATGACGGACGCCTTCCCGGCCTTCGCGCGCCGCTTCGAGCGCCACATGCCCTGGAAGCTGGCCGTCCAGCGGTTGGACGACCTGCCCGGTGGGGTGGCCGTGCCGAGCGGGCGGGCCAAACCGTGGGGCACCGGGCAGGCGGTGCTCGCCGCGGCGGGCCTGGTGCGCGGCCCCTTCGCGGTGTTGAACGCCGACGACTTCTACGGCGCGGCGGCGTTCGCCGCTCTCGGCGAGTTCCTCTCGACCACGGCCTCCGCGTCGCCCCCGACCTTCGGGATTGTGGGGTACCGGCTGCGCGAGACGCTTTCCGAGGCGGGAGCGGTGAACCGCGGCGTCTGCCGCACCGGCCGCGACGGGTGGCTCGAGCGTATCGATGAAATCCTCGAGCTCCATCGCACGGCGGCGGGGTCCTACGAGGGGCGCGGGCCGACCGGCGCGGTGCTTCTGGACGGCGCGGCGCTCGTCTCGATGAACCTCTGGGGGTTCACCGCGGCGGTGTTCGAGCTGCTCCGGCGCAGCTTCACGGAGTTTCTGCAGGGCGGAGACCTGGTGAAACGGGAGTTTCTGATCCCCACCATCATCCAGGGAGCGATCGACCGAAACGCCGTCCGCGTGCGCGTGCTCGATCCGGGCAGCCGCTGGTTCGGCATCACCTATCCCGCGGATCGCGCGCAGGTCGTGGCCGCCCTGCGGGAGCTCGTCGGCCGAGGGGAGTATCCGGAGCGTCTGTGGGAGTGACCGCGCCGGCTGAGCCGCGGGCGATCGCCGAGCGGTTCGATCTGGGTGGTCCGATCGAGTCCATTCACTCCCTCCCGGGCGGGCATATCAACGACTCGTACCGGGTCGACGTGCGCCCGACCGGGGTGGCGAGTCTCTCCAGCTTTCTCTTGCAACGCGTAAACCCTCTCGTCTTTCCCCGGCCCGACCTGGTGATGGAGAACGTCGCGAACGTGACGCGGCACCTCGCATCGCGCCTCGCCGCGGCGGGAGTGGTTGACCGGCACCGCCGCGCGCTCGTCCTCATCCCGACGCTGGCGGGGGGTGACTGCGTCACCACAGCGGATGGGGCGTGCTGGAGAGTGTTCCGGTTCATTGCCGAGACGGTGGTGCATGAGCATGTCCGCGGGCCGGACGACGCGGGGGCGGCGGGGCGGGCGTTCGGAGAGTTCCTCCGGCTCCTCGCCGACTACGACGGCCCGCCGCTGCATGAAACGATTCCCGGATTCCACGACACCGTCGCCCGGTTCGCGCGACTCGAGGCCGCGGTGCGGGCCGACCCCTGTGGACGCGCCAACGCCGCCCGGCCGGAGATTGTGGCCGTCATGGCCGTCCGAGGTCTGGTCGACCGGCTGCCGCCGCTGGTCGCGGCGGGCGGCATCCCGGTGCGGATCGTGCACAACGACGCGAAGCTCGCCAACGTACTGCTCGACCGCCGCACCAATGAGGCTCTCTGCGTCATCGACCTGGATACGGTCATGCCGGGCCTCTTACTCCACGATTTCGGCGACCTGGTCCGCTCGGTGACCAGTCCAACGGCGGAGGACGAAGCGGATCTGGCGCGGGTCGGCGTACAGGAACCCTTATTCAAGGCGCTGGCCGGCGGATTCCTCAAGGCGGTGGGGGTGGTGCTCACTCGAGCGGAGCGGGACAACCTCGTGTTCGGGGGCCAGGTGATCACCCTGGAGCAGGCGGTGCGCTTTCTTACCGACCATTTGGAAGGCGACCGGTACTACCGGACTTCCCGGCCGGATCACAACCTCATCCGCTGCCGCACGCAGCTCAAGCTTTTCACGACCATCACCGAGACCAAACCGGTGCTCGACGCCATCGTCGCTCGGTTGAGCTAGGAACTTGCCTGTGAAGGAGGCGGTTCGTAGTGTTGAATAGCGAGCCCTTCCACCGGAGGATTCATGACCGAGCCCGCCCGCGAAGTGGCGTTCAGCAACCTGCAGACCGCCATCAAGGGGCTCACCCGCCAGCTCGATGTCGCGAGCTCTTTGCCGCCTCAGGGTATTGAGGATCTGAAGAGCGCGCTGGATGATGCCCGGTTGCGGCTCTGGGGGGTGCTCATGGCGTCGAATACGGAGGATTACCAGGGGTTCGCCGACCGGTTCCGGATGCGCCGGGCCGCGGAGATGTGCCGCAGCCTGGCTGACGATGCTCAGGCCGGAAAATTGACCCTCGGCTGTCACGAGGCGGGAGAGCTGGCCGCCTCGGTTCGAACGCTGTCCCAACGGCTCGGCTCGGCTTCACTGCGATCTTAGGTGTGACCAAAGGCCGAGGCCCTGGTCGCCAGGTCGTCGCGGCCCTCTGGCTGCCCATCGCTGCCGCCGCCGGGCAGGCCCCCACACCGCACCTTCCCCTCGTCGTCCTGCCCGACACGGTGGTGGTGTGTCGATTCCCCGCCGACGGACCGATTCCTGCCTGGGCGCTCGGTCCCCAGCCGTTTCTCACCATCTCCCGAACCCGGACCGAGCTGTCGATCACCGCGCCACAAGCGCTCGTCGCCGGCCGGGAGGGATGCGAGCGCGGCTATCGGCCGGTGAAAGTGCAAGGACCGTTGCCGCTCGATCTGGTGGGGATCGTCGCGGCGTTGGCGGAGCCGCTGGCCCGGAATGGGATCAGCCTGTTCGCGATCTCGACCTATGAAACCGATTACGTACTGGTAAAGGACGCGGATCTTCCGCGCGCGCGGCGGGCGTGGCAGGCGGCCGGCCATACGGTGTTGGAACAGGTGGAGACCCCCGCCAGGGCACCGGGCCGCTGACGGCACGCCCGCCGCTGTCGGTTCGCACACTCCTGGCCCTCGCGGCCGTGAAGCTGGGTTTGCACCTCGGCGCCAACCTGATCACGCGTTACGGGTTCCACCGCGACGAGTTTCTCTACTTCGCGATGGGGCGGCACCTCCAGCTCTTCCGCATGGATTTCCCGCCGGCCATCGCGCTGCTCGCCGCAGCCGTGCGGGGCGTGCTGGGCGACGGGCTCTTCGGGATCCGCCTCGTACCGGCCCTGTTCGGGACGCTGCTCCTCGTGCTGGCCGTCCTGTTCGCGCGCGAGCTCGGCGGTGGCCGCTCCGCGCAGCTCCTGACCGGTCTCACCGTGCTCGCGAGCCCGCTCTTCATGAGGACGGCGAACCTCTTCCAACCCGTCGTGCTCGACCAGGTCGCGTGGAGCGTCGCCCTGTTCGCCCTGGCCCGGCTGGCGCGGGAGAACGACCCGCGGTGGTGGCTGGCGATCGGGGCTGCCTGCGGCTTCGGCCTGCTGGCCAAGTTCAGCATTGCCTTCGTGGGTGTCGCGATCCTGGTCGCGACGCTGTGCACCCCGCTGCGAGCACAGCTCGCGACCCGGTGGCCCTGGCTCGGCGCGGCGCTCGCCCTCGGGATCGGCGCGCCAAGCCTCGTCGGCCAGATTCAGCTGGGGTTCCCGGTCGTGGCTCAGATGCGGGGACTGACGCACTCCCAGCTCGAGCATGTCACTCCGCTGGGATTCGTGATGACCCAGCTGCTGTTCGGCCCCGGCACCCTGCTCGGGGTAGTCGCGGCCGTCGGGTTCGTTCGCCTTCCCGCGCTGCGGCCCTTTCGAGTCGTGGGGTGGGCGTGCCTGGCGGCCTTCGGACTCCTGCTGGTGTCACGGGGGAAGGCCTACTACTTCGGACCCGCGTATCCCGCGCTCTACGCGGCGGGGGCGGTGACGCTGGAAGCAATCGCGCGGCCGCGGCTGGCGCTGGCGGCGCGTTGGAGTGCCGCGCTGTTGGTGATCGCCTATGGCCTGTTCGCGTTGCCCATCGGATTCCCGATCCTGGCACCGCAGGTCATGGTGCACTATGCCGGCAACATCGGCGCGGCGCGGCGGACCAATCAGGGAGTGATCGACCAGCTGCCCCAGGACTACGCCGACATGACGGGCTGGGAGGAGCAGGTGCAGGCGGTGGCCAAGGTCTATCACGACCTGCCGCCCGCCGAACAGGCGGAAGTAGTGCTCGTCGGCGACAACTACGGCGAGGCGGGGGCGCTCGATTTCTACGGCCCCCGCTATGGGTTACCGCAACCGATCAGTGCCGCGGGATCGTTCTGGCAGTTCGGGCCGGGGGAGAAGCCCGGGAACGTCGTCATCGTGCTGGGCGAAGAGCCGGAGAGCCTGCGCCGCTATGTGGATTCGGTCGTGCTCGCCACCCGGGTCAAGAACCTTTGGGGCGTCGAGGAGGAACGGGACGTCCCGGTGATTGTCGGCCGGAGGCCCAAGACGACGGTGCAGGCGCTCTGGCCGTCGCTCGCGGGGAGGTACTGATAGCCGGCTTCAGGGCCCCCCTCCAGAGGGCGCCCACATCCGCGGCACAATCCGAAGCAGGCCTACTCCACTGACTACGAAGACGAGCGCCCATGCGGCCGCCAGCGGCCAGTGTCCGTAGAGCGCACTCCCCGTTCCGAACAGCCCTGCATAGACGAAGGCACATCCCAGGACCCACCCGAGCAGTGACAGGGCGGGACTGTCGGGAGATGGCGGG
>DATJXC010000086.1:0-8733 GCA_035500495.1 Gemmatimonadales bacterium
GGCCGTCGTCGCGGGCCTGGCCGCCGCGCTGGTCTCGGCGCCGTCAATCCGGAACGGCTTCGTCGAGGACGACCACTGGGTCATCGAGCAGCGCGCGCTGCTGCGTCATCCTCCCTCGTTGCCGGCGGTGCTCACGGCGCCGTATTGGCCGCCGAGCTTCGGGGGCACGATGTGGCGGCCCGCCGTGCTCACGACCTACGCGCTCGACTACCGCGTCTCGGCCAACCCCTGGTGGTTTCACTTCGTCAACGTGGTGTGGGCGGCGGTCGCCGCGGCGCTCCTCGCCCTGCTCGCGAGTCTCGTGACGGACGCCGGGGTGGGCCTCGCGGTGGGGCTCCTGTTCGCGGTGCACCCGGTGCACGTGGAGGCCGTCGCCAACGTGGTGGGCCGGGCGGAGCTGATGGCCGCGGCCGGCTACGCGTTTGCGCTGATTGCGGCGCTCCGGGCGGAGCAGAACCGTTGGTGGCTCGCCGGTGTGGTGCTGGGGGGCGCCTTCGCGATGGTGTCCAAGGAGCACCCGGCGACGTTGCCGGCGGCTGTTCTACTATTGGTGCTCATCCGTGGGCTCTCCCGTGGAGAACACTGGCGCGGCAGCCTCCGGTCTGCGTGGCCGCTCGTCGCCGGCGCCGCGCTTCCGGTCCTCGTCTACTTCGCCGTCCGTCCCCTCGTGGTGCAGGGCAAGACGTTCGAGTCCGGTGGGCTCGCGCCAGGGCTCGGCGGCCTGGGCCTCCTGGCCCGTGCCTGGGGCATGGCGCCCCTCTCTCTCGTGTGGCTGCGGCTGTTGATCGTCCCCGCGCATCTCTCGGTGGACTACTCCCCCACCTACGCGGCCATCTCGACCGGCCTGACCCTGCCGCATCTCGCGGCCATCGGTACCTGGGCCGCCCTGGCATGGGGCGCCTGGCGATTGCGGCGGCGCACCTGGTGGCCGCTGCTGGGTCTGCTCTGGTTCGCCATCACGATCGCCCCGGTGTCCAACATCCTGGTACCGACCGAGATCCTCGTGGCGGAGCGGACGCTGTATCTCCCATCCTGGGGCGCGATGCTGGCGCTGGTCGCGACGATCGCGGCCCTGACCCCTCCGCGGGTGCGCGGGCCCCTGCTCGCGATCGCCGTGGTGTTCGGCGGCTGGCGCACCGTGACCCGGATTGCGGTCTGGCGGAACGACTCGTCCTTCACCACGGCGCTGGAGCGTGACGCGCCGACCTCGTATCGCAGTCTGTGGCAGGAGGGACAAGATGCTTTTGACGCGGGACGCTGGGGGTCGGGGGAGAAGCTGCTGCGCGAGGCGATCACGGCCGCACCGCAAATTCCGGGGCCCAAGGAAGAACTCGCACGGCGCTACGCCGCGGCGGGGCATTGGCAACCCGCGGTGGTACTGCTCCAAGGCGCGATCGCGGACGACAGCTCGCGCACCCGCCCCTGGATCGAGCTGCCACGCGTCTTGCTCGCCGCCGGCGATACCGCGGGGGCGGCGGCGGTGGCGCAGACGGCGGCCGCCCGGTTCCCGGGGGACTCCGAAGTGATCCGCAACGCCGCCGCCGTACAGGAGGTGGCGAAGCGACCGCCGCGGCCCAATCGCTGAGGGACACTATGAGAACTAAGGGTTGGCGGGCCATGAAGGTCGCACGCCGGGCTTGCTGGCTGGCATTGTGCCTGTCGGTCATCACCCGAGCCGGCGCAGCGCAAGGGACCGACACCTCCATCACCTTGCATGTCGGGGGGCGTGACCGGACGTATCTGGTGCATGCTCCTTCGGGGCAGCGCGGGCACACGCTGCCGCTCGTGGTGCTGCTGCACGGCCACAGCGGCACCGGCGCGGGGATGGTCCGGCTCACCAGCTTCAACGCCATCGCCGATCGCGCGCAGTTCCTCGTGGCCTATCCCGACGGCGTCGAGCGCAGTTGGGCGGACGGGCGCGGCATCACCGAGGCCGACCAGCAGCACGTGGACGACGTCGCGTTCTTCCTGGCCCTGCTGGATGACATCGCACGACGCTGGCCGGTGGACACGACCCGGGTTTACGCAGCGGGGATTTCGAACGGCGGGTTCATGGCCGAACGCCTCGCCTGTGACGCCCAAGGCCGGCTGGCCGGGATCGGGGTCGTGGCCGCTACGTTGAGCGATAGCCTCGTGGCCCGGTGCCGCCTGCCGCGACCCGTCTCGGTGATGACGATGCATGGGACCGAGGACCCCCTGGTCCCGTTCGAGGGTGGCGAGGTCCGAGGGCACCGCGGCCGCGTGCAATCGGCCCCGTCGAGCGCCGCGACCTGGGCGCGGTGGAACCACTGTACGGCGGCGCCAACGGAGCGGGCGTGGCCCGATACGGCGGGAGACGGGACACTCGTCAGCGAGGACCGCTACGAGGGCTGCACCCGTGGGGTCGCGGTCGTCGCGTTCCGCATCACCGGCGGGGGCCACACCTGGCCGGGCGGTCCGCAATACCTCACCGTACGGCTCGTGGGCCGTGCCTCGCGCAACCTCGCGGGGAGCGAGGCGCTGTGGGAGTTCTTCGCCGCTCACGCGCGATAGCACCATCCGAGCGGGTTACGTGCTGACCCGGTTCCGTCCTCCTTCCTTAGCTCGATAGAGCGCCCGGTCGGCGGCCTTCAGCAGATCGGCCGCGGGCTTGCCTTCAGCCGCGGCGACTCCGATGCTCACCGTCACGGCCAGCCGCGATTCGCGTGTGCGCCGGCGCCGGGGGAGCTGTGCCGGCTTGCGGGGGGAGCGGGGGCGTTGCCGTCGCAGAAACACGGCTCCCTCCACGGCCTGCCGCATGATCTCGAGCTGGGCCGCCGCGTCCTGGGCGCTGACCCCGGGATACAGGGCCGCGAACTCCTCGCCGCCGAAGCGGTAGACGCTGCCGCCTCCGGCATTCGCCTGCAGCCGCGCCGCCACGAGCCGGAGCACCTGGTCGCCGACGTCGTGGCCATGCTGGTCGTTGAACTGCTTGAAGTGATCCACGTCGATCATCGCGACGGCGGCGGGACCATCGAGACGGTCCAACGCTTCGCTCAAGGCGCGGCGCGACGGCAACCCGGTGAGGGCGTCGCGGTAGGCCATGCCGTAGGAGGCTTCGACGATCCCGATGATGAGCATCAACCCGGCGGTCGCGAAGTACACGGAGCTGTGTGAGGGGCGCGTGGAGGCGCAGCCCAGGAACGCCGGGACGAGCGACCACAGGAAGACCCGCGCGCTGCCCTGCGGTTCGAGAATCCAGAAGGTGACGAGCAGCAGGGCGGCGAGGGCGAACGCCGCGATGGCGGGCTGTCCGATCCGCCATCCGGAGATCATCTCGCTCGAGATCAGCTCACTCCGCAGCGCCGCCGCGGTGGGTGGACCCTGGGTACTGGAAAGGAAGCCGACGACGAGCGCTTGCAGACCGAGCATCCCCCAGCCCACTACGCCCGCTTCGGTAAGCACGCCGCGCTCGGGGAGCAGCGCGACGGCCGCGAGGTTGAGGGGGAGCAGCAGGGCCACCGCTTGCGTCATGGCGTCGTGGCTGGTGGAGACGGAACGGGTGAGCAGCCAGGCGAGGCCGAGCAGGGCGAACGCGAAAACCGTGCGACTGCGGTGGAAGCGCCATGCGAGGAGCAGGCCGGCGGCGGCGACGATCCCTGGGGCGATCCGCGCGACCTGGGGCACGGCGGGGCGCAGGGCGGGAAGATGGAGCAGCGCCATCGCCGCCACGAGGCAGATGGCTTCGGGGAGGAACCACGGCGCTGCCCGCTGCGGCTTCATCGCCAGTAAGGATACAAGGTGCCAGGTGTCGGGTGTCAGGGTGGTGGGTGGCAGCTCACGTCTGCGCAAGGCGCAGGTTGCGGAGGGGCGCGACGCTTGGCGATATTGACCCCCTTCCTCGGCGGTATCGTCTAGGGGACTAGGACGGAGCCCTCTCAAGGCTCAAACACGGGTTCGAATCCCGTTACCGCTATGCCCGACGCCTTCTAGAGCCCCCATCGTCTAACGGTCAGGACACCACTCTTTCAAGGTGGGAACAGGGGTTCGATTCCCCTTGGGGGCATGGAAGACAAGAAAGGCGTAGGGAGAAGGCGTACGTAGAAAGCGTAGCAATAGAGGCGTATCGGAGAAGACGTCAAAGGACCCCAGCGGCGTTCTAGCTGGGGTCCTTGCCTATGCGGTCCGTGACCTCCTCGGTGTGATCCGAGTCACCAGCAGGAGGGAACCTGGGTCCCCAGCTTAACGAGCGGATCGAAGGGGTGTCGAAGGGCGTTGCGCGGCTCGTACCTGAATCCTCTTTGAGGAGCCAGTCATGATTTCGTTCGGGAGGTCCTTTGGACTTGCCGTCACGCTGGTGGGCGCCATACTCGGCGCCGCCTGCTCCAACAGCACGTCGCCCAGTTCCAGTCCGGCGCTGAGCGTCGCCCAGAGCGACACGGTGGGGCAGGTGCTCACGTCGGACGCCCAGGGGGAAATCGATTTCGCTACGGTGTCCGGCACCGCCGCGGTGTTTCCGGCGCTCCGCGCCGACATCGTGCTGAGTCCGCCGCCGCCCTGTGTCTCGCGGTCCCCGGCGTCGCCCGCGAATTCCGACGCGGATCCGGTTCCGGACTCCGTCCGCATTACCTTTGCCGACTGCGTCGCCACCTTTCCGGCCAGCTCCGACACGGTCAGTGGTACGATCGACATCTTCGATCCGACGCCGACCGTGACCGATCACGCCTGGAAGCACATCTTCACCGATCTCACGCGAGTCCATGTCGGGCCGCTCGGCCGGGAGTCGATCATCACGTTCAACGGGACGCGGCAGGGCAGTCGCGATTCCGCGCAGATCGCGTTCACCTCGACCAACGTCAGCACGACCTGGCAGTGGCCGAGCGGCGGAACGGCGAGTCACGAGCGCAGCTGGACGCTGCTGTTCACCGCGGACGCGGCGGGCACCATCGTGCCGGATTCGGCGCTGCCGTCGGGCTCGCTCACGATTGCCGGGACTTCAACGTGGACGCGCGGGGCCAGGAGCTGGACGATCGACGTCACCACGCCGTCGGCGCTCCACTACGACGCCTCGTGCACGGTGCGCCCGAAGTTCGATTCCGGCACAATCGCGGCCGTGGTCACGCGGGGTGCCAATACGTCACATCTGTCGATTCAGTTCACAGCGTGCGGGCAGTATACGGTGACACGGAGCTGAACTCGCCCGAGTTGGTGGAGGGCGCGCGCCCCGGACCGAAGTGGTTCGGGGCGCGTTGATTGGATGCTCTTGGCGCGTTTCGGATGACGTAACGGAACGCGGCGCGGGCCATGCTAACGGGTGCGCTCTTGCCCCGCTCGGCCCCGGAGGGTCACCTTATGGGAATGCCTGCTCCAGAACCGCCCGTTACCACGATCGAGCAGCTGCTCGCTCTCCCCGACGACCGACTGCGGCACGAGCTCCTCGACGGCGTGCATGTCGTGAGCCCTGCGCCTCGGCCTCGGCATCAGATCGCTCTTGGGAAGCTGTGGAGTCATCTGCTGGAGGTCACTCGGACCCGGCTGGACGTCTACGTGTTCAGCTCACCCGCTGACATCGTTCTGGGACCGAAGACGCTGGTGCAACCTGACTTGTTCGTCGTCCGCCGCACGCCGGGGAAGCGGCTCGAGCGCTGGGCGGACGTGGGGGTGCCGTTGCTGGCGATGGAGATCCTGTCTTCCACCACGGCGCTCCGGGACCGCGGCGCCAAGCGCCGGATCTATCAACGCGCCGGCGTGGCCGAGTACTGGATCGTGGACGTGGACGCGCGACTGATCGAGCGCTGGCGGCCGGAGGACACTCGACCGGAAATCGTGGACGAGGCCCTGGAGTGGACTCTCCCCGGGGGGGCGTCGGGACGGCTCGACGTCCGGCGGCTGTTTCTCGAGGTGTGGGAGGAATAGACTTGACGTTCCCTTGCGGAAGGCCTTCGGCCTGATGATGTTTCGCCGCCTTGACGCGCCGATAGCTCAACTGGCAGAGCAACTGACTCTTAATCAGTAGGTTCTCGGTTCGATTCCGAGTCGGCGCATTCCTCTAAAATCCCAACGCCCGCCGTGCGTTATAGCGCTCGACGGGCGTCGTCATTCTCGGCCATGAGAGGCGTGGTGTCGATTGTGGTGTCGATTGCGGACGCGGCAACCCTGGCCGGCTGGAACGGACGCCGCTGCGTGAACGCTTCGCGCAGCGTCGTTTCGTCGGGCTGCTGGTACACCTGCAGCACCGTCTGGGCCTGCTTCCAGCCTCCGAGATAGGACCGATCGCGGACCGGCACGTGTTTCATCTCCGTTGCGAACTTCCTCGGAAACTGTGCCACCCGCGGCCTCGGATGTGCGCCACCCCCGCCGATTCGCTCGCGGAGCCCGAGGAGGTCCACGAAGGCTACGGAGTGGGGCGAGAGGTCAGAGCGCGTTGCCATAAAGGTTTAACTAGCCGAGCATTCCGTTTGGGGGAAGAAGTATTACAGAATGGTAGCCGACGCATGGGGCCTGGCCAGCCCGCGCGAATTCGCCAATCGAAAGGTCGTCCACCAGTACCTATGGAGATTGTATTAAAATCCGATCCTGTCGTTCGCACGAGTCGCAGGACACTGCCTTGAGTTGTTCGGATCTAGGAACTCACGGAGGCTTTGTTGTCTGTGCAACCGCCGGAGATCGGATGAGTCGGATTGCTCGCCGCGGTCCAGCAGCCAGGTCTTGGACTCTGGCTCGCTGAACTCTGTACCCCACGCGACCCGACCAGTCACAGTATCCGCATGCATCTTGAGGCTGTCTGCAGGGAGAGGGCCGAATGGTGCACCTCCATACAATGTGTACAGGGCGAGAACCCCTAGCGTGGTCCTGACGAGCAACAGCTCATCACCAAGGAGATCTCCAGTTGCGGTGTCTGGTTTCACCGAGGAGTACAGTCCTTCCATACTCGAATCGGCAGCAGTTCAGTCATCGGGAATGCTGTACAGCTTCAATCGCACCGTGTCCCGTTCCCCATTGTGGAGACCTCCGACCACAGTGACCCGCCCTTGAAGCCCCCCGGCTGAGAGTCTTCCAACGAAATGGAAGTTGTACCGAATGCCGGCCGTCCGAATCATCAGGGAGGGGGATTGAAAGGTGACACTGCTGCCGAGAACAGTGAAAGCGCAGAGGCCCAGGGCCGCCGGCGGTTCATACATGAAGGCCTGCTGCCTTTCGGGATTGAGGTAGAGCACCAGCCAGTGGGTTCCTGACGGCTGCTGCCAAGGTCCAACATAGAACCCAGGCTGCTGGGCTTGAAGAGAGCCAGCGGATATCAGGTAAAGGACCAAGGCTTGCATCGGGCAACGCATAGGCGGCCTTCCGGGTACACGCTACGGTTGGTTCGCTACTCGCACCGGTGCTAGAACATCGGCGCCGGCAGATCCAGTGCCGAGTTGCCCGAATTGATTGTCGCCCCAACAGTACGCACCCGTCGTCGTCAGTCCACAAGTGTGAACCAGCCCGAGGGTCACCGAGGAAAAGGACAACCCCCCCAGGACGGGGACCGGAGTCAGGGCGCCACTTCCCAACCCGGTCCCGAGGTTGCCGTGCGTGTTACCTCCCCAGCAATAGAGGGCTCCACCCGCCGCCACACCGCAGCTGTGAATGCCGCCGACAGCCAGGACGGTAAACGTCAGTCCGCCACTCACTGGACCGGGAACCCTGTGTCCTGACGAGCTATCTCCCGTCTGACCAAGACTACCATCACCCCAACAGTAGCCCGCGCCACCGGTGGTTAGACCGCACGAGTGCTGGTCGCCCGCGCCGATTGCTGACCACGACAATCCCCCGTCAACCAGAATCGGGGAGAAGAAGAGGGCAATGGAATCCGTCCCAAGCTGGCCATTCTCGTTCTTCCCCCAGCAGTAACCGGTACCACTAGTGGTCACCGCGCACGCGTGGAAACTGCCGACACCGATCGCCGCGAACGTATCGGAGCCCGCCACGAGGGTGGGCGTTGGATGGACGTGGGTGTCCTGGCTATCTATACCAAGTTCGCCCCAACCGTTGTCTCCCCAGCAATACACGGCGTGCGCGGTCGTCAGGCCACACGTGAAACCGTACCCCGTGCCCAAGGCAGTGAAAACCTGTCCCCCCGTCACGGCCGTCGGCGTCAGTCTCTCGGTCGTGTCTCCCGTGCCCAACTGACCACGTCCGTTCCAGCCCCAACAGTACGCTGCGCCGCTGGCCGTTAGAGCACAGGTGTGGGAGTAGCCGCCGGTCATCGCTGTGAAGCTGTGGCTCCCGGCCACCGGCCAAGGTGCGTGACGCTGTACGGTGTCACCTGTGCCGAGTTGACCGTAGTAGTTGGCCCCCCAGCAGTACGCCTTACCACTGGCCGTCCACCCGCAGGTGGCAGCGAAGCCCGCAGCGATTCCCACGAAGGCGATTGGAGGAGGCGGTGTCGTAAGGGCGGTGCTGTCCGACTTGCAGCCGAGAATTGCCAGTCCCAGGATACCATCGAGGATTGAGAGCCTATGCTTGTTCAACAACACGAGACCCCCCAGGTAGGCAATTATAGCCCTTGTCGAATGACCGCGCGATTCTCATCTCAAAGGCTCCAATGCACGCAGACGTAGAAGACGACCGAGAGGAGCAGCCACCGCGTGGCCAAACCTTAATGGGGGCGAGGACGAGGAGACGCGGACACTGCCGCCGTCTACTGGGCGGGTAATCGCGAACCTGCGGTCGCTATGCAAATTGAGCAAGCATTGAAGGGAAGGGCGCTTAACGCTGCCAACCCGCGGCGGC
>DATJXC010000087.1:0-26969 GCA_035500495.1 Gemmatimonadales bacterium
CGCGGCCGTCCGGCCGCGAGTTGGAGATCGCCGACCAGGAGGAGGGTAGTGCCGCTCGAATCCCCTTCGCGCACCGCGCGCAGCGCCTGGAGACGGGCTTCGGGGGCCGCGCCGTGCAAGGACAGCACTTTCGCCAGCGCGACCCGCTCCGCCGCGGCTCGCGCCGGCAAACTGGTGTGCGCGAGGGGCACCCCGGCAGCCGCATCGTCGCTCTCGGGGTCACGCGCGAACAGCGTGTACAGCGACGCGCGGGCGGCAAGGGTGTCTCCTTGCGCCAGCGCGATGCGGACGGCCGGCAGGTCCCGCCCGGCGGCCAGAAAGGCGGCCCGCGCGGCGTTGGAGTCCCCGGCGAGGAGGAGGACCTGCGCGCGGGCGGCCAGCAGCTCGCGCTCCGACACGGCCGGCAGTCCCGCGAGCATCAGGAACGCGGCGACGGTATCGCGGGTGACACGCGCCTCGCGAAACCGCAACCAGTCACCGATGCTGTGGAGACCCTGGCTGCGAGCCGCCGCGTACCATCGAGCGGCACTGTCGGGTTGCCCGTCGGCTTCGTAGGCCAGGGCCGCCCGCACTCGGAAGATGAAGCCCAGCGGCTTGGGTGCGTGCGCGCTCGCGGCGGCAAAATGACCGGCGGCTGACGCCGTCGCTCCGGACCGCCGCTCGGCCTCACCGAGGACGGCCAGCGCCTCGCCATCCGGGTACTCCGACAACCACTTCTGACCGGCCAGGAGACTGCGCGCCCGGTCGTAGCGCCGGGCTTCGAGGTCGGCGCGCGCCGCCTGGACGACGAATCGGGCGTCCTGGCTCGGCTCGCGGGCCGCCGCCGCGAGCAACGTCTCGGCGGCATGCCAGGGCCGCCCGGCCTGCCAGAGGGACTCGGCGCGCTGCGCCGCCGGGTCGGTCGCCTGGGCCTGGGCGACCGAGGACGAGACCACCGCGAGCACCAGGATGGAGTGGAGCGTCATTGCCCGCGTCGGACCCGTCCCAGGACTTCCTGGTACGCCGCCCGCGAGTCCGAGGTCAGCTTGTAATCGCCGAACCCCGTCCGATCTTCGAACAGCACGACCAGGCGCAACGTGTTGTAGGTCCACCGAATCGTGGCGGGCTGGCCGTGCATGGCATCGGTGCCCGCGTCGAACACCTCTTCCGGATCGCCCAACGTAATGAAGACCTCGCCCCGATCGGTCAACCAGCCCGCCGTTCCGGGCTCGGTGAATCGCTGGTTGGCCTGCTGCACGCGCTGCAGGTAGCTGTCGAGCGCCTCGTTTTCCGGGGTGATCGGCACCGGATCGGTCGCCTTCCAGAACTCGCGCCAAGCCTCGGCGCGCTGATTCGGCGGCGCCGTGCGCAGTTTGGCGATCAGGTCCTGACGGTCGAAATACTTCAGGACGTTGAGCATCTCATCGAAGTTGGTCAGCGCCCACACATTCGAGAAGCTGACCATATAAGGCAGGTGGGTTTGCAGTGTCGGCCCCAATGCCTCCACGAGAAGCTCCTGCCGGCCCACGTCCAGCCGGTCAGCCGCCAGGCGCAAGATCGCCGTCCCGAACCCGGCCGAGCCCATGAGCGTCAGGGTGTCTCTCCAGATTTGGTTCCCGTGATCATCCAACCCACGCGCCACCAGCCGAGTGCCAGGCGGCAGGCCATAGGCTTCGACATAGAACCGGAGCGTGTCGCCCGAGAACGGGACGGTCGCCCGCGCGTTCGGCAGGAGCTTGGGCCGTTCAGCCAACGTGGTGCGGCCCGATCCTTCGTAGAAGGGCAGGGGATCGGCGAGGGCGGGACCGCTGAACAGGGGAACCGTATCCACCCGATCGCGCCGCGCGACACCCGGACCGTTGCGGTCGCGAACCTGCACACTCACGAGGTAGCGGCCGGGCGGCACCAACAGATACCGCGAGAAGATGATGCTCTCGTCAGCACGCAATGTTTCCTGAAACGTGTTGACCCGCACCGATTGGTCGGTGGCGATCCGGAGGGCTGGGCCAGTGTCCGGCTGGAAATCCACTTCGACGAAATACTCGGCCGCAAATCCATTGCTCTCGCGTCGGAACGTGAGGGCATGGCTGGAAAGCGAGAGCGCAAATTGGACGAGGGTGGAATCCGGAGTCGGGCCGGCGAGATGCCGCACGGCCGCGACGAACGGCAACGGCGCGCCGGAGACCCACAGCCCCATGGCACCGTACACGGTCTGCGCATCGGTGAGCTGGGCGACCGCGACTTCCGGTGTCGTGTGTTCGGTCGTCCCGACGCGCTGCCAGGGGCCGCAGCCGGCCAGAACCGCTACCGCCGCCAACCTGGTCCCCCGTGCGATCACTTGCCTAACCTCATGTCTTTACGTTAGTTTCGCGCGACCCCCATGGCCAGCGAGAACCTTGCCGGCCGGACGATCGCCGGCTACCGCCTCCTGGAACGCGTCGGTGAAGGCGGCACGGCCGAGGTCTACCGAGCCGAACACCCCGAACGCGGGGCCTGCGCGTTCAAGGTATTGCGGCCGCGTCTGCGCGGCGACCCCACGGCCGTGAAGCGGTTCCTCCGGGAAGCCGGATATGGCGCCCGCGTCCGTCACGCCGGGGTGGTACGCACGTTCGACTATGGTGAGGCGGACGGACTGTACTACCTCGCTTTGGAGTGGGCGAACGGCGTGCCTCTCGCCGAGTTCCTACACCGTAGTGGAACCCTCGCTCCCCCGCTCGTAGCCCGGATCGTGCGCCAGCTCGCTGACGCGCTGGCGGCGGCCCATCAAGCCGGGATCATTCATCGGGACTTGAAGCCCGAGAACATCGTCTACGATAGCGGTTCCGGCACCGCCAAGTTGCTCGACTTCGGAATCGCGCGAGACGCCGAGCTGCCGCCGGAAGAACGGCTCACGCGGACGGGGTTCTTCGTGGGCACGCTCCAGTACGTCGCGCCGGAAGCCCTGTCGGGCGAGCTGGTCGACGCCCGCGCCGACATCTACAGCCTGGCGACGATCACCTACTATCTGTTGACCGCGCGCCATCCCTACACCGGTCGCAGCCCCCGCGAGCTGTTCCAGCAGCTCCTGACGCAGGCGCCCGTGCCATTGAACCAGGCGCTGGCCGACCGGAAGTTCCCGCCGGCATTGGAGGCCGCCGTGATGCGAGCCCTGTCACGGGACCCCGCCGCGCGGCAGCCCACGGTCACCGCCTTCGCCGCCGAGGTGGAAGCGGCCGTGGCCGGTCAGCCGGAGGCGGGTCCGCGGAACGCCGAGGCGGGGGTGTTCAGCGCCATTCGGCGGCTCGTCTCGCGCGGCAAAGACGCAGACCCGCAGTAGACGTCCTCATCGGCCATGCCACAGGATCCCCACCTCCAGCGTCTCCGCGAGTTGCTCCGGGAACGCTCCGTCAGGCGCGGGGATTTCGTGCTCGCGTCGGGCCGGCGGTCGAATTTCTACGTCGATGCCCGGCTCACGACCATGTCGGGAGAGGGGCTCGATCTGATCGGGCGTGTGGGTCTCATGCGGATCCAGGCCCGCGGCTGGTCGCCGGCCGCCGTGGGCGGCCTCACTCTGGGAGCGGACCCGGTCGCGTTCGCCATCGCCCATGCCGCGCGGCTGCAAGGCGTCACGCTGGACGCCTTCACCGTTCGCAAAGCGGCGAAGACCCACGGGACCGGTAAGCGCATCGAAGGCTGTTTCACTCCGGGCACTTCCGTGATCGTGGTCGAAGACGTCATCACGACCGGCGCGTCCGCGCGCGAGGCGATCGAGGCGATCGTGGCCGAAAGGGGTCACGTGCTGGGCGTGCTGGCGGTCGTGGACCGCGAAGAGGGCGGCCGGGCCGCGGTGGAACAGGCCGGCGTTCCGGTCGAGACGCTGGTCCTCGCGTCGGAGATTCTCACCGAGTGACACCCGCCGCCCCTCCAGCCCCGCAGCGCCTCCGTCCGGTGCCGCCGCGGTCCTCATCGCCGCGGGCGGGCTTTCGGCGCCTCGGGGCCTGGCGGGCCGCCCAAGAGATGGCGAGGCTCCTCGAGCGAGGCTAGGATTCCGCTCGTGACCGCGTTCCGCACCCAAGCCTCGATCGCCTCCCGGCTCCGCGGCTGGGGAGATGCGAGCGATACCACCAGCCTGGAACAGCGGCTCAAGGACCTCGAGACATTTGCGCGCAGCCATCGGCGCCGCTGGGCCCTCATCGCGGCCGGCGGCATCGTCGCGTTGGTCGGCCGGCTGGCGGGCTCGGTGACGGCGTCCGGCGGCCAGATCGTTCTGGTGTGCGGTGCGGCAACGCTGGTGAACCTGCTGGTGGGCTTCGTGCAGGAGCGCGGTTGGTACCGGTGGTGGTTGATCTACACGTTCGCCCTGCTGGATGTCCTGTTCGTCGCCATGTTGATCGTCTGGTTCGGACACGGCGGACTGCTCTCCGTCTTCTACATCGCCGTGCTGCCGTACGCTTTCGATCAGGCTCGTGAGGTCGGCGATTTCCTCGTGCTCGTCGCCTCGCTCACCTATCTCGCGGCCAGTTACCTCCACTCGGAGGTCTACGGCGGGCCCTCCGGGCTCGAGACGACGACCTACCTCGAGACCGTGGGATTCATCGTCGTCGCGCTCGTGTTGAAGCGGATTCCCGCGACGTTGATCGAGCGCGTGCGGCGCACGCGTCTGGTAATGGGTGAGGCGGAGCGGGGATTCCTGGCCGTGCGGGCGCCAGCCACGGAATCCGACGAGCTTGGATTTCTCGAGAAGAGCCTCAACCGGATGCTCGACGAGATCGCGGCCACGATTTCGACGGTGCAGCGGGAGGCGGACGAGGTGGCGGCGTTCGCCGAGCAGCTGGCTGCCTCGGCCGACCAGCTGCACCAGACGTCCGAAGCGGTTACCGGGGCGGCACAACAGCTCGCGGGCGATCTCGGCGCCCAACGGGCGGTCGCCGAGGGCGCCCGGGGGGAAAGCGCCAAGGCCGCCGATCAGGCGGAATCCCTTCGCGTACGCGCCGAGCTGATGCAGGTGGACGCCCACCGGCTCGTGGCGGCGGCCGAACGGGGACGCGATCGGGTCGCCCGGGCCAGCCAGACGCTCCGGTCGGTGGGTGACGAGGTCCGCGCCACGGCGTCGACGGTCTCCACGTTGTCGGGGATGTCGGAGCGGATCGGCGCCTTCGCCCAGACCATCTCCCGCATCGCGCGGCAGACCCACCTCCTCGCGCTGAACGCGGCGATTGAGGCCGCGCGGGCGGAGGAGCGCGGCGAAGGATTCGCCGTCGTGGCCGAGGAGGTGCGCGCGCTGGCGGCTGAGTCCGGTAAGTCGGCTCGCGAGGTAGCGGAGCTGGTGAGCGAGCTGCGGGTCGGCATCGACGCCGCGGCCCGCGCGATGCAAGCAGGGGCCGGTCAGGTGCGCGACATCGGGGCGGTGGCGGCCGAAGCCGACGGCGCTCTTCAGGAGCTGCACGAAGGCGTGCAGCTGATCGGCGACCTCGTCAACGCGACGGCGGACGTGTCGCGCAGCCAGGCCCACCGGCTCGCGACGCTCGCTCAATCGCTCGACCAGGTCGCCGCGGTGTCGAGCACGTCCTCCGACCGCGCGGACGGGGCGGCGACGTCCACCCGGACGCAAATCGGCTCGATGAGCGATCTGAGCGCTACCTCGCAGCAGCTGGCGCAGCTGGCCGAACGCCTGCGCGCCAGCATCGCGCGCTTCTCGGTCCTCCGCCCGGAGGCGGTGACCGCCGAGCATCGGGTCCGCAAGAGCAATGCGGGCTGATCACCCCGCCCGGAAGACACCGGCGAACGCGCTCGGTCCTTGGTCCCCGACACCTGCGTGGAGGGGGCGAAACGCGCGCAGGGCCTCCCGGTACGGGGTGATCAGCAGATCCACATAGCGCTCGAGCGAAATGTCGAATGGGTACCGCCGGCGAAACTCCCCGGCGGTGACGCCGAGGACCGCCTTCAGATGGCGGCTCAGACTCTGGGGCGACGAGTAGTCCAACCGGTATGCCACGTCCGCAACCGAAAGCCCCGGATTCTGAAACAGATAGGCCGAATGGAGCAGGCGCATGGCGGCCAGATAGCTCTTGGGCGACGGCAGCCCGGCGCGGTAGAACCGCGACATCAGGGTACTCGGCGGGACCCGCAAATGGCGCGTGAGGCCGCGGACCGATACGATCACCGGCGCCAGCCGGGTGAGTGCTTCGAAGAACAGGCGTGCGTCCTCGGGAACATCGCCCAGAGCAGGGCCGAGCCGAGCCAGGATCCGCGCCACGACGGGACTCGGAGGATGCCCCACAAGATCCCGTAGCCGTCGCCACCCCGCTGGCCCGGTGCAGTCGACCGCCGTCCGCAGTCCCGTCGCGCCCAAGCGCAGCAGCGTTTCGGTCGAGAGTCGGTCGTGCCGCGACACGAGGGCGACCGCCGGGATGGCGGGGAACTCTCGCACCAAGCGCGCGACGGTGGGCAGGTCCGTGCCGGCGCACCGGTGCACCGATAGCACGACGGCGTCCACTCGTCGCCGTCGAGCGAGGGCGAGAACGTCGCGGCAGGATTCCACATGAACCGCGGTAAAGCAGCCGTCGCCGGCCGCCTCAAGTCGTGGCCGCTCAGTGGGTTGTAGGACTGTGCAGACGGTGACCATGGCGGGCAAAATTGGGACTGGGGACTCAAGCTCGGTTCAACCCCCCTCGGAACGAGGGTCAAGGACTCGTCAATGCGACACCTCAGACGAGGAGAGCAGTGTAGATCGCCAGGTCGGCGGCGCTGAAGCAGACGAATCGTACGAGCGCGACTGATGTCGGACGCTCCAGACAGCTTCGCACGCTGTCGACCGCGATCCGCGCCGCCTGATCGATGGGATACCCGTAGGCCCCGGTGCTGATCGACGGAAAGGCCACGGAAGTGAAGCCGTGCGCCGCCGCCAGGGCGAGCGAGTTGACGTAACACGCCCGCAGCAGGGTCGCCTCTCCCCGAGATCCCCCGCTCCAGACCGGTCCAACGGTGTGAATCACGTACTTCGCGGCGAGGCGGTACCCCCGCGTGAGTCGCGCTTCCCCGGTGGGGCACCCGCCCAACCGCCGGCATTCCTCCAGGAGCTCGGGCCCCGCCGCGCGATGAATCGCGCCGTCCACGCCACCTCCGCCAAGCAGCGAGCGGTTCGCGGCATTCACGATGGCATCCACCGACTGGCGGGTGATGTCCCCTTGAACGGCTTCGATCGGCAAGCGCGCGGGTCTCCGAGAGATGGCGAAGAGGCAAGGCGCAGACCTGTGATCGAGAAGCTACCTTCCGGCACGGTCCGGGCAATTGCATCGTTCTCAGGACCGCACGCGGCAACAGGGAGCAGAGGAGCGATGGCGGGGCGAGACCCGATCGAGCGAGTCCGCAAGGCGCTGAGTGACCGATACGAGATCGTGACGGCGATCGGTCGTGGCGGCAACGCTTCGATTTACGGTGCCTACGACAAGGCGGGCAACAAGGTCGCCGTGAAGGTGCTGCACCCCGAGCTCGCGGTCTCGGTGGCGGCCGACCGGTTCCTGCGCGAGATCCGATACGCCGGCCGGCTCCATCATCCGCGCATTGCTCCATTGCTCGACTCCGGCGAGACCGATTACCTCCTGTGGTTCGTCATGCCGTTCGTGGCCGGGGAGTCGCTGCGCCAGGCGCTGCGCCGCGAACACCGCCTGAACATCGACTTCGTGGTGCGCATGGGCTGTGAAGTGCTCCAGGCGCTGGGGTACGCGCACGCCCAAGGGGTCGCCCACCGCGACATCAAGCCGGACAATATCGTCCTCTCACCCGAGGGGGCGGTCCTCGTGGACTTCGGCATTGCGCGCGCCATGGCGCACTCGGGAGAGGACCGGATCACGCGCAGCGGCTTCGTGGTGGGCACCGAGGAGTACATGAGTCCCGAGCAGGCGGCCGGGGCGCCCGAGGTCGACAGCCGCACGGACGTCTACTCCCTGGGTATCGTTCTCTACGAGGCGATCGCCGGCCGGCCACCGTTCTCATCGCCCAGTGCCGCGGCCGTGATGGACATGCAACAACACCATGCGGCACCGGACCTGCGCCTGCTGCGTCCGGAGGTGCCCGCCCTGCTCTCGACCGTGATCCTGCGCGCCCTGGCCAAGTCCCCCGTGGACCGCTGGCAAACGGCGTCGGAAATGGAGCGCGCACTGACCCCCTTCTCCCTGGCCCCGTAGCACAGCACCTTTTCCGGCGCCATGACGACGCCGGCTGATACCCTGTTCGATCGTCTCTCCCGAGCCCTGGCGGACCGCTACGCGATCGAGCGCGAGCTGGGCCGGGGCGGTATGGCCGCGGTGTTTCTCGCCACGGACCTCCGGCTCGGCCGTCAGGTCGCGATCAAGGTGCTGCCTCCCGAAGCGCGCGAGACCCTCGGCGTCGAGCGGTTCCAGCGCGAGGTGCAGCTCGCGGCGCGCCTGTCCCACCCGCACATCGTCCCCGTCTTCGAGGCCGGCGAAGCCGACGGGGTGTCCTTCTACGTCATGGGGTACGTGGAGGGCGAAACGCTCAAAGACAAGCTCGCCCGCGAAGGACCGCTTCCGCTCGACGAAGCGGTTCGCCTCACCGCGGAGATCGGGGAAGCCCTCCAGTACGCGCATGAGCATGGCGTCATTCACCGCGACGTCAAACCGGCCAATATCCTGCTCGCCCGCGGCCACGCCCAGGTCGCGGACTTCGGGATCGCCAAGGCGATGGAAGCCTCGGCCGAGGGAGGCGGAGAATCTCTCACCGCCACGGGGGTGTCGATCGGCACGGCCGAATACATGAGCCCGGAGCAGGCCGCGGGAGAGCGCCGGATCGATGCCCGCAGCGACGTGTATGCGTTGGCCTCCCTGCTGTACGAGATGCTCGCCGGCGAGCCGCCGTTCTCGGGGCCGACCGTCCAGGCCATCGTCGCCCGGGTCATCGCGGATCCCCCACGCCCCCTGCGGACCATCCGCCCCAACCTCCCGCCGGAGATCGAGTCAGCGGTGAACGCCGGACTCGCCAAGATGCCGGCGGATCGGCCGGCGTCGGCCCAGGTGTTCGTCGAACGGCTGACAACGCGCGCGACGCCACCGACGCGGCGGCGTCCCGTCTTCATCGTCGTCGCCGTGCTCCTCCTCGCCGGCGCGGCGATCACCGGGCTCTGGGTCATCCCTCGGCATCGCCCGGTTCGCGCCCCGGCGCCCACCGGCATGCTCCTGGTCCCCGGCGGGACCTACCGGACGGGGGGAGGGGCGCGCCCGGAGCACAGTGTGGTGCTCGATTCCTTCTACATCGACTCCACCGAAGTAACGGTGAGCGCGTACCAGCAGTTCGTCATGGCCGATTCCTCACAGCGCCGCACCGCGCCGTGGCGGTCCCCGCCGGACCCGCAGTGGCCCGTGACCGGGGTGCTGTGGACCGAAGCCCAGCGATTCTGCGCCTGGCGAGCTCGCGGCGCCCTCCCCACCGAGGATCAATGGGAAGCCGCGGCGCGCGGACCGCAGGGGTGGACCTACCCCTGGGGGAACGTGTGGGAGTCGGGCCGGGCGAACGCCGAGTCGGCGGTCGACACCCTCACCCGCGTCGGGCGATACACCTCCGGCCGGTCTCCGGTGGGAGCGGTGGACATGATCGGGAACGCGTGGGAGTGGGTGGATGCCGAGGAGCCGGGCCCCGCCGGCGAAATCCGGCACATCGCCAAAGGCGGAGCGTTCAACACCAAGCACCAGTACGCCACCGGGTACTTTCGCTCCGCGCTCCCCGACGACCGCGCGAAGATCTGGTTGACGGGATTCCGCTGCGCCCGATCGGTCAAGCCGCAGGGGTAGGAGAGTCCGCCGGGCCGAAGTCGAGATCGAGGGGATCGATGCGCCGGGCCGCCGAGCTGGAACGCACGGGCAGGGGCGGCGTCTCGCTCCACCCGGCGAGCTGCAGCACTTCCGCCGTACGCCGGTTCACTTCGTCGGTTTCCGCCCCCGGGGCGGCCACCCCGGCCGCCAGGTCGAGCCAGGCAGCCGCCTCCTCGAACGCGTAGCGAGACACCGCGGCGGCGCTGGCGGTCAGCGCGTGGCGAAAGGCCAAGGCCCGCTCCCCCCCACGCTCGGCATGCCACGCGATGTCCCCCGCGACTTCCTGGCTCTCCGCCGGTGACGCGATGGTCTCGAGCGCGAGGGCGATGGCCCGGTGCAGCTCGCGCCGGCGGGCGGGGGTGAGCCCTTCGCGCACGACATCCGCGATCACCGGATGCGCGCAGTGGTAGAGCCCTTGTTCCTCCACCAGGAGGCGGCGCTCGACCAGCGCATCGGCCAGCGCCGCCGCGCGGAGTCGAGAGATCCCCTGGGTGTGCGAGATCAGCCCCGCCCGCGCCCGTCCCGCCACCGCCACCGTAGCGAGGAGGTCGCGCATTTCGTAGGGCAGGCTCTCCA
This sequence comes from Gemmatimonadales bacterium, assembly GCA_035500495.1. Classification (GTDB taxonomy): domain Bacteria; phylum Gemmatimonadota; class Gemmatimonadetes; order Gemmatimonadales; family GWC2-71-9; genus DASTHG01. The sequence continues at coordinate 10,362 of DATJXC010000087.1, forward strand.
CCCGCTCCCCGATGGCATCCCGCACCGTCGCGGGGAGCTGCAGGCCGGCGAAGCTCCCGGTGTCGGTCGCTGCGGGCCGCCACGACCCCGTCACCGGGTCTACGGACAACAGACCCTGGGCGAACAGCGTCTTGATCAGCTCGATGACATAGAATGGATTGCCGTCGGTCACCTCGTACAGCCGGTGGGCCAGACGGCGCCCGCCGCCCGGGGCGGTGATGCGACCGAGCTCACGCACCAGTCGCCACACTTCCTCCTCGGTGAGCGGCGACAGGGTGATCACGACGGCGTAGGATTGCGCGTGCAGCACACGGGCGAGCCGCCCGCTCGGCGCGTCCCGGGGAACGTCCCCGAGGGTCCGCGTGAGGACGAGTCCCACCGGCGCGTGTTCGATGCGGCGACCCACGAAATGTAGCAGCGCGCTGGTTTCGGGATCCGCCCATTGCAGATCGTCGATGCACAGCACGAGCGGGCGTTCGGCCGCGAGCGCCAGCAAGAGCTGGACGACGGCTTCGTACAATCGCCAGCGGTCACCGGCGGCGGCCGGCGCCGGCAGGTCGGGGAGCGCCGGGAAGCGTCGCCGCAGCTCCGGCAGTAACCGGGCCGCTTCGGCCAGCCATTCAGGGTCGGTCCCCGCGATCCCAGGGGCGTCGAGCGCACCGCGCAACGCTTCAATCAACGGTCCATACGGCATCCCCGCGGTCGGGTGGTAGGCTCGCCCGCGCAACACGGTGGCCCCTTCAGCCAGGGTCCAGTGCAGGAATTCCTCGGCCAACCGTGACTTGCCGATTCCGGCCTCGCCCTCGAGGAGCACCACGCGGCCGGCGTTCTGACTGACCGCGCGCCACACCTCCCGGAGCTGCTGCCAGGCACCTCCGCGACCGATCAGCCCTGCTTCGAGCGTGGGCCCGGATGTCTCCGGTGCGGGGTGGGGCTGGACGGAGGGACTCTGGCCGGCCGCGGTTTCCAACCGCGCCGCCAGGGCGGTGAGGGCGCTGCCGGGCTCCACGCCGATGTCGCGCGCCAGCCGCTCGCGAAACTGCTGATAACGCGCCAGTGCCGCCGCACGATCGCCCATCAGGTAGCGGCACTCGATCGCCAGCCGGGCGGCTTCCTCGGAGAGGGGATCGCAGGCGGCCCATCGCTCCGCCAATTCGACGGCCTCACGCCAGCGCGACTGCTCCACGGCTTGCTGGGCGAGCCCCCGGAGCGCGTCGCAAAACTGCTGCATCAGGTGCTGGCGTTTGCGGGCGACCCACTCGTCGAACGCCGGGGCGTGCCGCAGCGCGAATCCCGCGAGAAACCGCGGGACATCGAAGGCGGCGGCACGGGCAGGATCGTGCTCCGCTGCGTGCAGGAAGCGATGCACGTCGCATTGCATCACCCCGCCGCCCCGCAGCTCGACGCTGGTGCGATCGATATCGAGGGATTCTCCGCTGACGGCGCGCAGCCGCTTGAGGGTCTGTCGCAGCGACGCCCGAGCCGCGGCCTCGCTGGAATCCCCCCACAGGAAGGCCGCGAGCTCTTCACGCGTGTGGCGTCCGGGCTCCAGGGCGAGGTAGGCCAACAAGGCGAGCGCCTTGGTTCCTCCCGCTCCGATGGGGGGAGGGCCGGACGACGACGTCACGGTGGGCGGGCCAAACAACTGGAGCGAGAGACCGGTCACGGGCTCCCAACTGATTGCAGGGCTGGCAAATGTACCGCCGCGTCACGCGGCGGCAAGCGGCCTGTCACGGGGATTTCACGCGCGCCCCGCAGCTTGATCCCCGGCAAGCAGACGTACCGGTTTCAACCAAACTTTAGGAGCGACCCATGGCGAACACCAACGAGCCCGTCCGGATCAAGCTGACCCCCGAGCAGAGCGAGATGGTGAAAAAGGCGACGGGCAAGCAGGCCGAGGCCCTCGAGTTGACGGTGAACGAGCTGGAAGAGCGCATCGCGCCTTTGAAGCTGTAGTCTTCAACCACGGTACACCGTACCAGGAGTCCGGACATGGCCAGCAATGAGCGCATCAGCATCAAGTTGACGCCCGAGCAGAGCGAGATGGTTCGCAAGGCGACGGGCAAGAAGGCCGAAACGCTGGAACTTACGGTCAGCGAGTTGGAAGAGCGGATCGCTCCCATGAAGTTGCACTATCCGCCGCAGTAAGGCCCGATCGCTTCAGCAGTTGGACGGTGCCGGAGTTGCCCCTCGCAACTCCGGCACTGTTCGTTATCCGGCTTGACACGCCCTTGGCCGGGGTGCCTCTTCAACATCCATGGATGCCGAAGCGGAGCTGCCGACCGTCCCCACCGAGGAGCTGCGCGAGGAGTTGGAGCGCCTGCGGCTGCTGCACGGCATCAGCCAGGAATTCAGCTCGTCCCTCGATTTCGATGAGCTGCTCCCCAAGGTCTTCGACAGCGTGCTCTCCGCCGTAGGGGCGCAGGGGGGCTCGATCTGGATCACCGAAGGAGATCAGTTGCGTTGCCGGCTGGCCCTCGGCGCCGCCAGTCAGAAGCTCGTCGGTACGACCATGCCGGTAGGAGAAGGGTTCGTCGGCGACGTCGCCCGCAAACAACGCACGACCATCGTGGCGGACGCGATGGCGGACGCGCGGTTCCAACAACGCGTAGACCGCTCGAGCACGATGATCACCACGACCATCATGGCGACGCCGATGGTCGCCAAGGGCGTGACGGTCGGCGCCATCCAGGTGACCAATAAGCGCGGCGGCGCGGGGATCTTCGACGATCGGGACCGCCAGGTCCTGGAAGGGCTTGCCTCGAGCGCCGCCCTGGCGTTGCGCAACGCGCAGCTGCATGCCGCTGAAAAGCGGGCGCGCGACCTGGCCATCCTGCTCGAGATCAGCCGCGAAATCACGTCGACCTTGGACCTCGACCGGATCCTGCAGTCGGTGGTCAACCTCGCCTCACGGGCGCTGTCGTTCGACCGGGCGGCGATCGGGCTGTACGGCGCCAAAGGCTGTGAGATTCGGGCCATCGCGGGCCAGGAGGAGGTGGATGCGAAGCGCGAGGAAACCCGGGCGCTCTCCACCCGCGGGGCCTGGACGGTGCAACGGGGAACGCCATTCTACCTCGTAGATCGTGAGGCCCCGGCCGCCGACGGCGATCAGGCGTTCGTCTCGGCCTTCGGCGACGCCCTCGCGGCCGACGAGATCCGCAGCGTGCTGTATCTCCCACTCGCCGACGAGCAGGGCGCGGTCGGCGTATTGCTCTTCGAGGCGAAGTCGCCGGATTTCGCGGGGGCGACCCAGCGCGAGCTCGCCGAGATCCTCGCGAACCAGGTCACGGTGGCACTTCGCAACGCGGAGCTCTACAACCAGGTACCGCTAGTCGACGCGTTAGGCGCGCTCGCAGCCAAGCGTCGGTCGTGGAACCAGCTCCCCGCGCGGCGACGCCGCACCTACACCGTGACCGCGGTGGTGGGGCTCGCGGCGGTGACGCTGATCCGCTGGCCGCTGCGGGTGGCCGGTGGCGCTCCGGCGTTCCGCGCGTCCAGTTACGCCGAGGCGCGGACCCTCGTTCCGGGAATCGTCGAGCGCGTCCTGGTGCGGGAAGGGACCGCCGTCGCGCGGGGCGCGGTCCTGGTCCAGCTCCGGGACGTCGAGCTCCGGGCGTCGCGCGATGCGGCCGCGGCGGCGGTCATGAACGCCGAGCGCGCGGCCGCCACGGCGGCGGCCCAGGGCAATGCCGGCGAGGAGCGGATCCAGCGAACCCGCGCCGACGCCCTGCGCGAAGAGCAGACCCTGCTCGAAGAGCAGGTGACGGCCACGACGGTCCGGGCACCGGTCAGCGGAATCGTCCTCACGCCGCGGCCGGAAGAACGGCTCGGGGCGTGGCTCGACGCCGGGGATATCGTCGCCATCATCGGCCGGACCGATACCTTGGAGCTCGACTTCGGCGTACCGCAGCGGGAGGTCACCCGCGTCGCCGTGGGTCAACCGGTCCACCTGCGGGTCGACGCCTTACCCCAACGGACCTTCACCGGCGAAGTGAGCTTTCTGGGAGAGCTGCCGAGCGACTCCGCGGGAGACGTGTGGTTTCCCGCACGGGCCCGCGTCGCCAACCCCGATGGACTGCTGCGCCCGGGGATGGCGGCCCACGTGAAAGTGCTGACCGCATCCGCCTCGGTGGCGACGCGGCTGCTCCGCGGGCCGGTGCGTTGGCTCCGCCTCGTCTGGTGGAGGATCTGGGCATGAAACACCAGTGGTGGGTCGTGTCCGCGGTGGTCGCGGCCGCCTGCGGCTCCGACGCGCAACCCAAGGCGGCCCGGGCGCCGTCCCCCGAGGGGTCCCTTCTCACCGTCGACACCGCGACCTTGGATGTCCCGCTGGCGATTCCGGCTCAGCTCTACGTGGAGCACGACGCACGCGTCTACGCCAGGTCGAGCGGGTTCGTGGAATCGGTCTATGTGGACCTGGGCGCCGCGGTCGGCGAGGGTGAGCCGCTCGCCCAGCTCGAGCATGTGGATCAGGAGATCGCGCTCGCGCGGGCGGAACAGGATTACGCCCGGGCCGAGCGTGAGGTGGCACGCGCCCGCGACCTCGCTCGCATGGGAGGGATGTCCGCCGCCGATTCCGAAACGGCGGAGCTGAACGATCAACAGACGGCGCTGGCCCGGCGGCAGGCGAAGCGCAATCTCGATCTGACCCGGATCGTGGCGCCGTTTGCCGGGGTCGTCACCGCCCGGACAGTGCGTCCCCGCCAGCTGGTGGCCTCGGGCGATTCTCTGTTCCGGGTGTCGGCGCTGGGGCCCCTGCGGGTTTCGATTCGAGTCCCGGAAACCGCGGCGGGGATCCGCGTCGGAGGCACGGCGCAGGTCGTCGGCATCGACGGAACCGCCGCCGCGGCGACGATCATTCGCGGCTCCCCGACCGTCGACCCCGCCAGCGGAACCCGCGAGTTCCTGCTCCAGCTCGGCGCCGGTGGCGGTCTCCGCCCTGGCGGCGCGGTCACGGTGCACCTCGGGGCCGAGCGCCGCACGGTGGTCGCGATCCCGAAAGACGCGATCGCCGAGCAGGGCTACGTGCTCGTCTCGGACGGGGGACGGACGGTATTGCGGGCCGTCACCCTCGGCACCACGCTCCCCGATGGTCGCATCGAGGTGACGAGCGGCCTGTCGCCGGGGGAACGCCTGGTTCGCAGCGCCAAGTAATGCACCCCAGGCTGCGCGCCGACCTGGTCGTCATCGCCCAGCGGTATCGCGGTGAAGACACCTACATCGTCAAGGATCCCGAGACTCACAAGTACTTCCGGTTCCGCCCGATCGAGATGGCGGTGATGCAGGAATTCACCGGCGACCGCACGCCGGAGGCGGTCGCGGCCGTGCTTGGGGAGCAAGGATTGCCGTTCACCGCCGCGGCCGTCCAGGGGTTCGCGCGTAAGCTCTCCCAGATGGGTCTGCTGGAGCGCACGATTGCGGAGCGGTCGGTGCTGCTGATGGAGCGTCTGCGCGCCGAGCGGCACCGCCGCCTCAAGCGCTCCCACTACACCGGGAGCATCCTCCGTATGCGCTGGTCGGTGGGGGACCCGGATCGGTTCTTCGATCGCTGGCTCCCGCGCCTCATGTTCCTCTTCTCGCGCCCGTTTCTGGTGATGTCGGGAGCGATGTTTCTGATCTACGCCATCGTAGCGATCGCCCGGTGGCCGGAGTTGTCGCACGCCATTGGCAACCTGATGCATCTGAGCGGATACACCTGGGGCTCGTTCCTGCTGCTCTACGGCACCGCGCTGGTCATTATCGCCATTCACGAGCTGGGACACGGCTTCACCTGCAAGTACTTCGGTGGTCAGGTCCACGAGATGGGCGCCATGCTGATCTATTTTCAGCCCGCCTTCTACTGCAATGTCAACGATGCCTGGACCTTTCCGGAGCTCAAGGCCCGGCTCTGGGTCACCGCGGCGGGCTCCTGGATCCAGCTCGTCCTGGCGGCGGTGGCCGCGATCGTGTGGTGGGTGGCCGCTCCGGGAACTGTCGTGTCCCACATCGCCTTGAACGCCGTGATCGTCGGCGGGGTCACGACTATCCTCGCCAATGCCAATCCCCTGATCCCCCTCGACGGCTACTACGCGTTGTCCGACTGGCTCGAGATCCCGAACCTGCGCAGCCGCGCCTTCGGGTACCTGACCTGGCTCGTGCGGCGGCGAGTGCTGCGCCTCGCGTTGCCACCATTCGCGGCGGATGACCAGGAGCGGCGCGTGTTCCTGGTATACAGCCTGCTGGCCCTCGCCTACTCGACGATGATCCTGGTGCTCATCTTCGGCGCCATTTTGGGATGGGTCAGCCGAACGGTCGGTGCCATCGGGGTCATCGCGTTGCTGGTCTTCCTGTGGTCTGCCGCCAGCGAGAGCGTCCGGGAGTGGTGGCAAGCGGTGGCGACCTCCGTTCGAGAGCACCGCACCATGTGGCGTCAGCCGGGTCCCCTGCGTACCGCGACCGTCGTCGGCGCTGGCCTCCTGCTGCTCGGCGCGGTGATCCCCTGGCCGATCAACGTGCACGGCGTGTTCGTGGCTCAGCCGCCGCTCGAGGTCGCCTTGACGGCCCCGGATTCCGCGGTGATCACCGCCGTGCTCGCTCACGAGGGGACCGCGGTCAGCGCCGGCGCGCCGGTCGTGCAGCTGCGCAACTTCCGAACTGAGGCCGCGGTCTTCGTGCAGGAACGCGCGGCGGACTCCCTCGGCCAGCTGCAGCGGGCGGCGCTCGCGGCCGCGCGCGCCGGGTTGGCGATGCAGCTCGGCGCCGAGCGGGCGCAGGCCGAGGCTGAGGCCAATCAGCTGCGCGCCCGTCTTCAGTCATACGTGATGCGCGCTCCCACGGCAGGCGTCATCGTGACGCCGCGGCTCGAGGAGCGTTTGGGTCACTGGGTCAACGCGGGGGATACGCTGTTCCGCCTCCAGACCGTGGACTCCGTCGAGCTTCGGCTTCGTCTGGAGCCCGCCGGGGCCACTCTGGTCGCGCCGGGACAGCCTGCGGCCCTGATCCCATACAGCGGTGTCGGTGAGGCCCTGCAGGCCAGCGTCGCCAGTGTGGCGCAAGTATCGAGCGCCGGCGGGGTCGGCCAGTCCGGCGTGGAGGCGCGCATCCGGGTGGCGACCTCGCCGGTGTTCCGTCCCGGTGTGACAGGAGAAGCGAAGGTCGCCGTGCGCCGCTCGAATGTCTGGGGCGCATTGTGGTGGGCCGTGCGCAAGCGCGTGCGGAGCGATCTGCTGTTATGAAAGACGGTCGGGGGCGGTCAGGGGCGGTCGGAGGCGGTCAGGGTATCCTCCGGGTCTGGCTTGCGTTCCTGTTGGCCATTCACCCCGGTCGTCTATCCGCCCAATGCCCCGACGGCAGCACGCCGCCCTGTCAATCCACAGTCGCGCGTGGCCGACCGGCATCGAACACGGTCGCCGTGCTCTACTTTGAAAACCGATCTCGAGACACATCCGACGCCTACCTCGCCGAGGGCCTGACCGAGGACATCATTACCCGCCTCGGCCAGGTGGATCGTCTGGCCATCCAATCGTCCAACTCTGTGCGGCGGTTCCGCGGCCGCGCCTACGAGGACCTGCCCGCCGTGGGGCGCGCGCTCGGCGTCGGGAATCTCGTCACCGGCAGCGTGCGACGGTTCGATCGCCACCTGCGGGTGACTGTGGAGCTCGCCCGGGCGGCGTCTGGTGTGCACCTCTGGGGGGACAGCTACGACCGGCCCGATACCGACCTCTTCGCGATCGAGGAGGAGATCGCCGGCGCCGTTGCGACGGCCATCACCGGCCGATTGCTCGCGAGCGAACGGACCGCACTCACCGCGCGGCCGGCGGTGAGTGGGGGTGCCTACGATCATTTCCTTCGCGGCAACCATTTCCTCGCGCAACGCACCGCCGCGGCCATGGGTAAAGCCGTCGATGAATATGAGGCGGCGATCAAAGCTGAACCGGGGTTCGTCGAAGGGTACGCGGGCCTCGCCGAGGCGTATGCATTGTTCCTCGAATGGGGGTGGGTCCGCCCGGGAGTGCCCGCGGAGTCGGTGTTGGCACGGGGAACCGCGGCGGCCGAGCGGGCGCTGCAACTTGGGCCCACGTCCTCGAATGCCTGGCTGGCCGAGTGCTACATCACGAGCTTCAGCCATCCTCTGGACTACGCAGATGTTCTGGCGGCGGGGAGGCGAGCCGTCACGCTGGACCCTCGGAACGCGGAAGCGCAGCACACCTACGGCACACGATTGATCGAGGCCGGCAGGGATTCCGAGGCCGTCGAGGCGTACCAACGGGCACTCGCTATCGACCCGCTGCGGCCCATCACGCTCGCGCTGGTGGGACGCCGGGAGATGATGGCCCATCGCTTCGCCGCGGCACGCCGCTGGGTGGACAGCGCCCTCGCGGCCGATCCGGGATTCGCTCCGGGGTACGCGTTCCGCGCCCGCCTGTTTCTGCTGCTAGGCGATGCCGCGAGCGCGCGCCACGACGCGGAGACTACCGACCACCTGAGCACCGCCGATCCCATTCAGGGCGCGACGGTGATGGCCATGGTCCTGGCCCGGGAGGGCGACACCTCGGCGGCTCGAGCCCGCCTCGCGGGCGTGCTACAGGCCCGCGAATCGAGCGCGCTCTTGAGCGCGAGGGATGGGACCTGGCTCGCGTCGGCGTTGATCAGTGCGGGAGACACCCTGCGAGCCCTCGATCTGCTCGACCGCCTCAAACCGTCGTACAAAGTCTGGAACCTGCTCCGGTTTCCCGAGTTGGATCCGATCCGCGGCAACCCCCGCTTCCAGCGGTTGGTGGAGGAGTCCCGTCCGCGGTGATTAGAGTTATTGCTACGATGCCCGGGCGTCACTTCGCACTTCGCACTTCGCACTTCGCATTGGCATTGGTTCTCGCCGCGTGCCATCCCCAAGCCAGCCGGCTGCTCCTCCTCGACGAACGGCTCACGGACCCGGTCGCGCTCGAGTCGACCGCCCGCCCGTGGAGCTCCGCCGGCTACACCGTCGAGTACCGCCGCTACTACCCGCACCTGACCCGCGACGACCTCGACCGCTACGGCGCCCTGGTCCTGCTGGGCGGCAACGTCCCGGAAGCGCCGTCCGATGCCCTCACCGTCGGCGACGTGACCGTGTTGACCGAGTGGCTGCTCCGCGGCGGCGTCGTGGTGCTGGGGTATCCGAACGGCGCCACGGGCAGCCTCGACCGCTGGATCATGAACCGGTGGCTGGCCTGGAGCGGCGCGGGCATCACCATCGCGGATAGCAGCCTCCACGACTCCGGCGGCGGGGAGGCATCTCCTCCGGCTTTGCCCGTTCGCGAGACCGATGTGCGGGAGCTCGGGTTCGAGCCATTCCCGGCCGGGGATTACAACCCACTCCACGTCGCCGCGAGCGCGCAGGTGCTCGCGCGAGCCGGTGGCAGACCGGCACGGCGGGACGCCCGCGCGCCGGTCGTCGCGGCTCGTCGAGTTGGCAATGGATTGGTCGTGGTCTTCTCGCGCTCGACGCTCGGCGCGCTGGCGGGCGCCGACCAGGTGGCCTCCCAACCCGCCGGGCCTGCGTACCAAGAGACCCGCGCGTTTCTCGTGGCGGTCGCGCGGTGGACGCGCCGGCCGGCGGAGTGGGCCCGGGTGCCCCCCGAGGCTCCGCGAGCGCCCCTCGCGCTGGCAGGCGAGGTGGGAGTCCCCGGACCCGTCGCCCCACACGCCCCGTTTCAAGCACCGCCGCCGGGAGTGAGCGTCGAGGTCCTTCCCTCGAGGGCGCCGGATTCCGCGCAAGCCCATACGGCCGTACTCCCGGCGTGGACCGCCCGACAAGGTATCCGCGCCCTGGCGGGGAACCTGCCCGCACTCGATCACCGCATGCCGGCCACCGTGCGGGCGGCGATGCTCGACACGCTCTCCGATTTTCTGGAGGCGGGCGCCTTCACGGTGCTCCTCACGAACGCCCGCGGCGCCGCGCTCATCGACTCGACGCATTGGCCGCGCTGGGACCGCGACGCCACCCGTGCGGCGTGGGAGCAGACCGCCGACCGTCTCGACGCCACGAGCGTCCGTTGGATTCCCTTCGTGGCGCCGCGCGATTTTGCGACCGACTCAGGATACGCATGCCCGCTCGATCCTCGCCTCTGGGAAGACGTGCTGACCCCTGCCGTCCGGATCCTGGCTCGTCTGGCCGCCGCTCATGCCGAAGTGATCCCCGCGATCGGGATCGATCTGACGGGTACGCCGTGGGCCGGAGCCGCCTACTGCGATGCGGCGTGGCAGGCGGGGCTCGGCGAGTTGACCGTGAATGCCGGATTCCCGCGCGACCGGGCCACCCGCCTCGCCACCCTCCCCCAGAGCGAGCGCTACGATTCGTTGTTGGCAGGCGGCTTGTTGGCACCGTATGAAGACGCGCTGGAACGCGCCGTGGCGCGCCGCGCGACCGGACTCCGGGTGGACGGCCACCGCGCCCGTTCCGACTTGCTCTTCGCCGTCGTGACCGACCAGCCTCCCGTCGACTGGTTCACCCGCGGACTTATCGGGGCGCTGGGCGGGTCCGATGCCCCGGTCATGGTGTTCGGTCCCGATGACGGATTCTCCCGTCCCGCGCCGCATCAGCTCCATGTGGTGCGCCTGGACCCGGGTCGCTTCTCCCGGGTTGACGCCTCGCTCGCGCGCCGGGTGTTCCATGGGCGAGACGGGTTTTGGCTCGCCCCCGCTGAGGCCTTGCTGGGTGGGACGGCGCAGGACCTGATTCATCAGTTGCGCCGCTTTGCCAAGGACCGCTGACGCCGCTAGCTTTGGGCCGAGGAGGGGTGGGGCGGGATGATCGCGGCGCGTCGGTTGGATGGGCGCGTTGAGGAAAGTCCGAGCTCCGCAGGGCAGACTGCCAGGTAACGCCTGGGCGCCGCAAGGCGACGGACAGGGCCACAGAAAACAGACCGCCCGGTATAATCCCCGGGCAAGGGTGAAACGGTGGGGTAAGAGCCCACCGCGCGGCCGGTAACGGACGCGGCACGGCAACCCCCAGTCGGAGCAAGGCCAAGTAAGCAGCGAGACCCGGCCCGGGTCAACTGAGCTGCGGGTAGGCCGCGTGAGGTGGCTGGTGACAGCCATCCCAGAGAGATGATCATCTGGCCGCGTGAGCGGCCAAACAGAACTCGGCTTATGGCCCCACCCATCTCCTCATCATGACGAGCAAGCCTTATCCAGCCCACTGGGAGCGGGTCGCGGATCTCCGCGTATTCCGGACTACTCCCGACGAATGGCAGAAGTTGATCTCCTGGCGTGCGGAGATGGGCAAGCGGGGGTGGAAACTCTTGCGCGTCACGCAGGAAGGGCCGGAGCTCGTCGCGGTGTTCGGCCGCACCAAACAGAAGCGCCCCACCACCTGAGGAACCTCATGAACCCACGTTTTGCCGCCGCCGGTGCGGCCCTCGCGCTCGCGGCCTGCGGCTCTCAGCCCTCCTCGACGGCTTCGACCAAGCCCACACCCGCTCCGCCGCACGCCACGGCCGCACCCGACGCCGCTAAGCTCCTCCCCGGCTCGGCGCACTACCTGCTGCACACCCGTATTCATATCCAGCAGGATTTCACCGGCCTCCCGCCGGTGATCGAGCTGGGCTATTCCATCTACCTGTCCACCGCCGTCACCGGGCCGGCGGACTCCTCCGGCTGGCCAACCTCGTTCACCATCGATTCGATCCTCACCGACTCCGGTCTTACCATGCCGCCGGGGATGAATCTCGCCGCGGCGCGCGGTTACCGGCTCGCCGGGCGCGTCAAATCCAACGGCGAGTTCGTGAGCGGTGTTTCCTCCGACTCCGGCGTGGCCCAGAGTCTCGGCCAGCTGCTGCCCCGGTTCCGCAACTTCTATCCGCGGCTCGCCGGCCGCGAGCTGAAACCGGGCGACGCCTGGAGCGACACCACGAACACCACCGACGCCACCGCCGGGGGAACGATCACGACCAAGTCCATCAGCCGCCGGACCGCGGCGCCCTGGGGCACCCGGAACGGCGTCCGCGCCCTGCCGGTGAACGTCATGTCGACCTTCGATTTCAGCGGCACCGGGGACGGCGGGGGATTCCCCTTCTCCATCGAAGGCGCGGGCGCGGGAACGGCCACGCAGTATCTCGGGGCCGATGGGCGCTACCTGGGCGCCGAATCCCGCGATTCCTCGAGCTTGAGTTTGATCCTGCCAACCCAAGGGGCGACGATTCCGCGCCGCCAGATCGCTCAGACGACACTGACGCTGCTCGGCCAGTGAAGTCCGCCGCCCGCGCGCGCGGGAGGAGTGTTGTCGGGGTGGCGATCACCGTGGCCGCATGGTTGGTCGCGGCCACCCCCGCACGAGTGACCGCTCAGATCGCCGAGAACCGGAGCGTCGCCTACCTCACTCCCAGCGACGTGGCCGATGGGCGCGCCCTCTGGGTCAATCCCGCGGGGCTGGCCGCGCGCCCCGAGGCATCGATCTACGCCCATTTCTCCATCCGCGACCCCGGCGCCCAAGGCCAGCTCGGTCAGTTCACCGCCGGATTCAATGCCCGCGGGCTTTCCTTCGGATACCAGGGAGATGAGTTCGGCGGCGGCCAATCCGGGCGCACCTATCGGCTCGGGTTCGGCACACTCTCCAAGTTGCTGGCCATCGGCCTGGGCTACTCGATGTACCGCGGAGACACCAAAGGCGCCGGGTGGGACGTCGGCGGGCGATACGTCCTGTCTCCAGCGCTCACGGTGGCGTTGGTCGTCCGCAACCTGGGAGAGCCGCTCGTGCGGGGTCTCCGCCTGCACGTGCAAACCGTCCCCGGCGCCACGCTGGCCCTTTGGAACAACCATCTCTCCCTGTCGGGACTCGCGACGTTCACGCCGGATGATGCGTTCGCGGGGTATGCGATCAGTGCCGGGAGCACGTTCCGCCTCGGCGTTCCGCTCGGGGCGTTGGCGCGGCTCGACCTGAACCGGGAATTCCAGCGCGGCAGTTTCACCTTCGGCTTATCCGTCGGTGTGCAGACGCTCGCCGGCCTGCTCGCCGAGACCCCTGGGGACGTTTCAAAGGTGAGCACGGGGGATATCTACGGCCTCGTCAGCCGCGTCAGCACCAAGAAATGAGTCTTAGGGCCGCCGTCTAATCTGAATCGGCCCGACGTTCGGCTGCGTCCCGACGGTGAAGCCGGGCCCGGCCGCTGAGTCGGCCGGCAGCAGTTGTTGCACATAGCGCGCGAGGTCCCACGCGCCGCGCAATGGCAGCTCGGGGTACACCGTGTCCCGCCCCGCGCGGATCAAGGTGAGGATGAAGCGCGTACTCAATCCTTCCTTCAGGTTCAGGTCGAAGGTGTACGCCACGCTGTCGCGCGCGTACCCGCGCACCCGATGGGGCGACACCACCGCCACCCGCCGCCGGGTCACGACGAGCAAGATCGAATCCTCGTAGCCGCCGGGCGCGAAGGCGAAATCGATCGTGTCGCCCCGCCCGATCGCCCGCCGGTCCGCGAGTACCCGCGCCAGACTGTCGGGCACGGGAGCGCGCGCGAGCACCGCCGCGGGCCGGCTGACGGCGAACCAAAACACGGCTAATCCGCCGGCTCCGAACGCCAGTGCAATGAGACAACCCGCCATCCCCAGACCCACCAGCCAACGCAACGCCCGCGCGAACCAGGAGCTGCGGACCTGGAGGGTATTCCGCGCGGCGGTCGGCAGGGCCGCGACCAGGGCCTGACTCACCTCCGCCGCCGTCTGATACCGCCCGGCCGGATCCTTCGCGAGCATCCGGTCGAGCACCAATTCGAATGCCCGAGGCACATCGGAACGCAGGTCGCGGATCGGCGTGGGGGTGGCGGTGAGCTGCTTCGCGAGGATCGAGGCCGACGACTGCCCGTCGAACGGGGGATTGCCCGTGAGCATCTGGTAGAGCACGATGCCGAGCGAGTAGATGTCGGACCGTCCGTCCACCACGTCTCCAGCCGCCTGCTCGGGGCTCATGTACTGGGGGGTGCCGATGATCATCCCCTCGGTGGTCAGCTGGGCGGCGCTTGCCGCCTGCGCGGCCTTGGCGATGCCGAAGTCGGTCACGAAGACGCGCCCGCGTTTGTCCAGGAGAATGTTGTCCGGCTTGACGTCCCGGTGCACCACGCCTTCGCTGTGGGCGTATTGCAGGGCGTCGGCCACCTGCCGCGCCACGCGCGCCGCGTCGGCGACGGACAGCCGCTGGTGGGCACCCACGAGCTGACGCAGGCTGGGACCGTCGACGCACCGCATCACGATGTACAACAGCCCCTCTTGCTGACCGACTTCGTAGATCGGCACGATGTTCGGATGTTCGAGCCGCGCGATCGTCTGCGCCTCGCGAACGAATCGTTCCGACAGCGTGGGGGAGGGAGAGCCTTGTACGTCCAAGACCTTGATGGCCACGTCGCGACGCAACAGCTCGTCCTTGGCTCGGAACACCACGGCGAAGCCGCCCTGTCCAAGCAGGGGACCGACGGTAAATTGTTTTCCCAGCGTCGCTTGCAGGCGCTGCTGGAGGTCGGCGATGTCCATGGTGGGCGCCAAAGGTAGGAATGGGAGGCGTGTGGCGCTAGGGATCGCCGCGGCCGTGCTCGTCTGGCTCTTGGGCGTCTGGCCCCCGCCTCTGTGGTGGCGCGATCATTGGCCGCAGCAAACCGCGATGATGCGCGAGCACGGCGACACGCTGCGGCCCGCGTACCACCCGCTTCCCCTCGCCGCCATCGCTCCCGTCGTAGCGCGCATGGTCATCATCGGGGAAGACTCGCGGTTTCACTTCCACCACGGTCTCGACTTCGAGGAGATCGCCGACGCGCTGGGTCTCGAACGCGGCGCCAGCCTCGGCGCGACCGTCCGGGCGCTGTGGCGGCACCGCGATCGCCTGCGGGGTGCCAGCACGATCACGCAGCAGGTGGCCAAGAACTTCTACCTGTCGCCTTCCCGCAACCCGCTGCGCAAGGTGAAGGAAGCGGTCACCGCGCTGCGGCTCGAACTGGTGCTGCCCAAAGACCGGATCATGGAGCTGTACTTGAACGTCGTCGAGCTCGGCCCAGGGGTGTGGGGAGTCCCGCTCGCCAGCCAGAAGTATTTCGGCGTGGCTCCCACCGCGCTGCAGGAGACCGATGCCGCGGCGCTCGCCGCCACGCTCCCGCACCCGCTCACCTCGAACCCCGGTTACCGCCCCGCGCGGATGCTGCGGCGCCGCGATCTCATCTTAGCCAGGTTCCACGGTGTCCCGGTCTACATCCCGCCCGATACCGGCGGGGACAGTCTTCTGGTTCCCCCGATTACGGCCCCCCTCATCCCGCCGGTGCTCGATTCGCTCGGCGACTCCGTGTTCGTGCCGCCGCCGGAGTTCCGGGCGGATTCGGTGACTGATAGTCTGGGGGACTCAGTGCGCGACGGCAGGGACTCGTCGACGGTGAGCAGGCGGCTCCGCAGCGGGCGTCAGTGAGCGGTCGTTATTGCGGGATGTCTAGCTGCCAACGCGAACTGCAGTCCGCGGAGGGGCTGCGCGCCCGCGCTCAACGGCTTGCGCTCAGTCCACCAATCGCAGCGGCATCACCAGCGCCATGTAGCTCGCCGGATCATCCCATCCGACCGGCTCGATCGTGGCGGCGCGCTCCGGGGCCTTGAAGGTGAGCCGCACTTCGTCGGTCGGCATGAACTTCAAGATCTCGAGCAGATACGTCGCATTGAATCCGATCTCGAGCGGCTCACCCTCGTAGGTAACCGCGAGCTCGTCCTGGGCTTCCCCCAGGTCCGGGGTCTGCACGGAGAACTTCACCGCGCCCCCGGAGAACGCCAACCGGATCCGGTGAGTTTGATCGCTCGCCACCACACTCATGCGCCGCAGCGCCGCGGCCATCGCCGCCTTGTCCACGGTCGCGGACTTGTCGTTCTCCCTCGGGATCACCTGCTCGTAGTTGGGATAGGGACCCTCGATCAGCCTGGAGTAGACGAGCTTCCCCTCGGACCGGAACCCGATGTGGTTGTCGCTCTTGGCCACTTCGAGCGCCTCATCGGATCCGAACAGGCGG
Organism: Gemmatimonadales bacterium; assembly: GCA_035500495.1. Taxonomy (GTDB): domain Bacteria; phylum Gemmatimonadota; class Gemmatimonadetes; order Gemmatimonadales; family GWC2-71-9; genus DASTHG01. The sequence goes on from DATJXC010000087.1 coordinate 26,345, forward strand.
CGAATCTGCTCGAGCGCCTTGGGCGGCACGATGAGATCCGCGTTCGATCCGCCGCTCGCCGGCACGTCCATCTTGGCAAGCCGGTGACCGTTCGTCGCCACCATGCGCATCCGATCGGGCCGCAATTCCCAGAGCACGCCGTTCAGGATGGGGCGGCTCTCTTCCGTGGAGGCGGCGAAGGCCACGTGCCCCACGAGCTTGTGCACCACGCTCGCCGCCGCCTTCCAGGCTTTGTCGAACTTCACCGCCGGGAACGACGGGAACTCTTCCCTGGGCAGGCCCAATAGCTTGAACCGCGCGCGCCCGCACTCGATGGCCACCCGCTGCTCCCCCGCGCCGGTGATGCGGATCGCCGCGGGTGGCAGCTCCCGGGCGATATCGGCGAGCTTCTTGGCCGGCAGGGTAATGGCACCTTCTGCATCCACCTCGGCAGCCACCGTCGTGCTCACCGCGATATCCAGGTCCGTCCCGGAGAGGCGCAGACCCTGTTTGGTGGCTTCCACCAGCACGTTCGAGAGCACCGGCAAAGTCGTCTTGGCAGGGATCGCCGCCGTAACGGCGGTGAGTCCTTCCTGAAGTTGTTCGCGGGTGATTGTGAACTTCATCCCCTGTGGTCCCCTTGATA